>JALHNT010000008.1 GCA_022843385.1 Anaerolineae bacterium | reverse complement strand
ATCAGCTAGGCGTTCGATCAAAGCGGGTACGGCTCGTGTATCCTTGATCGCCCCTAGCGCCTCAACAGCAGCGCCGCGAACGTTGGAATTCTGATCGGTCAGGCACTCGATCAATGCGGGTACGGCTGCTTCTCCAATCTGAACTAGCGCCTTAGCAACAGCGTCGCGAATATCCCAATCCTCCTCATCAGCTAGGCGTTCGATCAAAGCAGTTATGGCTCGTGTATCCTTGATCGCCCCTAGCGCCTCAACAGCAGCGCCGCGAACGTTGGAATTCTGATCGGTCAGGCACTCGATCAATACGGGTACGGCTCGTATATCTTTGATCTCCCTTAGCGCGTAAGCAGCAACACGGCGAACGTTGGAATTCTGATCGGTTAGGCGCTCGATTAAAGCGGGTACGGCTCGTGTATCCTTGATCGCCCCTAGCGCCCCAGCAACAGCGACGCAAATAACCCAATCCCCATCAGATAGGCGCTCGATTAAAGCGGGTACGGCTCGTGTATCCTTGATCTGCCTTAGCGCATCAACAACAGCGCGGCGAACATCCACATCAATGTTTGATAGTTTTCGAACAAGCGCATCCACTGCTGGTCTGCTGGCTTCACCCAGATCGCCGATCTGTCGTATCAATGCGATTGGATTTTTGATAAGGCGGTCAAAGCCGCCAGAGACGGTCAACGCCCGGCTGAGCGGTTCGATAGCGAAATACCCATGCAGCGATTGGTGGTAGAAGCGGATGTTTCGTCCATCGCCAACCAACACCCCCAGATCCAGACCATCCTGGATGGCCTGCTCGCCCCACCGCCAGCGCCGCCGCCTGTGCAGTGCCCACTCCAGATCGGCGGAGGCACCTTTCCGCTCAGCCAGCATGGCAAAGCCAAGCTGCCCCAGGCGTTTCTCCAGTTTGGGCAGGGGCAGCTTGAGCAAAGGGGTCTGCGAGTCGCGCTGCTCCAGGCGTTCGCGGGTATAACGATCATAGGTCACGCGCAGATACCTGCGGTAAAGCTGTTTCAGGTCGCGTGGAAGCGGGGTATCTTCAGCCTTGCGCGCTGGATCACGGTACACCTGGATGAGCTGGTACAGATTGTAAGGGTTAGCCGCCAGCGAACGCGGCACCTCATCGTCCTGGATCGCCTGCCACAGCCGGTCATCGCCGCCGTTTCGAGTGATGAAGTCCTGAATGCGGTCATCATCGAGTGGTAGCACCTGCACCACCGGCAGCGGCAGCTTGAGCTTCTCATCATCTTCATAATCGCGGATGCGGCAGGTCACGATGGCCTGGACTTCGCGGTTATGTTCGAGAAAGGTTCGCAGCGCCTGCGCCCGGTCATCACGGCTGTCAAACGGCATCTCGTTCAGACCATCGAGGAAAAGCAACAGGTGGTTCTGGCGGATTTCCTTTTCGGGTGTGCCCGGCAGATAACAACGCTCGTCCCACCATTTCTTGAGCAGGGCATCGAAATCCACTGGATTCGCGCCTTCGCCCAGACTGATCCAGACCGGGATGGGGTAGCTGCGTGGGTCTTGCCGATAGCGCTGAATAGCCTGACGCATCAGGGCGCGCAGGCTGGTCGATTTTCCCGCGCCGGGGTCGCCGATCAGGACGAAGCGTCCTTGATACTGGCGGTATAGGCTGTCAATGTCATCGGTGGGGGCCGATTCGCCTGATTGATACTCCGGCTTGACGACCAGTTCCAATGGCACAAAACGGCGTTCCTCATCGGCAAAGGCACGAAGTCGTCCAGCGAGATACTCGTCCACTGTGCCGGGTTGATCTGGGCGTCCGGCATCTTTAGGACGGAGATCACGGGCCGGGCCGATGCGATCATTCAGCCATTCGTAGGTCTGGGGGAAGCCCATTACCGCCAGCAGCGCCGTCGCCAATGCCAGACCGATGTTTTCACCACCGGACGAAATGGTTACAACTGATGCGCCCAAAAAGACGACCAGCAGAGCTACGAAGATCAGATAGCGAATGACGCGCGCGACGATGATGATGCCTCCCAGACTCCTGAGATAAGATTATTGTAGCGAAATTCGTTTCTGACGCTACGGGATTCGCACGGTCTATTTCGCCCCGCATGAACATCCGCTAAACGTTTGTTCACGCCTTCATAGATCGAATTATACTGACTGATAATGGCATGTAGGGGCGGTTCGCGAACCGCCCCTACGGACTGTTTCCGAGAAGGGAGTGCCTATGCCATATGATCCCGAAAAACACCATCGGCACAGCATCCGCCTGCGCGATTATGATTACCGGCAGGAAGGCGCGTATTTTGTCACCGTTTGTACGGCAGATCGCGGTGAATTATTCGGAAACATCAACGACACGATGGAGATGTGCCTGAACGAATATGGGAAGATTGTTGGTGAAAGTTGGGCAGGGTTGGCAGAACGATACCCTTATGTGGTGTTGGATGCCTGGGTGGTGATGCCAAATCATCTGCACGGGATATTGCTGATTACGGACAAGGGCGGTTCACCAACAGAGGGCGGTTCACGAACCGCCCCTACAGAGCGGAAACCGTTGGGACGATTGATTGGCGCATTTAAGACGATGTCGGCTAAAGTGATTAACCAGCAGCGCGACACGCCCGGCGCACCGGTCTGGCAGCGGAATTATTACGAACATATCATCCGCAATGAAGCCGGTCTGAATGCCATTCGGCAGTACATTCAGAGCAATCCCGCTAACTGGCGGCAGGATAACCTGTATGTGCGTGATAATCTGTAGGGGCTGTAGGGGCGGTTCGCGAACCGCCCCTACGGATGATGTTGGATGTATCGAACGGACGACAAAATATCCCTATGGCGCGGTGTGACGCACCCCGCATGAACATCCGCTAAACGTTTGTTCACGGCTTCACAAATGCCCGTATACTAACGAGAGATCGGTTAACCTGCGGGTCAATTGCCATGATGGTTCGTCTGGCGCAGCGCTATATCAGCCGCCGCCTGTTACAAAGCGTCCTGTTCGTGCTGGGGATCGCGCTGGGGGTGGCGATGGTGATCGCCATCGACATCGCCAACAGCTCGGCCAATCGCGCCTTCAACCTGAGCGCGGAGAGCATCGCCGGGCAATCCACTCACCAGATCATCGGCGGGCCGGGCGGGCTGCCCACCGGGTTGTATCGGACGGTGCGGCTGGAACTGGGGCTGCGGCAGAGTGCGCCGATCATCGAGACCTATGTGCGCGGGGTGAACACCGGCGATCAACCGCTGCAACTGCTGGGGGTGGACCCGCTGGCGGAAGCGCCGTTCCGCAGCTATCTGACCAGCGTGGCGGTGACCCAATCGGATGAGCCGGGCGGGAGCAGCAACCCCGCCGGGAACGCCGCCGACGCCATCAATGCCTTCATCGCCCAACCGAACACTGTCCTCCTGAGCGCGACGCTGGCCGAGCGCTTCGGCCTGCAAGCGGGGGATGAACTGCTGGTGCAGGCCAATGACCGGCGGGCGGCGCTGACGATCATCGGGCTGCTGCAACCGGCTGACCGCGCCAGCCAACAGGCGCTCGATAACCTGCTGCTGACCGACATCGCCACCGCCCAGGCCATCGCCGGGTCGCCGGGGCAGATCACGCGCATCGACCTGATCCTGCCGCCCGATTACGACCTGCAACTGATCCGTGACCGGCTGCCGGCCGGGGCGAGTCTGATGAACGCCAATGCCGATAACACGACCATCGAGCAGATGACCGCCGCCTTCGAGCTGAACCTTCAGGCGCTCAGTCTGCTGGCGCTGGTGGTGGGCGTCTTTCTGATCTACAACACCGTCACCTTCAGCGTGGTGCAGCGCCGTCCGCTGCTGGGCATCCTGCGGGCGCTGGGGGCGACGCGGCAGCAGGTGTTCACGCTGATCCTGGGGGAAGCCGCCCTGCTCGGTCTGATCGGGACGGTGCTGGGGTTAGCGCTGGGGATCATCTTTGGCCGGGCAGCGGTGCGGCTGGTCTCGACCACCGTCAGCGATCTGTTCTTCACCGTCAATGTGCAGAGCATCGTGGTGCCGCTGGAGACGCTGCTGAAGGGCGCGGTCATCGGGCTGGCGGCGGCGTTGATCGCGGCGCTGATCCCGGCTTATGAAGCCACGCGGACTCCGCCAGCGGGGACGATGCGCCGTTCCGATTATGAGCGACGGGCGCAGCGCTTGATCCCGGTGATGACGGTGGCGGCGCTGCTGGCGAATCTGCTGGGGATTGGCTTGCTGCAACTGCCGACCACCAGCATCATCGTCAGTTTTCTGGCGCTGTTCTGCATCGTCATCGGCAGCGCCCTCTTCACCCCCATCGTCATGATCGCGCTGATGCGGCTGGCGGCTCCAGTGACGGGGCGGCTGTTCGGTGTGGTGGGGCGGATGGCCCCGCGCTCGGTGACGCGCTCGCTCAGTCGCACCAGCATCGCGGTGGCAGCGCTGACGATTGCCGTGAGTGTGATCGTGGGGGTCAGCGTCATGGTCGGCAGCTTCCGCAACACGGTGGCCGACTGGCTGGATACCACCCTGAACGCCGACATCTATATTTCGCCGCCGCTGCTGACGGTCACCAGCGCCCAGCCCAACACCGATCCGGCGCTGGTGCAGGCCATTCGGGCGGTGCCGGGGGTGGAGTCGACGGCGATTGTCCGTGACTCGCGAGTGGCAGCCCCGGCTTATCCTGAGCTACCGCTGGTCAATCTGACGGTGATTGATCGGGATGTCTCCGGCGGGCGGCGCAGCTTCATCTGGAACAACGCGCCTGACGGGGATTACTGGGCGGCGATGCAGGGGGGCGCGCTGATCGTCAGCGAGCCGTTCGCCTTTCGTCGGGGCATCACGCCGCAGAACAATCGCCTGGCGCTGCTGACCGATCAGGGTGAGCAGACGTTCACAGTGGCCGGTGTGTTCTATGATTACACCACTGATCAGGGGACGGTGTTCATGGCCGAGCCGGTCTACCGGCGGCTGTGGAATGACCCGTACATCACCAACATCGCGGTGTATGTCACGCCCGGTGCCGATACCCAGGCGGTGATCGATACACTCCAGCGCGAGACGCTGCGCGGCTATGATCTGCGGGTGCAGAGCTACGGCGATCTGCGCTACGGGGTGTTCGTGGTGTTCGAGAATGCCTTCGCCATCACCGGGGCGCTGCAACTGCTGGCGACGGTGGTGGCTTTCATCGGCGTGTTGAGCGCGTTGATGTCGTTGCAACTGGAGCAGTCGCGCCAGTACGGGGTGATGCGGGCGACGGGCATGACGACGCCGCAGCTCTGGCGCTATACCCTGCTGCAAACCGGGCTGATGGGCTTCACCGCCGGGGCGCTGGCGCTGCCGATCGGGTTGGCACTGGCGCTGGTGCTGGTGTATGTCATCAATGTGCGCTCGTTCGGCTGGACGATGCAGCTTCACCTGCTGCCGGGGGAATTTGTGCAGGCGTTCGCGGTGGCGGTGCTGGCCTCGCTGGCGGCGGGGTTGTATCCGGCGTGGCGCCTGGGGCAGATGGTCATCACCCGCGCCCTCCGCAGCGAGTGAGACGGTTGCGGTATAATCAGGTTAGATGTCCATAGTTGGATTGTCGCTGATGACCGTGCCAATACCCGTCCCCTACGCTGAATTATCCCACTTCTGTGAACAACGGGCGATTCGCCGCCTGTCGTGGTTCGGCTCGGTGCTGGGCGCGGACTTCACCCCGGAGAGCGATCTGGATGTGCTGGTGGAGTACGAGCCGGGCGCCGTCGTCACGCTGATCGATATGGCCGAGCAGGAACTCGTCTTGAGCCGTCTGTTCGGGCGTAAGGTGGACTTGCGTACCGAACAGGATTTGAGTCGCTACTTTCGTCAGGCTGTGTTGAACCAGGCACAGGTGTTTTATCCCTCTCCAATTGCCTCCTGTTGAATTTCCTCAAATCGTCGGGGAAGCGTAGCCTGACCGGTGATGACAGAGTCTCTTGCTGGCGTTAGAGTCGCGCTGCAAATGATTCAGGAGGAGGCTGCTCATGCTGCTGCCCAACCGTCTCAGCACCAACCCGATTCTGCGCCGCGCCCAACGTCAAACAACCCTCAGCCGGTGGGGACAGATCGAACGCGCCGGAATCCTACTGGTGCCGCTGGGGGTGTTTCTGGTGCTGGTGTTTATCTATCTTGACTGGTCACATAGAATCCACTCAACAGCATTCTGGTTCAGTTCTCCTCCAGTTCAACTATATGTGACTGGTGTCCACTTCGCGGTTTATGTCGTAACGACTATTCGCTTTCTTTGGTCTGGCTCAGTGATCGCAGAAGAAGATTTAGGGCGACATTGGGATATGCTAATCCTGACACCGATCACTTCTGTTCGATATGTTCTGGGATGCTGGCATTCAGCCGTGTATGCCAGTCGTTACAGCCTACTCATACTTGGGCTGACCCGCCTGATATTGATACTATTGGTCATCTACAGCTTTAATAGCTCCAGTCTATTGACGGACAGTCATCTACATTTGACCTGTGTCATCAATGCACAACAGCTTTGGAAGCAATGCATAGACGATGCGAAGCGATTCGTTTATCTACCAGAGCGTTTACCAGTCAGCAGGACTCTGATTGCATTAAGTTCAGCGATAGCCTTTTCTATTCTGGAGTTAGGCACATCGAGTCTATTGGGGTTTGCAGCTAGAGTTATCGTGCGGCAACGCACATTAGCCTTTATTGGTGCTATGGTGGCCCGCATGGGAATCCCCTTGTTTTTTATGCTGTACTACCTTTATCTCAACCCTTCACGCAATTATCTTTTTCAGTGGCAATTCTTCACTGCAACCATTGTCACCGATGGCGGCATGACCGGCATCTTTCGGTTAATCTTCTGCGTCGAGTATTTTCGGCTTCATCGTGCCGTTTATCCGACTATTGCCACTGCCCTGATGTACACCGTCCTGCTGGCGGGTTCGCTGGGGCTGGCGTTATGGGCGGTGCGGCGGCGCGGGATGCTGCCTCATCCGGTGTGGCTATAGACCCATAGACCATTTGCAGCCAATCTGAACCCAGCGCAGTGTACAATGAGAGCGACGCTTAAAGAGGATTTGCCGCATGAGTGTAGACGTAATTTGGGATGACGCTGAACAGACGATGCTGCGCTATCACTATGCAGGCGAGTGGAGCTGGGGTGACGCCTTTCGGTCGATTGACCGGGCGCGCGGGATGATGATCGAGGCTGGACACACGGTGGACTGTATCATCGATATGCGCAACACTCGCCATTTCCCGGACGATAACGCGGTGATGTACATCAGCCGGATGGGGGAAATCGGCCAGCACATGGTCAATTTCTCCGGCGTGAATGTGTATGTGGATGCCGATCGCTTTCTCAAAATGGTGCTGAATATTTACAGACAGCTCAACCCGGATGAATCGACCAAACCGCTGTCGCTGCTGCATGTCGCCACGCTGGAAGAAGCGCACGCCCTCATCCGCCAGATGCGCGACCAGGCCAGCGTTTGACCGCCGTCCCCTTGCGCCGCCGCTGACAGGATGCGATACTAACGCCTCGTTCGTCCGGTTGGTTTGGCGGTTGATGGGTATGCGTGTCTCATTGAAATGGATGCTCTCGTTCACGGCGCTGGGGCTGGTGTTGAGCCTGAGCCTGCTGTTGCCGGTCGCGGCACAGGATGCCACGCCCGGTGGGCCGATGCCGACGCCGGATGTGCTGACCGCGACGCCGATCCCCCGACCGCTGCCGATCAACAGCCTCACCCAGGAACGAACGACGGTTGAATTCTACTTCGATACCCTGCCGCAGGGCGAAACCCGGCTGATCCGGGTCAGCGGCGAGGGGATGGCCGGGGCGCGCTTCCGCCTGTTCGACGAGCTGATCGAGATGTTTGCGGTGGAAGGCGACGGCTTCTACGGCTATCTCTCGCCCAGCATGGAACAGATCACCCGCGCCTATGACCTCGATATTTTTGTGTGGTATGCCGACGACACGCGCCAGACCATCAACACCCAGGTCGATGTGGGCATCGGCAACTTCATCCGCCAGGACATCACGCTGCCGCCCGACAAAGCCTATCTGATTGACCCGGAGATCGAGCGCAACGAACTGGCGCGGCTGGAGAGCATCTTCAGCCAGTTCACGCTGGAACGGCTGTGGGATGGGCGCGGCTTTCACCTGCCTATTCCTGGCGGCGAACTGACTTCCCCCTTCGGTGCCTTCCGCAACTTCAATCAGGTGATGCAGACCCGCCACACCGGCTGGGACATCCGCGCCACGCTGGGTCAACCGCTGCTGGCGAGCGCGGCGGGCCAGGTGGCCTATACCGGCTTCATGGATATTCGCGGCAACATCGTCATCATCGATCATGGCTACGGCGTGTATTCGACCTACTGTCATCTGTCACAGACTCATGTCACACGCGGGCAGAGCATCGCCGAGGGGCAGGTCATCGGCACGGTGGGCAACACTGGGCGCACCAGCGGCCCGCACTTCCACTGGGAGATGGCGGTCAACGGTCATTTCGTCGATGCGCGTCAATTCCTGGAGATGTGGAAGCCGGGGTAGCAGGCACACCACCCATCCATTTGAAATCTGGATACGGTTTACTGAAAGGGCAAGCCGCGGGGCTGCCCCTCAGATCGCGCTATTGCTTCTAGGCCAGTGGGCCGCGTGCGCCGCTGAACTGCGGCAGATACTCGGCGAACTCGCGCAGCAGATCATCGCGGATAGCCCGCGCCGTATCAATATCGGTGATCATCGGGTCAAGCAGGAGCGCCTGCAACGCCAGATCACGATCCCCGCTCACGGCCGCTTCGACCACCACCTTGCTCCGCACCAGTTCACGGCGGCAGAGTTCAGCGATGCCTTCTGGGAGCGGCGGGAAGCCCAACCCCTGAATGCCGGCACCGGAGAGGATACCCGGCACTTCGACGATGGCATCGGTCGGCAGGTTAGGGATCAAGCCATTGGTGTTGGGGATATTCAACTGATGGCTGTAGTAGTTGTCGTTGAAAGTCAGCGCTTCGATCATCTCCGGCACCGGTTCTTCCAGGATCGAGAAGCGGCGCAGATCCTTCAGATCATCGACCGAGCGTTGACCGTTGACGATGGCATGTGCTAACTCCCAGCGTTCGGCGCGGCGACGACGGTTGCCTTCCCAGCTTTGCAGCTTAAGATCATATTTCTCCCAGGGGCGGGTGACCGGATCGTGGACGTAGGACAGATACTCGCACATGTGACTGTCGCCAGCGGTCGGCATCATGCCAAAAATCTGGAAGATCTCGCGCGAAAGCGGCTCGAAGTCCCGGCGATAACCGTTCAGCCAGCGTTCGCGCAGCAGCGGGTACAGATCTTCGCCGGTGTGCTTGTCGCGGATGTCATAAACCCAGGAGAAATGGTTGATGCCAGCGGCCTTGATCTCCAGATGTTCCAGCCCGGCCAGCGCCACCGGGATGAAGCTGGGCATATTCTCGGCATCGGTGTGGACGTGGAAATGCTCTGGCACCGGCACATCCCAGCGATCGGCCAGCACGGCCATTGCCATCGCGTAACCCCACAGCAGTTGATGACACAGCCCCAGCACCTTGACGTTGGTGTAACGATGGACGGCATAGGTCAGGCGGATGAGGGGATTGGTCAGGTTGAGATACCAGGCATTCGGACACAGCCGCTCCATATCGCGGGCGATGTCGAGCATCACCGGCAGGTTGCGGGCGGTGTGGGAGAAGGCACCGGGGCCGCCGTTCTCGGCATACGGCTGGCGGACTCCGTGCCGCAGCGGGATCTTCCAGTCCATTTCCCAGACGGTTTCACGTGGGCCAACCTGAATCGACACGATCACAAAATCCGCGCCGGGCAGCGCCTCGGTTCGCTCGGTCGAGGCACTGATGGTCATGCCGGCATCCCAGGCGGCGTTCATTTTCTCGGCCAGCCACGTCATGGTTTGCAGACCGGCGGCATCAATATCGACCAGCGCCAGCTCCGAGCCGCGCAACCGAGGGGACTGCATCAGCCGCGCCAGCGCACCTAAACCAAATATCGCACTGCCGGCACCGATCATCACAATTTTAGGGGGTGTCACGCTCTACTGCTCCTAAAGCCACTTGTTCAAGAATTGCATCATCGTCGAAAACATACCGGTCGTATAGCCATGCCCCATGCCGGGGTAGATATGGGTCACCAGCGCCTCAGACGCGCCATACAGATCATAAATCGCACCGGCGTAGGCGATAATTTTGTGGACGCCCTCGATGGGCGAGAGCGGGTCGCTGTCGCCGATCAGGATCATCTGCGGGCGCGGTGCCACCAGGCTGACCAGCGCTTCCATCTCCAGGCCGGTCTTGCGGAAGCCGGGGACATAGTAATAAATGCTGTGCATGTTGTAATTGCCGCTGGCGGAGAATTCGGCATAACGATTCATCTGCGCCACTGGCACCACCACCTTGAGGCGGTCATCCAGCGCGGCCAACCAGGTGGTGCGCGACCCACCCAGACTCATGCCGGTCGCGGCGATGCGGCTCGCATCCACCTCCGGGCGCGAACACAGGTAATTGAGCGCCAACTGATCGTCGCGCACCATCATGCCCCATAGCGTTTGTCCCTGCCAGACGAAGTGCTTGAACCAGGCCGTCTCGGTATCGCGCCCGCGTTCGCGCTCCCCGGCTGGTCCCTGCATCTCGCGTTCGTTGAAGCCATAAGCATCAATCGCCAGCACGACATAACCGGCTTTCACCAGCGCTGGCCCCGGCTGAAGCCCGATCAGCCAGTCCTGCCACAACTCTTCCTTGCCGATCTCATGTCGGCCGCCGTGCATGTGATGATACAGCACTGCTGGAGCCGGGCCGGTCAGCCCATCGGGGATGAGCAGTGTGCCGTAGACGATAGAACCGGTGCCGTTGTCGAACATCAACGACTCGCGGGTATAGCCGTCGGCGTGGCTGCGTTCGCGCAGGGTTGGCTGGGGAATGAAGGTGGGCGGTAAATCACCCAGAAGCTGCCACAGACGGGTGCGCACATCCTGGGCAGCGGTTTCCCAGGCGTCGCGGCTGGAGGGAGGCGATTGTATCAACTGGTGAAAGTTTGTCATGCGGAGGGGGGCTACTCCTGTCTGCACGGGAAACAAATGATAAAGGGGATTAGAACCCCTGATGAGAGGGCTGTCAAGGTCGAGTCGGAACCGTTTTCAATTGCCACGGCATGCCGTTGTCATTGGTCAAGCTGCTCAAACCGGGACATAATCTGGCAGGGCGTAGTTGAATTGGGCGAGATCCATGCGATGAATATTGTGCTGCTGGCGCTGATTGTTTATTTTGCCATTCTGACCCAGGCGATTTCTGGGTCGGGGCTGGCGCTGGTCTCGATGCCGCTGCTGGTACAGATGATGGAACCGGTGGCGGCGGGGGCGCTGGTGGCGCTGATGGCCGTGACGACGCAACTGGTGATGCTGTTCCGCTACGGGCGCGCCGTCACATTTCGTGGACTGTGGCCGTTAATCGGTGGATCGCTGATCGGGATTCCACTGGGTGTGCTGGCGCTCTCACAGTTGGACGAGCGCATCATCCTGACCGCCCTCGGTATCCTGCTGGTGGTCTATTCGCTCTACAGTCTGTTCGCGCCGCGCCTGCCAGAAATTCATAACCCAGTCTGGGGAACGGCCTTTGGCTTCGCCTCTGGCCTGTTGCATGGTGCCTATAACACCGGCGGGCCGCCGTATGTGATCTGGGGCATGTGCCGCCGCTGGGGAACGGCTGAGTTCAAGGGAAATCTACAGGTGCTGCTGATGGTCAACAGCGTCAGCGTAGTGATCGCCCACCTGGTCGCCGGCCATTACGACGTAGCAGTGTTGCAGAATTACCTGATCGCCCTGCCGCTGATCGCGCTGGGGGTATTGACTGGCTTCTGGCTGGATCGGTCGATCAACGAAGTATGGTTCCGACGGATTGTGTTGGTGCTGCTGCTGATCATCGGCCTGCGGATGCTGCTGGGGTGACGCGCTGATCGGGTCTCATCCATCCAGAGCAACCCTGACACATGGCAACCCCGACAGCGGCTGATAGAATACCCTATCATTCAACCGCATCCACAGCACGGGAGTTCCGCTCATGGGTTTATGGCAATCCGATGCCGACTTGTTTCAACTGGCGCGCCGCGAATTATTCACCGCTGTTGTCGGCGACATCATGGATAAGCTGGGCTTGCAGCGCCAATTTCTGCCGCCCCAGATTCAGCCGCTGGCGCTCGATATGGTGACGATTGGCCGGGCGATGACGGTGCTGGAAGCTGATGTGACTGAGAACAAAACCAGCGCCAGCCAGAACCCGATCCTGGCGAAGTCTTTTGGCCTGATGCTGGAAGCGCTGGACGATCTCAAGCCGAATGAGGTCTATGTCTGCACCGGCGCATCACCGACCTATGCCCTGTGGGGCGAGCTGATGAGCACGCGGGCGCTCAAGCTGGGCGCGGTGGGTGCGGTGATGAACGGCTACTCGCGCGATACCAAAGCCATCCTGGAGATGGGCTTCCCGGTCTTTTCCTATGGACGCTATGCTCAGGATCAGGCACCACGCGGCAAGGTGATCGACTTCCGCGTTCCGCTGGAGATCAGCGGCGTTCAGGTTCAACCCGGCGACATCATCTTCGGCGATCTGGATGGTGTGTGCGTTGTGCCGAAAGCAGCCGAAGAAGAGGTGTTCGTCAAGGCGCTGGAGAAAGCGCGCGGCGAAAAGACGGTCAAGCAGGCCATCGAAGCTGGCATGAGCGCGACCGAAGCCTTCGCCAAATACGGGATCATGTGACATGGACTTTAAGGAACAGGTGGTCGTCATCACCGGCGCGGGGCAGGGGATTGGTCAGGCGACGGCTTATGCTTTCGCCCAACGCGGCAGCCGTGTCGTGGTCAATGATCTTCAGCGCGAGACCGCCGAAGCCACCACCCGAACGATCAATGAGCGTGGTGGGCAGGCCATTGCGGTGCAGGCTGATGTAGCCGATGAGGCAGCGGTGCGCGCGATGTTCTACCAGGCACAGCATCATTTCGGCGCGGTGACGACGCTCATCAACAACGCCGGTTATGTCCCATTTCTGCCACTGATGGATTACACCGCTGCCATCTGGGACAAGACGATGGCGGTTGACCTGAAGGGGATTTTCTACTGCGTCCAGGCCGCCGTGCCACAGATGGAGCGGCGGGGCGGTGGGCGCATCGTCAACATCGCCTCGGTTCATGCCAGCGCCACCCTGCCCGGCACATCGGCTTATGCAGCGGCCAAGGGTGGCATCGTCAGCTTGACGCGCACCCTGGCGTTGGAGCTGGGGCCGAAGCACATTCGCGTCAACTGCATCTCGCCGGGGGCAATTGAGACCGATGCGCTCAAAGCCTATTTTGACTCGCTGCCGCCCGAAGAGAGCGAGGCGCGGCGTCAATACCTCCTCGGCTGGCATCCACTGGGGCGCTTCGGTCAGCCGGATGACATCGCCCAGGTGGCGCTGTTCCTGTGCAGCGATCAGGCCGCCTTCATTCATGGCAGCGAGATTGTGGCCGATGGCGGCTGTCTGGCGCGCCTGTTCTGAGGGAGGCCGGCAGGGTATACAACCTGGATCGATCAACCATAATTATATTCGTAACTTTGCCTGTTCTTGCCTGTTTATCAGGCATGTGCGCTGCTAATCCCCGCTCAGAACGACACACTTCCTGCGATGACGGACGATGGTGGTTGTCAGTTCGTGGGCTATGAAACTGAGTCCGCCGAGTCAATGATGATAGAATGGAAACAAGTCAACAATGGAGGTCAACTATGGACGAGTCCGTGATCGTCAAAGACCCGGAAATTCTGAGTGGGATGCCGGTCTTTCGTGGCACACGCGTCCCGGTCGGGAATCTGATTGATTACCTCGCTACAGGCGAGACTATCGATGCGTTTCTGGATGACTTCCCGACAGTCACCCGCGAACAGGTGATTCAATTCCTGCAAGAAGCGGGAGCGATGGCAGCGCATGAAGATCCTCATTGATGAGTGTCTGCCACGGAAGCTCAAGCATGAATTACCTGATCATGAGGTCAAAACAGTCCCAGATGCGGGTTGGGCTGGCAAGAAGAACGGTACGCTGCTGCGGTTGATGGCAGGGGTGTTCGACGTATTGATCACGATCGACAATAACCTGGAAAATCAGCAACAACTTGCCAGTCAGCCGGTTGGCTTTATCGTGCTGCGCGCAGCCAACAACAAGTTCTCCACCTTGCTGCCCCTCATGCCGAGGGTACGCGAGGCG
The DNA here is from genome assembly GCA_022843385.1 of Anaerolineae bacterium. Lineage (GTDB taxonomy): Bacteria > Chloroflexota > Anaerolineae > Aggregatilineales > Phototrophicaceae > CFX2. The sequence goes on along the minus strand of JALHNT010000008.1, from coordinate 163,328 downwards.
CTGACAACGCTTAAACCGGGACAAGTTATCATTATCCGTGAAAATAACGATGAATAACGGCTAGATCTATCCCCAAAACGACTTTTCTGTGCCCTTCATGTAATGATTCAACGACGGTCAATCGAATAGCGACGGACATTAGGGCTGATTCCGAAGCTGACGAGTGTAAGTGTAGCGCAAGGGGAACGCGAATGATGTTAGAATAGGGAAAAAGTGAAGCGAAAGAAGGCACGTCATGCAAACACTCACCTTAAAGGCGCGTGCTGATAAAGATGGCATTCTACGGCTGGAAATACCGACCAATCAAGCCGATCAGGAGCTTGAAATTGTATTGGTGATGCAAACGATCACCGATGAACCGGTTGATGCGCTGGGGTATCCGATTGGCTATTTTGATGAAACCTATGGCAGCATGGCCGATGATCCCCTTGAGCGTAACCCCGTCACCGAAGGATGAGTCCGCGACTGTTGCCGTGCCGGATGTCAGTTGGTTAGCAATGGAACTGAGTCCGGGGCTGCCTGATCCAACTGTGGCGCATCCCGACCGCGAAAAATGTTAGAATAAATCCGAACGAGTCTTGGAGGTTGCTCGATGTTCCATACACCAGCCCGCACGCTGTTTGATGTGATTACTGATTTCCTGGCAACTGAGCCATCCTCGCAAGAGATCATCGCCTATCATCTGCCGGATGATCTGCAACAACGTGCTGACTATCTGGCCGAACGGAATGGTGAAGATCAGATCACGCCGGGTGAGCGCGAAGAACTCGACGAGTTCCTCAAGGTCGATCGCATGTTTTCGTTGCTCAAAAGCAAGATGAAGCTCAAATTGAAGCAGCAATCTGAATGAGCTTTAGCAGCGAACAGAAACGGTTTGTTCGCCAACGTGCGGGAAACTGTCGTGAATATTGCCGGGTATCGCCGACCGGGCGTTTGGTCGGCTTTCAGATTGATCACATTATCGCCATCAAGCACGGTGGAACCGATAGCGCTGACAATTTGTGTCTGGCCCGTTACGACTGCAACATCTACAAAGGGAGTAACGTCGCCGCGCTCGATCCCTTAACCGGTGATGCGAGCCGACTCTATCATCCACGTCAGCAGCAGTGGGATGAACACTTTACGATTAATCCCGATGCCACGCTGAGTGGGCTGACTCCTGAAGGTCGGCTGACTGTCCTCGTGCTGCGTCTGAATGATGAGGAGCGTGTAAAGCACCGATTGGCTGAACAGATGACCGGAGACTATCCCTGCAAGAAAGTTTGACCTTGTGCCTATCCCCGCCCAAATCGATTCTTGCTTCTTCTTCCTGCAACGGTTCAACGACGACAACTCATGATACGGAACCAGCCACTTTGCCCTACTCGGCACTACGGCTGTACTGCCCTGGCGATACCCCGACAATCCGTTTGAAGGCTTTCGTCAGATGGCTCTGGTCAGCGAAGCCCACCGCCAGGGCGATCTCGGCAATCGGCAGCCGCTGTGCCAGTAGTCGCCGGGCATGACGGACGCGCACCTGGTTGAGATAGGCGTGCGGCGGCAGCCCCAGCCGGGCATGAAACAAGCGGCTGAGATGATAGGGGCTGAGGTGGACGAGCTGCGCCAATCTTTCCAATGAGACATCCTCGGCATAATGCTGCTCCAGATAATCCTGCGCCTGCTGGAGATGCCGGTCATCCGGGCTAAGCCGGGGAGCATAGCGAATGTGATGGTCAGCGTGCCGCCCAATCAGCAGCGCCAGCCCACTGATGAGGCGGCTTTCGCGTTCGAGTGCGCTGGGCGAATTCTCCAGCGCCTGATGCGCCTGATGCAGACGCTCAAACACCTCGACATCGCGGAAAATCGGCCCGCCAAAGAAGGGCACCTGCCCCGTCCAGCCGCAGGCCTGCTGTGCCACCCGCACCAGCAAATCCGTGCCAGGATAGATGACGCGATAAGTCCAGCCCTGGTCGTGGATGGCGTTGCCAGTGTGGTTCTCGCCAGGGTTGATGACGATGATCTCGCCGACGGTGGCGACATGCACCTGACCGCGATAATAGAAGGCTTCGTGACCGCGCTCGATGAGGGCGATGGCATAGCCTTCATGGGTATGTTTGGCGAAGGTGTGAGTGATATAAGTGGCATTCAACGCATCGAAGGACGTGTGCAGCGCAGCAGCGTGCCAAAAGTGTGCCTGTTCAGTTCGCATGACTCAGATTCCCCTTATAGTTGTATCATAGCAGAAGCCGAGAGCGGACGGTGAGTCCGTTTGGGTACAGGTGAAACCCAGATCGCTCCGGCTACGTATTGTGAGTGAGATTCCGACTGATGAGGAGCAAATAGATGACTGCTATACCCAATCCATTGAGCGATACCCGATTACCCTCAACCACCCGCCCGACAGCTCGTCCAGCCGACAGCCCGCGTTTCGATCTGCTGATCGTCGCGCTGGTGGGATGGTTCATCGGCGGCCTGTTCCTCGATGGCTGGGCGCACAATAATGGCTATGTCGATAACACCTTCTTTACTCCCTGGCATATGGTGCTGTACTCTGGCTATGGAGCGGTCGGACTGGCGCTGACCATTACGCATCTAAGGAATGTGTTTCGTGGACATCGCTTCACGCTGGCGCTGCCACAGGGGTATGGTCTGGCGCTCGTGGGCGTTATGCTGTTCGCTGCTGGCGGCGGTTTCGATTTCTGGTGGCACGAGACCTTCGGCTTCGAGGCCAACACCGAGGCCCTGCTCAGCCCGGCACATCTGCTGCTGGCGAGTGGTGCGTTTCTGTTCATCACGGGCCCGTTGCGGGCAGCCTGGTCGCGGCGCGAGACGATCACTGGCTGGCGTGGTCTTCTCCCCGTGATCCTGACGCTTCTGTACATCCTGTCGGTGCTGACTTTCTTCACCCAGTATTCGCATTTCAACAACGCCCCATGGGTGCTGCTGCGCGCACCAGGTAATGATGCCTTCCTGGCGGATGTCTGGGGCATCTGGAGCATTATCATCCCCAGCAGCCTGACGATGGGTGTGATGCTGTTCGCGCTGCGCCGCTGGACGCTGCCATTTGGGACGTGGACGCTGATCGTCTCGGTCAATGCCACGCTGATGTGGCTGATGAACTGGGGGCGGGTGGAGGAGCTGCCGCAGCTCCTGCTGGTCGGGCCGGTGATCGGTCTTTTGGCCGATGGTTTGATGAGAGGGTTGAGGCCTTCGGTCAACAACCGGCTGGGGCTGCGCCTGTTCAGCCTGATCGTCCCGCTGGCACTGGCACTGGTCTATCTGCTGCTGCTCAATGCCGAATCGGCGCGTGGCTTATGGTGGGCAATTCATATGTGGCTGGGCGTACCATTCATCGCTGGCATCGTCGGATTGTTCCTCAGCTACCTGGCGGTTCCGCCTGCGCTGCCGGAAGCGGCCTGACCGATCCAGGCTGCTTACAGAGGCCTAAACAGGCTGGGGCGAGCTGCGAGTCGCCCCTTACCTGATGAAATGGGGATTAGTTCCAGCCGCGCCGTCCCTGCTGCGGCAGGTTACCGTCGCCGCCCTGACGCCGATTCAGGGGATGTTCGCGTCCGGCGGTCAGCGCGCGTTTGGCTTTCTGGACATCGCTCTCATGCTTCAGCAGCACTGTCAGGGTGGTCTCCAGCGTCTGCCGATCCAGCGTGTCGGCGTTGAGCATCACCAGCGACTTGGCCCAGTCAATCGTCTCGGAGACGCTGGGGTTCTTCTTCAGATCCATCTGGCGCAGGCTTTGTACAGCTTCCACCGCCTGTTGTGCCAACCGATCCTTGAGTTCCGGTACTCGCATCTTGACGATCTGAAGCTCAGCTTCGTGGCTGGGGTAATCGATGAAGAGGTAGAGGCAGCGCCGTTTGAGCGCTTCGGAAAGCTCACGGGTATTGTTGCTGGTCAACACAACCGTGGGCATGTGATGGGCTTTAATCGTCCCCAATTCCGGCACCGAAACCTGAAAATCGCTCAGGATCTCCAGCAGGAAGGCTTCAAATTCGGCATCGGCACGATCAATCTCATCGATCAGCAGCACGACGGGCTGCGGTGAGGTGATGGCTTTTAGCAGCGGGCGCGCCAGCAGGAAACGTTCGGAGAAAAAGACATTCTCCTCCTTGCCCAGGCGATCTGCCGCTTCGGTCAGGCTGCCGGTTTTGGCGAGGATTTCGCTCAGCTTGTCGCGGAGAAGCTGGGTATAGAGCATCTGTTTGGCATATTCCCATTCATACAGTGCCTTGCTCTCGTCCAGCCCTTCATAACATTGCAGGCGGATCAATTCGCGCCCGCTGACTTTGGCCCAGGCTTTTGCCAGTTCGGTCTTTCCGACACCGGCTGGTCCTTCGGTCAGGACAGGTTTTTCCAGTTTGTCAGCCAGGAACATAACCGTCGAGATTTCATCCGTCGAAATATACTGCTGCTCGCCCAACGATTTTGTGATCTGGCCTACATCTTTGAACATCAATTGAGTCCTTCCATTGAACGGGAATCACAAACGGGGAGGGTTGAGATGCCTTCTTAGGATACCTCGAAACGGTAAGACTGTCGAACCGGATCGCTGTGGTATCGCTCTGTTGTTTTGTCACAAATCACCTGACGGTATGTTTAATTGAATAATCGAGCAGAAAGGAAGGCACGTGAAGCCATCAATCAACACGCTGGTGCAGCAGGGCAACGGTGATGCGTTGGAAGCGATCATCCTGGGCAAGCTGAAACGCTTGTGCTACACTGCTGCCTGACCTCATCAGGAGCGTGTCATGTTACGCTAATTCATTCGCGTTCGTCTGTGTGATTTCCGTCGCGCATCCTCAGGATGCGCCAGTTGATGCTGCCACCTGACGAGGATGAATTTCTTCAATGAAACCGCTTCACCACGATTACGCGCTGATTGAACGCACCGGTCAGCTATTGCTGCTTGAGAACGACTATCGCTTCACCCTGCCACAAGTCACGACCGCGGCGCATTTCTGGCAAAGCTGTGCGCCTGTCAATCAGGCGATACGCCAGCACTACGGCCTGACGGTCACGACACTGCGCTGCCTCAATACCCAATACACACCCGGTGACCCGCCGTTGATCCGCAATCTGTATGCGATGGAGTGGCAGTCCGGCGACCTACCCTCTGCCGGTCGTTGGGTAGCGCTGGCTGATCTGCCCCTGCTCGAGCTGGATACCCCGTTTGATCTGCCAACGATGCAGCGCTGGATACAGCCATCACCATCAGCCCGCCCCTGGTTTAACCCCGGCTGGTATGCCCGGCAGATGCACCCTATCCCGGCGCGGCTGGAACGACACGGTCTGCGCCTGACTGACAATCCCCAACAGTTACGCTCATGGGAACGAGGGACAGTCATTCGGTTGCCGACTGATGCTGGCGATCTCTATCTCAAGCATGTGCCGCCGATGTTCGCTCATGAACCGGCGCTAACCGGTTGGCTGGCCCAGCATGAACCTGACCTGACTCCGGTCGTCCTCGAAGCCGGGGATGATCTGCTGATGCGGGATTATGGCGGTCAGCCGTTGCTGGAGCGCCCAGACCTGTCGCTGTGGGAGGCGGCGCTGCATACTTATGCCCGCTTGCAGCAGCGGATGACTTCCCGGCTGGATGAGCTGCGTCGGCTGGGGGTGCCAGAGCGCGGTTGGGAGTGGCTGCGGCAGGGTGTGGCGACGCTGCTGACCGATGACGCTGCGCTGCGCCAACTGGATGAGGCTTCAATCGCTCAATTGCGGGGGCTCCTCCCGCGCGTGGAGTCAGTGTGTGACCAACTGGCTGACGCTGGCCTGCCGTTGTCGCTGGAGCATGGCGATCTGTGGACCGGGCAAATCATCGTTCATAAGGGGCGCTTCATCATCAGCGATTGGTCGGATAGTGCCATCACCTGTCCCTGGTTCAGTCTGCCCTTCTTCCTGGCTGAACTCGCCAACGAACTGCCGGGTGTGGCAGATGCCCGCGTTCGCCTGGAGCAAGCCTATCTGAGCGCCTGGGACATCGACGCGGCGCAGTGGTATCCGCTGGTGGAACTGCTCTCGCCTCTGTACACCGCTGTTCGTTATCATGCCGACATCCTGCCCGCGATGGAGCAGCGCTGGGAGATGGAGAACATGGTCGCCTATAACCTGCGGCTGGCGCTGCGATCTATGCGTGAGTGAAGCAGGGGGTAGGCTATCCAAAAAAATACTGCTCTCATTGGCCCAACCAGATTGCCGTGTAGGGGCGCAATATATTGCGCCCCTACGGGAGAGCTATAGGCTAAATGTTTTCCTGTAACAGCCTTACTGGCTGGTGCTGGTGCCAGTCATGCCTTCGACCAACTGCGGCAGATACCAGATGCTCAGGCCGTCGCCCTGCGGCTGCACCGGGATGAGCTTTTCACCCTCGGCCAGCAGCGGGGTGCCGTCCTGGAAGTTCAGCGGGCCTTGCCAGAGGAAGAAGCTCTCAGCGTTGGCCGGGTCTTTGGCATAGGCTTCCATCTCAGCGATGAAGGCTTCCAACTGCCCAAGCTGCTCCTCAGTCAATCCCTGACCGATGGCGTAACCGGCGGACGAGGTATCGACATTGTTGAGGTCGTTCCAATCCAGCGGGAACCACTTCCACTGCGACGTCCAGGTGCCGTTGATGACCGCCAGCGCCTCTTCCTGATAGATGGGGAACCAGTTGTAATAGGGTGCGCCGAGGCAGATGGTCGGGGCTTCGTCACAGCTACCGGGGTTATCGTGCCCAACGGCAAAGACGGTCTTGCCCTCGGCGGCATACTGGCTGGCGACGACAATGTTCTCGGTGGTGTCGATGCCGGAGATGACCACATCAGCGCCATTATCGAAGAAGGTCTTAGTCTCGGCGGTGGGGTCGAGCGTCACGCCGGGGATGTTGAACCAGAAGCCGATCCAGGTGACGGTGAACTGCATATCGGCGGCGTCCAGACCACGATAATTCTCGTAGCAGTATTTCGCCCCCAGATAGGTCGCCACCGCATGACGGCGGGTTTCATAGCTGATCAGCGGCCCCAGGTAGCCGATGCTGCCGGTCTGGGTCGCCAGCGCCGAAGCACAGCCGGCCACCGACGCCACCCACTCCAACTGCGTATTCACGTTCGCCACATTCGCTGGCGCACTGCCTTCCAGCACGGTGCTGCCGGTGGTGTTGACGAAGATGGTATCGGGGAACTGAGCCGCGACCAGGCTGGTGTCTTCTTCAAATTCATCCGAGGTGGTGAAGATCAACTGCGCCCCCTGGTCGATCATCTCACCAGCGACATCGGCCAGCGTGGTTTCCGGCGCATCCGCCGGGTTCAGGCTTTCGAACAGCAGCATCTGGCTGCCAGGGATCGATTCTTCGAGCCGCAGACCGGCTTCGTAATGCGACTGGCTCCAGCCGCGGTCATTCTTCGGGCCGACCAGCACTACCCCAAAGACGAACGAGTCCTGCGCCGCAACCGGCAGCGCAGCCAGCAATAAGGTCAGGATGACCAGTATCCAGCATAGATGGCGTTTCATGCATTCCTCCCAATTGGCAAATCACTCTTCTCAACTGTACCGCGTCATGGACTGGTGACAATCCACAAGTGTCACGAAAAAGATGAAGGGTCACTTGTAGATAATGCTCAACCTCATTCCGATATTCTCTCTGCTAACTCCTCAGACATCTGAACCGGGCTGTGCAGTTTGACCACATCAGTTGGTCAGATGACAAATATAGCGTGTTTTGGTTTCAAGTTGTGCGATTGATGAGGGCAGGTATACTTACCCTCAGATTATTGACACTGGAACAACGCCTATGCTCGCCCGACTGCGCCCCGGTCAAACATTACAACTGGCTGCCGCTCATTTCATCCTGCTGACCTACACCTTCATCGCGCTTTTCCCGGTGGCGCTGGTGGTCATCAACTCATTCAAGGATCGGCGGGCGATCTTCCGCGCCCCCTATGCCCTGCCGACTCCAGAAACCTTCAACCCGATTGGCTATGAAACGGTGTTCGAGCGGGCGGACATTCTGCGCTATTATGTCAATAGCATTGGCGTAACGGTCGGCGCGCTGATCCTGATTTTCATCGCCGGGACGATGGCGGCTCACGCTCTGGCTGAATACAAATTCCCCGGCAACACGTTGATGGGGCTGTACCTCGCCGTCGGCATCATGATCCCGATTCGCCTGGGCACAGTCAGCATCCTCAGGTTGGTTGTCGGCAGTGGCATGATCGGTCAGCCACTGATCGCCCTGATCCTGATCTATACGGCCACTGGCCTGCCACTGGCGGTGTTCGTCCTTTCCCAATTCATGCGCCAGATCCCGCGTGATCTCAAGGATGCCGCCCGCGTCGATGGAGCCAGTGAGTATCGCATTTATGCTATGATGCTGCCGCTGGTGCGCCCTGCCATCGGCACAGTGCTGGTCTTCAATATGATCCCGATCTGGAATGATTTGTGGTTTCCCCTCATCATCGCCAACAATGAGCAATACAAGACCGTCACGCTGGGCGCTCAGGTCTTTCTAGGGCAATATGTGCAGGACTGGAACGCAGTGCTGGCCTCGCTGTCGATGGCGGCGCTGCCGGTCGTCATCCTGTACATCCTGTTCTCGCGCCAGCTGATCCAGGGGTTAACCTCCGGCGCGGTCAAGTGAGCGGCGCGGCAGTCCCAGCAGCAGGGCAACCGGCCCCAGCAGGATGAACCACATGGCGTTGCCCAGCCCGAACTGTTCCGCCAGCAGCCCGATGATGAGCGGCAGCGCGGTGCCAGCGAAGCCGAAGATGTTGTGCAGGGTGAGGACCGTGCCGCTTTGTCCGGGCATGACCGAATACAGATTGGCCTGAAGGATCGAGTACCAGCCGGCATTGAAGAACCCGATCACCCCCAGGATGCCGAGCTTGAGCCAGTAGGGTTCGACCAGCAGAAACGCGCTGAACAGGACGACCTGCGCCGCCGCACTGAAGCGCAGATAACTCACCCCGCGCACCCGTTCCAGCAGCGGGATCAGCAACACATCACCGATCAACCCTACCCCTAACCAAACCGACACGGCGATCCCGGCCTGGCTTTCATCCACCCGCACCACATCGACGAAGTACAGCGCCAGATACGACAGCAGAATATCCAGCATCAGGTCGGCGAAGGTCAGCAGTGTCAGCCAGCGCAGCACCTCGCGCCGTTTGAGTGCTGCCCAGGCATTGAGCACACCCTGACGGAAGGTGATCGGTTCAGCCTCACTCTCTTCGTCCTCATCAGTGCCGGAGCCATTGGGAAAGCTGAAGCGCCAGGCGACCAGCAGCACGATCAGCGCGATGACCGCCATGATGAGGAAGGCCCCGCGCCAGCCCCAGCCCAGCGCCACGAACAACCCCAGCAGCAGCGGTCCAGTGGTTTGACCGATTGAACCGGCCAGCGTCCAGCGTGCCATATTCTGCTCATGGCGCTCCGGGTCACTATCCATCAGCGTCGCCTGCGACAGGGCGACGAATGCGCCTGAGGCTGGTGCCAGCAGCATATTCGCCAGCATCAGCACCCAGAAGTTTCCGGCGCTGCCCATCAGCAGCAGGCCGAGGGTGAAACACACGCCGCCGCCCAGGATGAGTGCCCGCCGCTTCCAGACATCGGCCAGGATGCCCAGCACTGGCTCGATGATGTTGGCGAACCAGATTGGCACCGTCAGCAGCAGGCCAATCTGGACATAGTTCAGGTTCAGATCATCGCGCACCAGCGGCCAGGCGGCTTCGCGTGTGCCATAGACGAACTCATCCAGCCACTCGATGACGAGCAGCAGCAACACGAAGCCCGACAGACGCAGCAGGTGGCGGCGCAGAAAGGGGGTCATATGTCCTTGTCCTTGGGTGAAATTGAATAGAAATGCAAAAAGGCGAGATGCCCACAGGGCAATTCGCCTTGACCAACCGGTTATGCAGCGCTGCGAATTCTCAGCAGCGGTTGTGGGGGTTACAAATTAGACTGGGGGAGAACGCATCAGCGTTGTTCCTTTAATTTTACTGTTCCAGCAATTGATAAGCGTTGGCGGCATAATCTTTGGCGGTGCCGCTGACGGGTAAGAGCGGTGTCTCATTGGCGACGGCCTGTATCTTGCCGCCGGTGACTCGTTCCTTGAGCTTCAGCACATCACGATCGGTGGGGTCGAGTGGGATGGCGTCGTTGAGCAGCAGGTCGGCAATCCCCAGATGCTTGGGGCTTTCCGCCAGCAACCGCACAATATCGACGATGTTGCTGACGATATTCTCTTTATTGTTGGCCTGATAGGCCAGATGCAGCGCCTGCCGATAGCGCAGCAGCGCCTGCCCGAGCTGGTTGGCCTGCACCGAAGCGTAGCCCAGATTGCTCAGTTCCAGCGCCTCGACCTCGCGATCCCGGACTTCGCGGGCGATGTAGAGGGCTGAGGTGTGGAAGTTAATGGCTTCTTCCCAGCGGCTTAGCTCACCATAGGCGGTGCCGAGCGCACCCAGGACTCGGCCTTCGTAATCGCGCTTCTTCTGCGTCTTGAACAGCGTTAGCGCGGTTTCCCAGGTTTCAGCGGCGGTATCCGGCTGGTTGTTGTCGAGTTGGGCATAACCCAGCTTGTAGAGGATCAAGCCCTCATTCTGTTGATCGCCGCTGCCGCGCGCGATTTCCAACGCCTGCCCATAGGATTTAACAGCTTCGGGGCTTTCGCCCAACTGCTGCCGGGCGTCCGCCAGTGCAATCAGCAGGAACATTTTGGTCTCACTGTCGCCCAGGGTATTTGCCAGTTGAATGCCGCGGGTGGCGTGCAGCACCGCCGCGCTGGAGTTCTCGGTCTTGACCATCAGCGTCGCCAGCGTGTCGAGCGTTTCCAGGATGGCCGGCTGGTCATCCAGATTCTCGTAAACGTCCAACGCTTCGGTATAGGTGTTGATGGCGTTGGTGTCCTGGCCGAGTTTGGCTTCCAGTTGACCGATCTTGCCCAACAGGCTGACCTGGCGCTGGAAGTCGTTCTGCTGTTTGGCCTGCCGCAGCGCGTTTTGCAACCCGGTCATGTCATCCGGCGCAACGTCGGCTGTGGGTAAGGGCAAAGCGGCCTGGGTGGGCGCTTCGATTTCATCGTCATCATCGTCGTCATCAATATCCAGCAGCGAACGGGGCGAGCTGGTTTCGCCCTGTTCGACCTTTTGCCACAGCGAGGCGGTGTTGGCAGCAGCCGTCGCGCGGCTGGACGAGGCCACCACTTCATCAATATCCTTGTCGAGATCCTGGACGAGTTCATCATCAAATGGTTCATCTTCATCGAAGACTTCATCATCGTCGTCGAACTCGTCGTCAAAGTCTTCATCGTCTTCATCGAGTTCAGCAGCCGTCTCGACAATATCCTGAAGCTCCATATCTTCCGGCGCAGCCGCCGCAACCTGATTGGCCGGGAAGGGTTTGGTGAAGCTGGACGACATCTCGCGCAGCTTGACCAGCTCGAAGACATAGCCGCGCTCATTGACGAAATCGCCAGACTGCATCAGGCTGACAACCAGTTGCGTCACCAGCTCACGATCCCCCTGCTCGGCACACCAGCGCGCCACCGCCATGACCAGATCCATCGACCCGGCCAGTTTGTCATACGCGGCAGGGCTGTTGATCGCATATTTTCGGATATAGGCCACCAGCGAGTCGCGCACTTTGCTCTGAAGCGTCTCAAGCTGCCCCTGTGATTTGAGCAGGGTACTGGCAAAGCCGGCAGTAATCTCATGCAGCCGATAGTAGGGCGAGTCGTAGCGTTCGATGCGTTCGATCAGGCGCTGGTTGGCGAGCGACTGCATGACCTGTTCAACCGTATCCTGTGGCGCATTCGCCATCGTGCTGAGGAGTTCCGAGCTGACCGGTGCGCCGAAGGTCGCCCCCAGCAACAGGATCACGCCCTGCAGGGCTTTATTCAGGCGACGATAGGCGATGGTCAGCGCGAGCAGTTGAGGCGTTGCACCGCTGCTGCTGGGGATTTTCTCGAATTCACTCAGGTATTCCGCCGGGCTGATCTTGCCGTAGCGGATGGTGGCGGCTGCGATGGTGAGAGCGAAAGGATTGTAATCGAGGATGCTCGCCAGTTCATCCAGGTCTCGCTCCACATCGGTGCTGTTCAGCTCGGTGTGCTGCTTAAGCAGCGCCAGCGCCCCACCGAAATCCAGCTTGCCCAGTTCCAGCGTCGTCCACTCGCCTTGCAGCGGCTCCTTGTTCAGTACCAGCAGCGGCATTTGTGGCGCACAGCGTTTGATGAAATCGGCCAGAATGCGTTCCTCAAGGCGTCCATCGAGGACAATGAGGGGACGGTTGGCGCTGAAGGTGCTGGCGACCGCCGCTACCATGCCAAGCGGGTTGCTGCTGGCAGCGATGTCCAGCGCCCCATAGGCTCGCCCAACCCGCACAATCAGTTCTTCCAGCGAGGGGTTATCGACATTCAACCACAGCGATCCACCCGGCAGTTCGGTATAGGCGCTTGCCAGCGTAGCCGCCAGCGCACTCTTGCCCATCCCCGCCGCTCCATAGATCACTATGGGCTGATTGGCTTTCAACTGGTTGTAAACCTGAACGAGGATCGGGTCGCGCCCGATGGGTTTGGGCTGCATCATCACCGGCAGCGATTGAGCTTTATGAGCCGCAGCTTCATGCGAGGTGAATTCAGCCATTACGCTTTCCCTTGTGTCACATTCATCGGAATCTAGAAAAAGTATAGCACGGCCTGGGTTATTGCAAAACAACAATAGAGTCATGGGTTCGAGTGATAGCGATGAAAGCCGGGCAGGGAGGATGCTTGTCGGGGCGGTTCCAGTATACAGGTACGCCTGGGCCATTGAGGCTGGCCCAGGGATTATCTCGCTCAGATGGCCTCAGACAGCGCGGGGCAGCGCCTTGAGCCACTTGCGGATTTCATCATAAGCCCAGTGATAATGGCTGGCGGTGCAGGAGACGAAGTAACTGAGCAGGGTGCTGGTGTTGGTCCAGGCATAGGTGTGAGGCGTGACCAGTTCAGCCTCCGGGATGGACTCCAGCACCGTCCGTGTCGTGACATACGATGCGGCAAATTGTGCCTGTATCTCGTTCAGCGGCACATCTTTGTAGCGCTCATAGATGCGCCGGTTGAGGATCGGCGTCTCGCTCCACTTCAGATCAGTCGTCGGGGTTTTGACCGTTTCGCCACGCGCACCGGCCTGATACCAGCCGACCACCATGTGTTCCCAGGCCAGCAGATGCGCCAGCACATCCTTGACCGACCATTCGCCACAGGCTCCCGCCTGAGTCATCTGATCCGGTGTCAGGGTTTGTAAGAGCGACTCCAATCGGTGGCGTTCCGTCGTCATGGCTTCCAGCAGTTGGGTTTTGGTCGTTGGGCGCGTCATAAAAACACCTTTCGCTTATGCATTCAGCATAGGCGAAAGGGTTTGTTTAATCCAGTTTAGAACGTAATTTCTTAGACGTGTCGAATGTAACGATTTTGAACCGACCGGGCGGCTCACCCTCAGGGATTGGCCTTGACGAACTGGTCAATGCGCTTGATCTCGTCGGCGCTCAGGCGAAATTCCAGCGCACCGGTAATGCCCTCGATCTGTTTGGCATTGCGCGCCCCAACAATCGCGCCGGTCACTGCCGGATGGCGCAGCGTCCAGGCGATGGCGACTTCGCCGGGGGTGCGGCCGTGTGCGCTGCCGATCTCCTTGAGCAGATCAACCAGTTGCAGGTGACGAACCAGACGCGGCTCGCGGAAATCTTCTTCACGGCTGCGCCAGTCATCGGCGGGCAGGCTGCGCGAGCGCTCCAGCGTCATCGCACCGGTCAGCAGTCCCGCGCCCATCGGCGAATAGACGATCACGCCGATGTTGTGCTGTTGGCAGTGAGGCAGGATTTCGGCCTCGACTTCCGGGCGCACCAGCGAATAAGGCGGCTGATTGGAGGTGACGGGCGCAATGGCCTGGGCGCGGCTCAGTTGATCGACGTTGAAGTTGGAGACGCCGATCCAGCGCACTTTGCCCGATTCTTTCAGCCGCGCCATCACTTCCCAGGCGGCTTCGATGTCTTCGTCCGGCACCGGCCAGTGAATCTGATACAGATCGATCACATCAACCTGCAAGCGGCGCAGGCTGTCTTCGATTTCGCGGCTGATGTGCTGCAAATTGTTCAGCACCGTGCCCTTGTCATCCCACAACAGGCCGCACTTGGTGAAAACATAGGGGCGGCTGGGGCGGTGTTTCAGGGCGCGGGCGACCACTTCTTCCGAGTGACCCAGTCCATAAATAGCAGCGGTGTCGATCCAGTTGATGCCATGATCCAGGGCAGCGTGGATAGCGCTGATTGACTCATCATCATCCTGAGCGCCCCAGCCGTATTCCCAACCGCTGCCCCCAATGGCCCAGGCTCCGAAGCCGACAGGCGTGATATGCAGGTCCGAGTTGCCCAACAAGCGTGTTTCCATTGTTTCACCCCAATCTTTCATCGATGCGCAACTACTCTATTGTACCCAATCCGCCGCCCTCCGGGTTCAGGCCATATCGACCAATGGGGGCAGATGCGGTATCCTTGACAATTCATATCGATTGGAGAAATGGTCATGTTCCCACCACCCAACCCCGCGCCACCCCCTGCCGCACAGCCCCGGCGCCAATTGCAACTGGAACTCCCGGCCGCCCTGACGGCCATCTATTCCAACGGCGCGGTCATCAGCCAGACGCACAGCGAGATCATCCTGGATTTTGTCCAGATCATGCCCAACGACCCGCGCGCCCGCGTCCAGACCCGGATCGTGATGACGCCGGCCAATGCCAAGGCGCTGCTACAAGCGCTGACCACCAACCTGTCGCGCTTCGAGCAGATCAATGGCGAGATCAAGCTGCCTCCCCCCAGCGCGCCATCGCTGGCCGATCATCTGTTTGGCAACCTGCGTCCGCCGGAAAGCCCGGACGGCGACAAACCGGCTGAACCGGGAACGGAGTGAGCGATGCCCAGTGATCTGAGCGTCATCAGTGAAGGGATACGGGCGGCGCTGGTCAGCAAGAATGCGGCGCGCGATGAGGCCGTCAACCGTTCGCGTGAACTGATCCGTCACTGCTCGGAGGCGATTCGCGCCATCCACCGCCGCGAGTGGGATCGGGCGGAAGAGAAGCTGAAGCTGGCGAAGACCGGGGCGAGCGAACTACGGGCCGGTGTGCTGCCTTATCCCGATTTGTATCACACCGGCTATACTCAGGATGCGCTCAAAGAGGTGGTCGAAGCCTTCTGCACCGAGGCCATCGTCCGGGAGCGGGCGCTGCCGACGGTAGAGGAGTTGGCGGTGGAACCGGCGACCTATCTCAACGGGCTGGCCGAGGCGGCGACGGAACTGCGCCGGTTCATCCTGGATACGCTTCGCCGGGAAGATGCCAACACTGTCGAAGCTGAGCGCCTGCTGGAATGGATGGACGACATCTATGACCAACTGGTGACGTTCGATTTTCCTGATGCCATCACCGGCGGGCTGCGCCGCCAGACCGATATTGTGCGGGGCGTGCTGGAACGGACACGCGGTGACCTGACGACGACGATTCAACAGCAGCGCTTGCAATCAGCCCTGCGCCGTGCTGAGAGCCTTGCGAAGTGATCAACCACCACCTGCCTGACTGGCTCGCTAGCATCGCTGCCGGTCAGTTATAGCCGGAGATAACTGGATCGATCCGCTTCAGGCATAGGTCAGCGCCTGCTGGAAATCGGCAATCAGGTCTTCGGTGTTTTCCAGCCCAACCGAAATCCGCACCATACCAGGTGCAATGCGCGCTTGCTGCAATTGTTCCGGCGTCAACATGCTGTGGCTGGTCAGCACCGGGATGCTCACCATTGTCTCCGGCCCGCCCAGATGCGCCACATTGAGCGCAATCTGCAAGTGATCGCACACCGCTTTGGCCGCCTCCAGACTTGCCACCTCGATGCACAACATCCCGCCGAAGCCGGTCATCTGCTCGCGGGCGATGGCATGACCGGGGAAGGACTCCAGTCCGGGGTACAACACCTGTTTCACTTTGGGGTGGGCTTCCAGCGCCTGCGCCAGAGCCAGCGCACTGCCATTATGCTGCGCCATGCGAATCTCAAGCGTCTTCAGGCTGCGATCGAGTAAAAAGGCATCGTGCGGGCTGGGGATGCCGCCGAAGACTTTACGGGCGCTGAAGATCGGTGCCAACCGTTCGCGCGATCCCATGACCGCCCCGGCGGTGACATCGCTGTGGCCGCCCAGGTACTTGGTGGCGCTGTGGATGCTGATGTCCACCCCCAGCGCGAGCGGCATCTGATTGATGGGCGAGGCGAAGGTGTTGTCCTTGATGACGAGGGCGTTGATTTTGCGCGCCGCTGCCACCACCCGCCGAATCGATAGCACATCGCAGCGCGGGTTGACCGGCGTCTCGAAGTAGACCACTTTGGCCGTCGGCACCACCTGATCGACCTGATAGAGCTGGTCTTCATCCAGCCAGCAGACGTTGATGCCGTAGCGCGGTGCCCAATCGCGGAAGAAGGCCAGCGTCCCGCCATAGAGCGCACTCGATGTGGCGACGGTATCCCCGGCCCTGAGACAGGCCATCATGACGGTGGTGATGGCGGTCATGCCGCTGGCGAACAGCAGACATTCCTCGGCCTGTTCCAGCCCTGCCAGCTTTTGCGACACATTGCGCAGCGTCGGGTTATCGTAGCGGCTGTAGAAATATTCCTCGGCATTGTAATCATTGACGTGGGCGAAGCCGTCGCTGCTCTCGACCCAGAAAGCCGCCGTCTGATAAACCGGGTAGGTCACCGGGCGATTGTGATCTTCGCGCATCCCGTGTATGGCGCGGGTGGTCTTGCCGTGTGTCATGTCACGAGTCCCCTGCTGATAGCTGTTGTCAGAACTGCGATTGTAGCGCAAAGCCCGGCAGCGGTCACGCAGGCGCTTGCAGGAAGGTCGCCCGCAGTCGCTCCAGCGTCGCCTCATCGAGACCAGCACGGTCGATCAGATAACGGTCAACCGAGCCGTAGCGATTGCGGATATGAGCCAGCGCGGCACGGATGGTGTTGGGATGGGCGATCAGCAGCGGTTGAATGTCGTCGATCTTGACCCCCACCTTCGTCAATGGCGCGATGGCTTTGCTGCTGTACTCACGAAAGGTGGTATAAAACTGGTTGCTGAGGGAATAATCGGCTACGATGGTTTCCTCTGGCACGCCCAGCACAGCCAGCAGCAGCGCGACGCCGACGCCGGTGCGATCCTTGCCGGCGGTGCAATGGATGATGGCCGGGAGATGCTGTGGATCGCTCAGGTGGCGCAGGATGTCGCCGTAGAGCGCTGCGTTAGCTTCAAGGGCGACGCGCTGATAATACTCCGGCATCATGTTATTCAGATTGCGCCGGTTGAAGAGCAGCGCCATCAGGCGACGGCGGCGCTCGCGATTCTCATCAGGATCGGTCAGTGGACGATTGCTGTAGACTGCACCGGGTGGCACCCGATCCGGTTCCGCATTTACTTCTTCCTGGCTGCGCAGATCACACACCCATTTCACCTGCTGCCCCTGCAACCAATCGAGATCGGCATCGGTCAGGCGCGAGAGCATCCCTGAACGGTACACCAACCCCCGCCGCACCCACTGTCCACTGGCTGTACGATAGCCGCCGACATCACGAAAGTTGACCGATCCGCTGATGGGGGCGAAACGTTCCTGCCCATCATCCGGTGGGGTAATGATCAGGCTGTGCGGGTCAACCGGCTCGATCCGATTGCGCCAGGCGATGAAACCGGCTGCGCCCGCCGCGGCTGCGACCAGCGCCAGAATCCAGGGTATCACAAACTTGCTCCTATTCGTTCGGCTGCCAGCTTGACGCCCGCGAAATTACGAGCCACCGGGCCGACTTCCAGTTCTGCCAGCGGGCCGCTGACATACAGGCCGCGCCCCCAGCACAAAGTTGAATCAACGATGGGGTAGCCGTCGGGCGCTGTCGGCAGACCATAAGCCGCGGCGGCTGCGCCCAGCCACTCACCCCCCGGGGGGCGGCGCCCTTCAAAGCCCGTTGCCAGCATCACCTGACTGACATGCATCGGCTCACCCGAAGTCAATCTAAGATCAAGACCTCTGCCATCAGGCGCAACGGAAGCGGCGCTGACCTCGCCAGTTTGCAGCCGCAGCAGGCCATGTGCCTCGGCTTTCTGTAGCTCAGCTGCGACGTCGGAGGGCATCGACCCACGATGGCGGGCCGCCTGAATCATACGCCGTCGCTGGCTGTAATCCGGTTCGGCATGAAAACGATCCAGATTTTGAAAGGTGATCCAACCGAGATCCGCGTCGAATTGATGCAACCGCAGCGGATGCCGCAGCAGAAGCGTCACCTGTCCAGGGAAATCCAGCGCCAGCGCCAGCGCCGACTGCCCAGCCGTGATGCCTCCGCCGATGACCACGATTGACGGTTGATACGCAGCTTCAGCCTTCAGGGTAGCAGACCAACGTTCGCGGTCAAAGGTCGGCTCAAACAGATGAACCACCCCCGGCAGGTCACGTGCCCAAACCGGCCAGGCTGGCTGCTCAGTGATGCCAAAGGCCAGGATCAGCCGGCGCGCCTCAATGCTGCCATTCTGGGTTTCTATCTGCCAACCATCATTGATCTGGCGTAAGGCCAACGCGCGCCCCGTCAGCCGCAGTCGATCCAGATGATACTGCTCGATCAGCCAGTCACAATGCGCCTGAAACAATGCCAGCGAAGGCCGGCCATAGGGTTCGATAAACTGGGCCAGCGCCGCACCGGAGTGGGTGCGGGCGAACGTCACCAGCGAGAAGGGGTCGTAGTGCAGATTATGGGCGTGGGAGGAACGCAGATAGACCATGCCACTGTTGGTGCTGAAGCGACGCCACAAGGCCAACGGCTCAGGAAACGGATCCAATACCCGCAGCCGATCCGCGGGGATGCGCTTGCGTTGGGTCAGATAAAGCGAGAGATAAGTGCCATGTATCCCGCCGCCGATGATGAGCCAATCGAGCATGGTTATCTGACTCGGTTAGTGGACATTTCCTCGGCTATCTTATCACATCTGTGAAAAAACGTACTTTGTAGACGCCCCCTGTGTTTTCATGTAGAATGAATGTTAAATGAGTAAAGTGAAGGCGCACCGGACACCCAACCCGATCATTCCTGGTTCGATATGCGGCTGATTACCTGGCTGTATCGTTCCTCTGTACGCGACAGAGGGTTATCGCACACGAGGGTTACAATGAGCTTCGAAGACGAAGAAAACCTGTCTGGCCCCGATGTCATCAAGGTGTCTGCCAAATCTCGTTCTACTGCCGTTGCCGGCGCCATTGCCGGTGTCATGCGCGAACATCACTATGCTGAAGTTCAGGCGATAGGGGCTGGGGCAGTCAACCAGGCGGTGAAGGCGCTGGCGATTGCGCGTGGCTACCTGAGCCGTGACGACATTGATATTGTGTTCACCCCCTTCTTCACTGAAGTCAGCATTGATGGGCAGGAACGGACAGCCGTGCGGTTCGCTGTCGAACCCCGTGGCACGCCGTCACAGCAGCAGTAGGGGCGGCCGTTCTGCGCATCGATCTGCATGTTCACACAACGGCTTCGGATGGCCGCCTGTCTCCATCTGAAGTGGTTCAATTTGCCCGGCGGCGCAAGCTGAATGCCCTGGCGATCACCGATCACGATACCATTAGCGGCATCGCCGAAGCGCAACAGGCGGCGGCTGATTCTCCAGTCATCATCCCGGCTGTCGAGTTGAGTTCCCAGCTCGATGGCAATGAAATCCACGTCCTCGGTTATTTCCTGCAACTGGATTGCCCTATCCTGCAAACCGAACTGCCACGCTTGCAAGGTGAACGGGTGCATCGCGCCCGGCTGATGGTCGATAAGCTGGCGGCTTTGGGTGCGCCGGTACAATGGGAGCGCGTGCTGGGGCTGGCGCGTGGAGGGGCTATCACTCGCCATCACATCGCCCGCGCCCTGGCAGAGACCGGGCAGGTGGGATCAGTGGATGAAGCCTTCGAACGGTATCTGCGCGTCGGCCACCCGGCTTATGTTCATCATGAGATGCTCACTCCGGCGCAAGCCATTCACCTCATTCACGAATCGGGTGGTGCTGCGGTGCTGGCGCACCCTGCCGTGATTGCCGATTACACTGGGCTGATCGAACGGCTGATCCCGCAGGGTTTGGATGGGGTGGAGGTTATCCATCCGCGCAACGGCAGCATCGTCCGCCAGAACCTGCGAGCGCTGATATCGCGCCATGATCTGGTGATGTCTGGCGGCTCGGATTTCCACCAGCAGGGCGACCTGTTCGCCGCCGAACTTATCCCACCTACCTGCCTGCGCGATCTGCGTGAGCGCGCCCAGAAATGGCGCTGATCGCCCCCACGTTATTGGGGACTTTACCTGCCTGTCATGCTTCATCCATAATGGCTGATAGAGAACCAAAGTAAACTCGTTACGGATGTCACTATCTGTGAACACACCTGATCTCAACTAACAACTATCGACTAACCACTTTGCTGACACAGGACACTCATCATGACTTCACGCGATGACCGGCTTCCAGTGGATTTCCGTCATGCCGACGTTGACCCTTTGTTTCGTTTAATTCGCACCGGCGAGTCCTGTTCGCTTGTCGGCATTGGCAGCGTCGGCAAGAGTAATCTGATGCACACCATCGCCCGCGACGAGGTGAAGCGCACCTATCTGAACGGGCTGGCCGCGACGACGATTATGGTGATGCTCGATCCGCACAAGCTGGTACACCTGGAAGAACAGGCGCTGCGCCACTCTGGCTCGGGCTGGCCGGGTTACGAACTCATGCTCAGCCGGCTGCGGCGGGCGCTGATCGATATGGAGGATCAGCAGCAGCTTCCACCTGGGAGCGAGGTCATCCAGCGGGTCGAGCGTTTCTACATCAATCTGTTCGATGCCCAACCGCTGATGGCGCAGACCGGTGTGCGTCAGTTGGAGAACGCTATCTACGAAGTGCTGGGACTGGGGTCACAGTGGCGCATCGTCTTCCTGTTCGATGAGCTGGAGAGTTTCCTGCACCTGCCCGCCAGCTTTTTTCAATCGCTGCGTGGGCTGCGCGATGAGTTCAAGCAGCGCATCGTCTACATCACGACCAGCCGCCGTCCGGTCAGTGAGCTGATTCAGGAGCGCGTCACCGATGCCCTGAGCCGCGAGACAATGGAAGGTTTTGTCGAACTGGTGCAGGGATTCATCCGCTTCGTCCGCTTGCTGGAGCCAGCCGGGGCCGAGATCGTCATCCAGCAGTTGGAACGCCGTTATAGCGTAGCGCTCGATCCGGTGCGCCGCCGCTATCTGATCGATGTCAGCGGACGCCATGCCGGGTTGCTGCGCCGCAGTTTTCTGCCCACAGCCGGACTGAATGCGACGGCGACTTCAGTTGACCAGTTGTTTGAGGTGCTGCTGCGCGATCGTAGTGTGCTGCATGAGTGCCAGGTCATTCTCGATAGTCTGCCGTCGGACGAACAGACCTGCCTCCAGCAGCTCGTGCTGCGGCAGCCGGTGCCGGTGCGATCCCTGGCCTGGGAGAGTCTGGTCAACAAGGAGATCGTGACTCTGTCGGGGCAGGGAGAACCGACGCTGATGCTGCCGCTGCTGGCCGGTTTCCTCGTCAAGCGCCTCAATCAGACCTGAGCCTCAGCCATCCACCAGCTTGTGTTGCAGCGCCAACGCCACCGCCTCGGTACGGCTGGCGACCCCCAGCTTGGAGAGGATCGCGCTGACATGGAATTTGACGGTGGAGCGGCTGATGAACAGTTGTTTGCCGATGTCCGGATTGTTCATCCCCTTGACCATCAGGCCGAGGATTTGTTTCTCACGCTCGCTCAGATTGTACTGTGGCTGCTTCTGGGTGGCGGCTTTGATGAGGATGCGGGCGGCTTCGGCATCCAGGATGGGCTGACCAGCATAGGCGCGGCGGATTTTGTCGGCCAGCTCGTCAATCGAGGTGTTTTTCAGCAGGTAGCCAATCGCCCCGGCTTGCAGCGCCCCCTGAACCAGCTCCTCATCCTTATAGCTAGTCAGCGCCACCACCTGCACCTGCGGGTGATTTTGCCGGATGGCGCGTGTGGCCGCCACTCCATCCATCACTGGCATCATCAGATCCATCAGCACCACATCTGGCTTGAGTTCGGCACAGCGCTTGATGGCCTCAGCACCGTTAGCTGCTTCGCCCACCAGCTCCAGATCCTTGAAGGCTTCAATGAATACTGCCAATCCCTGCCGCACCATGTCGTGGTCATCCACCACCATGATGCGAATGGTGCGCGCTTCTGCCATATGTTTATCCCTTCGACCATACCAGGCGAATAATCGTACCCTGCCCCGGTGCCGTTTCCAACTGGAATGCTCCGTCGATTTGCTCGGCCCGTTCCTGCATAATCTTCAGCCCGAAGTGGCCGGGCGTTGTTCGAGCGTCGTCGAATCCCTGACCGTTATCCTGTACCGACAACACGCAATGGCCGTCTTCTCGCCCCAGATGAATCGTGACCTGAGTGGCCCGGGCATGCTTGGCAATGTTATTCAACGATTCCTGCAGGATACGATACACCATCAACTGAGTATCCGGCTCCAGATGAATCCGGTCATCGGCAGTAACCGATACTTCCGCCCGCGTCCGATTGGCGAAGGTCTCGGCGATCTGCCGCGTTAGCTCCGCAATCGGTGTTTCGACCAGGGCGTGCGGACGCAGTTCTAGTAGGAGCGAGCGCATCTCCAGCAGCGCCAGGCGGGTCAGCCGATGCAGCTCCCCCAGCCGTTTGGCAGCACGTGGTGGAATATTCTCCCACAAACGCGGCAGGCTTTCAGCCATCATGCTGGCCGAGAAGAGGGTCTGGCTGACTGCATCGTGCAGTTCACGCGCCAGCCGCTGTCGTTCTTCAATCGCAGCTAACTCCTGCGCTCGTTTGTACAACCAGGCATTACGAACGGCAATAGCAATCTGGTCAGAAAAGGCGCGCAGACGTTCAATGGCAGCCTGGGTAAAGAAATCAGGAGTCTGACTATCGAGGTTCAGGAAACCGATAACCTCGCCTTCGATCAGGATTGGCAGCCCCACCCAGGACAGAATAGGAGCCATGTCGGGCGGTTGATGCCAATCTGAGTAATTGCGTGTATCAGCGATCAGCATGGGCTCTTGACTGCGGATGATTTCGCGGAATCCCACCGTCTTCTGAACATCAAAGCGCATGGCACGGCTGGCTACCATGTCCTGGTCATAGGGGAAGCCTTTGGCGCGCACAATCTGCGCCATGCCCTGATCGATCATCATAATGCTGGCGGCATCGTGGGGCAGCACGCGGCCGACGATCTCCAGGATACGATCCAGCACTTCCTCGAAGTCAAGTGTACTGGTCAGAATCGCGGCGGTATCGCGCAGCGCTTCAGCCAGCACCCGTTGTTCCTGTTCAGCCCGTTCAATCGCCCGCCGCTCAGAAATATCGGCTGCCACGCCGATGACACCGATGAACTTGCCGGTCACATCCTGCATCGGTGAATAGGACACCTCAATTGTCATCGAGCCGAGATCGAACACATAAGAGCCGGACTCGCCGCTTAACGATCGCTTGGTATGCTCCACCACTTGCGGATGATGACCAAACATATCAATGGGTCGCACGCCGACCATTTGCTCTGGCTGAATGGACTGATCGGAAGCCCCGCCACGCCCGGTAACAGAGGTGATGATGCCGTTGGTATCCGATGTGACGACATACACCGGGACATTGTCCAGCACGGTACGCAGGCGCTCTTCACTTTGTCGCAGGGCATTTATGGTCTGGGCGCGCTCGGTGGCATAGCGGATCGAGCGTTCGAGATGCGTGGGGCGGAGTTCGAGCTTATCCAGATAATCCGCGGCACCGGCCTGCATTGCCTTGACATCGATCTGCCGGTCACCATGTCCAGTTAGCAGGATCATGGGTGCCTGGCAGCCGGCGGCAATCGACTCCTTGAGCAGCTTCAGCCCGTCGTCGCTGCCCAACTGGTAATCAATCAGATAGACATCGTGATCACGGCGGGCAATCGCCACCTGGCCTGCTTCATACGATTTAGCCCACTCCATCTCATAGCCGGTGATTTTGTCCATCGACAAGTAATCTTCCACCAGCTCAGCGACTTCGGCTGAATCGTCCACCAGCAACACGCGCACCGGTTTGCGTTTGTACATGTTGGATCCTTTGATAGGTCTTGGATCTGATCTTAGGTGGTTCAGGGGCAGCAATCAAGGGAATAAAACGGGTGGGCTCAACCTGGAGGGGGTGCGGAGGACAAAACCAGGTTGAACCCCCCAACGCGCGCGTCTGTGGAATTTCTTACCAGCAGCGCACATTCATTAGATTAAACGATTAACGCCTGTTTGTATTCCGGCAGGTGTCTCGCCTGATGGGCAGGATTTAAACTAGTCAAGTGGCTAGGTGTAAGCAGTGGCTCCTGATCTTTTCCGGCGGAAGTGATCCACTTTCGACAGGTGGCTGGGAATTCGCAAAGCCAGGCTAATGCAGTGCCATACCAGGGCATATAGTGGTCACCATCTATCGCACACCGTAGCAATCCACGATGGAACCCACAGTAATCGACGGGATAACCTGTTAACCCTTATGCTGCGTGGGGTAAGCGCGCTTAACAATCATATCCACAAGATTTAACAAAAGGTTGTTATCCTAGCGCCCATGAGTCATCATCGACTCGTAGATGCCTGGTGCATCCCTACAGCTAACTCAAGGAGAGAACGAACGATGCGTAAGTACGGACTCCTGCTCCTGTCCTGCCTCGTCCTGATGCTGGGCGCGGCCTCGCTGGTGGTGGCGCAAGACCCCACCGCGACCCCGGTTCCGCCCACCCCCACTCCGCTGCCGCCGCAGCAATTCAATCAGGTCGCCACCGCCTTCATGGGCGAGTCGGATAACTTCGCCGGCGTTGATCCGTCGGGTGTGACGCTGACCTACTGGCATCAGTACAGCAATCCGTTCCAGTTGTCGGTGCTGACCGGGCTAGTGAATGCCTTCAACGCCAGCAACCCCTATGGCATCACCGTCAACGCCATCGCCCAGGGCAATTACAACGACATCCGTACGGCGATGAACAACGCCATCATCTCCGGCGAACTGCCGAACCTGGTGGCCGGCTTCAACAACGACGCCCTGAGCTATGATCTGGATGAGGTTATGGTCGATCTGAATCCGTATTTCGCCGATGCCCAGTGGGGCTATGTCGGCGCGATGCAGGATGAACTGAACCTGGGCATCCTCAACGGCTGGGTCTATGAAGATGGTCGCCGTCTGGGCTGGGTCAACCAGGTCTCGGCCAACGTGCTGGCGGTCAACACCGGCATGGTGACGGAGCTGGGCTTCGAAGGCTCGCCCAAGACTCTCGATCAGTTCAAGGAAATCGCCTGTGCAGCGGCTAACAGCGACCTGACCGGTGCCGAGGGCGGCGCGGTGCAGGGCTTCCCGATTGTGGCCGATGCCTCACAGTTTGAGTCCTTCATCGCCAGCATCGGCGGCAGCATGTTCGTTGACGGCGCGTGGGATTTCACCAACGAACAGTCGATTGCCGTGCTGCAACTGATGGCGGATATGTACGCCGAGGGCTGCGCCTATATTCCGCAGGAACGCTTCGGCAACACCAATGACTTCGCCCGTGGTCTGAACCCGATGGCCCTGGGCAGCACCGCCGGCATCCCGATCATCATGAACAACATCAGCCAGTCGGGCGATGTGGTGACCGACTGGACGGTGGATGTGACCCCGCCGCTGGCCGAGGGCGATGTAGCCGCCATTCAGTTGTTCGTGCCGGGCATCATGGTCGTCAGCGGCACACCGGAAGAACAACTGGCATCATGGATTTTCCTGCGCTTCTTCACCCAGGCCGATGTCAGCCAGCAGTGGGCGGAACAGATGTCGTTCTTCCCGGTCAACCTGACGGCAGCCGCCAACCTGGTGCCGGCCAATCCCTACTTCGGCGTGGTCAATGACCTGATCGCCGCTGGCAGCGTGAACATCTACCTGTCGCCACAGCAGTTGTCCTACGGCGCGGTGCGCGACATCCTGGCGACGGGACTGGCTGATGTCACGTCTGGCGGGCTGGATGTGGCTGAAGTGGCGCAGCGCATGACCGATGATGCCAACGCCGCGATGGAAGGCGGCTAGGCGAGTAGTCCGCCAGTCAATAGTCGATAGATCATAGACAGGAGCGCGGATGACAGGATTAGCCTACTCTCCGCGCTCCTGTTTGTTGCCTCGCACTATCTGTTAAGCAGGCGTTTCCTTCGGCGTTTCTGTCCTCTATTGCAATCACCTGCACGCGCTGGCTGCCTCCAACAATATGCTACAATGCGGTATATGAGTAGTGGAGGCCCATGATGGTCAATTTACCCATTGAGAAACGGCTGGCAGAACATCTGGCGGCGATTGCTCAAGCCGAGCAGCGCAGCATCAATGAGGTGCTGGACGACCTGCTCGAACGCTATCAGGTGACTTGTCCGGCAAACCGTTGGGCACAGATCATGGCGCGGATGGTCGATGATGATGTCAATGCCGCTTGGGATTAATTTTCTCCTGATCTAGCGACGCGCAGTCGTGAAACACTGGATGACGAGTTCGCCGCCTATCTGAGAAATCGAGTATGGTCTTCTGGGTAGGTTTGTGCAACACACCAACAAAAAAGGCGGGACACCATGTCCCGCCTTTTCATTTGCCGACTGTCTATAGCGCGTTTAACGCCCGCCGAGGGTCGTCGCCGCAATCGCGATGGTATCGGTCAGGTTGGTCGCCAGGAAGGGCAGCACACCGATGATGAGCGTTCCGGCGAAGGCGGCATAGATCGCATACTGCACGAACGGCGTCCCACCCGTAGCTGGGTCGCCTTCCTTGTCATCGCGCAGGTACATATTGACGACCACGCGGATGTAGTAGAAGGCACTCACCACGCTCGTCACTACGCCGATGATCGCCAGCGGGATCAGGTTGGCGTCGATGGTGGCGCGGAAGACGAAGAACTTGCCGATGAAGCCCGCCGTCAACGGGATGCCGGTCAGACTGAGCATGAAAACTGCCATCATGATCGCCAGCACCGGTCGGCTTTTCGCCAGCCCGACAAAATCTTCCAGGTTTGTCCCGCTGCCATCGTCCTTCTCAATCGCCAGCGCCACGCCGAAGGCACCGAGGTTGCTGAACATATAGCCCAGCAGGTAGAGCAGCACGGCCTGTGCCGCCAGATTAGCGATGCCAATCGTGCCGGCTGCGGCAATCGCCATCATGAGATAACCAGCATGGGCAATCGAGCTGTAGGCCAGCATACGCTTGATGTTGGTCTGTGAGATGGCGACGAAGTTCCCCACGATCAGGGTTGCAGCCGCCACAATCCAGAAGGCCTGCTGCCATAGCGCCGCCGCATCGCTGAACTCCAGCACGAAGCTGGGCAGGGCGACCACGACGATCCGCGCCAGCGCTGCGAAGCCCCCGATCTTGGCACCGACGCTCATGAAAGCCGTCACCGGGGTCGGCGCACCTTCGTAGACATCGGGCGTCCACATGTGGAAGGGGACGACCGCCACCTTAAAGCCCAGACCCACCAGGATCAGGCCAGCGCCCAGCAGCAGCAGGAAGGCGGCTGAACCGCCTGTCGCCACGATGGTCTGTACCTGATTGAAGATCTGTGGCAGGCTGGTCGTGCCGGTTGCGCCGAAGACCAGCGCCGCGCCATAGACGAAGAACGCGCTGGCGAATGCACCCAGGATGAAATACTTCAGGCCGCTTTCTTCCGAGCGCAGGTCTGGCACGCGGAAGGCCGCCAGCACATACAGCGGGATGCTCAACAATTCCAGCGCGACGAAGATCGTCACCAGATCGTTGGCGCTCGCCATGAACATCGTCCCGCTCAGGCTGAACAGGATGAGGCTGTAATACTCGCCGCGTTCGATGCCAGCGCGCTTGATGTAATCCACACTCAACAGGATGCTGAGGAAGCCGGTCACCAGGATGATGATGTTTGCCACGCTGGTGAAGCCATCCGCCGCGAAGCTGCCGAGGAAGGCGCTGCCGCGATCGTTGAAGTGAATGATGTTGAAGATGAAACTGAAGACAATCGTCCCCAGCGACAGATAGGCTGTCAGCACCTTGCGATCCTTGGGGATGAACAGCACGTCGATCAGCAGGATCAGACACGCGCCAATCGCCAGGATAGTCGCCGGGGCGGTCAGCCACAGATTGAGATCAGCAAAACTCGGTACTTGAAACATACCACATCCTCTGGGGCGTTAGCGCATGACCACATTCGCTACGATATTGGTGGCCGTCGTCACCAGATGATTCACGCTGGCGTCCATCGCCGCAAAGAAGGTCGCGGGCGCGATGCCAATCCACAGGATGACGATCACAATTGGCACCAGCACGGCAATTTCCTGCCAGTGCAGCGGTTCGAGATTTTCATTTTCCTTATGGGTGACGTCGCCCATGAAGACCTTCTGGAACATGTACAGCATATAGACGGCCGCCAGGATGACGCCGAGTGTGCCGAACAGGGCGAAGAAGAAGCCCAGATAGTTGCTGCCAAACGTTCCCATCAGGATGTTGAACTCGCCGACGAAACCATTCAGACCGGGCAGACCCATGCTGCTCAGCGTCACCAGCAGGCTGATGCCACCGAAGACCGGCATCACTTTCCAGATGCCGCCGTAAGCATCGAGCGCTTTGGTGTGGCGGCGTTCGTAGAGCATCCCGACGATGAGGAACAGGCCGCCGGTGCTGATGCCGTGATTAATCATTTGCAGGATCGCGCCCTGGACGCCAATCTGGTTGATGGCGGCGATGCCCAGGATGACGAAACCCATATGGCTGACCGAGGAGTAGGCGACCAGCTTCTTGACATCAGTCTGGGCATAACTGACCCATGCGCCGTAGATGATGCCGATCACTGCCAGCAGGCCAATGAACGGTGCCCAGGCCGCCATCGCTTCCGGGAAGAATTGCAGCCCGAAGCGCAGGATACCATACGAGCCGAGCTTCAGCAGCACACCGGCCAGGATGACCGAGCCAGCGGTCGGTGCCTGCACGTGAGCATCCGGCAGCCAGCTATGGAACGGCCAGATCGGAACTTTGATGGCGAAGGCGATGAAGAAGCCGAGGAACAGGAACGACTGCGTGCTCCACAGACCGGCGAAGGGGAAGATCGCCGGATTTTCGATGACCATGGCGGTGATGTCCGGCATGGCGAAAGTGCCAGCGTTGATGCCGACATACAGGATCGCCAGCAGCATCAGGATCGAGCCAGCCATCGTATACAGGAAGAACTTGATGGCGGCATAAACGCGCTGTTCCGCGCCCCAGATGCCGACCAGGAAGTACATCGGCACCAGCGTCACTTCCCAGAAGATGTAGAACAGGAACAGATCCTGCGCCATGAAGACGCCCAGCATGGCGAATTCCAGCAGCAGCATGAACATGTAGTACAGGCGCTCACGCCCGCGTTCATGGATGACATGCGCCCGGAAGGAGCTGAGGATGGCGATCGGCATGATGAAGCCGGTCAGCACGATCAGCAGGACGCTGACCCCATCGACACCCAGGTAGAAGGTGATGCCGGCCGTCGGTATCCAGTCGATGCGCTGGACGAATTGCAGCCCCGGATCGGCAGGATTATAGGTTGCCCACATCACCAGCGCAGCCGCCAACGTCCCCAGGCTGAACCCCAGGGCTGTCCACTTGATGTATTCGTTGCTATGACCGTCTGCGTTCTTCTCGCGCATGAACAGCAGGGCGATCATCCCGATCAGCGGCAGGAACAATACCACTGTCGAGAGGTTAATTGCGGAACTGACCATAAATCACTGCTCCCTTAGTCACTTTTGTGTCAGGGACAAAACCCTGTGACATTCCAGTATGCGTTAGCGCTGCAACAGCGGCAGCAGCAGGACGACCACCACGACCACCACGCCCAGCATGAAGGTCAGCGCATAGGCACGGACGTAACCGGTTTGCGGGCGGCGCAGCAGGCCGGAAATCCCGCGCGCCAGACGACCCACGCCGTTGACGATGCCATCGATGATGCCCAGATCGACCGGCTTGCTCAGAAGCTGGCCGATGGCGTTGAAGCCTTTGCCGATGACGGTGTTGTGGAAGTAATCGTGCCAGAAGCGCCAGTCCACCACATCCGCCAGGAAGTTAGCTGTCTTGTTGAATGGATTCTCGAACAGGCGGAAATAGGTCTGATCCCAGTACATACGGGCGTTGGCGATGGCCCAGGCGGTCGCCACTATGCCCGGACGTGATGTGATGGGATCGGTGTTGTCGTCATTGACCGGTTTGCTGCCGTAGATACGTTGTGCCAGGAACATCGCCCCCAGCGCCACCGCCAGCGCCAGCAGCGCCAGCCAGTGCTGGAATTCGACGGCATGGGCATGAACCACCGACTCTTCCAGCCAGTGTGTCATCACATGTTTGCCGAAGGTGTTTTCCAAGAGACCGAACAGGGTGAAAGCACCCGCATTCGACGGCAGGTTCATCAGACCGCCGACGACGCTGAGGAAGCCGAGGATCGCCAGCGGGATCGCCATGACTGGCGCGCTCTCGACGGCGTGATCGGCTGCTTCGGTGCGAGGCTGACCGAAGAACACCATGCGGATTTGCCGCCACATGTAGAAGGCAGTGAAGCCTGCCGCCGGGATCAGGAACAGCAGGGCGATCAGACCGGCGGCCTGCGCCTCGAAGGCCTTGCCGGTGGTGAAGCGGATCCAGGCGTCGGCCAGGATTTCATCTTTCGACCAGAAGCCGGCCAGCGGCCAGATACCGGCCAGCGCCAGCGTCGCCAGCACATACGTAATGAAGGTCAGCGGCATCTTGCGCCCCAGCCCGCCCATGTTACGCATATCCTGTGGGTCGAAGGCATGCTCATCGTGATGCTCATCGCCATGGTCATCGTGTCCGTGATGCCCGCCGCTGTGGCGTTCGTGCGCCAGGTGATGCCCGTGTTCCATGCCATGAATGACCGAGCCGCTGCCGAGGAACAACAGCGCCTTGAAGAAAGCGTGGGTGATGAGATGGAACATGGCCGCGCCATAGGCACCCAGGCCGACAGCGGCCACCATGAAACCCAACTGGCTGACCGTGCTGTAGGCCAGCACGCGCTTGATGTCCCACTGACCGAGGGCGATATACCCGGCGATCAAGGCGGTAGACGCGCCGATGATAGTCACAATCAGCGAGGTGAACTGGGCTTCGTAGAAAAAGACGTTGGAACGCACCATCAGATACACGCCGGCGGTCACCATGGTCGCAGCATGAATCAGCGCGCTGGTGGGGGTTGGGCCAGCCATCGCGTCCGGCAGCCAGACGAACAGCGGGATCTGTGCCGATTTACCGGCAGCGCCCAGCAGCAGGAACAGGGTGATGATGACCAGGACGGCGCTGATCGGCAGGCTGAACGGGCCGAAGTCCACCTGATGCTCATCTTCGATCATGCGCTCGGCCTGACCAAAGACGCCCAACTGACGGGTTTGGATGTGATCGTTGTTAAAGTAAACTGGCTCGGATGAACCATATTCCCCTTCGACGGCAGCCGCTTCGGTGCTGTGGGTTTCACCCGCTGCCGGAGCCGCTTCGCTGTGGCTTTCGCCCTCCGCCGGAGCAACCGCTTCGCCATGTCCCTCAGTAGCAACCGCGCCTTCAGCCGCACCTGACTCAGCCGCCAGCAGTGCTGCTTCGTGGTGTTCGGTCGCCAGCTCAACATTGGCGATCTCACCGGGGCGATAATAATCGAGCGTGCCAAAAGTCCAGAAGATGAGGAAGATCGCCATCAGCAGACCGAAGTCACCGATACGGTTGGCGATCATGGCCTTGCGGGCGGCGTTGCTGTTCTTCCAGCCCAGCCCGTTTGGCTTATCGAACCAGAAGCCGATCAGCAGATACGAACACAGACCGACGCCTTCCCAGCCGACGAACATCATCAGGAAGTTGTTGCCCGTCACCAGCACCAGCATGAAGAACAGGAACAGGTTCAGGTAGGTGAAAAAGCGATGGAAGCGGGGATCGCCGTGCATGTAGCCGATGGAGAAGACGTGGATGACCGAGCCAACGCCCGTCACCAGCAGCATCATGGTGACGCTGAGGGTATCGACGCGCATCTGCCAGGGGATTTCCACCCCGCCAGACGGGATGCTGATCCAGTTGGGCAAGAAGGGTGGGTTGACCACGGCTGCCTCGCCGCCGTTGCTGAGATAGCTCCACAGCAAGATCGCCACGACGAATGACAGCGCCGCAGCACCTGTGCCGATCAGCCCTGACCAGCGTTCGCCGAGGCGTGACCCGAAGAACAGGTTAATCAGAAACCCGATCAGCGGGATGAAGACAATTAGCGTTACCAGCGCAGGATAATTTTCCATAGCTCACCTTTGTAATGAGTGAAGCGTGATGGGCACGGCGGCCCCTCACAGCACAGCACTCAATCCTCACCCTTCCATCTGGTGCAGTTCGTCGATGTTGATGCTGTTCTTGGTGCGGAAAATCGCCACAATCAGCGCCAGCCCAATCGCTACTTCCGAGGCCGCCACCGCGATGACGAAGAAGACGAACAGGTGGCCTTCCATCACATTCCAGTGGCGGGCAAAAGCCACCAGCGCCAGGTTGCCCGCGTTCAGCATCAGTTCGACCGACATGAACAGCAGGATGGCATTGCGGCGCATCAGCACGCCCATCGCGCCCAGGATGAACAGAATGGCGCTCAGGATAATGAAATAGTCAATCTGAACCATTGTTCCATCGCTCCTTAGTCGCCCGCTGGCTCGCGCTGCGGTTCAGGTAATTTCGGCGCACCTTCGGGGGACACGTCCTGTCCCACCTGATCGGAGATCGCCGTCGCCAGCGGCTTCATCACCTTGCGGCGGACATCGCGGCGGCGCGGCATGAAGTCTTCTTTGTGGGTCAGCACAATCGCGCCCACCATCGCCGCCAGCAGCAGGATGGCGATCAACTGGAAGGGCAGCATGTACTGGGTGAACAACAACTGGCCGATGGCCTGCGGGCTGCCGAAGGCGGCGACCGCGTCGGTGGGCAGGGCGATGATCTCGGCGCGTACTGAGCCGTCGAGCAGCACTTCTTCCGCCAGCACGTACAGCTTGGAGACATCGCGGCTGATGTTGAACACTTCGTCGTTATTGAGCGAGGCCAACTGGGGCAGCGCCGCCAGGGTAGCCGCTGCTGTATTCACGCCGGTGACCGCCCACGATGCCAGCCGGGTATCTTCCGACAGACTGACGAACTCGTGGCTCGCGCCCACCGCCAGATCCGGCAGCACAATACGATCATCTGCCGCATCGAAAGCTGAACCATAATCGACGAGGTTGACCGGCTCGGTCAGGCCGTTGAACACGGTCAGGCGTCCGCTGCGGGGTTCGGTGGATTCCATATCGTCGCGGATGAGCGCCACCGTCGGGGCCGTGTTCTCGCTGCCGCCATAGGCGATGGCGGTGAAGGTATTGGCCTGTCGGTCGCTCTCGGCGGGCAGTTCGATCTGGGTCGTCAGCAGTAGTTGGTCGGTGCTACCAGCCGTGTACAACGCGACGGTGTAATCGCCCGCCGGCACTTCGGTGAACCCGCTGGCATCGCCATGCGCCACGTTCGAGGCCAGTAGTTGATCGTTGGCGTAAATATCAACGGCACCCACATAAGGCGCGGCATGGACGACGCGGATCATCGGAGCGCGGTTGGCCGGTGGGATCAGGCTGATCTCGCCCCGCGCCAGGAATGTCATGACGGCTCCATAGAAAATGACTGTCAGCGCCAGCGCTGAAGGGAACAGCCACTTGTTCAGGTTGCGGGTATCTTTGGGGTTCGCCAGCTTTTCCGCGCCCAGCAGCATGATGACGAATAAGAACAACACCATGATCGCCCCGGCGTAGACGGCAATCTGAATCATCGCCAGGAACGGGGCATCGAGCATCAGGTAGAGGACAGCGACGCAGGCGAAGTTCACGATCAGGAACAACGCGCTGTGAACGGCGTTCTCACTGAGCAGCATGGCGACAGCAGCAAGAACCGCGATAGCGCCGACTATCAGGAACAAGATTTCCATAAAACGAATTCCTACACCAGTTGGGTGGCAACGATTGTGCAGTTTAGCGCAATTCGCGCCGAACTTCAAATTGCAGTTCAGACATGGACAGGGGCGCTTCTCTCGATAAGTTGCGCCCCTGCGTTAACATCTGTGTCGTCTTTCACCAGACGGGTTTACAACGGGTCCGGCATGTCCGGGATGGCCCGATCATAGGAATGCGGTTCAACGCGCTGTGGCGTATCCGGCATACCGGGGGGCGGCGGCACGATGAGCATATCTTTGGTATAGATGGCGTCGCGCCGGTCGGTGAAGCTCAGGCGATGCTCGTGCCCCAGCACAATCGCTTCCGTCGGGCAGGCATCTTCACAGTAGCCGCAGAAGATGCAGCGCAGCATGTTGATCTCGTAAGTCTTGGCATAGCGTTCACCGGGGCTGAAACGCGCCTCATCGGTGTTCTCCGCCGCTTCCACCCAGATCGCATCCGCCGGACAGGCCGCCGCACACAGCGCACAGCCGATGCACTTCTCCAGCCCGTTGTCATAGCGCTTCAGCTCATGCCGGCCCTTGTAGCGCTCGGAGAATTCCTGAACCTGTTCTGGGTACTGGATGGTGACCGGCTCTTCCAGCAGGTGCTTAAATGTCGTCGCAAACCCTTTGATTACATTCATGGTTGGTTCTCACCCATCTACTCTCAACTGAACCGTCATCCGTCTAGCTATGGTCATATGATTTTGCTTCTTGGTAAGAGCATCGCAACCAGACGCTCCTACCGAGATACGTGTCTCAATGCTACCTGGCATGATCTTCCTCCCCTCGCCCGGTGGGAGAGGGGACGGGGGTGAGGGCTACCCGCCCTTCTGGGCTTTCTTGTCACGTATCTTGGCGAGCATGGCTTGCTTATCAAATTTGGGCTTGCCACCCTCGGCTGCCGGTTTGGCTTCGGCGGAGGCCGCTTCCACTTTGGCGACAGGCGCAGCTTTCGGGGCTGGCTTCGGCGCAACCGGCGCAACTTCCGTCGGGGCAGCCACCACAATCGCCTGCTGGCTCGCCATCAGCGCTTCAGCATGACGATTGGCAACTCTCATACCTTCCGAGAGCGCCAGCGCTTTCTCATCAGGCGGCGGTTGAACCTTGACGCCGCCGGCTTCCGCCACCTTCTCCAGTTGGTTCGCCGTCGAATTAATCAGCGAGAAGGGGATGGCGAT
This sequence comes from Anaerolineae bacterium, assembly GCA_022843385.1. Classification (GTDB taxonomy): domain Bacteria; phylum Chloroflexota; class Anaerolineae; order Aggregatilineales; family Phototrophicaceae; genus CFX2. Next base: position 128,115 of record JALHNT010000008.1, on the reverse strand, counting down.
CAGGCTGGCGACCACGTTCAGGATGCCCCAGGCGATGCCCTTGCGTTCACCCGTCACAATCGGGTCATCCGCCAGATCTTCCGCCTGTTCCTCGCCCAGCCCGCTCTTGTTCTGCTGCCGTACATACAGGAAACCGCCGACAGCCACGGCCGCGAATACGATGCCGGACACCACGCCATAAACCAGCGGATCGCCGGTGGCATCGCCGATGACGACTGCGACAGCCGTCCACAGCACCGACACCAATGCCAGCGGCAGCAGCACCTTCCAGCCGAAGTTCATCAGCCGGTCATAGCGAATGCGCGGCAGCGTGGCGCGGATCCAGATCATCAGGATCAGCAGCAGCACAACCTTGCCGATCATGACCAGCGGGCCCAGGATCGGGATGCTGTTGACCAGACCGAAGCCGTCCTGATAGCCGCCCAGATACAGGGTGGCGATAATCATGCTGACCGCGATCATGCCCAGGTATTCGGCCATCATGAACAGGGCGAACTTCATGCCGCTGTATTCGGTCATGAAACCAGCCGTCAGTTCCTGTTCGGCTTCCACCAGATCAAACGGGGCGCGGCTGATTTCCGCCAGCAGCGCGATGAACAGCACGACGAAGGCCAGCGGATTCTGGAAGATGAACCAGTTCCAGAACATCGGCTGGGCTTTGGCGATGTCGCCCAGCGCCATGCTGCCGACAATCATGACCGGGACCGCCATGCCCAGGCCGAGCGTCAATTCATAGCTGATCATCTGTGCCGAGGCGCGCAGCCCGCCCAGCATGGCGTACTTGTTGTTGCTCGACCAGCCAGCCAGCACAATGCCGTAGGTGCCGACGCTGGTGATCGCCAGCAGCCACAGGATGCCGACGCTCGGATCAGCCAGATAGAGCGGGACTTTATACCAGTTGCCATCAAACCAGGGGATGAGCAGGTCGGGCCCCAGCGGGATGACCGCCAGCACGACCAGCACCGGCACCGCTTTGATCATCGGCGCGATGAACCACACGGCTTTGGAGGCACCGGACGGGATGATGTCTTCTTTCATAATCAGCTTGACGGCATCCGCTGCCGGTTGCAGGAAGCCGCCCGGCCCGACGCGGTTGGGGCCGACGCGCGCCTGGAAGAAGGCGATGAACTTGCGCTCCAGCAGCGTCGTATAGGCGAAGCCGGTGATGACGACGGCCAGGAGTATCGCTGAATAGAGGAAGGCGTGGATCGTCGAGCAGGCCGAGTTGGTCTGGCAGACGATGGCGGTGGCCGGGTCAACCCGCTGGTTGGGGTTGAAGGTGAAGTTCAGCACCGCGTCGCCGACGGTGAAGATCAGCCCGCCCTGTCCGGTGAACAGGCGGAACACATCCAGCAGCAGCAAGCCCACCAGCACCGCCGCGATGATGACCACGACGATCAGCCAGGGCGGAATGCTGCGGAGGCCGCCCCCGCGCTGTGGGGCATTATTCAGGGTGGATTCAGCCATATCGTGCTTTCTCCGGATTACAGAACCTACGTGACACAATCGGGCGCATCATGCCGCCCGCAGAATTTCGGTGTATGTCGCCAGGGCGGTTCAACTACCACCCCACAACCTTCTTGTACATACTCCCCCTCTCCAATCCATTGGAGAGGGAGTTGGGGGGTGAGGTTATGTTACGCCTTCACCACCGCGCCCGCCGTGACGGTCAAGGGGGCCGGCGCATCGGTCAGATGACGCGGCAGCACCACCGAACCACGCGGCGCACCGCCGTTGACATGGGCGCGGGCCGCCACTGGCAGCGTTTCGCCGCCGAGTTGAATGTGTACCGTGTCGCCATTGCTGATGCCCATCTGCTGGGCGTCGGCGCTGTTGATCTCGACATACGCATCTGGCACACGTGGATGCACCAGCGTGGCCGAACGGAAGATGCGCTCGCGGTTGTACAGGCGCGTCACCGGCACGATCAGCATCTGGCCGGCTGGCGCTTCGACCTTCGCTCCACCGGATGCGGCTGGTGCAATCGTCTCGCCCTTGTCGGCTGCCGACGCGATCTGCACGCCGATGCCGCCCTTGTTCTGGTAAGCCGTGCCGCCGTAATACAGATCGGCACCGCCGACATCGGGGAACTGGCGTTCGATCTTGCCCAATTCCTGATAGGTGCAGCCAGCGAAAGCCGGGATGTTTTTGGTGATGTCCAGCATGACGCCCGCCGCCGAGAGTTTGGCCTTGCCCAACCCCAGCTTCTCGCCCAGACGACCGAGCAGCGACCAGGCCGGCAGCGCTTCGCCCATCGGCCCCTGACCGGTGTAGAACCGCTGGACGCGGCGTTCACCGTTGACGAATGAGCCATCGCGTTCGGCGAAGCTCTGTATCGGCAGCACAGCCGCTGACCACTCCGGCGCTTCATCCTTGAACAGGCTGAGGAAGATGACGGTCTTGACCTTGCTCAACCACTGGCGAGCGTTGGGGTCATCCAGCAGCACATCGGCCTGCGCCACGATCAGCGCCTTGGGCGGATTGTTCTGGATGTCGTGACTGGCTTCAGGGGTGAAGCCGAGATAATGCTGACCCATGCCGTTCGCGCCGGGCAGGGGAATGAGCAGGCCGTTCTGCGGCTTGCCAACATGACCGCTCTCGATGAGGAAGTTGGCGGCGTCCTGCGCCAGCCCACGACTGCCTTCCAGAGTCAGCCCTTCCGCGCCCGCCACAATGATCAGGTTGCTGGCTTCGGCTAACTTTTTGGCATACTCGCCATACTGCTCGCGCAGCAGGGCAAAGGCATTGGGAGCCTGGGTGTAATCGTAACGGATGCTCTCGCTGGCGAAATCAGCCAGACGGGTCGGACGGGCGTTCATGACCACCAGATACGCGCCGCGATCATGGGCCTGCTTGAGCCGCAGATACCAGATCGGCACTTCTTCTTCCAGGTCGCTGGCGACCACCAGGATGGCGTCACCCTTGCCCAGCTTGCCCAGGTTCGTCCCCTGTCCCACGCCGACCTGCGCCACCAGATCAGCTCCCGCGTGAGTGGGAGGCCAGGCACCGAGGCGGCTGCCGCCCAGTCCCTTGACCACCTGATGCAGGGCATAGAGGTCTTCATTGCTCATGCCGCTGCCGGCAATCGCCGCCACATCGCCACCCGCGCCCTTGAGCGCATCGGCGACGGCTTGCAGCGCTTCATTCCAGTTGACCGCCGAGAGCTGGTTGCTGCGCCCCAGCATTGGCTCCAGCAGACGGCTTTCGGCATCACGAGTGAAGTGATGACCAAAGCGGGTTTTATCGCTGATCCAGATTTCGTTGACCTGTTCGTTCTGGCGCGGCATGACGCGCTTGATGATGGCCTTGCCGCCGCTGTCTCGATCCAGCCGGGTGCTGAGGCTGATGTTGCTGCCGGCAGCGTCGAAGGGGCAGATGCTCGGCACTTCGGTCAGTTCCCAGGGACGCGCCCCAAAGCGGAAGTCCGCCGTCGTCAGCGCACCCACCGGGCAGATGTCGGTGGTGTTGCCGGAGAAATAGGTGTCGAAACCGGGTTCGCTGTTGGTGATGATCTGCAAGCGGCGTCCCCGTTCGTGGAAGGCCAGCACATCGTCGCCGACCACTTCGGCCTGATAGCGGACGCAGCGGGCGCACTGGATACAGCGTTCCTCATCCAGGAAAATCAGGTCGCCCAATGGCACATGCTTGTCAAGGTTCTGCTTGTCGCTGAATTCCATGCGGCTGCCGCCGGGGCCGTGCCGCATCGTCAGGTTTTGCAGCGGGCATTCACCGCCCTTGTCACAGATCGGGCAGTCCAGCGGATGGCTGGTGAGGATGAACTCGACCACGTTCTTGCGCGCTTCTTCCACCACCGGCGTGTTGGTGCGAATGGCTAACCCTTCGCTGACGCGGTTGGTGCAGGCCGTTTGCAGCTTCGGCATCCACTTGATCTGGGCATTGCCCTGTTCGTCGCGGACGATCTTCTTCTCTTTGGGATCAAAGGCTGACCCCATCTCGACCAGGCACATGCGGCACATGCCCACCGGACTCATTTTGGGGTGGTAACAGAACACCGGAATATCGTTACCGATCCACTTGGCGACATCCACCAGATTAGCGCCTGCTGGAACCTGAACCTCTTTGCCGTCGATGAAGATTGTGACTGTATTCGTTGTGATGTTCGTGACCATATGCTCGCTACCCACTCAAGGTACACACAGGCTGATTAGTTTAGCTGATGTTGGCTCAAAAAACGAATGTGTAATTTTTCACACGGACGGAAACAGCCGCCTGACTTCTACCGAAAACCCCGGCAGCAGGTCGCCAGCCGTCAGTGTATTCTCGATCCCGAAGAACTGCCGGTCTGTCGCCGTCAGTGCTTCGATCAACTGGCGCGACGGATAAACCAGCCACACCATCTTTGCCCCATTCGCCAGATAAAAAGCCGCGCTATCCACCATCTTCTTCAGGCTTTCTCCTTCTCCCTGAATATCGACGCACAACGGCGGGATAAACGGGGAAGGGCCATCGTCAATCAGCGGCCTTCTCGGCACAATGACCGAGACATCAATCAATCGATAATTCAACGGATCGTGCGGCAACCAGTATTCCACACGAGACGCCACCCAGCACAGCGGGTGACTCTGGAGAAAGATACCGATAGCCGTCGCGATGTTGGCGAGTATGAACCCGCTTTCCTCGGTGGACAGCTTTTCCACAATCGCGCCATCAATCAACTCAAAGCGGCGATCACTGTTTTGCGGCTGGCGCAGAAAGTCCCGAAAAGCCAGCGCGTCCATCAATCCAACTGATACCCCGTGATGAGCCAGCGCCCGGCAATGTTCACCAGTTGCACGTTGATCGCCCCGGTCTGCCCATCGATGGTCGCGGTCCCGCTGACCGAGCCGCGATCATTGTTGATGTTGAATGAGTTGAAGCTCCAATCGGTCAGACCGAAGTTGGCAAACTCCTCACGGAACCGCGCTCGTCCCAGGCTGTTCGCCAATGACGGCTCCAGCATATCGAACGCTTGATTGGTCTCGCCATCGCGCAGCGCCACCAGAAAGCCATTGGCGCTGTCACCGACGGTTTGCAGCGAATTGAATACGGTCACTGCTCCCAGACCCGCCAGCACTGCCAGACCCAGACACACCAGCAGCATGATCAGCCCGATCATCGTCGCCTGACGACAACCCGAACCTGACTCGCGTTTGCGTTTGCGCGGGCCCGGATCGAATTCCTCGACCGGCGACTCATATTCACCGCGCTTAGGCTTATCAAAGCTCTCGACCGGCGAGACAAAATCATCCGGCAGCAGGCTGCGCTTGGGCTTCTCGTCCCCATCCGGCACGCCAAAATTGTCGCTCATTCAACATACCGCCGCGTCTGGTGCAAACCCATCAGCGCCCGATCCCGCAGCATCTGGTCGAAGATGCCCCAGTCTGCTGCCGCCAGTTCCCGTTCCACCAGCTCCAGCCCGCGCTCGAAATCGACGGCGGCCAGGGCATATTCGCGGCTTTCTAGATACAGTTCGCCGCGTATCACATAATTCGCTGCTGCATCCGGGTCGGCCTCAATCACCGCTGTGATCGCTTCCAGGCGCTGGCGGCGTGGCATCCCCAGCACGGCATCCACCAATCGCTTCCAGACCGGCGGGGCCGGCGGCGCAGCCACCAGCAACTCGCCATCGTCGCCCACTTCCTGAACAGCAACAGGCGGCTCATCAACTGCCGCCTGAACCTGCGCTGTGTCTTCGTCCGAAGCCGCTTCCTCGGCTTCGAAGGGATGAGCGCGATGCTCGGCTGCGGCGAAATGCGCCTGAGCCGCCTGCGCGATCACATCCTCATCCGAATCCGGCCTGCGTTCTTCCGCCATCAATCACCTGCGGGCTGTGCCATGCGGGCCGGGGCTTTTTTGGCAGTGTCGTCCTTGATGTGTTTCTTGTAATCTTCCGGGAATAAGCGGGCAGTGTGAATGATCGGGTTGGCGGCGAAATCGCCCAGCGCACACAGCGTGGTGCCCTGCATATTCTTGGCGATGTTGCTCACCAGATCGATGTCGCTGGTCTTGGCCTCGCCCGCCAGGATGCGATCGGTGACCTTCTCCAGCCAGTAGGTGCCTTCACGGCACGGGGTGCATTTGCCGCAGCTCTCATGCTTGAAGAACTGGATCACTTTCGCCCCCACCCAGGCCATATCGACCGTCTCATCCATGACGATGATCGAGGCCGAGCCGAGGATCGAACCGGCTTTTGCCATATCTTCGTAGGACAGCTTGGTATCCAGCACCGGGTCATCGTTACCGTTGACGCGGATGACTGGCCCTGACCCGCCTGATGGCAGGATGCCCTTGATCTGCTTGCCGCCGCGAATGCCACCGGCATGGGTGTAGAGCAGCTCGCGCATCGTCACGCCCAGCGGCAGCTCGTAGTTGCCGGGTTTCTCGACATGTCCGCTGACGCAGAAAATCTTGGTGCCGGCACTCTGCTCGGTGCCGATCTTCTTGAATTCGTCAGCGCCGTTCGTCAGAATCCAGGGGACGTTTGCCAGCGTCTCGACATTGTTGACGACGGTTGGCTCGCCATACAGACCGCCGCCCTTCTGCGCCGGGAAGGGTGGGCGCACGCGCGGCTGCCCCAGCTTGCCTTCCAGGCTTTCCAGCAGCGCGCTCTCTTCACCGCAGATGTACGCCCCAGCGCCGAGGTGGGTGTAGACCGGGCAGGACCAGCCGCTGCCGGCGATGTTATCGAAAGCCAGGCCGGCTTTGCGCGCTTCTTCGATGCGTTCGTCCAGCGCGTGTCCCTGATCCCAGAACTCGCCGCGCAGATAAATATAGACCGCTTTGGCCTGGATAGCGTAGGCACAGATCAACGCCCCTTCGATCAACTGATGGGGATTGGTCTCGATGATCTCACGATCCTTGAAGGTGCCGGTCTCGCTCTCGTCGCAATTGACGGTGACATACTTGACCGGCTCGTTCTGGGGGATGAAGCTCCACTTCATGCCGGTCGAGAAGCCCGCGCCGCCGCGCCCGCGCAGCCCGCTGGCCTTGACCATCTCGATCACATCTTTGGGCGGCAGTGACAGGGCTTTCTTCAGTCCCTCATACCCGCCGTTCTTGACATAAACATTCAGCTTCCACAGATCCGGTATCTCACGTCCACGCAGTAGAATGTGCATTGTTCCAACCCTCTATCTTACTCATGCGATTCGCTGCGGACGCTGCGGGCTACACCGGGGCTGTGTAGACGCACAGGGGCGTCCGAAAAACTTTCAAATCATGTCCTACAGTCAGAGTATGCCGCAGATGTGCTAAGTTGAAAGTGAATACAATTCCAGGCTACTATCGGGTGTCGCAGTACATACGAGCAACATCACCACCCGCATTCCACTTTTTACTCAGCACTTTTTACTTTCAACTACGCCTGTTGCGCGGCTTCTGCCCGCCACTGCGCCAGCAGTTCGCGCGTCTTTTCCATATCCAGCTTCTCGACGAAGTGGAAGTTACACTGCATCATCGGCGCTTTGTCACAGGCCGCCAGGCACATGACATGCTCGACGGTGAACACGCCATCCTCGGTCGTGCCGCCATCGCCCACGCCCAGTTCCTTTTTCAGGTCTTCGTAATACTGGTCGGCACCACACAGGGCGCAGGCCAGATCGGTGCAGACCTGAAGCCAGTATTTGCCTTTGGGATTCTCCGAGTACATGGTATAGAACCCGGCGATGGACTTGACCTGGGTCGGGTCCATCTCGCAGATGTCCGCCACTTCCTGGATCGACTCCGGCGAGACCCAGCCATACTCCTGCTGCGCCAGATGCAGCATCGGCATGACGGCTGACCGCTTATCCGGGTACTTGGCGAAAGTCTTTTGGATTTGCTCGGCGTACTTCTCTACTAAAGCCATGTTCCATTCCTAGTCAACAGTCGATAGTCAACAGTCGATAGTCAGCAGTCACGAATAGCCATTGACCAGTCAGTAGTCTCCGTCTGAAGCTGAAGACTATTGACTGATGACTGACGACTACCGGTCACAATCGCCCAGCACCACATCCACGCTGCCGACAATCGCCACCAGATCGGCGATCAGATGGCCGTGAGTCATGATGGGCAGGGCGCTGATATGCATGAACGACGGTGTCTTGAAGTGTACCCGGCGCGGCGTATTGCGACCCGTGCCATGCAGATACACACCCACTTCACCGCGTGGGCTTTCCACCGCGCTGAATACTTCCTGGTCAGGGGCGCTGAAACCTTCGGTCCACAGCTTGAAGTGATGGATGACGGCTTCCATGCTCTGTCCCAGTTCGCTGCGCGGCGGCGGGGCGAACTTGCGGTTCTCGGTGCGGAACGGCCCCTTCTTCGGCAGCTTCTTGAGCGCCTGCCGAATGATGCCGACGCTCTCGCGCATCTCCAGGATGCGGATGTAGAAGCGGTCATAGACATCGCCGTGTTCGCCCACCGGCACATTGAACTCAAATTCTTCATAGCTGCTGTAGGGCATCGATTTACGCAGATCCCACGAGATGCCGCTGCCGCGCAGGCTCGGCCCGCTGATGCCCCAGGCCAGCCCTTGTTCCGGCTCGATGATGCCGATCCCCTGAGTGCGGTCAATCCATAGCGGGTTCTTGGTCAGCAGCGCTTCGTAATCATCGACCTTGCCTGGGAAATAATCGAGGAAGGCTTCCAGCGCCGGAATGAATTCATCGGGGAAGTCGCGCCACAGGCCGCCGGGACGGATGTAGCTGCCCATCATGCGCTGGCCGGAGAGCATCTCGAACATCTTCAGGATCATCTCGCGTTCGCGGAAGGCATACAGGAACACGCTCATCGCGCCCATATCAATCGAGTGCGTCCCCAGCCACACCAGATGGCTGTTCAGCCGCGTCAGTTCCATACAGATGACGCGCATGATCTGGGCGCGGTACGGCACATCAATGCCGGCCAGCTTCTCCACCGCCATGCAGAAGGCCATGTTGTTGTTCATCGGCGAGAGATAGTCGATGCGATCAGTGAGCGTGACGCCCTTTTCATAACCTTTGGATTCAATCGTCTTTTCGATGCCGGTGTGCAGGAAGCCAATATCCGGCAGACAGGTGACGATCTCTTCACCGTCCAGTTCCAGCAGCAGACGCAGCACACCATGCGTGCTGGGATGGTGCGGCCCCATGTTCAGGAGCATGGTTTCCCCGGTGATCGCCCGTTCGGATACCAGCCCTTTCAATTCTTGCAGGCTGCCTTCCCAATCGGTTTTTTGAATGACTGCCATACCTCTACTCCCGAAATTCACGCCCGTCTGGACGGGTGCTGTGGTGTCTCTTGCCGGTCATAACCTCATCCCATCTCCGTCAACCGAAGGGGAGTGAGGTTGGTAAGTTGTCTTATTCTTTGGCTCGCAGCTTGTGCTTGCTGATTTCCTCGACGTTGAAGGAGAACATCGGCGTCTCGTAGCCCAGCGGATAATCGCGGCGATGCGGGTGCCCGTGCCAGTCATCCGGCATGAGCAGACGGCGCTTGTCCGGGTGGCCCTTGAAGTCGATGCCCATCATGTCCATGATCTCGCGTTCCAGCCAGTTCGCCCCCGGCCAGATCGCCGTGCCGGTGTCCATCGCCGGTTCTTCTTCCGGCAGATAAACCTTCAGCCGCAGCCGCCGCTTGTAGATCATCGACAGGATATGATAGGACACGCCGAAACGCTCCGGACGGGGATTCTCGATGTTGGGGTGATAATCCACCGCGCTGACATCGGAGAGGAAGTTGTAGACCAGGCCGGGGGTGTCGCGCACATAACGGGCGACAGCCGCGAAATGCTCCGGCTTCAGCACCAGCGTGATTTCGCCAGCGAATTCAACCACATCTTCCACCGCATCCGGGAAGGCTTTCTTTACGGCATCTGCCGGGTTTAAGGCTTGAGGAATGCTCATCGTTTCATCTTTCCATAGCTAGGCGGTAGGGGCGGCTTGCGAACCTGCCCCTACAGTTGATTTAGGCGCGAACCGGCTCGATTTCCCTCGCCCAATCGCGGATGCTCTCGCCCTTGATCTTTTCGTGCAGCGTCATGATGCCGTGCAGCAGTTGTTCCGGGCGCGGCGGGCAGCCCGCCACATACACATCCACCGGAATGATCTCGTCGCAGCCCTGGACAACGGCGTAGTTGTTATAAACGCCGCCGCATGAGGCACAGTCACCCATGGCGATGACCCACTTGGGTGCCGCCATCTGATCGTACAGTTGGCGTACCACCGGTGCCATCTTGCGCGTCAAGCGACCAGAGACAATCAGCAGATCAGCCTGACGGGGTGAGGCACGGTTCAGTTCCATGCCAAAACGTGACAGGTCATATGACGATGCCTGGGTACTCATGTACTCAATAGCACAACAGGCCAGGCCGAAGAGCAGCGGCCACATCGCGCCGGTGCGTCCCCAGTTGACGGCCTGATCCAGCGTGGTCGTCACCACGCCTAAATTCCCCAGTTTGGAGCTTATTCCCATTCCATCGCACCTTTCTTCCACTCGTAAATGAACCCGACTGTCAAAACGAATAGAAACACACCCATTACCGCTAAACCATAAACTCCCAGCTCCCGAAGCTGAACCGCCCAGGGCAGGAAGAAAACCACTTCAACATCAAAAATGATGAACAGCACGGCGATCATATAGAACTTGACCGGCAGCCGGCGGTTGGCCGGGCCAATCGGTTTCATGCCGCTTTCGTAGGGCGCAGCCTTGCGCGAAGATGGCCGCAGCGGGCCAAACAACCGCGAGATAATCACCACAATAAAAGCGACCAGGGCGGATAGCGCCAGCAAAGCACCAATCGGGGCAAATTCGTTGAGGGTCATGCGCTCACCTCGTGCCAGGGAGTTTGTACAATTTTGAACAAACGGACTCTAGGAAGAGTAACATAATCCTTTTGGGCTGTCAAACCAATTCTACACCGCCGTTAACTTGAATGCTACCGCCAGCGCCTGAGAGACATATGAGCGAGGGTTGAGGGAGTCGGATGATAGGGTTAACCAACCCCGATGGGTAGCGATTTGGGCGAAAATGATTGACTCCGGCAGGCCTATCGTCTAAAATACTGATATATCCCCCCTGTTGCTTCGGTGACAGGGCGCGAAGCCGCGAGAGCGGCTTCTGCTTTTTACGGAGCCAGTGCTATTGAAGACCTACGTATATGTTGATGGCTTCAATCTCTATTATGGCTGTCTCAAAGGTACCTCATACAAATGGCTTGATTTGAGTCATCTGTGTAAACTCCTATTGCCACAAAGCACTATCGCTCAAATACGTTATTTTACTGCACTTGTTAAAGCACGTCCTACTGATCCGCAGCAGCCTGTTCGTCAGCAGACCTATTTGCGTGCCTTAAACACACTTCCCAATCTGTCTATTCATCTTGGCGCATTCCTTTCCCATACTGTTCGCATGGCCTCCGCTAATCCACCTCCTGCAACTGTCGAAGTCATCAAGACCGAAGAGAAAGGCTCTGATGTAAATCTGGCTTCATGGCTTTTAATTGACGCATTCACTCATCAATTTGATGTTGCTGCAATCATCACCAATGATTCTGATCTGAAATTACCTATTGATTATGTCATCAATACGCTGAACAAGCCGGTATATATTCTCAACCCACAAAAACGTCCAAGCCAGGAACTGCTGAAGATCAAATCAAAGTTTATTCAGATACGCGCCGGCGTCCTGCAATCTAGCCAATTTCCTACGTCGCTCGCTGACTCAATTGGTACATTCCACAAACCACTTGGTTGGTAGGTTTTGTAAAGCGGCTTGAAAGCAATCACTGTGTCAACCCTCCACCTGCTCTACACCGCCAATCTGCGCGGCGATCTGAGGCTGCTGCCCCGTCTGGCGACCTTTATGCGTCAGTTGAAGCTGGCGCTGCCGGAGGCGCGCACGCTACAGCTCGACCTGGGAGGGTCGTGTGCGCCGGAGGTCTGGCACTGCGCCGCCACCGCCGGGCGCTCGATGCTGCTGGGGCTGGATGCGATGGGGTATGATGCCGCCCATACCGATGTGCTGGTGGATGAAGCCAGCCGCGAACGCCTCAAAGCCAACCTGCTCGGACTGGCGCTGGTGGATGCAGCGCACCCTTGGGAGGATGACCGTCTTCGTCTGGCGACGAGCGGCCTGCCCGACACCAACCGGCTGACCATCCGCCTCGATCCATCGGAGTCGATCTACTTGAGCGGGCGAGTGCTGCGACTGAGCGTACTCCAGGCCGGGCAGATCGGCAGCGTCGTTATCGATAACCTGCCGGATGCGCCCACCATCAGCTCCATCGTCATCTACGATCTTCCACCCGGCACTCTGCCCGACCCCACCATCAGCGCCGCGGTGGAATTCATTGTCAGCGAAGCGCAACGCTATCAGCGCCGCGCCAGTGCCGCCGAATAGTCCAGTCCACCAGCCAGTCGATTTCACATGGAATCGGGCAGGATGCTCGATTACACTAACGGGCGGGACCATCCCATCAGAGAGGCACGGTTGACATTCCATGTGCGGCATTTGTGGAGCAGTTGATCTCAACGGGCAGCAGCGCATCGAGACGGGGCTGACGCGGCAGATGGCTGACCGGATTCGCCATCGCGGGCCGGATGGCGAGGGCTTCTTCGACGCGGCGGATGTCTCGCTGGGGATGCGCCGCCTGAGCATCATTGATGTCGTTGGCAGCGATCAACCGCTGTTCAACGAAGACCGGAGCATCGCCCTGGTCTTCAATGGCGAGATCTACAATTACCGTGAACTGCGCGATACGCTGAAACGGCGCAATCACCGGCTGGCGACCGATGGCGACGGCGAGACCATCATCCATCTCTACGAAGAACACGGTCTGAACTTGTTCGCCCACCTGCGCGGCATGTACGGCTTCGCCCTGTGGGACAGCCGCGCCCGCCGCTTGGTGCTGGCTGTCGATCATATCGGCATGAAACCGCTGTACCTGTGCCAGCGCCAGGGTCGGCTGTTGTTCGCCAGCGAAGCCAAAGCCCTGTTCGCCGACCCGCAAACCCCACATGAGATCAACCTCGACACGCTCGACACCTACATGAGCTTCGGCTATATGATCGGCCCTGAGACGCTCTTCAGCGGCGTCAACCGCCTGCCGCCCGGTCATGCGCTGGTGGCCGAGATCGGGCGTGAACCCGTCCTGCATCCGTTCTGGGAATTCCCCCATCCGGCTCGGGCGGGTCGGGTGGATGACGGGCTGGTGGCACAGGAGGCGCGGGAACGGCTGACCGAAGCGGTGCAGATCCACTTGCGCAGCGATGTGCCGCTGGGTCTGTTCCTGAGCGGGGGCATCGACTCGGCGGCGATGCTGGCGCTGATGGCGAAGGAGGCTGGCGGACGGGTGAAGACCTACACCGTCGGTTATGACACCACCACGCCGGATAATGAATTGCTGCACGCCCGCCGCATCGCCGAGCATTTTAAGACTGACCACCACGAGCGCGTCATCACGGCCGAGACCTGGTGGGAAGGGCTGCTGAAGACGGTTTATCATCACGATGAACCAATTGCCAACTCGTCAGCTGTTTCGCTGCTGCTGCTGGCGGAACACACGGCGCGGGAAGTTAAGGTGGTGCTGACCGGGCTGGGCGGCGATGAGCTGTTCGGCGGGTATCCCGGTCATCGTCTGCTGCCGGAGCTGCTGCGGCGTCAGGCAGGCTGGGGGGCGCGGCTGGGGAAACAACCGGTCATCGCCGATACTTTTCAGCGGTTGGAACGGGATTACCCGGCGATGAAGCGCTGGCGGGTGATCGGTGCGCTGCCGACCTATCTGCCGCGTTTACAGCAGGCGACCCTGCCGCGCAACGAGGGCATCCGCCGCCTGATGTCGTTCGATGGCATGGCCTTCAGCGACACGCTGCGCGACCAGTTGTATAAGCCGGAGGTGCGCCAGGCCTGGCAGCAAGCGCAGCACAAGGAACGGACTTACGACGCCATCATCAGCCGAAGCTGGCGCGATGATCCGGCGGATACGGCACAGGCGCTCTTCATCAATACCTGGCTGACCGGCAACGCCCTGCTGCATACCGACAAGGTGACGATGGCCGCATCGCTGGAGGCGCGCGTGCCGCTGTTCGACCCGGAGATGCTCAAGTTCGCTGCCAACGTCCCGCCCGCCATCCGCATGAGCAGCAACAAGGTGGTCCTGCGCCACGCCATGCAGCCGCTGCTGCCCGAATTTGCCCTGGAACGTCCGAAGCAGCCCTTTAGCACGCCGATCCTGAACTGGTTTGATGGCGAACTGAGCCAGCGGATCCAGGACCTTCTGCTCGACCCCAACAATTTCACCAGCCGCTTCTTCAACCTCGAAGCCCGCGAACGGCTGCTGCGCGATCATTTCGAAGGGCGTGCCAGCCAGGTCGAGGTGATCTTCCGCCTGCTGACGCTGGAGCTGTGGGGGCAGCGCTTCGGCCTGGGCTGACCTTACAAGTGTTGTAATATCGCCTAATCTCAATGCACAAAAATGCTGAAAACGATTACACTGGAGCTTAAGAGGAGAGGTTCAGCCAGACCGTGTGGCTGACAGACATTATCGGGCATCATCATTCCATACAGGCGAACAGGTGCACGAGGATATGTCACCGATAAGAGTCCTCGAATTTCTTTTCCCTTTTGGCACAACCCCCATTCCCGATAATTGAATACTTATTACCACGAGGTATGGGACATGATTCGTGCCAATTCATCTTTGTCTCTGCAACGATCCTATCTGCTCGCTGTTGCTTCCATCGTGGCCGCTGTCCTTTTCAGCTACGGCCTTCTCTCTCATTATACTGAGCAGCAGATCCTGGCTGATGATGATGCCCGACTAAGCTCGAACCAGCGCATGCATATGCAGACGATTGCCTTGCTGGCGAGCCAGTTGGCGCTGGCAACCGGCGATGAACAGGATATGTTGCGCGCTGATTTATCGCAGACCATCCGCGTGATGCAGGCCGAACACGACCAACTCCTGCAAAAGAGTCAGACCCAGGCCATCCGCGCCATCTACTTTGAGCAACCCTACGTCCTGTCGCAGCAGGTCAGTCAGTTTCTTCAGGCTGCTGGCGATTTTTCCCGCACCGTCAACCCCAGCGGGACAGACCCAAACTATCAGATGATGCTGGAGCTGCATCCGACGCTGCTGGAGGGAATCAGTGCCCTGGCCGATGAGTATCATCGGGCCAGCGAGGCCAGCGCCTTCGCCACCCAGCGCGTTGAATTGATCCTGTTGATCGGGGTTCTGCTGACGCTGGCGGCAGAAATTCAATGGGTGTTCCGTCCGCTGCAACAGCGCATCCAGTCGAATGAAGAACGTTTGGAACAGGAAATTGCGCGTAACCAGGCGATTGCGGCGGCGCTGCGACAGAGCGAGAAATTATACCGCCTGTTCGCTCGCCATATGCCTCACACCAGCGTGGTGATGTTTGATCGGG
This sequence comes from Anaerolineae bacterium, assembly GCA_022843385.1. Taxonomy (GTDB): domain Bacteria; phylum Chloroflexota; class Anaerolineae; order Aggregatilineales; family Phototrophicaceae; genus CFX2. The sequence goes on along the minus strand of JALHNT010000008.1, from coordinate 112,732 downwards.
AGATGCGTTATACCCTGGCCGAAGGCCCGTTTCTGAGCCGCTTTGGTACAGCCTATCAGGACATCGTTGGCAAGACTGTCCAAGAGGTATTGACTGGCGAGCGCTTGAATTTCATCGTGCCGGTCTATCAGCGCACACTGGCCGGTGAGACGGCGGAATTTGACCGTGAGACGGCGGACTTTGCCTACCAGTCCTATGCCTCGCCACTGCGCGATGAGGCCGGAACGATTATCGGCGGTATGGTGCTGACCCATGACACAACCGCTATCCGTCGGGCCGAAGCGGCGCTGCGGGATAGCGAAGCCCGTTACCGCGCCCTGATCGAAGCGATGGGCGAAGGTGTGGTGATGCAGGATGCCAGCGGCGTCATCACCCTGAGCAATCCGGCTGCCGAGCGCATCCTGGGGTTGACCGCCGACCAGATGCAGGGGCGCACCTCGGTTGACCCGCGCTGGCAGTCGGTTCATGAAGAGGGTTCGCCGTTTCCCGGCGAGACTCATCCAGCGATGGTCACGCTCCGTACCGGTCAGCCTCAAGCAAATGTGGTGATGGGGGTCTTCAAACCCGACGACACACTGACCTGGATTCTCATCAACTCGCAGCCGCTTCAGCGTGACCATGAAACAAGTCCCTATGGGGTTGTGACGACCTTCACCGACATCACCGAGCGCAAACATCTGGAGACTGTGGTGCGCGCCAGCGAGATTCGTTTACTGGCACTGATGGATGGAACCTCGGTTGGCATCATGGAGACCGACGCTCAAAGGCATCCGATTTATTGTAACGCCCGCTTCAGCGAAATCACCGGCTTGTCGCGGCCACAATTGATGGATCCAACCTATCCGCGCCCGTTCCACCCGGAAGATCAACCGCTGGTTGAGGCGGCGCAGCGCACCTTCACTGAGACCGGGCTGCCCATCAACAACCTGGAGTATCGCTATCTCTTTCCTGATGGACGGGTGGCCTGGGTGATGGCGAGCTATCGCGCCCTGAAAGACGATGATGAGATCAGTGGCTATATGGTGACAATTGTCGATATCACCGAGCGCAAGCGTGTGCAGGAATTGCTGGTCGAAAAGGAAAAACTGGAAACAGCGCTGGAAAAGGAACAGGAATTAAGCGGGCTGAAGTCGCGCATGATGGAGCGCATCGGTCACGAATTCCGCACCCCTTTAACAGTCATCCAGACCTCCACCGAAATTCTGACCCAGTACGGTGATCGCCTGTCGCCGGAGAAAAGATCAGCCAAAGCCCGCACCATCCGCGACAGCATTCGCCGCATCAGCGATATGCTCGATGACATCAGCATCATTATCAACGGCAGCTTCACCCCGGAGAAGCTCTATCGCAATTCGGTGCATCTCCCCAGCCTGATCGAGTCGATCCAGCAGGAACTGGAAGCGCGCTTTGAACTGCCGGGCAAATATGCGCTGAATCTCACGTCTGACAACACGCTGAGCGCCGACAAAGATGTCATCCGGGCCGCGCTGCTGCACATCATGCGCAATGCAGCCCGTTTTTCGCCCCCGGATGAGAGCGTGACCGTTTCGGCACAATCCTGCCCAGATGGCGTCGAAATCCAGGTCTGCAACAGTGGCATCGGCATCCTAATGCCTGAACAATCCCGTATCTTTGACCCCTTTTTTCGCGGCAGCAACATCGGTGAACTGAGCGGGTTAGGGCTGGGGTTAACGATTGCCCGCGCTGGCATTGAAGCACACGGGGGACACCTCAGCTTCGAGAGCGTGCCTGATGAGCAAACCGTATTTCGCATTTGGCTGCCACAGGGCTAAGCTACCTGATCTGCTGTCAGAGGAGATCCGCTTCAGGTGCGGCGCACTGACCCCACCCACACTCAACCTGCGCTCTCCGGCGGTGCAGGCGCAGGGGATATTTTCAGCAGCAGGGGAGGCGTTGGCGGGGGATAAAAAGGATCAACTGTCACCATGCCAGCGTAAGCGATTTGGCCTGTTGATGACCAGTCTACCCGCCACACTTCTCGTACAGCTTCGAACTCAATCACCTCGATTGTCTGTCCATTGCTGGCATTCCAGATGCGAATGGTTCCGTCCTGACTGGCTGTAGCTACGCGATCACCTTGTGGACTCCAGGTGATGTCAATCACACGAGCCGTATGACCTTGTAAAGTGAGCAGCAGTTGCGGATTCTGCGGGTTGCTCACATTCCAGATTTGAGCATCATTCCCATTTGACAGGGTCGCAAGAGCTAAACCGTCAGATCTCCACTCGCCACCTACTGCTTTTTCATATTGAATGGGTAATGAGGTGTGGAGCGCCAGATTATCCACATCTCGAATGCGGATGTAACCATCTGCGCCACTGGTTGCCAGATACAAGCCATTCGGGCTATAGGCGAGCCAGTCAGTAACTGTTGTGAAACCCGGATACTCTGATGTTCCCAGATCGAGCGAGTTGACCAGTTGTATGTTGGCATCAAAGACCCGCAGAACATTATCATATCCCCCGGCTGCTAATTGATTGCTTTGTGCGTTCCAGGACAGCCGAAGAATTGCCAACGGTGAAACAGAATACTCATTGAGCAATTGACCATCATTCGTCCAACGCTTGATTTTTCCCTGTGCATCTGACGTGAAGAATTCCTGATTGTTTGGATTCCATACAACGCTGATGACAACAACCGTATCCTGCTGAATGGTCGCAATGATTTGGCCGGTTATCCCATTAAAGACTTCCACTTTGGAGTTTCTAAAGTAACCTTCTGCATCAACCGCAACCGACGATAGGACAAGTCGTTCCCCATTTGGACTCCAGACGAGCGCATTGGGTCGATATTTCTGAATGAACTGCGATAAATCCACGTCCTGGGCTCCAATTACTGCAAAGCCGCCGATCAACGTCATCACAATAATGACTGATAAAACAAACATGTTGCGCATTGGATAACTCAACAGAACTAAACGTCATCTACGACAGTATACCGCCCTGCCGGCCCTGCTGCCGCAAACCCCGCCGGCGCGGCAAAACCGCATCACCAATCGCGCTCTCTCAACCCCGATTTTTCCCAACCGTTCTCTAACCCTGCGCCGACAACCTTAACCCTCACCATCCCGCAGAATGGTTAACCCCGACTCGCGCTAAGTCGTACCAAAAAGTTTACCAAAAGTTCACCCGTAACGGCGGGATCGGGCGTATGCTGAGGGCAAGAAGTCGTCCGATAGTCGATAGTCATCAGAGGAAAGACTCGTCACTCATTACTCGTTACTCGTCACTCATCGCTCGTTACTGCCCGAACGCCAAAAGTCACAAAATGCACGTTTGACTTTGACGACTTTGACGACTTTTGCGGGTCACGGACGCTGCGGGTTAAAACCCACAGCTATCCCGGTTCGGTAAGCCCACTGAAGGGGCTGGTTTCACACACTTCTCTTCCAGCGCCTTTAGTGCGCTTACCGATTTCCCGGTAGCTGGGCGGCTTCAGCCCCCAGCGGATCAACGAGTTGAAAGTGCTGAATGCGAAGTTCAAAGTGAAAGACCTCTGCTTTCGCTCTGTGTCCTCTGTGTTCTCTGTGTTGGTCTTTCTGTCTTTGTCGTTCTGTCTGTCCGACGACGACGACGACACAAAACCGGAGTTGCACAAAAATGGACTTGCAACAGTTGCAACAGTTGCAACGTTTGAGGGAAAAATCGTATCTATGATTCACGAATCGAAAAAAGGACTGATGCGAATCTGACGAATCTGACGAATCGAGTGAATCAACAGCCGAAAGTTGAAAGTGCTGAATGCGAAGTTCAAAGTGAAAGACTCGGTTTTCGCTCTGTGTCCTCTGTGTGCTCCGTGTTGATCTTTCTGACGACTATGGACTGATGACTGTTGACTGGCTCACGCGCCGTCGTGGCGACCATCCATCAGCGGGGCTGCTGCTTCCAGCAGTTCGGCGCGGCGCGGCGACTCCAGTCCTTTGCTTAACAGGTAGCGCTCCAGCAGTTCCAGATGGGTTAAGCCTTCCGGGCTGCTGCCCAGCCGCGCCCGCGCCGGTTGGTCAATCTGTTTGCGGATGGCCGCTGTCTGATACGTCCCGGCCAGCTTGAGCGCCTCGCGCACCGTGTTCTCGTTCAGCCGCGCTTCGCTCTCCGTCGTCAGGTCGATTTCCAGCCGCACCACCGCTTCGCGCAGATCGAAGCGCTTGATGAGCTGGAGCAGCGCATCGGTTGGGTTGTCGGCCTCGCGCAGGTCGCTCCGCAGCGTGACGAAGGGGCGCGCCGCCAGCGGAATGAAGTCCCAGCGGGTTTCATGCCGCGCCAGTTCCACCCAGCAGAAGCCTTTGGGGTCGCCCTCCTCACCGAAGTCGATCCGTTCCATGCTGCCGCTGTAGACCACCGGCGGCAGACCGCGCTGCTTATCCGTCAGGTTCTGATGCTTGTGGACATGCCCCAGCGCCACATAATCCCAGCGCGGGTCGGATACGGCTGAGAGCGGCACAGCGACATCGCGCCCCAGCATGATATGCCGTTCGCTGCCGACCACGGCTCCGCTGACGGTGAAGTGCGCCGTCAACAGGCGTGGTGCGTCATAGGCATCGGCCTGATCCGCCAGATCGTCCAGAATTTCGGTCAACTTATCCTGAAGCAGGGCATCGGTCTGGGCGATCGTCTGACCGGCGGTTTTCTCGTCTTCCAGCAGGCGCGAGCGGATGGGATAGGGCGCGGCGCCTACCACCACCGTCCCGCGCCGTGTCTCCACCGGGAACACTTCATATTCCGAGGCCACCCGCACATTCGGCACCCGCAGCGTCTCATAAATCTCGATGCTGGAGGCTTTCAACAGCGTCGGCGGCAGGTCATGATTCCCGACCAGCATCACCACCGGTGCCAGATCGGCCAGGTCGCGGATGCGATGCGCGAATTCACGCTGATAGGTGGGGTTGGGGGCGCGCGTCTTGAAGGCATCACCGGCGAAGATCACCAGATCGACCTCGTGGGCGCGGGCATACTCGATCATCTCATCCAGCCGGCGAAGAAAGTCCACCACCCGGCTGCTCAGGCCCGTGCGCGGGTCGGTCTTGCCGTAATTCTCCATGCCGACGTGAATATCAGCGAAGTGCAGTACACGAATCGGTTCAGTCATCGTTTAACGTTCCCCTCACCCCGGCAGCACATAAGCCGCGACAGCCGTCGCCAGCAGGCGCGCCCCAATCGCCATCGCCTGCTCATCGAAATCAAAACGCGGATGATGATGGGGGTAGGTCAGGCCGCGTTCAGCATTGGCCGAGCCCACCAGGAAGTACATCCCCGGCACCCGATCCAGCACATAGGCGAAATCCTCGGCGGCCATGGTGCGGAAGGTTTCGGTATAGCGGAGGTCAGCGGCGGTCTGTTGAAAAGCTGCCTTGACGCGACCCGATACCTCGGCATTGTTGACGACCGGCAGTGAGAGATTCTGCACCGTCACCTCGGCCTCACAGCCAGTGGACTGGGCCACGCTCCGCACTACCGTCTTGAACCGTTCGGTCACCATATCGCGGATTTCCTTGCGGAAGGTGCGCATCGTCCCGGTCAGGTGAGCTTCCTGCGGGATGACGTTGAAGGCATGACCGGCATGAACCTGCGTCGCGGAAATCACCGCCACATCCTCCGGCGGAACATTGCGGCTGACGATGGACTGGATGCTCGTCAGCACATAACCGAGCGTCATCACCGGGTCGATGGTCTGGTGGGGCAGCGCGCCATGTCCGCCCTTGCCGGTGAGCGTCACATCGAACCGTTCACAACTCGCCATGATCGGCCCCGGCGTGATGGCGACTTCGCCCACTGGCAGCTCGTTCCACAGATGCAGGCCGAGCGTCACATCGGGTGCCGGGTCGCTGAGCAGTCCGGCATCGAGCATCGCCAGCGCTCCCTGTCCGATTTCCTCCGCCGGCTGGAACATGAACTTGACTCGTCCGGCGATCCGATGCCGCTGCTCAGTCAGCATGGCCGCGACTGCCAACGCCACGCTGGTATGCCCATCATGACCGCAGGCGTGCATCACGTTGGAGTTGGTCGAGCGATAGGCGACGGCATTGCCCTCATCAATGGGCAGCGCATCCATATCGCAGCGCACCAGCACGGTTGGGCCGTCATGGTCGCCTTCCAGCACCGCCACGACGCCGGTCTTGCCGACGCCGGTCTGCACTTCCAGTCCCAGCCCGCGTAGGGTTTCGCTGACGATGCCAGCGGTACGCACTTCCTGAAACGAGAGTTCAGGGTGCTGGTGGAAATCGCGGCGGACGGCGATCATCTGCTCCAGGCGCGCATCAGCAGCGGCGCGAAAATCGATCATGGTCAATCCCTGTCTTGAACGAAACATAATGACCAGACTATACCCGAACCGGCTCAAGCCATGCAATCCAGCCATGATCCATATCGCGCTCTATTGGCACATCAGACTTCGGCATAGTGGCGATCCGACAACTTCATCTCGTCGCCTCTCATTTAGCAATCGATTTGAGGAAGGATGCAGTCACCTGATAAGTCTGCTATCCCGATGAATACACGTTGAGAAGCATGATAAAGCAGGCCGACACCCGCAACTTCGGCTGCCGTGCCGCGTATAGAGTCGCATACAGACGCCTAATTACTGGGGGTGTTCACCCACGATCGCCGCCCTGGTGGTACAATGTTGACGTAACCGTTTCAAGCGATGTGAGGAGAAACCCGGCGATGGCGGTATGGTGGGGGACGAGAAACAATGTTTCGCCCCGTTTGCGCCTGGAAGTGGAGGCGATGCGCGCCACTTTCGGCAACACATTCAAGCTGGTTGTGCCACAGGTCGGATTGCTGTACTGGGAAGGCGATGTCGAGGTCAATCTGGCGACGCTGCAATCGCCGTTTCACCGGATGAAGATCGTTTATCCCAACGAATATCCCAACCGTCCAGCCGAGGCCTATGTGCTGAAACCGCGCATCTACAGCGAGAAACATCAATACGAGGATGGACAGCTCTGTCTGTTCAACCCCAAGGATGGCACGCAGTACGGCTGGAACCCTAGCAAGTCCACCGCGGTGACGGTGGCGGCCTGGGCGGTGCAGTGGATTTATGCGTACTACACCTGGCGTTCCACCGGCGACTGGCCGGGCATCGAGGAACGGGTCGATCCCAATACGCCGCTGCCACCGCGCCGCAGATAACGCCGAACAAGGAAAGCAACGAGGATGATAGGTCGGCTGCGCATGAGTAAACCCCAACTTCCCAATCTGGTGATCGCCCAGCGTGTCATCGACAAGATGAAAGCAGCGGCAGATCGGTTTCTGGCTGATGAAACGGGCGAGGCGATGGTCGGTCTGGTGGCCGCCAGCGCCCATGCGACGACGATCTATGTGCTGGATACGATCGCGCCGACCGATGCCAACACGGTGCGCGAGTGGGCCACCTTTCAGCAGGGCGATGAACTGCAACAGGAAATTTTCTGGTGGATGGTGGAAAACTGGCGCGTCTACCGCGAAATGCGCCGCGACAGCCAGGGCAAGCCGCTGCTCGCCAAGTGGGATTTGCCGCTGCGGCATATCGGTGACTGGCACAAGCAGCCCGGCTTCATGATCCAGCCCAGCCAGGGCGACCTGATGACGGCGCGGCGGATGCTGGAAGATCAGGAGAGCGAACTGGAATTCCTGCTGGCACCGATTGTCACACTGGGGCATCCGTCTGACGGCGAACTGCCCAGTTATGATAACTTCCTGACCGTGCCACAGGGCGATGACACGGTGATGCGGGTCGATTTCTGGTTTCTGGATCGCCACAGCCGCGACTTCATGCCCATCAGCCCGGCCATTTACCCGGATGTCCAACTGCCCGGACTGCCGGAACCACCCTGGCATCTCTCGGATGAGACCCGTTTCACTTACGAGTACCAGTTGTTACAGGAAAACCTGTCGTTCGTCTCGGCACCGGTGCTGTGGAATGTCGATGTCTACCCACCGCTGCAAGTGTGCTTCCTGTGCAAGCGCGAAGGCACGGGCAAGGTATTGATCGTCAACACACCCTGGAACTACCCGGCGGGTGCGCCCAGCCTGCACATCGCCCCGGATGGCGACCTGAACCTGGAGGGCGATATTTACGAAGTGTTTGAAGACCTGTGGGAAGACTCGAAGCCGGTGGCTGACCCGTCCGGTTGGTCGTGGTCGGATGGCCGCCATCTGATTGATTATGTCTTCGCCGTCGAGGAATCGCTGGGGTTGAAGCCGGCATCGAAGGAATAAGCTATGGTGAATTTTGATCGGGTCGAGCGTTTACTCGGCTCACACAATCTGGAACGCTTGCAGCAGAAGCGGGTCGGCATCGTCGGCCTGGGGTCGGGTGGCGGCTTCGTCGCGCTCAGTCTGGCGATGAGCGGTGTCGGTCATTTCACGCTGGTCGATAGCGATGTGCTGGAAGCCAATAATATCGTCCGGCATGTGGCGGATAGCCGCTATATCGGTCAGGCCAAAGCCGAGGTGGTGGCCGAACTGATTCACCAGCGCAACCCGGCAGCCACCACCGAAGTCCGCGTCGGACGGATTGAAGACCATCTGGACATTCTGGATGGTCTGGATATTCTGGTGTCGGGTGTGGATGGCGAGGGGCCGAAGTATATCCTGAATCAGGAGTGCCTGAAGCGCAACCTGCCCGCCGTCTATGCCGGTGTGTATGAGCGCGGCGAGGGTGGCGATGTGGTGGTGATCCGTCCGTATCAGGGGCCGTGTTATGCCTGCTGGGCGGCGGAACTGCGCGAAGGTTTGGCATTATCGAACATAGACAACGCCCAGGAACTGGACTATGGTATGATTGGGCCAGACGGTACGCTGGAGGCTGAACCGGGTTTGTGGCTGCACGTCGTCCGCGTCGCTTCGGCCCAGGCCGATCTGACGCTGAATGAGCTGCTGCATCAGACCGATGTGTACAAGACCATGCCGGCCAACACCGTCATCCTGGCGAACACGGCGATGGAGATTCTGACCGGTCAGATGAGCCAGCCTTACACCGCCGTCTGGGTCAACATCGCCCGCGACCCGCACTGCCTGGTGTGTGGCGATGACTTGCAGAACAACCTGGCTGGCGATCAGCAAGAACAGGTCTCGCTCGATGATCTGATGAACAGCGTCAGCATTGAGATGCGTGAAGACAAAGAGGAGAAGTAAGTCGTGAGCGACAATCCTGCCAATACCCCACCTGTCCAGCCGCCCGGTCACGAACCGGCAAACCTGAATCCGCCGCCGCAAGACACGCTGCCGCCGGAAGACAGTTTGCCACCCGCGACGCCGACCTCGCTGCCAGAAGACAACGAAGGTATGGAAGAACGGCTGGAACGGCTGGGCGGTGAACCGGCCCCGGCCATCACACCGGAAGAATTCGCCCGGCTGCAAAAGGCCGGTCAGGTGCACATCGATGCGCGGGGACGTGTCCGTACCGCGCGCCGCAGCGATGCTGAAGCGGGCGTCTCGCTGCGCAAACGCCGAGCCTGGTATGTATGCCATTGACAGGTCTGACCGCCGAGCAATACCGGCGGAATCTGGTTGAGGAACTGAAACGACAGGAAGGACTGCTCGATAAGCCGCTGGAAGACGCCTTCTTGGCGGTGCCGCGTCATGTCTTTCTGCCGGAGGAAGCGCTGTCACGCGCCTACAGCGATGATGCTATCGCCATCAAGCGCGACAGCGACGGCAGCGTGTTGAGTTCGGTCAGCCAGCCGAGCATGATCGCCCTGATGCTGCGCCAACTGCGGCTGCGTTCCGGCGACAATGTGCTGGAGATCGGCGCGGGAGCCGGTTATAACGCTGCGCTGATGCAGCATATTGTGGGCGAGGATGGCACCGTCACCACGATTGAACTGGATAACCAACTGGCGGAGCAGGCTGCCGCCAACCTGCAAAAGGTGCGGCTGGGGGCGACGGTGAATGTCGTCAACGCTGATGGCGCGATGGGCTATGCGCCGCGCGCGTCGTATGACCGCATCATTGCCACCGTCGCGCTGTGGGATATTCCGCCGGTGTGGGTCAAGCAGCTCAAGCCGGATGGTCTGCTGGTCGCGCCGATCTGGATCGAGAATATGCAGGTCAGCGCCGCTTTCGTCGTTCAACCGGATGGCACGCTTTACAGCCGCCAGAATATCCCCTGTGGCTTCATCTCGATTCGCGGGATGTCGGCGGTCCCCAACCTCAGCCGGCATGTCAGCGGCTCGACGCTAATGCTCCATTCCAACGACTTCCGCCGCATCGACAGCGCCGCCTTGCAACTGCTGCTCTCGGAAGATATGGAGATCACCAATCTGGGGCAGCCGTTGTCGTACCGCGAATACTGGCGCGGCTTCCTGCCCTTCCTGACGCTCAACACGCCGGAGAATTATGTCTTCGCCCTGTATACGCTGGGCGAAAATCAGCAGGCCTTCGGCTTGCGCGAACACGGTTTCGCCCTGATCGGACGAGGCAGCGCGTGTTTCGTCGAGTACGGGATGAAAGGCGAAGTCCACTGCTACGGCGGCGCGGATGCCTTCTTCGCCCTGAGCGAGGCGCTGGAACGCTGGACACAGGCCGGCAGCCCCACTAGTGATCGGCTGCGGCTGCAACTGCTGCCCAAAGATGACTCGGAGCCGAGCGCGGTGGTCGAGCGCGCCAACAGCAAAATCTACTCGCGTCAGCAGCATGACCTGCGCGTGTGGCTGGAGCTGTGAGCGCGGCCGCTCGATCAGACGAAGCATTGAACCACAGAGGACACAGAGAGAGGAATCAGAGGTCTTTTCCTTTCAACTTTGCACTCAGCACTTTGAACTTTGAACGATCCGTTTAGCGAACGCGCATGGGAACAGGAAGCCAGCCGATGAGCGCATTCAAGCACGTGATTCAGGACGAAGCCGAACTTCGAGATATTCTGGGTTATGCCGGTCAGGCCGCGCAAAACAAGGTCATCAGCGAGATTGATGACATCTGCCGCGCCTTCATCGAGAAATCCTCGTTTATACTGCTCGGCTCAATCGATGCGGCTGGTCGGATGGATGTGTCACCCAAAGGCGATCCGGCCGGGTTTGTGCAGGTGATGGATAGCCAAACGCTGCTGATCCCCGACCGTCCCGGTAACCGGCGCGGCGACACGCTGGTGAACATCCTGCAAAATCCCAGCATCGGGATGCTGTTCCTCGTGCCGGGTCGCAGCGATACCCTGCGCGTCAACGGTACGGCGCAGATTATCCGCGATGATGAGGTGCGCGAACGCTTCATCATGCAAGGCAAAGCCCCGCTTTTTGTGATCGCAGTGACAGTCAACGAAGTGTTTTTCCACTGCACCAAGTGTGTCGTGCGGTCAAAGTTGTGGTCAGCCGAAGCTGCACCCGATGGGCTTGTATCGCTTGGCGCGGCGATCATCCAACACGCCAAACTCGACATGACCGTTGCCGAAGCCGATGGGTATACGCTGGAGGATGAGAAAACCGGGTTGTATTAGACGCTGGTGCCGGGGAATTCCTGAAGTCGAGTGGTCTGAGAATAGCTACATGGTCGTAGCTATTTGTGATCGAGGGCTTAAGGATGCGCGTTAGGGTCGTCAGTTACAAGCCCCTCAGCCAAAGCCGCCATCAACAAGCGCAGGTCGGCAGAAACAAATATGACTGGGGACAATCCCCCAGTCACGAGTCGCCCGTTGATTTCAATTGCCGAAGCCAACTGTATCGAGTCGTAAGCCCGCAGGGGATGACGCTCGATGAGGTCTTCTGCCCGCTGAACGATGTGTGTTGTTAATCCGACGACTTTGTATTCCCGGCTACAATGTCGATCAACCAATAACCGAGTTGCATGGGCAGTTTGTGCACTGATGGTGCCGTCCCGTTTTCGACGCATTGCACCTGAGGTAATCTCTACCTGCGTGACCTGAGCAACAAATATGATGTTGCCAGAAACATAGCCTGTGATTGAACGGATCCAATTTGTTCCCACTTCAGTGACATAACGCTTTAGCAGTGCGCTGCTGTCCAGGAAGTAATGGCTCATGGTCCCTCAAGGCGTTCCTGAAGGATAGTCTCGGACAGCGGTGACTGCCCCTGAAAACCCTGTTCGATTTCCTGTGCCAGCGCCGCTTCATCGACATTCTCGCTGCTTGAGTCGGGTACTTTCACCAGCAAGTCGCCAAGCACGGCCAGCACCCGATCGCTCTCGGACAGGATCATGAGTTGAATTTCCTCACCTTCTGACAGGTCCACCGGGTCCAGCAGGCGAAGCTGACCCGCATGGTATACCGCACGGATGGGTTGCAGCATCGTTGTTCACCTCCTTACTGCCTGCCATTGTAACGGTTTTCACGCCATGTAACAGGTTCCCCTTTCTACCAGTGGTAGCAGCCAGGCTGATCCATCTGTAGACTTAATTCATTTGCAGAATACATCTGCTCGACGTTTGTTTTGGAGTGGACTCCATGCTCAACACCCTGGCCTTACGCATCATCTGCACCGACCCGCCGTCGACCGAAGTCAATGGCCGCCCGGCATTGTTTGGCGTACAGGATAAAGCGGGCGACCTGATGCAAGGCCAGCCCACTGCGGACAATGCGCTCCAGTTCGACATCAGCCTCACCATCAGCGCGCATGATCCAGCGCGACTGAGTGGTAAACAGGTGCATGGCACACCCGCCGAGCGCTTCATCTATCTCAGTTATCGCTATGCCGACACGCCGGGTGAATGGATCAAACGCATCAAAGTCCCGCTGAAGACCATCACCGCCGATCAGCTCGGCGTGCTGCGGCAGGAGGCCGACCGGATGCTGGTGACCACCGTCGATGGACGCCGATCAGCCACCGTTGCGGCGGTCTGGGAGATAGTCCCATCGCCGTGAGCCGAAGCTCCCATCATTCGAACAGTCGCAATTCGGAATGCCCCTGATCCAATGACATCTGTCATTGAGTTGTCGATCTTGACAGCGATGGCGAAGGTGGATACAAACGAGGCGCGGATCGCGATTAGCGAAGGAAACATCATGGCAAACTTTGAGCTGTTACAACCGCTGCTGCACGACAGCGGCGGCAAGATTGTCCTGCTGGTGATGGATGGGCTGGGCGGGCTGCCGCTGACCCCTGATGGCCTGACCGAGCTGGAGGCCGCCCACACCCCCAACATGGATCGGCTGGCGAAGGAAGGCAGCAGCGGCCTGAGCATCCCGGTGGCGCGCGGCATCGCCCCCGGCAGTGGCCCGGCTCATCTGGCACTCTTCGGTTATGACCCGATTCAGTATCAGATCGGGCGCGGTGTGCTGGAGGCCACCGGCATCGGCATTACGGTGGAAGAGGGCGATGTCGCCATTCGTGGCAACTTCTGCACCGTCGATGCCGATGGCAAAATCACCGACCGTCGCGCCGGGCGCATCCCGACGGAAGAGGGCGCGAAACGGGTCGAACTGCTCAAGCAGATCAGCATCCCGGGAATCGAGATCACGGTGGAGGCGGTGCAGGATTATCGCTTCGCCGTGCTGCTGCGCGGTCAGGGATTGAATGGTGCTATTGCCGATACCGACCCCCAGATGACAGGCGTCCCGACGCTGCCGGCGCGAGCGCTGAAGGCCGAAGCTGAGTATACCGCCGGGCTGGTCAATCAATGGCTGGCCGAAGCGGCAAAGGTGTTGAAGGGTCATGAACCGGCCAACATGGTGACGCTGCGCGGCTTCGCTATGGAACCGGGGCTGCCCAAGTATAAGGATGTATACAAGTTGAAGGCCGCCTGTGTCGCCGTCTATCCGATGTACAAAGGTGTGGCGCGACTGGTCGGCATGGACATCATCCCGACCGACTCACACGATCATCCCGGCGATGAATTCCGCCGAGTCGGCGATGTGTGGAAGGACTACGATTTTGTCTTCACCCATATCAAGTATACTGACAGCCGAGGCGAAGATGGCAACTTCGATGCTAAAGTCAAGGTGATCGAAGAGGTTGATGCCGCCCTGCCAGAGCTGCTCAAGCTCAACCCTGATGTGCTGATTATCACCGGCGATCACTCGACACCGGCCAAGCTCAAATCGCATAGCTGGCACCCGGTGCCGACTCTGCTCTGGGCTCCCCAGACTCATATGCCAGATCGGGCGCAGCGCTTCGGCGAACGCGACTGCATGGGCGGTGCCCTCGGTCAGTTCCCCGCCAGCGAACTGATGCAACTGGCGTTGGCGCACGCCAACCGTCTGGCGAAGTTCGGCGCCTAAAGGATCAGGTGAGGGGCAGCGGCAGCCGGCCCCTCTTTTGCCCCTGCCCGATAAACTGTTCGTGCGTCTGTTAAAAGCGATATAATGGATAGCAAGAACAGAAAACAGGGTGACATGACGCCGATCAGCACGAGTCAGGCGCAAGCCGAGATTGAACAGAAGAAGCTTGAGGAGCAGGAAAAAGCCCGGCGTGAAGGCGCTGAGAAACTGGCGAAGAGCCTGATCCTGCCGCCCTCTGCCCTGATCGAACACTGTGCCGATGCCAACCATCTCGCGCGTCGCAGCGTGATTTTCTGGACGGCCTTTGCCTGGTTTGTGGCCTGGACGCTGTATCTGTTGCTGTCAAGTGTGGTTTATGCGACCTGGGGAATCTCGCCCGGCAATCCCGTCATCGTTGTCGGCCTGGGTGGGCTGCTGCTGGGTAACCTTCTCTTGTGGCTGCTGGTGGGAAAAGGCGATCTGAACTGGCGCGCCCATGTCTTTTACTCAGTGACTTGTGGATTGTGGATTGGGATCGTTGGCGGCATCAGTCTCCCGTTCACCAACCCTGCCGAAAGCTATTTCATCGGCCTGATCCTGATCGGTCTGACGCTGGTGGCAGCGCTGCCGCTGCCCTTATGGAAAATCAAACTGGAACTGGGACAGGTTTACATTGATGAACGCCAGACACCGTTTGTCCTTTATACCCGCCCTCAACCGCATATTGAAGCTGGGCTGCGGCAGCAGTTGATCGATGCCGGACTGCCGGTGGATTTGCTGAACAAGTTTCTCGATTTTGGTGGACCGCCCTTCATGCATGAAGCGCTCCGTCAGCAGCTTCAGGGTGCCCACGTCGAGCTCCTCAACACGCTGTTCGACCAGGTAAAAGCGCCTGCCAATCAACCAATGGATACTTTGTGGGTTTCAGCGCTCGATCCGGTGTGGTTGTGCTGGAATACCACACGCTCGATCAATGTCTCAATTCGCGGGCATATGGTCATCACCGACTCCGGCAGCCATGTGATGCTGGATATCGACTTTAAGGCTGCTTTCGACCCAACGCTCATCACCAATCCGGAGTTCCGCCTCAGCCTGCCCCATCAAAAAACGATCGGGCAGCGGGAAGAACTGCTTCGCAGCCTGTTGGCCGAAGCTGCCAGGAAACATGCCCGCCTGTTTTTTGTCACGCGCCCGCTGCAGGCGGCTCTGACTCGGGGCAGCGTGGATGATTTTCGGCAGCAGCTCCCCGACCGTTTAGCGGCCTTCAAGCCGGCGTTGGGGCTGACCATCAAGCCCGACTCGGTGCAGTGTGCGCCGCAGGTTTCATCCGAAGTGCGCGATGCCGAAAATGAGATGATCGCTTCCCGCGCCCGCGCTCAGGCTGGCACTGCCCGGCTGCAAGCGCTGCTCGATCAGGTCATTCTGTCGGGAGTTCCGCCCCGGCTGTTGGCTGGTCTGCTGCTGGCGGATAAAGCAGACAGTCCGGTACAGACCCACACCCGTGACTTCGATATGCTCGATCTGCCGGAGACCACCGAAGATCAACAGTGGCGCTTTTACTGGCGCAAGTATGGTTATTCACCACAGGCACTGCCAGAGGCCATTCCGCCGGTGACGCCGACTCAGGTGCCCAACCTGCCGCCAGTACAATCGACCTCACAGCCACCCCAACCCAGCACTCGCCCTGAAGCGAAACCGTCGGGCAACCGTCACACCATTGACATCCGTCAGAAACGGGATGAGATGATTGCCCGCCCCGGCAAGGATGGCGTCTACCGCGTGGATGATGAGGATGAGGGGTGAGGGAAAAGACCAGCACGTGGGTATAACCGCCTCGTATGTTGTCTTCACAGGCTCACCATGACACTATCTGCTGACGCGATTCGTTCGACGACTCCTTCCCGCCGGGGTCTGATCATGCGACTGCTGCTCAACCTGTTCACGGTGCTGACAGGTGCCTATGGCCTGAGCCTGACGGGATTCCTGATGCTGCGGGCGGGCGTGGGCGAGAGTCTGTGGCCGGTAGCGCTCATCAGCAATCTGCTTCTCCACCTCATGCTGCTGCCCTCGTTGGTGCTGGTGGTCATCGTGGTGTTCACGCCGCGCCGCTGGTTGCTCTTGCTGCTGGCAGCCCCAGTCTTTCTCTTTCTGACCACTTATGGCGCACAGTTCATGCCTCGCGCCGGCGCGGCTGACTCCAATCCGATTCGCCTGCTGAGTTATAATCTCTATGCCGGGAATATTCAGGTGGATGAGGTGCTGGCGATCATCAGACAGGCCGATGCGGACGTGGTGGCGCTGCAAGAATTGAACACCTATCTGGCAGAGGCCATTCGCCAACAATTGAGTGAGCATTATCCTTATCAGGCGCTTTATCCCTATGACGACCCACGCGGGACCGGTTTGCTGAGTCGCTATCCAATTCGTGAAGAAAGCTGGTGGCTACTGGCGATGGGGCACCAGCGTGCGGAACTGGATATCAACGGGACGCCGGTCGTGATCTACAATGTCCATCCGCAGATTCCGCATTTCGCCCTGCTCCGGTTCAGCAGCAGTGGCCGGACGAATGATCTGACCGACATCCTGGACCGCGCCGCGCAGGAAACGCTGCCGACGCTGCTGATCGGTGACTTCAACATGACCGATCTTAGCGCTGATTATGCCCGCCTGACAGCGCGTTACACCGATGCCTATCATGCTGTTGGCTGGGGACTGGGGTGGACATTTCCAGCCAGTGGTCAGGTATTCGGCTGGGGCATTCCACTGCCACTGGCTCGGCTGGATTATCTTTTCTACGACAAGCACTTTCGGGCGCTGGATGCCCGTGTCCTGCCTAACGGTGGTGGCAGCGATCATCTACCGCTGCTGGTCACGCTGACCGGCGTGTGAATTCTCAGCAGGCTGTCAATCGATCAAAGATGAACAGCAGATCGTCGGCTGCCGTTTGAACCTCGTCAGCGGCATGTTGGGCCGCCAGATCGCGCGCTGCAATCAGACCGCTGCGATGGACATTGCGGAAATCGCCCACAGGCCACTGGTAGCGCGCTGGACTGTCTTCCGGCACCGCCGGGTCAATCGCCAGATACCAGCGGGAATAATCCTCCAGACCATGGGCATCCAGAAAGCGCGACTCGGCTTCCAGCGATGGCTTCACACTGCGCCAGGGAATATTCATGCGATAAGCCCCTTCGTCGATCAACTGCTGTACATGGCTCACTGCGCGTGGATTCAATAACATGGACATCTCCCTTTGAATCGATAATCCTCACGAAATCTGGAAGCGGTGATCCAGTCTCATCTTACGCCATCTGGCAGTACACTTCAGACGAATGGGGCTAAGACACACTCACATCCTGAACACACCCCAGCGCGTGTCCTGAAGCGGGGCGTTGAGGCAGGCGCTCAGGGCCAAGCCCAGGACCCGGCGCGTCTCCGGCGGGTCGAGGATGCCATCATCCCACAACCGCGCGGTCGAGTAATAAGGACTGCCTTCAGTCTCATACTGGTCGAGGATCGGCTGCTTGAAGGCCATCTGTTCCTCCGCCGTCATATCGGCTTTGCCCTGCCGTTTGAGTTGATCGCGCTTGATGGTCAGCAGCACGTTGGCCGCCTGCTCCCCACCCATCACGCTGATCCGGGCGTTCGGCCACATCCACAGGAAGCGCGGCGCATAGGCTCGCCCGCACATGCCATAATTCCCGGCCCCGAAGCTACCGCCGATGATGACTGTCAGCTTGGGGACGCGGGCGTTGGCGACGGCATGAACCAGTTTGGCTCCATCTTTAGCGATGCCGCGCTGCTCATACTCCTTGCCGACCATGAAACCGGTGATGTTTTGCAGAAACAACAGCGGGATATTGCGCGCCGCGCACAGTTCGATGAAGTGCGCCCCTTTGAGCGCGCTCTCGCTGAACAGCACGCCGTTGTTCGCCAGGATGCCCACCGGATACCCTTCGATGCGGGCGAAGCCGGTCACCAGCGTCGTCCCGTAATTGGCCTTGAACTCGCGCAGCCGACTGCCATCCACCAGCCGGGCGATCACCTCGCGGGCATCATAGGTCTCGCGGAAGCTGCCGGGCAGGATGCCATACAATTCTGCTGGATGATACAGCGGTTCTTCTGGCGGTTGCACATCCAGTGTCACGATCTTGCGCCGGTTGAGCGTTTCAACGATGCCGCGCACCAGTTCCAGCGCGTGGTCGTCATCTTCGGCATAATGGTCAGCCACGCCCGACTGATGGGTGTGGACGAACGCGCCGCCCAACTCCTCAGCCGTCACATCCTCACCGGTGGCGGCTTTGACCAGCGGCGGCCCGCCGAGGAAGATCGTCCCCGTTCCTTTGACAATCACCGTCTCATCCGACATGGCCGGGACATACGCCCCGCCCGCCGTGCAGCTCCCCATGACGCAGGCGATCTGTGGGATACCCGCAGCGCTCATCACCGCCTGGTTATAGAAGATGCGCCCGAAGTCATCAGCATCAGGGAAGACCTCGTCCTGCATCGGCAGGAACGCCCCGCCGCTGTCCACCAGATAGATGCAGGGCAGGTTGTTTTCCAGCGCCACCTGCTGCGCTCGCAGATGCTTCTTGACTGTCAGTGGATAGTACGTGCCGCCCTTCACGGTGGCATCGTTGGCGACGATCAGGCACTCGACTCCGCTCACCCGCCCGATGCCGGTGACGATGCCGGCACAGGGCGACTCATCGTTGTAGAGAGCCCAGGCCGCCAGCGGTGAGAGTTCGAGTAAGGCCGAGCCGGGGTCGAGCAGGCGATCAATCCGGTCGCGGACGAAGAGCTTGCCCTGTTCGCGCTGCCGCTGCTGATACGCTTCGCCGCCACCCTGCCGCACCCGTGCCAGCCGTTCCCGCAGCTCATCCGCCAGGGCGCGATTGGCGGTTGTGTTGGCCTGAAAGCGTGGGTCATGGGGATTGATCTGGGTATCGAGGGTGTCCATCGTGATTCCGCTGCACAGACTTGGTTGAAGCGGCCGCGAATGTACCCAGAATACCTGGCATGTCACGCCACTCTATGAAAGAGTATAGCATAGGCATCGTCACACACTGCGATTTCCATGCAAACTGAATGGGGCTCAAGATGTCTGATGATCGCCATAGCCTGGCATTTCGCTTGAGGCGCATGACCTGTCCCCACGCGGCTGCTTGATACCCATCTGCCGTGAAATGTGATAGAGTGATAGCGAATCGTTATGGAGAGAGGGAATACACGATGAATCAGCCGCTCGATAGTCGGTTCAAACTGGGTATCCCGCAAGAACTGCCACAGCAGGAACGCTTCGCTTTCTGGTTGACCACCACCGATCGCAAGCTGCTGGCGACGGTCTCATCGATGAACTGCGTCGCCTCTGTCAAACGCCATCGCCCCACCGGACGCATCCTGGTCGCCATCAGTACTGACCACGACCCGGACGAAGCCTGGCACTGGATTTACCGCGAACTGGAAGAAGCCGCCAGTTATGTCGAACTGGATGACATCTGGGTTGAGGCGCTCAAGTGGATTCTGTAGGCGACACGATAGCCGTTCGCCCGGATGAGGGTTTCGATGAAGCCCGCCTGACTGAGTATCTGACCGACAAGCTGGAAGGCACGGCCAACCTGCTGACGGTGCGCCAGTTCGGCGGCGGCGCGGCCAACCTGACCTACTTGCTGGATTATGGTTCGCAGCAGTATGTCCTGCGTCGTCCACCGCTAGGGCCAGTCGCCCCCTCGGCCCACGACATGAGCCGGGAATACCGGGTGCTGTCGGTGCTGCATCAGGTGCTGCCCTATGCCCCGCGCGCCTATCACTTCTGCGAAGACCCGGCCATCATCGGTTCACCCTTCATCATCATGGAACGGCGGCAGGGGGTGGTGGTGCGGCGTTCGCTGCCGGCAGCTTATGCCCATCTGCCCGATGCCCCGCGCCGCATGAGCGAGGCGCTGGTTGATGTGCTGGCGGAACTGCACGCGGTGGATTACGCCGCCGTCGGATTGGAAGCGCTGGGCAAGCCCGGCGGGTTCATCGAGCGACAGGTGGAGAACTGGTACGGGCGCTGGCACAAAGCCAAAGTCGATGATCTGGCGGAAATGGACGCGACCTACGCCTGGCTGAAGTCTCATCTGCCGCCGGAGGGTGTGCCGACGCTGGTGCATAACGACTACAAGCTGGACAACGTGATGCTGGCCGCCGATGATCCAGGGCGGCTGGTGGCGATCTTCGACTGGGATATGTGTACTCTGGGCGATCCCTTGAGCGACCTGGGGGCGCTGCTGACCTACTGGACGCAGCCGGATGACCCGCCTTATCTGCAAGCCACCGCCATGATGCCGCTGGGCGATGGCCGCTTCCTCAGCCGCGCTGAACTGGTCGAGCGCTATGCCCGCCAGAGTGGGCGCGATGTCTCGCACATCCGCTTCTATCACGCGCTGGGGTTGTTCCGCCTGGTGGTGATCTGCGCCCAGATTTACATCCGTTTCAAGCGTGGACAGACGCAGGATCAGCGCTTCGCCGCTTTCGAAATGATGATCCCACTGCTGGCGCAGGCGGCGCATGATGTCGCCTTAACCCCATGACTCGCCGCCGCACCGTCCTCATCGGCACCGGCGCGATTGCCGAGAGCCACATCAGCGCTGCCCAGGCCGAAGCCGAACGGATTGATCTAGTGGCCGCGATGGATATTCAGCCGGAACGCGCTGCCGCCTTTTGTCAGCGCCACGCCATCCCCCGCGCCTATCATGATGTAACAGAGATGCTGCGGGTCGAGCAGCCGGAGCTGGTCTTCATCGCCTCGCCGCCCGCCGTTCACGCCGAGCAGTGCCGGGCCGCGCTGGAAGTCGGAGCCTGGGTGTGGTGCGAGAAGCCGCTGTGCCAATCGCTGGCTGAGTTCGATACGCTGACGGCGGTCGAAGCCCGCACGGGACGTTACATCAGCACCATCTATCAGCGCCGTTTCAGTTCCGGGGCGCGTCATCTGCGGCAGTTGCTTCAGGCCGGTGCGCTGGGTCAGCCACGGCTAGCGCTGTGCCAGACCACCTGGTATCGCGATGCTGCCTATTATCAGGTTCCCTGGCGCGGACGCTGGGAGACCGAGACCGGCGGTGCGACCGTCACCCTCGGCATCCATATGATCGACCTGCTGCTGTATCTGATGGGCGATTGGCGCGAAGCCCGCTCGATGATGACCAGGCTGGATCGGGACATCGAAGTGGAAAACATCCTGTGCGCGATCCTGGCTTTCGAGAACGGTGCGCTTGCCAGCGTCGTCAACAGCGCCCTCTCGCCGCGCGAACAGACTTATCTGCGGCTTGATTGTCAGCGGGCGACGGTTGAACTGAACTATCTCTACGATTATCGCAATGCTGACTGGCGTTATACACCCCTTGCCGGAGTCAGTTCAGATGAGGCAGCAAGCTGGTCTGCGGTGAGTGAGGAAATTCCGCCATCTCATGCGGCGCAGCTACGCCATGTGCTGGATGCCTATGACCGGGGTGAACACCCACCGGCCAGCGGGGCGGATGGGCGGCAGGCGCTGGAATGTGTGACGGCACTCTACAAAGCGGCCATCACCGGGCAACCCGTTCTTCGCGGCAGCATCCAGCCCGGCGATCCCTTCTATGACAGGCTGAACGGCGGGATGTATACCTGAGCGAGACTCACTTCTATCCAGTTGTCGTCATTCCGGAACACCCCTTGCTACGGCTGGTGGCGAGGGGTGTTCCGGTACCAGCTCTAGCCACTTATTGTTCGTATAATTCCTCCAATACTTCCGGCGTGAATGGATTTTCCCCGGCTTTAAGCTGCTCGATCCAGCCTTCGCGCTGCACCCCCTGGGTGTCATACACGCCATAGGCGCGTGACCATTCGACGAAGAGCTGGAAATCGGCGATCGCCCCGGCAGTGTCGCCGGTCAGTGCCCGCGCCAGCCCGCGACTGTCGATGACATAGCCAGACGCCGGCACCAGCGCCGCCGCGTGATCGCAAGCCGGCAGGACATCCGCCGCGAACCCGTGCAGGCTGCCCCGCCAGCAAATCAGATTGCTCTGGTCGGCGTTGACCGTCTCCAGCACAGCAGCCGTCGCCTGCTGATACAGCAGTCGGGCGTTTTCCTGGTCGCCGCTGTTCGCCAGGGCGTCAGCCTCATCCATCCAATGCTGAATGACCGATCTTTCCACTGGAAGGCTATCGCAGACTTTGGCGTAGGGCTGGTCGCCCATATTCTGCTGCCATTCCCCCCAGGTCAGGTTGCGTCCGGCGACGGCGCAGGCGCGCTCGATCCAGTCCTCCGGGTTCAACGACCAGCGCACCACCCGGCCTGTACCCATGAGGTCGCTGGCGATCAGCAGGGCGCTGCCATCCGGTGCCAGCGCCACATCGAAGACGACTTCGCTGTCGCTCAGGGTGAACTGTAACGCACCTTCACCGGTCAGCGCATCCAGCATATAAATCTGGGTGTCGCTGGCGAGGACGAAGCGGTTTTCTCCGGCGAAGAAGACCGCATAGAGCGGCATGGCCGGCAGGAGATTCCAGGTGTGGCGTGGCTGGCGGCTGTTCACATCAAACGCCACCACCTGTCCTTCAAATCCGCTGACCACCACCGTCTGGTTGTCCGGGCTGAAGGCCAGGGCGGTGATACGGTTGAATTCTGAGCCGATGATCAGTGGTTCGCCCTGGGGCTGGAAGGCAGCGGCATCCCACAGGCTGACCCGATTGGGTGCCGATGCAATTGCCAGCCAGCGCCCATCCGGGCTGTAGACTGGAGCGCTGCCTGGGCCGCTCTGGCTATCTGCCACCTGGAAGTCGCGAAGCCGTTCGCCCGTCCCAACTCGCCAGATCGACAGGCGTCCGCTGTTGTCGCTCACTGTCAACCGCAGCCCATCCGGGCTGAATGCCTGATAAAGCGGTGTGCCGGTAAATCCTTCCAGCGTCCGATACAGCTCACCGCTGCTCACATCCCACAGGCTAACGGTGTTATCCCAATGACCCAGCGCCAGATAACGCCCATCCGAGCTGAACAACGGTGGGGTCGCTGAATCGGGCGCGGGCAGGGTATGCTGAATCGCCAGCGTCGTCGCATCGTGGATCGTCACATTCGCTCCGCCGCCAATTGCCAGCAGCGTCCCATCCGGGCTGTAATCGACGCCATAGACGCGCCTGTCGCCGCTTTCGATTATCTGATACAGATGCGACTCTGGCCGCAGCCGCCACAGGCTCACCAGAGCGCCATCACTCACCAAAACCCGCTCGCCATCGCCGATCAAAGCGGCACGGGCATAGTAGTTGGTCAGGGACTGCGCCAGCCGCCCAACCTCGACGGCTGCCGGCCCGCTGATGTCATAAACCGTGACTGAATCCGTCACCACCACCATCCGCCGACCATCAGCGCTCAGGCTGAGATCGTTGACCGAAAGACCATCACCAGTCAGCGTAGCGCGCGCTTCGCCGCTGCGGACATTCCAGAAGGTGACCGCGCCAAAGCTATCGCCAGAGATGAGTGCCTTGCCATCCGGGGTGAACATCAGGCGGGTGAGCAGGCCGCTGGCTTCGGCACCGAAGCGGCGCACTTCGCGGTTTTCCCGTGTGTCGTACAGAACGATGGCCGCATCCTGAGCCACCGCCAGCGCGCTGCCATCTGGACTGAGCGACAGCGACAGCGAGAAATAATCCACTTGCAGCTCAATCTGCCCGGTCTGCTCGCCGGTCATCCCGTCCCACAGACGAACCGTGTTGTCATTGCTGACCGAGGCCAACCGGCTGCCATCCGCCGAGAAGGACAGGGCATTCACCACATCGGTATGACCGATCAGTTGCCTGAAGCTGCCATCCACCAAATTCCAGATGATGATGTTGTTGTCGCTACCTGCCGATGCCAGATAACGCCCATCGCCGCTGAAGGCCAGCGCATAAACCGGACCAAAATGGTTTCCCAGCAGCGGACTGACCGGCTGCCAGGTGGTGGTGTCCACCAGCACCACCGGCGTATCAGCTCCACCCATCGCCAAGCGGGTGCCATCCGGGCTGAAGGCCAGGGCGTACACATCGCCAACCGGACTCGCCAGATAGCGCTCAATCTCCGGGTGGGCGCTCAAAGCCGTTATCAGGGCATCGTTGCTGTGCGCCGATGGTTGGTTGCGGTAGGCTTCAACCCCCAGCAGCAGCGCCAGGGGATGATTGGTCTGAAGATTAAGTTGACTAAGGACGGCCAGCGCTCGTGATCGCTGATTAGCGGCTTCGGTCTGCGCCTGGGCTAACTGGGCGGCCTGTTCGGTCAGCAGCGCCGGGACCGTCGTCGCCATACCATCCAGTTGCGCCTGGGCTGTCGCGCCGGTTGCGGCCTGTGCTTCATTGGTCGCCAGCAGGTCGCCGACCACCTGGGTCTGGGTGCCGAGGACGACCGCGCCGAAGGTAGCTGTCATGCGTTCCACGCTCACGGCTGTGCCGGTCGTAGCGAAGGCCGCGCTGGCTTGCTCGGCAGCCGCCTGGGCTGTCGCATCACTTTGCTGGGCTTGACTAACCGCTGTTGCCTGCGACTGCTGGGCGGCTTCAGCCTGACTGATGGCGGTGGCCTGGGCTTCCTGAGCCACGCCGACCTGGGCGACCGCGGTGTTCTGCGCCACCTGCGCGGCAGCCGCCTGTGATTGAGCCGTGTTCTCGGCAGCCAGTGCCTGCGCCTGGGCGGTGGCTGCCGCGTTGGCGTTGCTGCTTGACTGACCGGATTGGATGAAGGCGATGATCGCCACCACGATCAGAACGGCCATGACGCCCCATACCCAGATGGGAACGCTGCCAAGCGGACGGGTTTCCTGAGTCATCTGCTGATCTCCCCGCATAGCATTCATTGTGCGAATAAGAGCGATCGCTCTCGCTTGGAGTGTAGCACAACTTGGGTCAGCGTGGGATGTGAGGGGAGCGGCTTACCCGCTGTGGATCACGCGGAAGGTCAGGTTGATTCGCCCGTCATCGACCGTCTTGCGCTTGGGAATCTGATGTTTCCAGTGATGCTGGGTCGCGCCCTGCATCAGCAGCAGGCTGCCGCTGGTGAGCAGGATGCTGACGCGCTGGTCGGGGTCAGTCTTGTGTTTAAACTGGAAGGGTCGCGCCGCGCCAAAACTGAGCGAGGCGATCACCGGGTTCGTCCCCAGTTCCGGTTCGTCGTCGCTGTGCCAGGAGACGCTGTCCTGCCCATCGCGGTAGTAATTGAGCAGCACACTGTTGAACCGGGTCGGCGTCACTGCGGCGAGTCGCTCTTTTATCGTCAGCAGCGGTGCTGTCCAGGGATGGGGATGCACGGTCAGTCCGGAATAATGATAGACTTTGCCGGGGTCGCCGTACCAGGCCGTCAGACGCGGGATGGCGATGGTCTGGCCGACGATGCGAATGTGCTGCTGTTCCCATTCAATCGCGTCCATCAGCGTTTGCAACCAGGCAGCGCTCTCATCGGCTGTGAAAAACGCCGGATAGAACCACACATCGGCATCCGGCATCTCGATCCGCTGGCCGATCATGCGCTAAAACTCATACATGTCATAATCCTGACACAGGATCACCGGGCCGTCATACGTCTCGCGCGCCTGCTCAATCAAGGGCATCGGGTCGGTCTCCCACACCCAGTAATGGATGAGATAGAGTGACTTGGCCTTGCAGCGGGTGGCGGTTTCGCCCGCCTGCCGGGCGCTGCTGTGGCCGAATCCCTCGCCCGCCGCCTCATGAATCAGGATGTCGGCGTCCTTACCCAGCTCATACAGACTGGCGGTGGGGTTGGTATCGCAGGTATAGGCCAGCACCTTGCCATTGCGCTTGTTCTCAATGCGCAGCCCGACGGTAGGGATGAAGTGCTGCACCGGCCAGGAGGTGATGCGGAAATCATCGTTCTCCATCACCGGCGCATTCGACCGTTCGCTGACGCGGTTGAACTTGACCGGGAAGAAATTCGGCCATTCATGCCACGAGAACGATACCATCATATCTTCCATCCGGTTCATGCAGTGATGCAGCCCGTAGAAACTCAAGGGCGACTGCCGCCCCAACTGCCACATATGCATCAGCATATTCGGGACGCCGCTGACATGATCGGGATGAAAATGCGTCAGGATGACATCGGTCATCCGTTCATCGTCGATGCCCTCAAACTGGAACTTGCCCAACGGATTCGAGCCACAATCGATCAGGACTGGCCCTTGTTCACCCAACAGTGCAAAGTGGGTGTTTTCGTGGTTGGCATCGCGCACTGCTGCGGCGGTTCCGAGGATGAGAATTCGCGCCATGAAATTGCCTCAATGATTGCCCCCGGTCAAGCATAATTGACGGGGAAGACACCATAAATCCGTTGCATAACTCTAGTATACACAAGGTTAGCTCATCTGGGGCGAACGATCCTAACCCGCTTCCAACCCTACCCTTGCGGCTTGTTGCAAGCTGCGGTTATATTGTCCTTATATCATTCTTCATGACTGGATGACGCATGGTTCGGAGCTTTACCGATCGGGTTTTCGCGGGCATCTGCGGCGGGCTGGGTGCGCTGACCGGGCGCAGCGCCTGGTGGTTTCGCCTGGTGTTCATCGTCCTCAGTCTGGTGACAGGTGGGGCCTTTGCCGCGCTCTATGTGCTGCTGTGGTGGTTGCTGCCGCAGGAAAGCCTGACCGGGCGTCAACGGCGCAGTCCGGCGCTACTGCTGCTGGTGGCATTGCTGGCGCTGGCAACGCTGGCCGGTTGGTGGCTGAACCTGAATGGCGAATTGCGCAGCGCAGCCGGTCAGGATCTCCTCTGGCCGTTGCTGGCGCTGGCGCTGGCCGTCGTCTTCTTCCTGCGACAGGTGCGCGCATGAATGTTCAACGACGCACCCATTTCATCTGGGGTCTGGTGTTGCTGGGCGTGGCGCTGGTCATCCTGCTACGCGCCCTCGGGATGATTCCGGCAGGTGTCGATGACCTCATCAACCGCGCCTGGCCCGCGCTGCTGGTCTTCGGTGGACTGGCAGTTTTCCTGCGCGAACGGCTGCCGCTGGGCAGTGTGATCGCGCTCATCATCAGCGGTGGACTGGTAGCGGCCATGACGACGGTGGCTTTTTCCAACCGCAGCGTCGAAATGCGTGACGACTACCGTGAACCCATCGCCCTGACTGTAGCCGATAGCATCACCCTGCTGCGAGTGCAGATCGTCACCCTCAGCACCGATGTTGAACTGGTGCGTTCGCTCGAAGCGCGGGCCATCAGCGGTGAGTTCGTCGGCAGCAGCGAAAGCCGCCTGCAAGTGGATTACAATGAAGCGCCCGACAACACCGCCGCACTGGTCATCACCGAAACCCAGCCCAATGAATTCCCCATGCTCGACGCGGTGGGACGGGGGCGTTTCCAGTTAGAGCTACCTGCTGGCGTGCTGCTCGATGTCGACTTCAGGGGTGCCACTGGGACGCTGACTCTGAACATGAGCGATCTCTCGCTGGAGCGGCTGAACTTCAATCTGGCACAAGGAAATAGCGTGGTGACGCTGCCGAGCTACCGACCCCAGGCGTCGCAGCCGGATGCCAGCCTCGGCACCCTCATTGTGCAGGATGGTGATCTGCGCCTGGTGATACCGAGCGATGTGGCAGCACGGCTGGAACTGCAACGGGGTGGCAGCGGTCTCGAGCCACTGTTCGATGCCCTCATCTACAATTATCTGGTCGGGGATATTCTGGAGGCGCGCAATTTTGATGCCGCCTCTGTTCAGATGCGCTATACCCTGACTGTCCCACGCGGTCGCATCATCATTGAAGCGCCGGGAAGCTGACCGGGGTATTACGAAGGCTGCTTCACGCTCAGCGCGCTCCGGGCTTCTTCGACCGTGTTAGCGAACTTCATCGAAGCCCCCAGCCAGGGCATGGCAACGGTAAACAACCGCGCTACGGTGACAATATAGCGGTTGGCACCGATGACGACGATCGCTTTGACGCGCTCCTTGAAGATTGTGTTCATGCGTCCAGCAGCGGACAATAGGTTAGAAGGCATATTCTGTGCTGTGGAGATGTCAACCAGCAGCGTCACCGGACCCTGTGGGTTCGTCAGCGCCTTAAGCTGATCGAGCGCCTGATGCACTTCAGCGACTCCCCAGTGACCACTGTACTGCTGGTAGACGACCGTCTGCTCAGGGTTATCCCATTGGGTTGTGACAGGCATAATCTGACCTTCTTGGTGAAAACATGTCCAGTAAATCACAGTCATAATCAAACATCCTGATTGTAACCATTGGAATGTCGATTGTGTGTTGACTTTTTGTAAAATTCGTAAACGGGTTTAATGGAGTCGCGTTGGTCAAGGTGATCGTGCTGGCTCTGCTACTGCTGCTGGTCATGGCGCTGCTGGCGTTGGGGATCGGACGGATGCTGCCGCGTGGCCTCGGCGAGCTGGCTTTCGCCGCCGCAGCCCCCGCCGAAAACCTGGCGATTTATCGACTCGATGTTGGGCGTGGCCTGCTGGTGCAGCTCAGTCCGGCAGATGCTTTCGATATTCAACCGGCCTGGTCGCCGGATGGTGAACGCCTGGTCTTCGTCTCGAATCGTGATGGCAACCGCGAACTGTATGTGATGAATGCTGATGGCAGCCGCCCCACGCGCCTGACCTTTGATCTGGCTGAAGATACAGCGCCCGCCTGGTCGCCGGATGGCAGCACGATTGCCTTCGTGACCGAGCGCTATGGCCTGAGTGAGATCATGCGTATTAACCCGGATGGCAGTGGTTTGCAGCGCCTGACCGAAAATGACGCCCTCGACATCAGCCCCACCTGGTCGCCGGACAGTCAGCGCATCGCCTTCGTCTCGGATCGGGCGCAGCGCGGCGATGCCAGCATCTATGTCATGGATGCCGATGGGGGCAATGTGGCGTTGCTGGAAGCCACCCCAGGGCGCGACTGGTCGCCGGCCTGGTCGCCCGATGGACGCTATCTGCTGTTCACCTCCGACTTCGGCAACATGGCGATCCTGCTCGCCGATCTGGAAACCCGCCAGACCCGCCCGCTGTTCACCAACAACTACGGCGGCGTCGATACCCCAGTCTGGTCGCCGGATGGCGCGACCATTGCCTACATCGTCCAGGCGGCGGATACCGGCGCACCACATTTGTATCGGCTCGATGTCCAGTGTGCTTTGAACCGGGGCGAATGCCCGCCATCGCAGCAGCGGTTGGCCGTCGATCTAAGCTTTGTCATCTCGCCGCGCTGGCGTCCCTGACCGTTGAACCCCCTCTTTATTGGGGGGTGCAAACGCCGCAAATTCATCTGTTTCTTAACCAACATGGCTAGACTGTCCTCATCGTGACGTAGTGTGAGTTCGAGGGGATGTGGTAATCGTATGTTGGCTTTAATACTCTTCGTCTTCGGTCTGGTGCTGTGGTGGCGCGGTCGCTTCAGCTTCGGTTCAATCGATACCCAGGGTCGCCATGTCAAGGCGGCTGGTCTCGTACTGATGCTGCCGGAAATCAGCGTCTTCGTCCTCGGCATCCTGGCAACCATGATCCTGGGGCCGGAACGCGGCGCAGCGCTCCTGCTCTCCGGGCTGGTCTTCGTCCTGGGCATGATCGCCATGATCGTCTCGGCCACCATCGCCTACATTCTGATCGCTGATCCGCCGCAGGCTCCTCGTCTGCCGGGTGTGCTGGGCGATCTTCAGGCTGAGCGTCGTGGCACTGCCCGTCCCAATCAGACGGTCACTCCGCCGCAGACTAATGAGACGGTGAATGAGGTGCGCCCGACCCCGCCGGAGAAGCCCGCCGCGCCCAGCGCCCCGGCTCGTCCGGCGCAGCGTCATCCGCTGGAACGCTATGCGACTCCGGCTGCGACCACTCAGCGTCCGGCAGCGGTGCGGAATATCATGACCGTCCGCGAAGCTGCTGATTACATGGCGGTGCCGCAGGCCGAAATCATGGCCTGGATCGAGGGTGGCAAGCTCCCGGCGGCGCGTGGCAACGGCGGTTTTGTCATCGCCCGTTCGCTGCTGGATGAGATGAAGCAGAACAAGTCGCACACCGAGAATATGCAGCCGGCCTGATCGACCAGGACGGATTGAGTTCTATCACAGTAGTCGCGCTCCTGGAGCGCTGAACCTAAAACCTGAAGATGGTAAGGGCGCAATTGATTGCGCCCTTGATGTTTGGCTCATCTGAGTCGCCATGTCCTGTCGGATGAAATCTGTAACCGCTTCCACCTGCTGTGCGCAGGTCCCCTCCAACGAAGGATAAGCTGATGCCCGCCTTTCCACTGCTCTCCGAAGCCACCCGTCTGAATCGGCTGCAACTGCCGGGCGGCGTCCTGCGCATGGTGCTGGATACGGATACCTATAACGAGGTGGATGACCAGTTTGCCCTGGTCTATGCCTTGCTCTCGCCGGAGCGGTTGAAGGTCGAGGCCATTTATGCTGCGCCGTTCTTCAATCAGCGCTCGAACAGCCCCGCCGATGGTATGGAACGCAGTTATGCCGAAATCCTGCGCCTGCTCGACAAAATCAACTGGCCGGCGGATGGGTTGGTCTATCGCGGCTCAACCCGCTACCTGGAAAGCATCGACGAGCCGGTTCACAGCGACGCCGTGAATGACCTGATTCAGCGGGCGCTGCAATCCCCGCCCGATGACCCGCTGGTTGTGGTGGCGATTGGAGCCATCACCAACATCGCCTCAGCCATCCTGATCGAGCCGCGCATCGTCGAACACATCGTCGTGGTCTGGTTGGGCGGCCACGCCCTCCACTGGTCGGACACGCTGGAATTCAATCTGAAGCAGGATGTCAAAGCGGCGCGGCTGGTGTTCGACTGCGGCGTGCCGCTGGTGCATATCCCGGCTGCCGGCGTGACGACCCACCTGCATACCACCATTCCGGAGCTGGAGGCGCATGTGCTGGGGCGCGGCGCGATTGGCGATTATCTGGTCGAGATTGTGAAGGGTTATGAAACCGATCATTTTGCCTGGTCGAAAGTGATCTGGGACATCGCGGCCATCGCCTATCTGATCGACGAGTCCTGGGTGCCGACTCATCTGGCGCACAGCCCGATCCTGACCGATCAGGTGACCTGGAGCGTTGACCCGCGCCGCCATCTGATGCGCTACGCCTACTACATCGAGCGCGACCCGATCTTCCGCGATCTGTTCAAAAAGCTGGAACACATGCGCCGCTGAGACGATTTCAGAATTCTGACGATCCATTGGCCCTGAGGACAATCTCTACCCTGAATCGTCGTCCGTCACTTGGTTTCAGCCGATCACTTGCGGTAGACTTCGAACACGCGTTGATGGATAGAGTAAGAGACCATATGACGGATTTCTTCTTGCAGCGCCGGAAGGTGCGCCCCGACCCAGTCGATCTGCCAGCGGACGAGTCCCGCGGCCTTCAGCAGCGCTTTGATCCTTATGCCGGTGAGGTGGTGATAGAAGGCATTGCCATCCGTTGGACCGAGATCGAAGAGATCGAGGTCGCTGTCGCACCGCGTCCGGGGGCAGCGGGCTGGCTGGTGCGACATGTCGTCCATGGCGAAGAACGCTATCATATCGGCTTTTACTTCGGCTCGGCTGAGGCTGTCATTCCCAATGTCACCCGCAGCATCGTTTGTTATGTGCTGGACTCAGTTGCCTATTATGCTCCGCTGCCTATCCGCTACAAAGGGCCTGAGGGACTTGCAGCCGTAATCAAGGATTAGAACGATGCGAGGGCTGGGACTGCTGGGATGGGGAGCGATACTGCTGCTGGCCGCCTGCCAACCGCTGGCGCTGGCAACCCCAGATCTGCCCAACTCGGCCTGGGGTTTGGTGATGACCCTCGATCAGGCGGAACAGATGAGCGCGCCGGTGCTGCGTCCACTGGATGATCGGCTGCTGGCCGGCTGGATCGCAGATGATGTCAATGGAACCTATCAGGCTGTAGCCCTGATGAACAGCTCTGGCATCTCACAGCAAGCCCGACTGCCACTGCCTGTCTATCCCTATGCCCAGCAGATGGTGGCAGCCAGTGGCGATCTGACTCTGCTGACCTGGCTGGATGCTAACGTCAATCGAGAGACCCGTCTGTGGGCAACCCTGCTCACGCCCAACCTGGAGCAGGAACGCGAACTGATCCCGATCAGCGATGAGGCAACACGGCGCTATACCCTGGTTAGCGCAACCGACGGCGCAACCTGGGCCATTTCGGTCGGTGGGTTGTTGTCCGAGCCAACATTGTTCGCCCGCTTTGTCGATGCTGAGGGCCGGCCACGGCTGGAGGATATTTACGAGATTGCCCGCGATGCTGATTGGCCGAGCGCCATCCGGACGGCCAACGATACGGTGATGCTGTACTGGCTGCGGGTTTCGGATAACCGGATCATGCGCTCGCCGCTGATCGATGGCCGTTTGGAGCAAGTTGAGGATGTGGTAGAGGGAGCAGTGCTCCAGCCAGGGGATCGGCTGGAGAGCTTCCATGTGGCCCAGGATCGCACACATATCTATCTGTTCTGGAATATCACCCGCGCGGATGACCGGCGCGAAAGCTGGTTCACGGCAGCACCACCGGGTGCAGCGGAATGGCTGGCACCGGTGCGAATAGGTATCACGGCTAGCGATGTGTCGTTTGAGACGGGCTTCAACGGCGGAAGCGGCCTGACCGCCCAACAAGGATCGATTTCCTTGTCCTGGATCACGCCGCTGAGCGAACCTTTCGACCGGCTGCCAGCAGCCGCGCTGATCGACCAGACAACGCTGGCAGTGGTCTATTTTCAGGGGGGAACGCTGGTGGGCTACCAACCGGTGATCGAGATCGATGGGCTGCTGGCCGCACCGACCTTCCGCACTGACCGCGATCGACATTTGCACCTGGCGTGGGCAGAGGTTGGCACAGATACGCCGGCTGCAATGCGGCTGACCAGCACACGCTGGCGATGAACTGCCTGTCCTTGACAACCCCGGATGCCGGTGTTAGTGTAGTCGGCAACAAGTTAATCGGTGAAGGTGCGCTGCTGCCCGGATGCACAGCGCGATAATGGGGGAAGCCCGGTGAAAGTCCGGCACTGACCCGCAACGGTAAGATGCTCTGCCATCAAGTCCGATTACCCGCCTTTACCACTTGCTCGTGCGCTGCCTTCGAGGAATGAGGCGAGCGAGCGTGGTCAATGGTATGTCCTGGCCCGCCGCTCGGCGGGCTTTTGATTCAACCTCCGCTGGCCTCTCCTCGTGACAGATCGTTCATTTCATAATCATAATGGGAGGAGAGAGCATGATACGGTTGTCTGGTTTGATGATCGGGATTCTGGCGCTGCTGTCGTTCGCCAGCGTCGGGGCGCAGGCGGTCAACCTGACCGAGGGCTGCGTCAGCACCTATGACCCCGCAGTGGATTACTTCCCGGAGAAGCTCACGGTCGATTATGCCACCGGCTTTCAGGTCGAGTACGCCGGTCATTACAAGGTGGTGACGGTGACCGCCCCCTGGTTCGGTGCGACCGAAGCCGATGGGTTTCAGTACGTGCTGGTGCAGTGCGGCACTCCCGCGCCGGAGGGCTTCGCCGATGCCCAGGTGATCGAGGTGCCGGTTCAGAGCATCATCACCATGTCCACCTCGTATCTGCCGCATCTGGTCGATCTGGGGCTGGTGGATAGGCTGATCGGGCTGGACAGCCTGCTGTTCGCCAACGCGCCGGAAGTCCGCGCCAAGATCGAGGCCGGCGAGCTGATCGAGATTGGCAGCGGGGCGACCGTCAACGTCGAGGCGGTGATTGATGCCGAGCCGGGCATTGTGATGACCTATGGCAGCGGTATCCCGGAATATGACACCCATCCGGTGCTGCTCCAGGCCGGCATTCCGGTAGCGGTGGCTTCGGATTTCGTCGAGCGCGACCCGCTGGGGGCTGCCGAGTGGATGAAGTTCACGGCACTGTTCTTCAACGCCGAAGCCGAGGCGCAGGCGATTTTCAGCGAACGGGCCCAGGCCTATGAGTCGCTGGCCGCCCTGACCGCCGATCTGGATGAGCAGCCGGTGGTGTTGTGGAGCAGCGCCTATCAGGGGACGTGGTTCCTGCCCGGGACGGAGACCTTCATCGGCCAGTTGATCAGCGATGCCGGGGCGAGCCTGGCGCTGGCGGATGATCCGCTGCTGGCCGACAAGACCGACAGCGTGCCGTTCGATTTCGAGGTGGTGTTCGATGGTGGCGCGGAGGCCGATTTCTGGTTCCCCGGCGCGTTCGGCGTCGCCACGCTCGATGATCTGCTGGCACAGGATGAGCGCTATGCCCAGTTCGCCCCCGTGCAGAACAATCAGGTTTACAACAACGATGCCATCGTCAATGCCAACGGTGGTAATGATTATTTCGAAAGCGGTGCCTCACGTCCGGATGTGATCCTCGCCGACCTGATCCACATCCTGCACCCGGATCTGCTGCCCGATCACGAGCTGGTGTACTACCGCCATCTGGTGAACCCGTAAGCGCTGATCGACCCGCCTGACCTCATCCCCTGGCCGTGTGTGTCAGGGGTGAGAGTCAGCGCCAAGACAAGGCGAAGGAGGACTGAACCACTGAGACACAGAGAGCAAGCAGCGTGATGATTCACACGATTCGTCAGATTCGTCAGATTCGCATCAGTCCATATTTCAATTCGCGAATCCTGCGCCACTGTTTTCCCTCAAGTGTTGCAACCAGTCAGTAGTCATCAGTCGATAGTCGTCAGAAAAAAGGCTTGGATTCGTGTGTTGATGAGTTTGCTAATGAGAGCCATTGGCCTTTCCCTATCCGCTATTGACTATTGACTACAGACTGTTGGTGCAACTCCGGTTTTGTGTCGCCGTCGTCGTCGGACAGACAACGACAATGACAGAAAAAACCAACACAGAGGACACAGAGAACACAGAGTGAAAACGGAGTGAAACTGCACAAGATTCTGCAAATTCTGCACCTGCAACAGTCCCTCTTTTGCAGTTTGCGAGTCAGTCATTAGTCGATAGTCCAAGAGAGCGCGGTTCACAAAATTCGTCAAATTCGTCAAATTCGTCAAAGTCAAAAGTGCATTTTGTGAACATTTCCCTCAATCCTGATTCAGACTATCAGGACGAACAATCGCGCGGGTAGGTTGGCGAACCGGCGTGGCAGGCCACACCGCCTACATCCAGACTACCCGAATTCCCACCGTTATGGGTGAACTTTTGGTAAACTTTTTGGTACGACTTAAGCTGAGTCGGCGCTAACCGTTTTGCGGGAGCAGGAGGGTTAACGGTGTCGGTGCAGGGTTGGAAAAGAGTTGGGAAAAATCGGGGTTGAGGGAGCGCATTTCGCACATATTGGGTACTGTAGATGGGTTGGTCATGCCGGGCGCAGCCCTGTTGAGTGTAAGCGACCTTGAGATGGAGTATCGGGATATGAATCCTATTCTTGGGCGTTATCTCCTCCGTATGATCGTGTGCCTGCTTCTGATAAGCTGCCTGGTTGGCATGTCATCGATTCGGGCGACCTCTTTGATTGACCTTGATGACCTTGAGATTATCACCCTAAGCAATGCCCATGAAATCAAAAATCTGATGACGATTGGGGAAAAAGGTGGTATTCCGATCAGAAGTTTTGCTTTCAGCCCCACTGACTCGACTATAGCTTATGCGGTACTCAGCCCGAAATTATCGCTCTGGAATTTCACTACCCTTGAAGAGTCGATTGAATTTGATATCGGAGACTTATTCGTGCGCGATGTCACATTCAGCTTGGATGGCAAGTATCTCATCACAATTATGAATGACGATTCAATCAGAATATGGGATTTATCCAACCAAGAAAGCGAAATGTTCGCTGCCATCGGTGAGTTTGGATGGTCGGAGAATATTGTCTCTGTACATCCCAAAGGAGAGCTTGCTGCTTATGCTGCTGATAACGTTATCCATATCTTCAATCTGCAAACGAAACACGAACAGGCTTCGATCACTGCCACCGACGACATCACAGCCTTTGCGTTTGATAGAAGCGGAGACCTTCTTGTTTATGCTGATGGCTATGGCGATTCTCTTGGTATACCCATCATTACAGTCTTTTCGTTGACTACAAATGAGTCTATCCACAAAATGGAAGGTCATGAGTGGAGCGTTTCGGACCTGGTAATCAGCTCGGATGGGGAATTTCTTGTGTCATGTAGTGATCGAACAATCAGCATCTGGAACATGGCAACTGGCGAACGGCTCGTCCAACGGAATACCCGTTACTCCCATCTCAATACGCTGGCATTAAACCACGATGACACCCTGTTAGTCACAGGAAGCAACTACGGGAGCGTCATGTTTTGGGATATGTCCGATCTGTCAGATGAATCGATCAGGCCGTTACTTTATCACACCGATCCGATAACGCGCATCCGGTTTGACTCAACGGGCAAACTGCTTGCATCCAGCAGTGACGATGGCACCCTCAGACTATGGGGCGTTAGCCGTCGGGAGTAAACATCAGCAATCTGCCGTGTCAGCAGTGACATACTCAGCATGGAGAGCCGATGAACAATCCAGAAAAACAGGGATACAGATAAGGGGGATCAATGGTAGAGGTTGTGTCCTCTGCAAATACCGTTCACAAACGATGGGATTGGGTATACCCAATCGGGATCGTGTTGCTCACTTGTTTTGCCTGCACGGCGGCTGAGTTAACGCCCATAGAACAAACTGAGGTTGCGAACCTGGCACAACAACTCTGGAACCAGCCAGAGCCATTACCTCCTCAAATCAAGCATATTGCTCTTGAAGGATCGCGGCAACAGTGCGTTCGGGTTGACCAGCTAAAAGTATGGGAGCTAGGCGATCAAACGGATGGCTTAAAACGAAAAGTTAGTGATACATCGCGTATACATATTGATGGGATGGAAGTGAAAAACCTCGAATTTGGCACTCTATTGATTGATATGACCATGTTTGATGAGAATAATCAAGTCATCGGTTCATCTGGCGGGCCTTTATCGATCTGTTTCAAAATGGACATTTACCCTGTTGGAAAACACTTGGCTGAAGTTGAGTTTCGCAGCACCTCGGATAAAGTCTATCGATACAGATGGGCATTTGATGTTACCCGGCAAGGCACAACCACAATCGTTCGCTTGCCACTGTCGATATGCTCTTCCTGTGAATATGTTATCGAAGATAAGTAGTTTCCGTGAATCACGAAAGCTGAAGGGGGCAACAAGCGCCATGGTACTGAATGCTAAACCGCCATTAATTCGCAGTAGTGGGCAACCGTTTGCTGCCTCTTCTTACGGAAACAGCGCCCCGGCCAACAGCCCGATCAGTGCACCGCCGAGCATGAGCCAGGTGGCGTTGAGCTTGAAGCGGATCAGCAGCGCCAGCGCCCCGACCCCCAACAGAATTGCCAGCGGGCTGAAGGCATCCCCGTTTAACTGGCGGAAGGCCGCGCCGGAAAGATCGAGCAGCGTCGCCAGGATGGCCGCGATCACCCCGGCATTCACGCCGGAGAGGAAGGCGCTGAGGAAGCGGTTCTGCCGCATCTTCGGGATGAGCGGCGCGGTCAGGATCACCAGGACGAAGGACGGCAGGAAGACGCCGAGAGTCCCCAGCAGCGCCCCCGGCAACCCGGCCACGATGTAGCCGACCGTCGTCACTGTCGTCAGCACCGGCCCCGGCGTGATCTGACCAATCGCCACCGCGTCGAGGAGCTGCTGCGTCGTCAGCCAGCCGAAGCCATTGACGACATCCTGCTGAATGTAGGAGATGAGGATGTAGCCGCTGCCGAACAGCACCGAGCCAATTTTGAGGAAGTACCAGAAGATGTCCCAGAGCGTCGCCGGAATGGTCTGCGCCACCTGCTGCATCAGCGGCAGTGCCCCCAGCAGCGGCAGGCCACTGGCAGCCAGACGCGGCACACCGGTCGTCAGCAGGGCATAGATCACCCCCGCCCCGACCATCACCAGCACTTCCGGGATGCCGAAACCGGTGACATTTTTCTGAAGCAGCACGGCTGTGGCGACGATGAACAGCAGCCACAACGTCCGGTTTTTCAGCGCGGTCACCGCCAGCCGGTAGCCGACGTGGGCGATGATGGCGACCATCACCGGCTGGATGCCCCACAGCAGCGCCTGTGCCGCCGGAATTTGTCCGGTGTTGACGTAGAGCCAGGAGAGGAAGAGCGTCAGCAGCATGGCCGGGCCGATGAAACAGGCACCGGTCAGGATCGCGCCGGGGATGCCGCGCATGACATAGCCGACGTGGATCATCACTTCGGTCGAGTTCGGGCCGGGGATCAGGTTGGTGGCCGAGACCAGATCGAGGTAATGCTCACGGGTCAGCCAGCGTTTGCGCTGAACGATCTCATCTTCACCCATCGCAATATGGGCGACAGGCCCGCCGAATGCGGTCAGACTGAGGCGGAGGAACAGGCGCGCCAGTTCTCCATACGATACGCGCGGCACAGGCGTCTGGGTCACAATGCTTTCCTTCGATGAAACCTGCAATACGGAGTGATGACTGAGCGAAACACCGAAGGATAAAAGCTACCGTCAAGATGCGAGGAACGCCAGGGTGTATTTTGGTATAGGGACGGGCAAGATCGGTATAGCATGACCGGTCTGCAAAAGGCATTCGCTTGAAATCCGGCTTACAGAACAGGGCTTTGCGCACCTCTCGCCAGCCGCGGCTGCGAGGGAGTCAAGCTGCGCGACGAAGCTGGAAAAGCGCGCGGCGCGAGGCGGACGCGCTTTTGCCAGCGGGTTTATCCGTTATCCCTTCAGCCCGGTCATGACGATGCCCTGGATGAAGTAGCGCTGCGCCAGGAAAAACAGGATGATGACTGGCAGGATCATGGCCGTCGAGGCCGCCAGTTGTAAGTCCCAGCTCACATCCTGGACGCTGCGGAACGAGGCCAGCCCGGCTGCGACGGTGAAATTCTCCGGCGAGCGCAGGTAGATGACCGGACCGAGCAGATCATTCCAGGCCGTCAGGAAAGTGAAGATGGCGACGGTGATGAGCGCCGGTTTCGCCAGCGGCATCATGATGCGCCAGTAGATGCCGAACTCGCTGCACCCGTCAATGCGGGCGGCGTCGGCCAGTTCCTCCGGGATGGTGCGGAAAAATTGCCGCAGCAGGAAGATGTTGAACGCGCCGCCGCCGAAGAAGTACGGCACAGTCAGCGGCAGGATGGTATCCACCCAGCCCAGCCGGGTGAAGATGATGAACGATGGCACAATGGTGATGGCGTAGGGCAGGAACAGCGTCGCCAGCACCACACCGAACCAGAAGTCGCGCCCCCAGAAACGGATGCGGGCGAAGCCATAGGCGCAGAAGGATGCGGTGAACACCACTGCGACCACGTTCAGCAGCGCGATCTTCATCGAGTTGAAGAAGTACAGGCCAAACGGCTTGTAGGTCAGGGCGTTGGTGAAGTTCTCCCACTGGATCGGGTTGGGAATCCATACCGGCGGATACTGGAAAATCTGAATTTGCGACTTAAGGGCGCTGGTCACCAGCCAGGCGAAGGGCATCAGCATGACGAAGGCCATCACTACCAGCAGGATGTTGCTGG
Organism: Anaerolineae bacterium; assembly: GCA_022843385.1. Classification (GTDB taxonomy): domain Bacteria; phylum Chloroflexota; class Anaerolineae; order Aggregatilineales; family Phototrophicaceae; genus CFX2. Next base: position 73,115 of record JALHNT010000008.1, on the reverse strand, counting down.
TCCAGTTCCATACCCGGTCGCTGGTGCTATGGGGGCGGTTGGCAGCGCGGCGTTTGGTGAGCAGCGGCGCATTCGGTTGGTCGAGTGTTGTTGTCATCAGTTATTCCCTCAATCCCCCGGATGTTCGTAATAGACGCGCGAACCGATGTAGCGGAAAACCAGGAACGAGAGCGCCATCAGGATGAAGAACAACACCCACGACAGCGTGGCGGCATAGCCCATCTTCAGGCTGGAGAAAGCCGAGCGATAGATATACAGCACCAGGAACAGCGTCGAATTCTGTGGCCCGCCGTCGGTAATCAGCAGGGCATTGACGAAGGCCTGAAATGAGTTGATGAATCCGATCACCAGATTGAAGAAGAAGATTGGCGACATCAGCGGCAGGGTGATGTTGAAGAACTTGGCCCATTTCCCCGCGCCATCGATCTCGGCGGCTTCATAATAAATGTCCGGGATGCCCTGGAGTCCGGCGAGAAAGATGATCATCGACCCGCCCACGCCCCACAGGCTGACGATGATGAAAGCCGGGATGGCCCAGGCCGGGTCTTGCAGCCAGGGGATTTTTGGCCCGCCCAGCGCCCGGATAAAAACATTAATCAGGCCGAACTCGGTGTTATACATCCAGGCCCAGAGCAGCGCCCCGGCGACGGCCGGGATGATGCTGGGCAGGTAGAAGATGGTGCGGAAGATGGAGATGCCCTTGAACTGGCGATTGATGAGGGTGGCGAGGAAGAAGCTGAACACCAGCCCCAGCGGGACCGAGACGATGGTATAGACAAAGGTGGCGCGCAGCGAGATCGGCAGGATTGGGTCACGAAACAGCGCCTCGATGTTGGCCGTCCCGACGAAGCGCGGTGGAGAAATCAGGTTCCACTGATGAAAGGTCAGATAGACGGCCACCAGCGCCGGGATCAACACCCAGAAGATGACGCCCAGGATGAAGGGCATGATGAAGATATAGCCGATGACGTTGCGCCGCTGGCTGAGGCTTAAGCGGCTCAGAAATGGGATGGATGCTTTGACCGGGCTGGTCTGGAGTTCGGTACGAGTAGCCATTGGCTTTACACCATTCTCTGATGGCGGATGGCGAGAGAGGGCGCGGCAGGTGACCGGCCCTCTTCGGAGTTCGATGGAGACAGGCGTTGAAAGTCAGCCCATCATCCCGTTAGATCTGAGCCATCGCAAGGACATCATTGGCCTGGCGCACCGCCTCGGGGAAGACTTCCGCCACCGGTGTGCCGTTGGTCAGCGCATCGAAAGCCGGTTGCAGGAAGTTGGCTTCGGCTTCGATGTAGCCCGCCGGAATCCGTACCGCCACGCCATGCTTGGGCAGGTAGTCGGTGGCGAACTGCGAGTAGTTCTCCGGGTGAATGCCTTCGGTAACCCAGGTCTTGAGGCCATCCGGCGTGAGCATGGCGCTCTGGTTGGGAATCCACAGGCCGATCTTGGAGAAGTGGGTCTGGTAGAAGGGCGTCGCCAGGAAGCGCAGCCACTGCCAGGCAGCGTCCGGTTTCTGGGTGGTTGACAGAATCGAGTGGAAGTGTGCCTGCATGATAGACGCCGGCTGGGTCATCTTAGGCAGCGCGCCCGTTCCCATCGGCACACTGACGAGCGAGGGGTTCATCCACGACAGCGCCCACGAGCCATCAATCGCCATCGCCAGACGCCCATTGTCAACCATCTGGGTGTTGGTCATGCCCAGGTCGGCCATTGAGGCGCTGCGCGGCGCTACTTTGTGGACATATATCAGGTCGGAAAGACGCTGCATGGCTTCCAGCGCTTCGGGCGAATCGATACCAATCAGCCCTTCGTCGGTGAAGAACTTGCCGCCATTGGCATGAACCGCGGCAGCGATGGGCATCCACCAGGTCGAACCCCAGTCCACGCCCCACTGCTGAATGTTGTCGGCATCAAAGCCGGCGTCGCCCGGATGACGGCCATTGGCGTCGGCGGTCAATTGTTTGGCGACTTCGACGAAGGCATCCCATTCCCAGATTTGGTCATCCTGGAAGCCGGGCGGGGCGATGCCAGCCTGATCGAACAGTTCGGCATTGTAATAAATGTGATGCGCCACCCAGGTCGAGCCGATGCCGTGCCAGCGTCCGTTGGCGTCGGCGCAGCGGTTGGTCTCCTGCGGTTCGAGGAAGTAATTGGGCTGGCCGAGCAGCGGATCGCTGGTGATGAAGTCGGTGACATCCAGCAGCAGACCCTGCGAGCGCAGTGTTTCATAATCATTGGCGCGGATGAAGCCGGTATCGGGGGCGGTGCCAGCAGCGATGTTGGTCAGCAGGACGCGCGAATATTCGCCGGCATCGGGGGTGTGCTGCCATTCGACGGTGATGCCGGGCATTTCTTCCTGGAAGACCTTGATGGCTTCCTGAACGCCCTCATCTTCAGCCACGCCACCCCATCCACCGAAGGTGATCGAAACCGCATCCTGGCGGTTGGGGGCAGCCATCAGCCGTTGCAGCGGCAGCCCACCGGTCGCCGCAGCAAAACCGGCGGCACCCGACATTCTCAAGAAATCGCGACGGGAAAGTCTCTTCTTCAACATGTTCAAAATTCCTTTACTCTTATACGGACTAATTTGCTGGATCGGGCTGATTCCGTTAGCAGATGGCTGGGCAATCTCCTTTCCTCAGCTCAGGCTTCGCGCAACCAGACGCGCATCTCGCCCGGCTCGCGGTTGGCCCAGAAGGCATACGGGATGGCTTGAAAGGTGAAGGGACTCGGCGTGGGCTGGACGCGCGATTGCGGATGATACAGCCCGCTGCCCCAGTTGGCCGGTTCGACCCGCAGCGCGTCGCCGCTGATGGTGCTGACGCCGCCGAAGAGGTTGGGGGCTGATGCCGGATTCAGACGCGCCTCACGCGGGATCGTCACATTCGCCAGACGGCTGCCATTTTCCATCTCTTCCAGGCAGTAGACCACCGGCCCACGCTGGAGGGCAATCGTGCCGGCATCCTGCCGTACTTCGGGATGCGCCATCATGCGCTCCACCGGCATCACCAGCGACAGCCGCACCTCGTCGCCATTGGACCAGCGCCGCCGCAGGTGGGCATATCCGTTGACCGGCTCCGGCGTCATCGGGCTGCCGTTGACCGCTATCTGGAAGTCGCGGCACCAGTCGGGTATCCGCAGCGCCAGGTCAAATTCGGTCGTCTGCTCAACCCGGACAGCCCAATGCACATCGCCGTTCCAGGGATAATCGGTGTGCTGCTCCAGGGTAACGGCGCTGCCATTGACCTGAAGCTGGGCGCTGCTGCTGTTGTAAAGCTGGGCATAGACCGTAGCACCGCTGACGGCGTAGAAGTATCCGCCGACGCTGGCGACCAGGCGCGACAGGTTCGGTGGGCAGCAGGCACAGAAGAACCAGTCGGAACGGCGGTAATGGCGCGGCGTGCCGATGCCACTCCAGTGTTCGTAGGGATTGACATAGGGATAGGAGGCCAGCGGATTGGCATAGAAGAACTGGTCACCCTGGGCCGAGACGCCGCTCATCACGCCATTGTAGAGGGCGCGCTCCATCACATCGATATAGCGGCTGTGCGGGTCGAGGCGGAACATGCGCTGCGCCCAGAACACCAGCGCAATCGAGGCGCAGGTTTCGGCATAGGCCGACTCGTTGGGGAAGTCATAGGCGAAGGTGAAGCCTTCGTTGGCGTGGGCTGGCCCCAACCCACCGGTGATATACATCTGATGCTCGGTCAGGTCATCCCAGAAGCGCTTGCTGGCTGCGACCAGCGTCTCATCCTGGGTTTCCGCCGCAATATCGGCCACGCCGCCGTAGAGGTAACAGGCACGCACTGAATGGCCGGTCGCGCCGGCCTGCTCGCGAATGGGGGCGTGCGCCTGGCAGTAGTGATAGGTCTTGGCCCAGAACTTGCTGGGGTCGTCGCCGCGCGCCGCCGCCTCGACATCGAAGTAGTGGGGGTTGGGCTGACCGCGCTCATCGATGAAATACTTCGCCAGATTGAGATAGCGCTTCTCGCCAGTGGCCTGATACAGGCGCACCAGCCCCATCTCGATTTCCGGGTGGCCGCAGTACCCATGCTTCTGATGGTCTTCAGGGCCAAAGGTGGCATCAATCAGGTCGGCAAAGCGCGCCAGGATTTGCTGGGCTTTGGGTTTACCGGTCGCCCGTGAATAGGCGACTGCCCCTTCCATCAGATGACCAGCGTTATACAGTTCGTGCCAATCGCGCAGGTTGCGAAAGCGGTTTTCCGGTTCGAGGACGCTGAAGTAGGTGTTCAGGTAGCCATCGGCCTGTTGCGCCCCGGCCATGCGGTCAATCACATCATCGGTGAGTTTCTCCAGTTCGGGATCGGGATGACTCTCCAGGCTGTAGCCCACCGCCTCCAGCCATTTGCCGATGTCCGAGTCCCAGAACATGTAGATGACGCTGCGGGTGTTGGGGTGGCTGCGTTTGAGGTTCAGGGCTTCGAGCTGACCGGTCTTTTCCAACTGCTGATAAATAGCCGGAATTGTCCGTTCGCGATTGACGGTCTGGCGTTCACCCCAGTAACCACCGGTGATGTTGACGTGCTTCGAGGGAATAGCGGCGGATCGTGGCGTCGAATCAGTCATCGTAAAAACCTCATCTCAAAAAGACCACATTTAATTCCTACTTACAATCTATCGGATAATCGTATTGGTTGAACAGACCCCGACCCTGTACAATAGCAGGACAATTCCGACTTTTCATCGGTTGAGGCCGGTTGCTATGGATACATTTGCGCTGCCGCTGGTGTTTCCGCTGAAAGCCCAGAATGCCGGGTTGTTCATCTCACGCGGGGCAGCCACACACCCGACGCGCGTCATCCAGTCGCATGAGCTGATCCTGGTCAAGCAGGGCGAGCTGGATATGTGGGAACAGGATCGACGGTTTCATCTGGAGGCCGGGCAAACGCTGCACCTCTGGCCGGGTCGGCAGCATGGTGGCTCGAAACCGATGCCGCCCAACCTGCGCTTCTACTGGATTCATTTCGAGGTCGAGGGGCAGATCGACTGTGGCCCCTCCGAGGACTTCGCGCCGGGGGTCAAGATTCCGCAGGTGGCGCACCTGGCCCAACCGGAGCGCCTGGAACGGCTGTACCTCACCTTCCTCAAGGATCAGGAAACCGGTGTGCTGAACCCGCAGTCGGCCAATCTGCTGACGCTGTTGATGCTGACCGAAGTCAGCCACGCCGCTGAAACCCTGCCGCCAGATCGTGATGACCTGCACGCGGTGGCGGCCTGGGCGCACACCTACATCCGCATGAATTATGACCGCCCGATCACCACCAGCCGGGTAGCGGCGGCGCTGGGCTATAACGCCGATTATCTGGGACGCATCTATCGCCAGGTATATGGCGAAACGCTGACCGAAGCCATCCACCGGCGGCGGGTGGGCGTGGCCTGCAATTATCTGCTGGACAGCAGCCTGACCATCGAGCAGATCGCCGTCAAGTGTGGCTATGCCGACCCGGATTACTTCCGCCGGGTGTTTCGCCGCGCCCTGCGCATGTCCCCCAGCGACTACCGCGCCGAGCATTCACGGGTGCATGTGAATACGCATTAATTCACCCTGATGGGCGGCTCCGAACTGACCCCGATAGCCACCAGACGGCGTTCGGAACGACGCAGATTGAAGCGTGTGAGCAGCGCGTAGAGACCGAGCGTCCCCAGGCTGCCGAGCAGCATCGCTAGCGCCAGTCCGGCCGTGAGCGAGGTGTCGTAGTCGAACGAGGCATAATGCGTGATCGGGGATTGAAAGGACGAGGCCACCGTATAGCCATTATCGACCAGGCCGAGCAGCGTCATCGAAACGATAATCAACAGATTGCTTTCGCTGCCCCAGCCAATGTTCATCACACCAAACCGCCTCAGCAGATCTATCAAGACTTGAATGATAAGCACTCCCACCGCGGCGTTGCCCACCGTCAGCACCAACCGGGCCGCAATGGCACTGAGGATGGCGCGCACCCGTCCGGGGCTGACGGCGGAGGCCATCACCGCACAACTGGCGGTGAAGACCAGGTTCAGCATCGTCATGGCGACGATCAGCAGCGCTGCCAGCATCACCAGCAGTGGATTGGGCAGGGTGTAATAGATGCTGGTGTTGAAATACTGATACACCGTACCAAAGGTCAGGGTATCGTGGGTGGCAAGCGTAAAGGCGGCGATGGCTCCGATGCGGAAGACGGCCAGCCAGAGATAGGCCGGGAGCTGGCGTTTGACCAGCGCCAGCCACTTGCCCCGCACCACCTGCTGCGCCGAGACTCCTGTCAGCAGGAGCAGTTCCCAGCGCCCGCTCTCGCGCTCGCCGGCGATGCTGACCGCCCCCAGAATCAAGGTTTCCAGCATCAGGCGAAAGTGCCAGACCAGGATGCCGATGAGGAAGAAGGTCGTCACCAGATCGAGCTGCGCCGCAATCGGGAAGGGGTCACGCCCGGTCAGCACACCGATGAGCAGGCCGCCGAAATAGAGGAGCGACAACCCCAGCAGCACATAACGGATGAAGAATCTCAGCCAGTAGCGCCAACGGGGCAGTCGCTCTTGTCCGCGTTGAAAGGTGCGGGTTTCCAGTTGACTGATGATGTTATCAGCCAGGACGGGCAGGCGCAGAGGCGGCATGGGCAAACCTTCATGAGATGAACGTTCGCTTCATCATAATCGAATCCGGCGCTGCCACCGAGTCATCTTCATCGGGTTCATCGTAACTGTTGAGCGATCTGCACCAAGCGTCCCACGTCTCCTGCCCGTGCCGCCTATTCGCCTACGGTCTGAATCAGATCAACATAGGCCGGAAGCATCGCCGCCGACAGGGCGCTGTCGAAATGACGCATCACCGCCATCGGCAGCCGGGTCGCTGGCGTCCGGTACAGCGTCCCCAATGGATTGCTGAGGAAATAGCGGAATTGGCACACGGCTTGAATGTCGGCCAGGCGGTTAGAGGATGATCGAGCGGCTGCCATCGGCTTCGATCCGCTCGTAAAAGATGGCGTAACGCACCCCCTCACCGGCGACCAGTGCTTCCTTCAGTGTGGCGCGAAAAAGTTCCAGCAGCGGGATACCATTGGGCGAAACAAAAGCCTCGGCGGCGTTAGCTGCTGCTGGATTGACCAGACCAGCGACCGGTGGCTGACCGGGCTGCTCGATGTCGCCAATGATCTGACGTGGCTCCAGGCGGCGCAGTCCGGCTTCAATCCGATCCAACTCGTCCAGCGCCTTCGGGATGGCTGCCGCTGTGATTTCCTGGTCGTGCAAGTCGATCATCAGGGTGGGGAAGCGCGACCCCCAGCCCTGTGGTTGCTCCAGATGATAGACAATGGTCGAGTTGAAAGCGTGCAACAAGTCCAGCGAACCGATCTCATGCAGTCGGTTATCCCGCTTCAGGCCAATCTGTTCACGGTATCCCGGCGGTACGGTCATCGATCACTCCTTCATGGGCCAATAATGGTGATGTCGGTGCGACGGATCAACCCCGCCGACTGCTGGACAATATCATCAATAATCTGCTGAATGATTTGATTATTGATGGCCTGACCGCGCACATCAATGATGACCTTCTGCACCGTTTCGGCGGGCAAATTGGCGGCGCGGTTCTGTGCCTGACTGACGATGTTTTGCACCAGCGCATTCGTGCCGCCGGGCCGGGTCAGATTGTAATTCTTCACGTCCACACTGATAGGGGGACGGAATGTGCTGCCCGGACGATAATTGTCCGGAACGCTGGCACCACGTGGGATGCGCCCACGATTAGGCAAAGGATTCCCGGCTTGGAAGCGCTGCTGCGCTGCGAATTCGTCGCCCAGCGCGTTGCTGACATCGCCTTCAGACTGACGCCAGGTGGGGCGTGCTCCACCACGACCTGGCACATTGACATTGAGCGGCTGTCGTCCACGCCAGGCACGGAAGAAACGCCAGGCACTCCCGCGCACCGGGTTGGTGAGCGAGGCGGGCAGGCGCGCTCGCACCGCCTGCGACAGGCGATTGCCGAAGACCAGCGTCCCCAGCACACCGGCACCGAAGCCGATATCCAGACCGCTCCAGAAATCGACGTGTCCCTGTTGGCTGATGCGGTTAAAGCCGTTGATGATGTAGCTGATCCCCAGCACATCGGCAAATCCGCCCAGAAGCGCGTTGATGCCACTTTCGCCCTGGGCGATGCGGGTGGTATAGCCGTGATACACCCCATAGGCCAGCAGCGCCAAACCGGCGATCAGGACAATGGCGGTGGCTACAGCGGATGATAGCCCCAGCGCTACCAACCCGGCGATCAGCGCCGTCGCGATCACGATGGCCGCCACTGCCAGCGCTATCGCTGCCACCAAGCCCAGCAGCAGGCCGCCGATGAAGCCAGCCACATCACCAATCGCCGCCAGAATCGGATGGTCATGACGCCAGGCGGCATCATTGGCCGCTTCTTCCATCCGCGCATCCATCTGCGTCAGGGCATTATCGATCTCGGTGAAGCCGCTGTTGACAGCATTGCCCACTTCGGTGTCGGCCTGGGTCAGCGTGTTGTTAAAGCCCGTTTCAAAGTCGCTGATGGCCTGCCCCAGGCTGTCGCGCACCTGGGTCTCGGCCTCGCTGAAAGGGGTATCCAGATCGGTGATGAGGGTGTCGAACCCGCTGCTGACGGTCTCTGCCATCTGGCCGAAAGCGCCCGTCAGTCCTTCACCCGCCGTCTGCATCTCCTGCGCCACCGTTGTCTCCATCCCTAGCAGGCTGGTATTGGCCTGGGTCGAGAAGAGGGTGAACTGCTGCCCCGCCTGGGTATTCACCTCCTGGAACAGCGGCGTCACCTGACCCGGCGCACCCTGAATGAATCCGAGCACCTGATCGATGAAGGTGCGGGCTTTGGCGACATCGGGCGTCTCGATGCCGATCAAAGTGCCGTGCGACTGTTGAGCAAAGGCTTGAATCTCGCCCGCCGCCTGTGAGGCACCACCGTCCAACGCCCCGCCCAGGCTGTCAACCAACCCATCGACCTGCGCGACCACTACTGGCAACTGCCCTTGAATCCCGGCGATGGCCGATTGTTCTGCCCGGTCAATCTCGCCGACCAATTCCGTGCCAATCGTCACCAGTTGTTCTTTCAACTGGCGCGCCTGCTCTTGCAGCGTGGTGACGACCGCCTGAATGACCTCATCGACTTTGGCATCCAGCTCTGGCTTGGCATTATCAAACCCGGTCAGCAATTCCTGGCCTTTGGTCTGAATCTCGGTGGGGAAATCCTTGAGCAGATCATCTATGCCCTGGTCGAAGGCTGGTCCCTGCTTCTCGATCTCGGCTGCCGTTTCTGTGGCGACGCGCCGGGCGGCGTCAGCCTGTTTGGTGCCGCGCTCATCGCTCGGATAACCGCCCGCTTTGTTCTCGCCGCGTTCTCGCGCTTCGCCCGCCTTCAGCCCCAACCGTTCAGCCGCATCCGCCTTGTGTCGGGTGCGCACCTCATCGACTGCCAGCAGGCTGTTATCAATGGCCGTCTGGGCCAATCCCTTTTGCTCATCCACCACCCCCGCCAGATCGGTCTTGGCCTGTTGGCCGCGCGCTGTGGCACCGCCGATCTTGGCCTCCAGCAGCGTGTCAATCTGCGATTGCGCCCCGTCGAGGGCGGTCTGCAACTGGTCGCGCTGGGCGGTGAAATGTCCCTGAATACGGGTGATGCTGGCGCTGAAGTTGGCTTCCAATGTGGTCTTGAGCGTGGTCGCCTGCTGTGTCAGTTGCTCCCGCAACGCCAGAGCCTGTGCCTGCAAATCGGCTGCTGCCAGCGCCGGGGCATTCAACAGCACCCCGGCCATATTCACTACCTCACCGCGTGCGGCTGCCGGGTCATAATTATCGCCGTCCTGATCAGGTGCGCGCTGCACCAGACCGGTAATCGCCTCCTCATCCAGCGCCGGTGGCTCGAGCATCGGCGCGACCGCTGGCATGGTGTTCCCAGCCGGCGCAGCCGCAGCACTGGGAATTTGCGGCGGAGTCAGGTCGGGGGGTGTGAGTTCGGCGGCTGGGGCCGGCGCGGGCATCGCCGCAGCGCCAGCGAAGGCGGCTGGTTGGGGTGTGGGCAGTTGCGGCAGTTTGGCGAGGACGGTCTGTGGATCGAAAGCCGCCAAGGATGTTTCAGCAGGAGCGGCGAATGGCTGTGGCGGCATCTTGGGGGGGATCATCAACCCGTCTGGCTCATCCATCAGCTCTGCGACCGAGGGCAGCGGTTCGGCTGCCGCCTGGTTCAACTCGTCGGTGACGGCAGTCTGATCCTGCTGTGCCTGAGCCTCCACATCCTGCAATTGACCATCAATCTGTGCCTGCTGCTCCGCCTCGGTCTGTGACGGATCAGGCGGTGGGGGTGGTTCGGCAGGCGGCGGTGCGCCATCCGGCGGGGCATCCGCGCCAGCCATCATTTCCGGCTCGATAAGCGGGGCCGGTTGTTCGCTTTCGCTTTCGTCTGTTTCGGCCTCGGCGGTTTCCGGGGTGGTTCGGCCAGCCGCCTCGGTCTCAGTGGCGACAGCCGGTGCTTCAGTTGTCGCTTCCGCCGGCACGGCTGCGGCTTCTTGTGTTGCCTGTTCGGCTTCATCGTCTTCAACGGCTGGCTGTGCCGAGTCCGCTACAGCGCCCGCCGCCTGCTGACTGCGCAGGAGTTGGATCACGCGTTGGTTGCCCAGCACGCGCTGCAATTCCAGGATTCGGGCGGGGGTCAGGGGGCCGATGCTCTGTGCATCAAGCCGGACATCAGAAGTTGCTTGAGCTGAATCGCTATCCGGTTGGCTTGAGGGTCCTCTGGAGTGAGGTGACTTCCGAGCAGGGATCTGTTCGTGCATACATCAACCTCATCATCTTATCAATCGCGATTATAGTCAGGACTATTCTTCACTGCAACCATCCGAAAGTGCCAGAGGGCATCGGGATTTCGAGGTCAATAGCTGGGATCACAGGGTCCCGCGTTCCCCTTGGTACCTCACAAGCGAGAATCCGGAGTCTGCGGTATAGTGTTGCCCCACTATCCGTACTTGTTATGGTCGGCGGCGCGCGGCTGCCCGGTCATCAGGAGGCAATATCATGGAATTTGCGATCACCTTCAAGGGCGACATCAACCCCAAGCGCACAGTGGCGCTGGCACGGCAGGCGGAACTGGCTGGCTTCACCTATGCCTGGTTCTTTGATTCCCATGTGCTGTGGCGCGAGTGTTATGTGACGATGGCGATGTGCATGGAACACACCGACAGGCTGCGCTTCGGCCCATGCGTCACCAACCCCGGTGTGCGCGAGTGGTCGGTGGCGGCCAGTCTGTTCGCGACCCTGGCACAGCAAAGCGGCGGACGCTTCGATATGGGTGTCGGGCGTGGCGATAGTTCGCGCCGGATGCTGGGGCGCAAGCCGCTCAATATCGAAACGATGGTCGAGTTCAGCAACGCCGTCAAGGGCATGGTGCGCGGCGACGAAGTGATCTATGATGACGAACAGAAACCGGTGCAGCTTCCCTGGGCAAACGGCTACGAGATGCCGGTGTGGATCGCGGCTTATGGGCCGAAAGCGCTGGCCGGCGCGGGTGAGTCCGGCGATGGACTGATTATCCAGTTGGCCGATCCCTGGCTGGTGAAGTGGTTCAGCGATCAGGCCATCAGCGCTGGCAAGGCCGCCGGGCGTGATATGACCGGCTTCAAGATTATGTCCGCCGCGCCGGTGTGGGTCGGTGACATGGGCAAAGCGCGGGCACAGACCCGCTGGTTCCCGGCGATGGTCGGTAATCATGTGGCCGATATTGTGGAGAAGTATGGCAAGAGCAGCGATATTCCCCAGCGCCTGACCGACTACATCGAAGGGCGCAAGGGCTACGATTATCGCCACCACGCCGATAAGGACGCCGACCATCTGGACTTTATCAAGGATGAGATCATCGACAGCTTTGGTGTGCTGGGGTCGGTGGAAGCCCATGTCGCCAAGCTCAAGGAACTGGAAGCAGCCGGCGTCACCCAGTTCAACATCTACCTGATGTGCGGCGAGGAAGAGCGCATCGTGGCCGAATACGCCGAGCATGTCCTGCCTCATTTCCGCTAGGGCCTTTCGCGCATTCTAATGACTCGATGTATCCGCTGTAGCCCCTCCCCAAAAGCTTGGAGAGGGGCTTTGCTTTATCCGACGACACCGAAGTGGTTTTCCAGGGCAAAGCGTCTTATCATGGGGGTCTGCTGCCCATGATTGTGGAAGAGGACGACATGACGCTGACGCTGCTCGGACTTGGCCCCGGTGAAATTGACGATCTCTCGCGCCGCGCCTGGCGCACCCTGAAACAGGCGCAGACTGTCATCCTGCGCACCAGCCGTCACAACTGCGTCCCCTGCCTGCCGCAGTCGGATGGCCTGACCTACCAGACCTGCGATGACCTGTATGAGTCGATCCCGGATTTCGCCGGGGTCTACAGCGCCATCGTCGAACGGGTGCTAACGGCGGCGCGTCTGGGCGATGTGGTCTATGCCGTGCCAGGCGATCCGCTGGTCGGCGAGTCGACGGTGCAGCGCTTGATCGAGCGAGCGCGCGCCGAACACATTCCGGTGAGCATCGTCAGCGGTATCAGCTTCGTCGAGCCGACGCTGGCCGCGCTGGGTGTGGATGCGCTCGATGGCCTGCAAATCCTGGATGGCATCAGCGTGGCAGCGATGCACCATCCCCCGATCAACCCGGATTATCCGGCGCTGCTGGGGCAGGTCTACAGCCGCGATGTGGCGGTAAACGTCAAGCTGACGCTGATGAACCAGTACCCGGATGATTTCGCCGTCGCGCTGGTGCATGGCGCTGGCACGGATCAACCGCAGGTCGAACACCTGCCGCTGTATGAAATTGACCGCAGCTCGCACATCCAGCACATGACCTCGCTCTATGTACCGGCGCTGGGTGGCATGTCCAGCTTCGAACACTTCCAGGAGATCATCGCCCACCTACGTGCCCCGGAAGGCTGCCCCTGGGATAAAGAACAGACTCATCAATCGCTGCGGCGCTACCTGCTGGAAGAAGCCCACGAGGTGCTGGAAGCGCTCGATAGCCAGAACTGGGACGAACTGGCGAAGGAGATGGGCGACCTGCTGCTCCAGATCGTGCTGCACACCCAGATCGCCATCGATGACGGCGAGTTCAAGATGACCGATGTGCTCACCCAGATCAACCGCAAGATGATTAACCGCCATCCGCATGTCTTCGGCGATGCCGAGGCCAAGACGGCCGGCGAGGTGCTGAATAACTGGGAGAAGCTGAAGCAGCAGGAACACGCCGCCCAGGGCATTCAGCGTCCTTCGGTGCTGGATGGCATCCCGAAAGATCTGCCGGCCCTGTTTCTGGCGACGCGTTTTCAGGAGAAAGCGGCCAAAGTCGGCTTTGACTGGGAGAAGCTGGAGGACGTAGCTGCTAAAGTGCGCGAGGAACTGGATGAAATTCTAACAGCCAGCAGCGACGCCGAACGCGCTGACGAGATGGGCGACCTGCTCTTCGCCCTGGTCAACTGGGCGCGCTGGCTGAAGATCGATGCCGAGAGCGCCCTGCGCCAGACCAATGCCAAATTTAAGCGCCGCTTCCAGTACATCGAGACGAGGCTCGCAGCGCAGGGCAAGGCGCTGACCGACTCCAATCTGGCTGAGATGGACGGGTTGTGGAACGCAGCCAAACACGCCGGGCTGTGACAGATTCAAGAAAGCGCACACAAAGAGGGAAACATGACAAACTCGAGCAATACAACAGGCGTATCAATGCCTGATGATTTCGATGTTAATTCCTATGACAGTGTAAATAGAGTTGTTGGTCTGAAGGCACAAACGAATCGTAGTGCTTGGGATCAGTTTTGTGGTGCCTGGAATGCAGTCAGTTACCGGTTCAGAGCAGTTACTGATCATTCGATCAATTTCACAGAGGCTATTCAGATCAATTCTGATATGGAAAGCAGATATATACAGGAGCGAGAGTTATTCAGTTTCTTTGTCAGTGGACTGGCAGTGTTGGAAAGCTATTTCTATGCCATGTTTGCTGCAGGCGCAATATTGAATCCAACCAACTTTCCATTTGTAACCGAAACTGACTTTAAGCACGTAACCTGTAAAGAGACAACCAAGAATTACTCTTTTGTTTTTTCTTCTCATAATCTCCCAACAGTGATGCAAAGCCTCATCCATTCGAAGCAATTTCAAGAACTTGAGCGGATAAGAAACTTGTTGGCTCATAGGATTGCTACAACTCGGATAATCTCCTTAACCACCGGCTCTGGTTCTCCAGCAAAACCACATGAGTGGCGGTTATTTCCCGGTTTCTTCCTTGATATCAATACGACTGTAAGTCGTCGAATTTGGCTGACACAGACTCTCAATGAACTTCTATACCATACTGACGACTTTGCTCAGAAATACTTCGTGTGAACAATGTATCGAGAATAATGTCCGCCCTGTGACCGATCACGGTGAGGGCGGCACAAAGCGGCAGGCCTCCAACAGCGCATCATCGGTCATGTCCGGCTCACCCCAGGCGCAATCCAGGTAGCGAATGGTCCCGCCAGTCTGTTGGGCTGCCGCATCCGCCGGGTTCGTATCCCAGACGATCTCGCGAAACGCATAATACTCCACCAGCGGATTCGCCGGGCTGAGATTGGTGACGACGAGGTCGGCGGGTTGGGTCTCGGAGGCGATCTTGGCGGCCAGGCGGCGTTCAAACGGCTGCGGATCGGTGCTGTACCAGCGGCTCATAAAGACGATGGCAACCGCCGATGAAGCCAGGATCAGACCGGTGACGGCTGGCCGGGCGAGGCGTTTCCAACGCGCCTGCTGCACGGCAAAGATCAGCCCGTAACCCGCGCTGATTGCCAGGAAGGGCATCAGATAGATCTTGTAATAATCGTGGACGTAGGATGCGCTGCGGAAGAGAATGTTATAGCCCAGCCCGGCCAGCAGCAGCGCCAGCAGCACCGACCGCTGTGACCCGTCCGCCGCCCGCCACAACGGAGCAATCCCCACCAGCGCCAGGATCAGCAGCGCCAGCGTCGTCGTGGCGATCAGATGGATCAGGGTTTGTCCGGCGAATTCCAGCCAGGTGAATGTCACGCTGATTTCGGAAACGGTGCTGCTGCGCCAGATGAAGGCACTCATCAGCCGCTCAAAAGTGGGCGGATATTGAAGCGCGTACAACCCGACCACACTCACCAGCGCCAGTCCAGCCACCGCGACCAGCCCGATCAACCCAACTCGTCGCCGCGGCATTACGATCAACCCGAACACGGCGATCGCTACGATGAAGAAGAAGGCCGCCCAGGCCGAGGCGATGGCGAGGAAGCTGCTGATAGCGATCCACCCCCAGCGCCATGCTGACGGTTCTTTCAGCCAGCGGACATAATTCGCCAGGGCGATCATCAGGAAGGCCAGCGACAGCGGCTCGTGATTGGGCATCCGTCCGAAGTACAGGATCATCGGCGTCAGGGTATAGAGCGCGGCACACACCACACTGTAACGAGGTCCCAGCAGCCGACAGCAGAAGACGGCGAATCCAGCGATGCTGATGAGGGTGGAAAAGATCGAAACCAGCCGCAGCGCCAGCTCTCGTTCCCCCCAGATGGTTTCCGACAGCGCTGAGAGCCACACCACCAGCGGCGGGTGATGGACGTAATAATTCGGCACATCTGGCGGAATTGGCCCACGGCTCAACAGCGGCACCAACGTGACCTCCGCCAGTGGATAGACCCGCAGGTTACGCGCTGCCGCCCCCAGCCAGATGCCATTGGCATCGTGATGACCGGCGAAAGGTCGGTTAATGTACAGCAGCAGCACCCCCCAGGCCAGCAACAGCAGGAGTACCAGGTTCCAGCGATCACGGTTGGGCATGAAGATCCACTTTCTCAATGAGCCACGAGCGATCCAGCAGGCCGTTAGTTGGGGACAGGCGTTCGCCGCTGCGCCAGTCGTAGACGGCTACGGTCAGATCATAGACGCCTTGTGGCAGCCCTGCCAGCGAGAGGGTGCGGGCGTCGGGTGACCAGCGATCAGTGGGCAGCAGCAGCGCCGGCACCCGCCCCTGGTCGAAGCCACCATCGACTTGCGCCACGATCACCCCGGCGGCATTCACCAGATACACCCCGACCGAGTAGTCCTCGTCCGGTGTGCGCAGCGCCCGCCACCACAGATCAAGCGTCAGCACGCCTGTCGCATCCTGGTTTAGCGCCGCTGGCAGACGATAGCCGAGCGCGATCTGGTCGCCAAAGGTGGTGACGATGGCATCAGGCGCATGTTGATACAACTCAGCCACCAGCACACCCAGCACAATCTGCCGCGTCATCAGCCAGTCGTCAGTCAGCACGGTGCGCAGGCCGGATTTAATCTCGCCATCCGCCGTCACCAGCCACAGCCGGTCAGCCGCCAGCGCTCCCTGCACGGCCTGCTGGCGTTCCTCGTCCGACATACCCCGCACATCACTGATAGGAGAGTCAAGCGTGATCGCCTCGGTTTGCAGGTCGCGGCTGAGGTAATAGGCCAGGCTGTAGGGTTCGCCATCCAGCAGGATCGGGTCTGTCGGGCGGGCATCTGGCTTCATCGCGCCACTGAGCGAACGCCAGTCGGGGGTGATGAAGGGCCAGTAGGTGGTGTAGTTGATGAAGCCCAGCGCACCGAACCCCAGCGCCAGCAGCAGCGCCGCCGCGCTCCCCCAGCGCCCTGCGCGACTCAGCCAGGCCAACCCACAGCCCATGACGGCCACGACCCCACTGAGGGTGAAGATCATGTTGCGCTCGATGAACCAGGCGAAGCGAGTATTGATGAGCACGCTCAGGGCGAGTGGCACCGTCAGCCACAGTAGGAGCAGCCAGAACCCGCCGCGCCGGTCTGGCAGTCGCCACAGCGCGACCAGCCCCAGTCCCAACAGCAGGAAGCCCAGCGCGTAGCTGCCGTTGAAGACGCGATCCAGATAGGCACGCAGGTTCAGGATGATGTCGGGGTTGACGTAACCCAATCCGCTGCCCGAACCGGTCAGTTGGCTGAACACGGCGGGCATCCAGGGCAGGAATAAGATGCCCGCCAGCAGCAGTGCCCCCAGCAGATGCAACCAGCGTTGACGGGGTAGTGTGACCAGTCCGTGCAGAGCCAGCACCAGCGCCAACCAGATGCCGAAGTAATGGGTATAGAGCAGCGCCGCCGTCACCAGCGCCAATGCCAGCCACAGCGAACGACGGGGCTGCCCCGACCAGTGCCGGTAAACCACGACCAGCGCCGGAGCCAGGGCGAACAGCAGGGTATACTGCCGCGCCAACCGGGCGAAATAGATCAGAAATAATGAACCGATGAGCAGCAGCACAACATAAACACCCGCGCGATGCCCGCCGATGTCGGCTCCCAGCCGGTAGCTCCAGGCGATACCCAGCAGCGCGCACATCCCCGCCAGCCCGCGCAGCACCCACTCGCTCTCCCCGGCCAGCCGCGTCACGGCCCAGCCCAGATAAAAATACAGCGGCGGATGAACACCGCGTTCGGCAGCGAATTGCCAGACATCTAGCAGATCGCCACGGGCGGCAATCGCCATCCAGCTCTCGTCTTCCCAGAAGCTGACGTGCGCGACATCATGCCAGTAAACGACGCTGGCGATCCACAGCAGCAGGATGAGGATGAGGGAGGCGCTGAATGAGAAGCGGCGCACCGGCATCAGCGGCATTAGCTGGAGGATGGGCGGGGTGGAAGCTGGCCGATGTTGTAGCCCAGGCTGGCGAGGGCGCGCATGGCGGCTTCAGCCACCGTGCTGTCGTCGGGGAAGCGCTGCGCCTGGTCATCCCGCGCCGCCAGCAGTGCCGGGATCGCGCGCGGATCGCCAAGCTGCTGCATCGCCAGCACCGCGCTGCGCCGCACCAGCACATCGGGCGATTGCAATCCCTGTTCAATGCGGTCAAACGTATCGTGTCCTAGGCGGGTCAGGGCATAGGCCACCCAGATCACCAGTTGCGGGTTGTCCTGGCGCAGCAGGGGTTTGAGATAGGGAACGGCGCTCTCGTCGCCGATCGCGCCCAGGGCGTTGGCAGCAGCCCCGCGCACACCGACATGCTCATCCTGAAGGGCGTCGATCAGCGGTTCGATGGCGCGTGGATCACGGGTTTGCCCCAGCAGATAGGCCACGAACTGCCGCAGTTGCTCATCCTCGCTGCGCAGCAGGCCGATAGCCCCTTCAATATCCGGTTTATTCTCAGCCATGCACACTCACTCACCCGGAAGTCGGTCGACGAAATAAGGACTGTAGCATAACCAGATGCACGGGATCAAGCAACAGATCAGCCGCCACAAAGGCCGCGTGGACTTTCAACTGCACAGCGAAACGCACATCCTCCATCGTCCGCAGCGCCTCCGCCAGCACGACATGGGTTGATGCCGGGATCAGTTGCCGCAGTTCCGGCAGCACCCCGCGCAGCGACTGGCTGGTGAACGGGTCAACCTGGCATAAAGCGATGGCGTAGGGGCGCAGGCTGAGGGCATTTTCCAGTTCGGTCCGGTTGCGGACTTCGATAATCGAGGTCATACGATGACGTTGGGTGGAGGAGACCAGTGCCCGCAGCAGCGTTGGCTCCAGCACCGAGGCTTGCAGCAGCAGCGCCGAGGCACCCGCCGCCCGCGCCTCGACCACCTGATATTCATCGACGATGATGTCGCGATAGATGCTGGGGAGATCGCTGTGGTTCAGTTCACGCGAGATGACGATCAGGTCTTCCAACCCTTGCTGGTATAGCGGTTCGTCGGAGACCAGGGCGATGCCATCGACACGCGATTGCACCAGGCGGCGGATGTTATCGAGCAGGCGCGGCGCCCGCAGCAAGGGATCATCATCGTCAGGGTTGATCTGCCCGAAGAGCGCCACCTGTCCGGTTTGTGGCACCGCGGTCAGCACCGGCTGGGGGCGCTTTTGCATACTGGCTAACGCGCGCACCGCTTCGATGGGCGTCAGGGCGCGGCGTTCCTGCACCTGTTGGCGGCGTGCCGCGATCAGTATCTCGAACTGGGGGATAAGTTCTTTGGTCGGCATGAAACGACCTTACCGTGCGTGATGGAGTAGCAATCATTCCTATTGCCTTTATTCTATGGACTTTTGTACCCTTTGTATCGGCCTGATTTTGGAAAATTGCGTATCATTTTGGTTTCAATAGCGTTCATGTGCTATAGTGGGAGCGACAGCCCAGCACACGTGAGGGAAACATGGAATTATCACATGCTGAAGTGCGGCGGATTGCTGAACTTGCCAAACTCGATCTGACCGAGGAAGAAGTCGGCCTCTACGCCGGGCAGCTTTCCCATATCCTGCAATACTTTGAACGACTGCAACAGGTGGATACCTCTCATATTCCACCAACAGCCTCGGTGCTGCCGCTGAAGAATGTCATGCGCCCGGATGTGGCGCTGCCGGCGCTGCCGCCTGAGGATGTCGTGCGCAACGCATCGGATTCGGATGAGCTGCAATTTCGGGTGAGCGCTGTGCTGGGTGATGAGTAGCGAGGCGAAGCTATGCCAGAGAAGAAACGTCTGCTGATTGTCGAAGATGATTATGATGTAGCCGAAATGCTGCTGGCCTTTTTCCAGAGCAAGCAGTACGAAGTTTACCACGCCGACAGCGGCATGAACGGGATCGCCGCTGCCCACGCCCACTTCCCCCAGGTCATCCTGCTCGATGTCATGATGCCCGATATTGATGGCTACGAGACCTGCCGCCGCCTGCGCCAGATGACGCTGACGCGCTATATCCCTGTCATTTTCCTGACGCAGCGCGATGAGCGAGCCAACAAGGTCAAGGGACTGGAACTGGGGGCGGATGATTACATCACCAAACCGTTCGACATTGAAGAACTGCGGCTGCGGGTCGAGAGCGTCATCCGGCGGGCCACGCGCGAGAACCTGCACGAACCGCGCACCGGTCTGCCCAGCGGGCCATTGGTCGAGGAAGAGATGGCGCGCCGCCGTTACGGCCAGTCCGACTCCGCCGAGATGCATTTCCGCGTCGAAGGCTACCGGGCGTATCATGATGTCTACGGCTTCCTGGCCGGGAATGATGTCTTTGGCTATGCCGCCAAGATCATCCAGCAGGTCATCAGCGAACACGGCACGCCGGATGATTTCATCGGGATCATCGACGATCAGTTCGTGGTGCTGACGACAGCGGTGCGTGCCGACCTGGTGCGTCACGCGATTGACCAGCGTTTTCGTGAAGGGGTGCGTGCTTTTTACAATTATGGCGATGCCGAACAAGGGGGCATCCGCCTCGATAGCGGCAGCGACAGTGAACAATTTGTCCCGCTGATGAGCCTGCATCCGTTGCAACCTGCCCAACAGGGATAAGCCGTGTACAGTAAGGCGCTGCCACAGAAACCCAAACTGCTCTACAAGATCGTCTCGGAACGCAAACCATATTTCCGGCGTTTTCGTCGCGCTTTGACCGGTGCCGCGGTGGCGATTCTGCTGTACCTGTGCCTGACGCTGATCCCGGCAGTCTATACCCAGTTTGAGGCTGCGGGCGATCTGGGGTTTCTGGTCTGGCAGGGGGCTGCGCTGCTGCTGGCGGTGTTGATCGCGCTGTTCATCGGCGTGATGCTGTTCAACCTGATCTTCTGGCTGCGCCGGCGGGAAGAGACACTGCGCTTTTATGACCAGGGTATCGTCTGGACGCGCAAGGGCGAGGATGCGAAATACGGCTGGGGCAGCATTCAGGTCTATCGCGATGGCTCGCGCGGCTGGTACATCGGTGATCGCCCCATCGTTCAGTTCGGCTCGCAACGGGTGACGCTGAAGGATGGCACGGTGCTGAACTTCACCGGACGTTACGGCGACCTGCGCGAAATCGCCCGCATCATTCGCCCACGCGCTGCCCGCGTCACTGGTGTACAGATCGCCAATACTATCCGTGAGGAGCTTCCTTTCCGGCTGGGACGCGGCCTGACAGTCTGGCCGGGCGGGGTTGAAGTCGACAAGAAGGAAATCCACTGGTCGGAACTGGATGTGCGCGTCCAGGGGCAGCAGCTCACGGTGTACCAGAAGCGATCCGATGGCAAGTTCAAGGCGCTGCGTCGTTATAACACGCGCAAGCTGGATAATGTCGGCGGCTTCATGGAAGTGGCGACCTCAACCATCAAGAATCACCAGCGTGAACGTTTCGGCGTATAAATGGTTCGTCCATGTCAGTCCTCAGCCGTCATCGCTTACCCCAACCCTATCGCGGCCTGTTGATCGCCTCGTGGCTGCTGCCGCTGGCGCTGCTGTGGCTGGCGCTCCTGCTGGGGCGCGGTCCCACACCCAGCCTGTTCGATCCGCGTCTGCTGCTGCTGTTGGGGTTGATGACTCTGCCCGCTGTGTACATCTGGCAGGAAGGGGTGGATGTGCGCCCCGACGGTCTGTTTATCCGCCAGCATGTGCCACGTTTTCGCCCGTTTCACGAACTGGATACCTATTACGTCGACTCGCGTCCCAACCGCCGCCTGCTGACGGTCTGGGATCAACAGCAGCGGAAAGCCCTGGAAACGCATCTGGCACACCTGACCGATGTGCCGGAATTACTGCGGCATCTGCACACGCACCTGCGCTGGCGCGGCTGGCCGGGATCGTGATGAATCACCGGTCGGGTCTTCGCCCATGATGAACTACGAAATCCACCTCTACGTCCCCAAGACCGGTGAACTCACGCCGCTGATGCTGGAGTGGCTATTTCAGAACGGGCAAAGCACCGATCAGCCGGAAGTGTTTTGGCCGGTGCGGCGCATTCGCCAGAAATCGCTGGCGCGGCTGATGCTGAAGCTCGATCCGCTGCTGGTGCCGCTGCCAGGGCCGGGGGAGGATGTTGAGCTGCATTATCCCAACCCGGAGCTGGGGGTGGTGCTGTACATCCACGACCGGGGGGCGATCCTGTTCTTCCCCTACATGGCCTACAGCATCTATTCGCGGATTGTGCTGGGGATCAGCTACGTCTACATCCGGTATCTCTTTGATACCTGGGGCTTCTGGAGCTACGACCCGCAGTTGGATGTCATCTCGTTCGCCGACGATTTCCAGTCCATCGACGACACCTCGCGCCTGATGGATGCCATCATGCCCCGCCTGCTGACGATGTAGAACGATAGAGGCGCACAGTGGCGCCCCTATACCAGGACAAGGACGCTCAATAGCGGCGGCGGCTCTGGGCATCTACCGCAGCGACCGCGCTCATGGCGACAATATCCTCGACATCATCACCGGCTTGCAGCACATGCACCGGCGCGCCGACCCCCAGCAGGATCGGGCCGATGGTCTGAGCCTGCCCCAGCCGATCCAGCAGCTTGTACGATACGTTGGCCGACTGCAAATCCGGGAACACCAGCACGTTGGCATCCTTCACCCGGCTGAAGGGGAAGCGCGACTCAATCAGATCCGGCACGACCGCCGTATCGGCCTGCATCTCGCCATCGACCAGCAGATCCGGGCGCTTGTGCCGCACCAGTTCCACCGCATCGCGCACCTTGTTGGACATCGGGTGGGGTGAGCTGCCGAAGTTGGAGAACGACAGCATCGCCACACGCGGCTCGATATCGAGCGAACGGGCGAAATCCGCCGCCAGCAGCGCGATCTCGGACAGCATCTCGGCATCCGGGTTGACATTGACGGTAGCATCGGTGAAAAAGTAGACGCGGCGCTTGACGATCATGATATACACACCGCTGGCGACCTTGACGCCGGGGCGGGTATGGAAGATTTGCAGCGCCGGACGGATGACATCCGGGTATTCATGCTGCCGCCCATTGACGTAGGCATCGGCGTCGCCCATCTTGAGCATCATCAGGCCGTAGGTCATGCGGCTGCCGACCAGACGCGCCGCCGTTTCATGGGTCACGCCTTTGCGCTGGCGCAGATCATGGAAGCCCTGCTCGTAACGGATGCGCTGGTGATGTTCGCTCTGCGGCTCGATCACGGTTGGATTGAAGTGCAGGCCGAGTTCGGCGATGATGCGCTGGACGACCTCCGGCTTGCCCAGCAGGATGGGCGTGCCGATGCCTTCTTCCTGCACCTGAGCTGCGGCGCGGATGATCTTGGGATCATCGCCTTCGGGGTAGACGATGCGCTGCTTCGGCCCCATACGCGCCTTGTTGATGATGTTGCTGCGCACCTGCTGCCCCATGCCCTGGCGCTGGATGAGTTCGCGCCGGTACTGGTCGATGTCAATCGTGCGTCGCGCTACGCCGCTGTGCATGGCGGCTTCAGCGACGGCCGGTGCCAGCCACAACAGCACGCGCGGATCGAGCGGCTTGGGGATCAGATAATCGCGCCCAAACTTGAGCGCGGTCAGGCCATAGGCGCTCAACACGCTGTCCGGCACATCCTCATGTGCCAGCGCCGCCAGCCCTTTGGCCGCTGCCAGCTTCATCTCCTCATTGATATTGCGGGCGTAGACATCCAGCGCCCCGCGAAAGATGAAGGGGAAGCCCAGCACATTGTTGATCTGATTGGGGTAGTCGCTGCGCCCAGTGCCGATGATGGCGTCGGGACGCACCGCCAGCGCTTCTTCCGGCATGATCTCCGGCGTCGGGTTCGCCAGGGCGAAGATGATTGGGTTCGGCCCCATCGTCTTGACCATATCGGCTGTCACCAGCCCGGCAGCCGCCAGCCCCAGCAGCATATCAGCCCCGACCAGCGCCTCGCCCAGCGTCCGCATGGGCGTCTCGACGGCGAATTCGGATTTGTAGGGGTCCATATAGACCTCGCGGCCTTTGTAGACCACGCCCTGCCGGTCACACAGGATGATATTCTCGCGCTTCATCCCAAGATGGACGTACAATTTGGCGGTTGCGATGGCCGCCGCGCCGGCACCGGCCACCACCATGCGGATGTCTTCGATGCGCCGGTTGGTGATCTCCAGCGCGTTCAACAGCGCCGCCGACGAGATGATAGCCGTGCCGTGCTGGTCGTCATGGAAGACCGGAATATCCAGCTCGGCGCGCAGCCGGGTCTCGATCTCAAAACATTCCGGCGCTTTGATGTCTTCCAGGTTGATCCCGCCAAACGTCGGGGCGATGGCGCGGACGACGGCGATGACTTCTTCGACCGTGTTGGCATTGATCTCGATGTCGAACACATCAATATCGGCAAAGCGTTTGAACAGCACGCCCTTGCCTTCCATCACCGGCTTGGACGCCAGTGGGCCGCGATTGCCCAACCCCAGAATGGCGGTGCCGTTGGAGACGACGGCCACCAGATTGGATTTCGCCGTAAGCTGGTAAGCGGTCAGTGGATCACGCTCGACCTCCAGCACGGCCTCGGCCACGCCGGGCGAATAGGCCAGCGTCAGATCACGCTGGGTCGCCAGCGATTTGGTGGGGACCACCTCGATTTTTCCCGGTCTGCCCGTGCTGTGATAATCCAGCACATCCTGCTTCGTCACTGCCATATAAACGCTCCTTCCCTTGTTACTGCTATTGTAACGCGGAAGGGCAAGGTCAACATGTCCGCCGGTATTCCTCCAGTGGGGTCGGTGGGCTGCTAGTGTAGCTTTGCATCAGGTCGCCGCTCGAATCAAACAGTGTGATGCTATCAATGGTGGTCTGCCATAAGATAGACATCCAGAGCGGGCAGCGTGTTTCGATATGCAGGTAGAAGCCGTGCCGGACATGGAATTCCTCGATCTCCAGCTTCAGTTGCGGTTGACCGAACTGGCTGGTACCAACCGTGAAAAAGGGCGGTTGCCCCACCAGCAAATGAACCTCCCCCAGGCGCAGCCGCGTGGGCAGCCTCACCTGACCGATCAGATCACGCTCCGGCCCGACAATGATCACCCCTGGACGCGCACCATCAATGATGGCCGGTTGCTGCCCGCTCCATGACCAGACGATACGATCCAGTGAACGTTCGATGGCGCTGAATTCGATATCCACAGCCGAAATCCAGGGATGTGCTTCCAGCGTCAAACGCGCCTCGGTCACTGGCGTGATGCCTGGCTGGATGCCGAGAAAACAGGGGCCATCACACGCATCTGTCCCCAACAGCAGAGTCGTTGCCATGTCATCATTCGATTGTAGCGCCAGAATTCCAAGCAGCAGAAGGCCGAAGACCAGACCGAGTGCCAGCGCTGCGCGTGCAATAATGCCGATCATTCGTGACAATTCGCCCGAATGATGCGCCACATGATGGGCAGCTCATAATTCTGAGTGGATAGTCCGGCGAAATAACGGGCGCTCGCCCCCAGGATCAGCGATGTCGGGCTGTGCCAGAGATCGCGACAGTCTACCTGTACCAGCGCGATATACCCCCGTCCGACGTAAAAGAGATCGAGTTTGCGGGGATCGTTGGGTGACGAGCCGACCAGCGCCACCCGCTGCCGGTTATCCAGTTCGCCCAGTTGCAGCAGCACAGCACCAAAAGGGATGTGCATCGTCAGGTGCAGGACGCCCACAATGTTGTCGCGGTAGCTCATCGAGGGGGTGGTCGTCCCATCGATCACGGCGGGCTGCTGCCCAGACCATTCCCAGGTGACCAGTTCCAGACCTTCATGGACGTGCACCTCGGCTGCCCAGCCACTGGCTTTCAACCGTGACAGTGCTTCACCGAGCGAGGTCTGACCGGGTTCGATGCCGAGCAGGCAGGGGGTGAGGCAATTCTCGTGCGTCAATACCAGCGCCAGCTCAGGTTCATCCAGGCGCAGCGATACTAGCAGCCCGGCCAGCAGCATCAACGGTCCTATCAGCAGCAGGGTGAACCGCAGCAGCAGCCCCATCATCAGGCTGAGCAATCTGGCAGAGCCATCAGACGACCCAGGTCATAGCGAGTGTTGTAATAACTGCGCGCCAGCGCCGTCATGGTATAGAGTTCCTGAGCTTCCGTTTTCCATAACGAATCGCGCGTCAGTGGGCAGCGGCTGAGCGATGTGGCGATATAGCCCAGCGGTTCGAATACCAGCAGCACGGCCACTTCTTTTTCACGGCGATGGATGTTGACCGCCATATGCGACGGCTCGCCGTATTCCAGGATCAACTGCCCCAGCGTCACCCCGCGCAGAGTGACCGCTCCCTGATTGAAGGACCCGCCCTGCCGATCCGGGCAGATCAGCATCGGATATAACCCTAGCGGCCGGTGACCTCCAGTGTATTGCTCGACCAGATACGACGGCTGCGCTCCGTTCCAGGCCCAGGAGTAACACAGCGATTGTTCAATCAGATGATCGATCCATTGGTGCTGTGCCAGGCGTGCTGCTGCTTCGGACTGAAGAATCTGGCTGACCGGCAGCCCCAGAAAACACGGTGCGGGACAGTCTTCCGAGCTGGCTATGACCGGGTTCAGCCCCGTCCCACCATAGGGCTGGACGCGAATCAGGCTGGCACTGACACTCAGACTGAGCAGGCACAGGAGCGACAGACGGGCGATGAGGGCAGCCATCACGACAGCCACCGGCACTGCATCGGGCGCTGACCGCTGACCGTGCTGAAGGGCTGAAAGCCATGTGGCTCTGAGTCCTCGACAGGCACGAAATAGAGCGAGACATCCTGCTGCCAGCGCTGGCGACAGTTGGGAGTGACGCTGATCATCAGGCCGGAATCGGTATAGTAAGCAGCGTACTGGAGCGCGTTGTAACGAGCATAGTCCGGGTTGCCCATCTCTAACTGGACGGCACCAAGCGAGAGGCGGGTGTGTGCCTGAATCAGCGTGATGGTGCTGCTGCGGATCGAAAAGGTGACAATGGCCGAGCCTTTGAAAGACCCGGCTCGCTCCGGCTGCCAGCGCCAACTGACCCACATATACTGGCGGGTGGTGTCTTCCGAGATGTACAGACTGTCCGGCACAATCCAGGGATGGTGCTGCAACAGGATCAGGGCTTCGCTGGCGCGCGTGATGCCAGGACGGATGCCGAGGAAACAGGGCATGGCACAGACATCTGGCTCGAGCAGGTCGCGCATCGGATGGGCTTCGGCGCGCGCCGCATAAATGGTCAGCGCTGCACCCGCCAGCCCCAGCCATATCAGCAGCATCACCCGCGTCAGTACGGTCAGCATCCGCGCAGCCCTGTTGATCGTCATCTGCTCATGACTGTGCCACATGCGCTTTCAGTCGTCAAGCAGAACGATGGACGGGTGTGCATTTCAAGTTGTTGGCGTCTCTGTTTCCAGAGGAGTGACCTCACCCCACAGCACCCTCCAATCCATTCGAGAGGGGGAGCCGAACGCAGCGAGATGGGGATAAGGTCAATCGATAGCTGTTCTACCCAAAACTTTGAAATGTACCCGATGATCAGGCGTGTATCTGGCAGGTAACGGATGGCTCAGCATTTTTAGCAGTTCATCGTGTATCAGTACGCAGCCGCCCGATAGTGGTAATGATTTCCGGCGGGATTTTGTGACGAGCCAGCGAATTCAGCCACAGACTGTTCCCATCGGTCTGGTGTAGCACAATGCCACTGAGCTGCCGATACTGCTTGAGGAAGTGCGCGGCGTTCTCGAAGCCCCGCCGGGTGAAGAAGTCCTCGGCTTTGCGCTCGGCCAGTTGACGCAGCGTCGCGGCGGCGTTGTTGACATCGGCTTCGGTGATCGGGCGTTCGGCCGTCAGCCACAGCAGGTTGATGCTGCTGGGGGGCATCTGACCAGCTTTGTCGCACAGCACGGCCATCAGCTTGAACGCCCGCGATTCTTCCACATCCTCCTGTTCAAGGCGGCGGATGCGACGGACTTCAACGTTGAAGGGTGTGTGGGTTCTGAAGGTGACAGTGAAATCCGGGCCGCGCTGCTTGAGGGCGGCGTAGCGTTCGTATTCCAGGGTGAAGCGCTCTTCGTTCAGCAGCAGGGCAGCCGTCTGTAATTCGGCGCGCAGGTCTTTCAGCCCGCTTTCATTCTCGACATGCCGCAGCTTGGTGCGAATCTTGCCGCGATAAGCCGTGACAAAGGCACGAAAGCGACGTGATCCCCGCACCCAGGCGGAGAACTCGTCGTAAAAAGGCGACTGTTTGCCCTCAAAAAGCGAGTTGAGCAGCTCATCGAGCGTGGTCATGCGGCGCTCATCCCGCTGCCAGCCGCAGGTGCAGCAGGGGGTAGGGCTTGCCGAAGCCATCGTGTTCCGAACGGCCTTCGACCTCAGAGCCCATCTTCAGATAGAAGCCGACGGCCTGCTCATTCTGCTCATTCACATCCAGCCTGCGCGCCCCATCTCACCGGTTTGAGGCAGAGAGTATAACGCACGGCCTGCCCCTATGCTTCGGTCACGCCTTCACCGCGTGACACCCGCACCGACTCGCCCCGCCCCAGGATCACGCGCACGCTGCGGTCGTAGGTCACATAGTTCCAGGCCCAGTTCAGCAGCACACCCAGGCGGTTACGCACCCCCAGCAGAGTCACCAGGTGCAGCGCCAGCCAGGCCAGCCAGGCCAGCACGCCCGTCAGCGGGATGCGGTTGAAGACCCAGGCCACCGCGCGATTGCGGCCGATGGTCGCCATTGTCCCCCGGTCGTTGTAGCGGAAGGGCATCTGGGGCTGGCCGGCCAGCCGCGCCAGGATGTTACGCGCAGCCAGAATGCCGCCCTCTTTCGCCACCGGGGCCAGCATCGGATAGGGGCGGCCGGCGGCATCGTCCAGCGCCATCATGTCGCCGATCACATACACATCTTGTAAGCCAGTGACTTCCAGCGTCGGCTGCACGGGCACGCGCCCGCCGCGCACCAGGGGCACCGGCAGCAGCGCTGCCAGCGGGGATGCCTTGACGCCAGCGGCCCAGATGAGCGTGTTCGTAGGGATGACGGTGCCATCTTTTAGCGTGATCTGATCCGCCGACACCTGTTCGACAGGGTTGTTGAGCAGGATTTCGACGCCGAGCGATTGGAGCTGCTCGTAAGCAGAGTCGCGCAGGTTGGGCGGGTACGGAGCGAGCAGGCGGTCGCTGGCCTCGACGAGGATGACGCGGGCTTGCAGATCGCCCATACTGCTGTAGTCCTTGCGCAGGACATGGCGGTACAGTTCGAGCATGGCCCCGGCGGTTTCCATGCCGGTGGGGCCGCCACCGACGACAACGATGGTGAGCAGCGCCTGACGCTGCGCCTCATCCTCCTCCCAGACCGCGCGTTCGAACAGCGTCAGAATGTGCTGGCGCAGGGCAATGGCCTCATCGAGGTCTTTCAGACCGAAGGCGTAGCGTTCCAGGTCAGCATTGCCGAAGGTGTTGGTGACGCTGCCGCCCGCCACGATGAGAGCATCGTAGGCTTCTTCACGCGGGCCACCGGCAGCTTCGACGATGACGCGGCGGTTGATGGTATCGATGGTGGTGACGGTGCCGAGCAGGAAACGGATGTTGGGCGCATGGTGGAAGATGCCGCGCACGGGATACGCAATCTGCTCTGGTTCCAGGCCGCTGGTGGCTACCTGGTAAAGCAGCGGGGTGAAGGTATGGTAGTTGTGACGATCAATGAGGAGAACATCGACCGACTGATTGCTCAAGGTGCGGGCGGCATACAGGCCGCCGAAGCCTGCGCCGATGATGATAACGCGGGGACGAGCAGGTGTGGACGCGGGCATGGTGTGTGCTCCTGAACTTTGTGAAATTCTGAACTATCGTTAGAAGCTTCGCACTGTTCAAGTCTTACCTCGTCCGCCTTTCGGTAAAAATGAGGAGATGATGGGTGTGCGGCGGGAGGGGGAGATAGGTATCCAACCAACCCTGTTGGTTCGGAACCATGTTATCCGGTTCGGTTATGGGAAGCACACTTTTGTAACGAGAAATGATGAACCAGCAGGATGAATGAGAGAAAAACCTATCCCAGTGATGTAAGTGATGACGAGTGGGCGTTCGTCGCGCCCTAGCTGACGCTGATGAGTGAAGAGGCTCCGCAGCCGGAACACCGACTGCGCGAGGTGTTCAACGGCCTGCGCTATATCGTGCGCGGTGGCATCCCGTGGCGGATGATGCCCAATGACCCGTGGACACCTTGGGACATCTGTTGAAGGGTTTGCATTTCTTGGCCTTTGTTACCCTGATGCCCCATCGTTTCGTCCACTGTATGGCAGTTTCTTTCTAAAGTGCATTACACCCTCTAGAGTAAGCTGCGGAAAATATCCGTAATCTATTTCGTTAGATTACCTGTTCTTACCTGTTTATCAGGCCCGTATAGCCCTTATTTCTCGTTGCATCTGAAATATTTCGGCATACAATCAGAGTGTCTGAAAAGGTCAATCTGGAGGTGTTGCCATGCCTGACTCGGCTGAACGGACGCATAAACCAGAGACGCGCCGGACATCGCCTGTATCATCCCCCATAACCGATGCGCCAGCGATGGAAACGCTGGACTACGACCAGGTCACGCCGGAAACTGTCCTGAGTCTCCAGCGACAGATCGGCAACGCCGCCGTGCAGCGCTGGATTATGCGCCAGAGTGCGCCGGGGCTGTTGACAGTGCAACCGCCCCATGTCCGCGCCGTGACAACCACCTGCATCACCCGCGAATTCGCCCGCCGGCTGACCGACCCGCAGTTGCAAGAGTGTGTAGCCGCGCTGCAACAAGAAATGCTGGTTCGCCCGCCCACCGATCCGCTGCATCTGGCGGCGGCTGAGAACCTGCAAATTATTCGTCAGGAAGTCGATCATCGTGCCCGCAATGGCCGAATGACTGAACTGCTCGCCAATGTGACAGCGGCTACCGATACGGCTGCTCATCGTGCCGCCACTGACGCGCTGATCGATTACGTCCGCGCTCAACTGAATACCTATCCACCGTTGGTCAACACCTTCATCCAACAGGCCAACCCTGGCATGGACGAGAAGACCCGCATCCTGGGTCGCGTGACCGCCGCTTTCGCCCGCACCGAATTCCTGCTGGGGAACATCTATCATCAGGGTGCGCGCAACTGGGAAGTGAACGCTGCTGGAGCCAGCACTTCCAATCGTGGGCATATGGTGGATGCCTATACCGGCGGCAGCGCGATGGAATGGTGTTCGCGCTTTGCCACCACCGCCCTGTCACGGCTGCGCGGCGACAACGGGGTGTTAGCCGCTTCCGGTTATCGCATCGCCAACCCGGTCGCCATGAACAATGAGTTGAATTACGACACCGCTTATGGCGGCGACTTTGCCGGTATCACGGGTGGGACGACTGCTCCAGCTACCAGTCCGTTCGCGGCGCTGCGAACCCGCTTGCAGCGGATCGCCAACGGGCAGGTCACCGACCAGACGGCGCAACAAGCGGTGGATGATTTCTTCACCAATCACATCCGCCCCCAGGCCGGTGACATCATGATCGTGCGGCGCGGCAGTTCCAACGCCAATGCCTTCAGCGGCAGTTCGCAGAGCCATACGACGATGGTGGAACGGCTGGATGGCTACCGCATTTCGACTATTGAAGGCAATACTGCTGGTGGACGGGTGGCCGGGCATGTCTTTGATCTGACTCAGGTGGCCGATGTTGAAGAGATTGTATTCATCTCGCGCCCCAGCCTCGCCAGCGGCATGACGACCGACGCCGAACGGGCGACCATCGGGGCGGGAACGCCAGCCGGTACGCCAGCCGTGACCGAAGATCAACTGATGGAGCCAGTCGAGCAGATGAACACCATGCTGCAACAATTCGCCGCGCAGGCCGGTCATTTGCGCCAGCCCGCCGCCGGCGAGACCGACAGCGTGGCTAACCTGACCCCGCCGTAGTCGTAGGCTGGCGGGTTGCGGCGCTCATGGCAACAAAAACGCCGCATCACAGGGATACGGCGTTCTGATCGGGATTGAATGTGCCCGGCTTAGTCCATGGTCTCTTCGGCCAGACTGAGCAGACCGGTGCCCATGCGCGGCATCCGTGCCTTCTCCTCGTCCTTGCCAAAGCGGATGATCTCGCCGCTTTCGCCGATGGCTTCCACCGACAGACCCAGGCTTTGCAATTCCTTCACCAGCACACGGAAGCTGGTGGGGATGCCCGGCTCTTCAATCGGCTCGCCCTTGACGATGGCTTCGTAGGTCTTAACGCGCCCCTGCACATCATCGGATTTGACCGTCAGCATCTCTTGCAGGGTGTAGGCCGCGCCATAGGCTTCCAGCGCCCACACTTCCATTTCGCCGAAGCGCTGACCACCGAACTGCGCCTTGCCGCCCAACGGCTGCTGAGTGACCAGGCTATACGGGCCAGTTGAACGGGCGTGAACTTTGTCTTCGACCAGATGCGCCAGCTTGAGCATATGGATCAGGCCAACGGTCACTGGACGGTCAAACGGTTCGCCGGTGCGTCCATCATAGAGCGTGTGCTTGCCGTAGATCGGCAGCGGCTTGCCGGTCTGGAACATGACAGCATCGGCAAACTGGATGAGCGCTTTACCGGTCAGTTCCGCCGGAATCTCACGTTCCGGGTCAGCCCATTTGATCCACTCGCGCATCCCGGCATCCATCATCACCTGATCGCGGCGCAGACGTTCGGGCGAGCTGATGCCTTGCGGGTCCCAGATCAAGGCTGAGTCGGCATCGTAGCCTTTTTCCAGCAGCCACTCGCGCAGCACCGCGCGGCGGGCATAGATGGTGTCGGTCAACAGCTTGTCGGCATCGTAGAATTCGCTGCCGCTCAACCAGTTATGGATGTAAAGGCGGCGTACTTCGTTCTCGTCTTCCAGTTCTTCCGGGTTGTAGTTGAACTGCTTGATCCAGTCCCAGGCGCGGTCACTGATGTCGTGCCACGATTTGTCGATCATCCAGGCGCGCGCCAGTTCCGCCTGAATTTCCGATTCCTTCGCCCCATCGAACACCGGGGTGATGGCGCGGAAGCCCAGCCGATCCGAAGCCCAGCCGAGATGGATTTCCAGCACCTGGCCGATATTCATACGACCTGGCACACCGAGCGGATTGAGGATGATTTCGCAGACGCGACCATCGGCCAGATAGGGCATATCCTCAATCGGGACGATCTTGGAAATGACGCCCTTGTTCCCATGCCGACCGGCCATCTTGTCGCCGACGGTCAGCTTACGCTTCTGAGCGACAGCCACGCGCACCATCTTCTCGACACCGGCTGGCAGATCGGGATGTTCTTCACGGGTGAAGGTCTTGACATCGACGACCTTGCCCTTCTCGCCATGCGGCAACCGCAGCGACGAGTCCTTCACTTCACGCGCCTGTTCGCCGAAGATCGCCCGCAGCAGCTTCTCTTCCGGGCTGAGTTCCTTCTCACCTTTGGGGGTGATCTTGCCGACCAGAATGTCATTCGGGCCGACTTCCGCGCCGATGCGGACGATACCAAATTCGTCCAGATCCTTCAGCGCATCCTCACCGACGTTGGGAATGTCGTAGGTGATTTCTTCCGGGCCCAGCTTGGTATCGCGGGCTTCGATTTCGTGCTTCTCGATATGGATGCTGGTGAACTTGTCGTTCCGCAGCATGTCCTCGCTGATGAGCAGCGCGTCTTCGTAGTTGCCGCCGTCCCACGACAGGAAGGCACCCAGCACATCGTGACCGAGCGCCAGATGACCGTGATCGGTGGAGGAGCTGTCGGCGATGATGTCGCCCTTATGAATGAACTGTCCCTTGAAGACAATCGGACGCTGGTCGATACAGGTCGATTGGTTGGAACGGTTGAATTTACGCAGGCGGTAGATGTGTTCGCTGCCGTCTTCCAGGCGCAGGATGACGCGATCACCCTGAACGCTGACGACTTCGCCATTGCGGTCGGCCACGAGTACCTGACCGCTGTCATAGGCCGCCATGCTCTCCATGCCGGTGCTGACAATCGGCACATCCGGCTTGAGCAGCGGCACAGCCTGGCGCTGCATGTTGGAACCCATCAGAGCGCGGTTGGCGTCGTCATGTTCCAGGAAGGGGATGAGGGCGGCGCTGATGCCGACGATCTGGCGCGGCGCGACATCCATGTAATCGACTCGGCGCGACGACATCACCATGAACTTCTGGTTGCTGCGGGCCGAGACGCGCTCGTTGACGAACTGGCGCTTCTCATCGACCGGCGAGTTGGCCTGGGCGATGATGTAGTGATCTTCCGAGTCCGCCGAGAGATAGACGATCCCCTCGCCGACGAAGGGCATCACCGGCACCTGTTCCAGGCCGGCTTTCTTCAGCTTCTTGATGGTGTTCTCGGTAATGACCTCATCGTTTTCGATGAGGACGCGGCCATCCTTGTCCTCGACATCCTCGCGCACCTTGCGCCCCAGCAGATCAGCGTCATCAACGGCCATGAACTTGATGACCTGGCGGTAGGGTGTTTCGACGAAGCCGTACTCGTTGACGCGAGCATAGCTGGCGAGACGTCCGATCAGACCGATGTTCGGGCCTTCCGGCGTCTCAATCGGGCAGATGCGTCCGTAATGGCTGTGATGCACATCGCGGACATCGAAGCCGGCGCGTTCGCGGCGCAGACCGCCCGGCCCCAGCGCCGAGAGCGTGCGCTTGTGCGTCAGTTCGGCCAGCGGATTGGTCTGTTCCATGAACTG
This sequence comes from Anaerolineae bacterium, assembly GCA_022843385.1. Lineage (GTDB taxonomy): Bacteria > Chloroflexota > Anaerolineae > Aggregatilineales > Phototrophicaceae > CFX2. The sequence continues at coordinate 38,755 of JALHNT010000008.1, read as the reverse complement.
CGAGAGCTGTGACGAGCCGAAGAATTCGCGGATGGCGGCCACCACCGGACGGATGTTGACCAGTGTCACCGGCGACAGATTTTCCGACTCGCGGATCGACATACGTTCCTTGACAACGCGCTCGGTGCGGCGCAGACCGACACGCAGCTTGTTCTGAATCAGCTCGCCAACGGTCTTGACGCGGCGGTTGCCCAGATGATCGATGTCATCCGGCCCGGCCTGACCAGTGTTGATGAGGATCATGCGCTCGACCAGCTTGACAATATCCGCTTTGGTCACGGTGCGGATGCGGCGCGAAATCTGGGTGTCCAGCCCCAGGCGTTGATTCAGCTTGTAGCGTCCGACGCGCTCCAGGTCATAGCGGCGCTGATCGAACAACTGGCTGAAGAGGTATTCGCGGGCATTATCCAGCGTGGGCGGGTCGCCGGGGCGCATACGCTTGTAGAATTCGAGCAGCGCGGCTTCGGCCACCGTCTGATCGCGCTTGAGGTCCCAGACCGGTTCCATCTTGATCGAACCAGCGATGAACTGGTGATCGGGGTTGTTATCGACATGAGCATAGAGCGCCATCAGCTCTTCGTTGCTGCCGGTCTTGATGGGCGAGAGCTCTTCCGGCATCCCGTCGCTGACAGCCGCCAGGGCACGCAGCAGGATGGTCACCGGGATGGTGCGCTTGCGGTTGAACTTGATCGTCAGATAATCATTTTTGCGCGTCTCGAATTCCATCCACGCCCCACGATCCGGGATGAGTTTGGAATTGGAGAGCAGGCGTCCGGTGGTGCGGTCTTCATCCGCGCCGAAATACACACCGGGCGAACGAATGAGCTGGCTGACCACCACACGCTCGGTGCCATTGATGATGAACGTGCCTTTTTCAGTCATCACCGGGAAGTCGCCCATGAAGATGTCGGAGAGCAGCACTTCGTCACCCTGTTCACGGTTGACCAGCGCCACGCGCGCGTACAGTGGAGCGGAGAACGACATATCGCGCTCCAGGCAGACTTCCATGTTGTACTTGGGCTCTTCAAACCAGTATTTGAGCCCCAATTCCTGGGCTTCCTTGCGGTTACCGGGGAGATACAGCTTCAGGTTGCCATTGAAGCTCTCAATCGGGCTGATCTCGTCGAATAATTCAGCCAGACCAACTTCCTGAAACCACCGGAACGACTCGAGTTGAACCTCGATCAGTGAGGGTAGCGCCAGCGCATCCGGGGTACGGGCGTAGTTCTTGACGTTCTTTAGTCTGTCCAAATCCACCACTCCTTGTAACAAACGAGGGACGTGCAGAATCCAATATAGGATTTTGGGATTGCTCGCGTACTGTCGTACACGGTTGGGGAAAACTACGAGTTGTTACCAGCATGACCAGTCAACAACGGGAATTATGCGAATGGTCAGTATAGACGAAAATAAATGGGTTGTCAACAAGTGAATTGAAGCGAGTTTAAGCGAGTGGGCATATGGAGAGAGGGTTGGAGAGGGGGTGTTACCCCCCTCGTGAAAACAAACGAAAGCGGCGATGAAGGGTGAGCGCGATGTTGAGTGCAGCGAAACGGGATGTCGAGTGCGATGTGTGATTTCGTTTGCTTTCGATCTATTCCAATTTATAACTCAGTTCACATCGGCTGTCAATAAAGAATTGTGAATTTCGGCACTTTCTCATATTTGGCGGATCAGTTGCTTTCCGCTTCAACCGACTCGAAATGCAAAGCAGCCAAACTGCCCCAGAATGATGCCGGCGCAGTTTGGGTGATCGCAACATACATTGCCAACGCATCATCAGGCTGACCGAGGGCTTCCAGAGCCAGGGCGCGTAGATAGTAATTGCCCAACTGGTCATCCAGATTATCATCTGGGTTCATCATCAGTCCTGCCGACGTCATGCCTACTATGGCTGCAAAGTCGCGTTGAACGAAGGCAGAGTATGGAGAGTGATATTGGGGATAGGGTTGCGGGGTTGGCGTTGGCTGCGGGGCTGAGGTTGGTTGCGCTGTCGATTCGAAAGGGGTGGGTGCAACATAAGTGCCGCGCCCGGCATCCCACCGATAGGTCTCCGGTTGGGTTATCGATTCGGTGCAGTAACCATCCAGACACTCAACCTGCATCAATGTAAGGGCATCCGCAGAGGGACTAAAAATCCCCTTCAGCGTTGTCCCACATTGCCATTCCTGAAAGAGCGGCACAAAATCCCTGCCCTGCCAGCGCAGCAGACTCACCGCATAAATGAAGGATTGGGCATCATTCTGTAACGAACATGCGGTTGGGCCTTGCAAACTATCGGCCAGAATTGAGTATGTACCCCTCCAGGGCTGGAATGGTACAAGCGAAGGTCTGACGAATGCTAACGCGGAGCTACTGTTCGGTAAGTCTAGTTCATCCATATCTGTCGCTTGAGCATAGGGGTCCAGGTTGGTAAAAAAGGTGTCATAGTTCGTGTCATGTGGCACGAAGAATATTTCAACGCCAGCTATGTTCGGCCAAATCAACCATTCCGACACACCATCGTCATTCAAATCGGTTTCGAGCGAACGCTGCACCGCGAGACCGAGGTTTTGCAGGTAGGTAACTGGTGAAAGACCGATCTCGATAGGTTTTGCATCGAGTGTGGAGCGCAGCAGACCTGGAGCATCACAGCCGATGTTTTCCGGTTGATAAGGATTGTTGCCATTGTAGAAGAGATCGTCACCGGTATAGCCGACGCGAATCTGTGGTATTCGGTCGGTCGCAGGATACGACTCAAAGGTGAAACGGCCGTAGGCTGCAACACAGATTTCGAGCGGGGACAGGTTGTTTTCCCGTGATGTGCTGAGGGCATCGACTAATCGATCAATGGCAACATCCTGAATGGTTTCATTGGTCAACGCTTCGAGCAGCGGGTCAGCCCGATCACCTTGTCCAGTCATCAGATAAGCCAAAGCCAATCGGGCGCGCAGGTATTGATTCAAGGATCGGGGATAGTTAAAGGACTCGTCGAGGTTAACATCCAGAGTTTCCAGCGTCAGGGCGCGCTCGAAGATGGGAATGGCAGCCGCATAGTCCCCTGTCCACATGATCTCCTCAGCATTCCGCTGGACGCAGTTTTGTGTTGCTTCGGCATAGACTATGCCTGTTTCAACATAGTGATAGCGCTGTGTTGCGGCGTCCCATTCGAAAGTCCTTGTCTCGGTTCGTTGGCACTTCCAGTTATCTTCAAATCGTTGCGATTGAAGAATCCGCGCGGGTGTAGCGCTATCCGGCTTGAGGAATTCCCAGGAAACAGTCAATGGGTAAGGTCCGGTTTCACTACAATCCGCTTCTGGCGCACCGAACAGGGTAGTATCCGCGTGATTGCCTGACACGGGATCATATTCAGGGACCAGATCAACCAATCCATCCTGCTGCCAGCCTAACACAAACAACTGCCCATAATCCACGTAGCCCATACCCGGCCCGCCGGCTGTCTCCCCACTGATCAGCACGACCCATTCCGGCAGACCATCACCATTCAGGTCCTCAAAACGCTCTTCAACGATGCCGCCATCGCCGTAGCTGTAGCGCCCGGAGGGTGCGTTTCCCTTCCAGGGCAGTCCGGTCTCGATAAAGCGGTATCCGGTTGGCGTCTCTTGTGCGACAAGATAATCCACAACCTCGGCCTGTTCTACACAGCGCTCACGATCAACCGGCTCGCCTTTGGTCATATCAAGCAGGTATTCGTTCACGCCATCGCTGTTGAAGTCGCGCGGGATGACGGTGATGTGAAAATCCTCAAAGGTGATTTTGGTTGTGGCAGCGAGGTCAATCCCCCGTTCAAGAATCCAGGCTGCGACCATTCGCCGCACCCATTCCCCACGCTGAATGACATCGGTTCTCCCCAAGTCAAGCGCATCATAGGCTTGTAGCAGTGACCGAAAAGGAGTCTGCGAGAAATCGGGATAACGATAAAGAACCACCTCGCTGATCGTTGAAAACGAGTTGGCGAAGAAAGGGCTGGTCAACTCACTTTGAAGGTCAGGAGCCTCATCGACAACCGTTTGCAGAACCGCTTCGGCTGTGGGATAGCGCAAGCGATAGGCTGAGTCATCCTGGGCTTGGGCAGTCAGGATCAAGGCGAAGATCAGTACCAGGCCGAGCAAACCGCGCATCATCCACCTCAGGACTATCCAACCACTCTATTGTACACAGTTGCCGTACAGCCGGATTCAGCGGTATCGTCAAAGGGTGTCGAAAAGAGCTTATTCAGGAGCAACAATCATGATGTCCGCCGAAGGTTCAACGCTGTGGTTCATCCCCGATGGTTATCTGGCGACGCCGCTGGAAAATGATCCGGTCTACAAGAATCACGAGTCGATCTGTGTCATGAATGTCACCGATCAGGATGCCCATCTGCTGCTGGACTTTTACTTTGCTGACCGCGACCCAATTGAAAACGCGGCGGTGACCATTCCGGCCAAGCGCTGCATCCATGTCCGCATGGATGATCCACAGAACACCGGCGGCAAGTCGCTGCCGCTGGATACACCCTATGGCACGCGCCTTCGTTCAGATGTGCCGGTGATCGTGCAGTATTCGCGGCTCTACAGCACCACCCGCAACATCAGCCTGATGACGACCATTGCCCACCCTAGCTGATGAGGATCTGCTCATAACAGGAAATGCGTGACATTCCGCCCGTCAGTGGGTTGTCTATGTTAGAATTCGCCTGCGCAGAAGGGATGATCGCTATGCAGCCGATTTCCGTCGGCGACCGGGTTCAGATGAAGAAGCCGCATCCGTGCGGCAGCGATGAATGGGTCGTCTATCGCATTGGCGCAGATATCGGCCTGCGCTGCGCTGGCTGTGGACGGCAGGTGATGCTGACGCGCAGCGAGTTCAACAAACGCCTGAAAAAGATGTTATCGAGCAGTACTCAGAAGGATACAGGATGAAGCGAGTCTTGATTATATTCTCGGATACCGGTGGGGGCCACCGCGCCGCCGCCGAAGCGATCCGCGATGCGCTGTTGGCGCGTCATCCCGACGAGGTGAGCATCGAGATGGTCGATGCCTTCCGCCAGTTTTCCCCGCGTCCCTATAAATACGCCCCGGAAATGTACCCCTGGATTGTCAACCGCAGCAAGACAGCCTGGTTGGTTGGCTATCGCCTGAGTGACACGCGCGGCAGTTCGCGCTTCTTTTCCCGCACCATGTATGCCAGCCTGGAAAAAGGGTTGCGCCGCATGTTCGAACAGCACCCGGCGGATCTGGTCGTCTCGGTGCATTCGATGCTCACCCGCCCCTGCCTATTTTCGCTGCTCCAGTTCGAGGAGCGCCCGCCCTTCATGGTGGTGGTGACCGATCTGGTGACGACTCATCACTTCTGGTACGACAAAAAGGTGGATCGCTGCCTGGTGCCAACGCAACCGGCCTTCGAGCGTGGCCTGAAAGCCGGACTGCGACCCGATCAGATGCGCGTGACCGGGCTGCCGGTTCATGCTCAGTTCGCGGCGCGGCTGACCGATAAAGCCTCGGCGCGGGCCGAACTCGGCTGGGATGCCCATCTGCCGACGATTCTGCTGGTGGGGGGGGGCGAGGGGATGGGGCCGCTCTACAAGACGGCGCGCGCCCTCAATGACCGGCGGCTGCGCTGCCAACTGGTGGTGATCGCCGGGCGCAACCAGAAGCTCAAGGCCAACCTGGAAGCGGTGCAGTGGAATCAGCCGACACATATCTACCCCTTTGTCACCAATATGCCAGTGCTGATGGCCGCCGCCGACATCCTGGTGAGCAAGGCCGGGCCAGCCACCATCAGCGAAGCCTGTATTGCCGGACTGCCGGTCATCCTTTACGACGCCATCCCCGGTCAGGAGACTGGCAACGTCGAATATGTTGTCAACAATGGCGCGGGATTGTTCGCTCCCAGCGCTGAAGAGGTCGGTCAGGCAGTCAGTGAATGGCTGGCCGAAGGTCCTCCCGGGTTGCAGCGCCGTTCCGAGAATGCCCGCCGCCTGGGGCGTCCGGACGCCGTCTGGGATATTGCCGATGAGGTCTGGGACTATGCTCAGCGCCCATCCATCAAGAATCCGCCACGCCGCCTATTTGGTAATCTAGCTCCGCGCACCCGCATCCGCGCGCGGTGAAGGTGAAGTCGAGGCAAAGCGGCAGGTTGTTATCTGCCGCTTCGCCTGACCGGGCTTATTTCGTCGTTGGTTGCTTGAAGGCTTCTTCGACTTTACCCCCCACTCTGAAGGCGTCTTTTTCGTTCGGGAAATGCTCATAAGCCCTGAACAACAACGAGGACAGCGTGGAAAACGGTTCCATCAGCATTTGAACCGAGGCAAGGCTGGGCTTGTCTTTCACCTCTGCCCACGCGACTGCCAGTTGGTCATTCTGAATATTGATGATGTGTGCATCCTGAAGCAGGATGTTGGCTGTGGGGTCGCCCTGCATCCCTTCCAGCCGTTTTTCTTCCTGTTTGAAGAAGCGATCAGTCGAAACGAAATGATAATCCATGAAATCGGTGATCTTGGTCCAGGTCGTTGTGATGGTTTCCTCAGTCGCGCCGCGCATCAATTCCAGCGTATCGCTGACAAACGTGTCATAGACGCTGACCTCGATCCGGTACTGTTCATAATCGCCTGTCAGAATGTTACGCCACGCTTTCGCCTGGGCAAATTCCTGGTCGGTTTCTGGACTATTGGCCAGGGGGTTCTTCTTGGCCTCGGCGGCGGCTGGTTCATACACCCCCAGTTCGGCGACAATCGTCTGAACATCCTTGCCCTCGCCGGCCAGCATCCGTGCCACGCGAAAGGTTTGCTCGGCGTGGCGGGCTTCATGATAAATGGTACTGGCAAGGCTGGCAGCTCTGTCTTCGGTTAAAGCTCCAACTGTTGCTGTATCCATATCTCGCGTGACATAAGCCAGATCAATGCGGACGAGCCAATCGCGCTTCATGAAAAAATGGGTGCCATCGCTGCCAGTGAAATCGTACTTGCAGGGAACTGTCACCCCAATTGCTTCGAGCGCCTGGTTGACCTGCTTCATCAAATAGGCGATGTATTCTTCAACCGGCTTGTCTTTGTTGCCCTTCTTTTCCCAGTATTGGCATCCATCTGCCACAAACTCATTAATCACCGTACTCTGGTCAAGGCCGATGCCCTTGCGCTGAATGCGGCCCACGGGTGCTCGCGAGATCATGCCGCCCGGTTGCTGTTGCATCAACCGCTGTACTGCCTGGTTCCCTACGGTTCCTTGCAGGTGGATGATGCGTTGCGGCGTCCAGAATGGGTCTTTAGCCTGATAGGCTGAAGTCATCTCCTCAGAAGATGAATGTGTCATCTGGGGAGTGGCATTCGGTTTGTGCTGCAGGTCGTGTTCGGTCATAGTTCACCAGATGTTAGAGAGACTAACTGCTGAGGAGCATTATAGGCATGGGGCGCAACAAAAACGCAACAATAGTTTTTCTGTCGTGGAGTGGTTCGCCAACTGGCCTGATAGCTAAGCCGTTGAAGAGTGCTGTGCGTGGTGAGGGCGTGGCTCATTAAGGCTACATTCCCATCCGCTAGCGGTGACAACAATATATTGCGACTTCGAGGCTGCCGAACCGGATGGTCACTCCGGCCACCAGGCTGGAGACCAGTAGGCGTCCTCACCGGACATCAGACGACGTTCTTCACCAGTCAGCGACACGACCCATAAGGCCGGGTGTTCGCTGATGTTGGTGACATAAGCCAGCGCCTGACTATCGGGCAGCCAGGTGATGCTGAATACATGCGCCGGTTGCCGGTTGAGCGGCTGATCGCTGCTGCACTGGTCGGCCACACAAGCGGCATCGACCACATAAATCGCCCACGTCCCGGAGCGATCCGACAGGTAGGCGATCCAGCGACCATCCGGCGACCAGATCGGGAAGGCGCTGGCACCGGCATTGTTGGTCATCGAGCGCTGGCGACGACCATCGGTCTGAATGATTTGCAGCTTGTTGATGAAGCCGTTGGATTCCACGAAGATGATCTGGTCGCCGGCGGGCGTCCAGCGCGGACGAAAGTGATCCCAGCCAGGCGGATTCTGTGTGAGGCGACGGGTGCTGCGTTCGCAGGCCGCCACATCCGGACAAGTGGCATCCAATACATACAGGCGATAGGCACCACCACCCCGGTTGGAGACGAAAACAATCTGTCGCCCATCCGGCGACCACGACGGATTGACATTTTCCCCTTCGCGCGTCAACTGGCGCAGCCCCGCCCCATCCGGCTGAATGATGAAGATCTGGCGATACTCATTGAGATAGCGGCTGGAGAAGGCGATCTGCTGGCTGTCGGCTGACCAGGCCCAGTCATGCATATCCGGCACCGTGATCGGTTGGGCTGCACCGCCGTGCCAGGCTAACCGAAAGGTCGAGTAGTCTTCCAGATTGAAGCGGTTGTTGGGCGCACCCAGCAGCAGAGTCTGACCATCGGGCGACCGCAGATAACCACCGGGGACAACCGGTTTCTCATTCAGGCGGACGGCGATCTGCTGATCGGGGTCGAGCGCATACAACTGGCGTGTGCCGCCTCGATCCGAAATCGCATAGAGCGCGCCGGACGACAGCCGTCCCAACCGCGGCAGCAGCAGCACCGTCGCCATCAACAACAGCAGTACTGTGCCGGTCATCCAGCCAATGGGTTTCACCCGTGCCGACCTGAGTTCATCTACACGCCGGGTTGGGGAGGTGGCGTGGCGGGCGATGACGTGACCGCCGGTTGAACCAGTTCCAGCACAATCTGGCACAGATCATCCTGTAGCCGGTCACGAAATACCTTGATCGTCTCGTTGGTGCGCATCCCATAGAGGGTGTAAGTGAAGCCATCATCAATCGGCTTATCGCTCACGCGCATCTCCGGCTCCCAGCGATCAATCAGGTTCCATTGCCCATACTGGCTGCGGAACAACTCAAACCAGATGCGCACATCACCGTGCTTGCCGCGCAGCCGCACATCCAGCGCCAGCGCCAGCATGGCATTGCGTTCGTTCACCTTCTTCTTCAGCAGGCCATTCAACAGCCGGGCGATGGGGCGCGCCTGCTTGATGATCTGCTCCGGTGTCAGCCGATCCCGCCGCTTTACCAGATTATTCAGGCGGCTGATGACGCTGGCGGGTGCGGCAACCTGACTCCGCGCCACTCGTCCGTAGACATCGTACTGGCTGATGCGCAGCGCCACGATCTTCCAGCCGGAAAGATACTGCCCGTTCGCCCCCATCAGCAGCTTGCGCGCCAGCACTGTCCCATCCGGCCCGACCGCCGTCAGCGAGGCATTCTGTGCCAGCGGCTGCCATTGCTGCCGCACACCGGCGATGGTGCTAGGATCGTGGGGCGGCATATTGGCATAAGGCGGCTGCCAACTGCCGAAATCCGGTGGACGACGAAAGATCATGCGCAGGATGAGGATCAGGATCAGCAGCAGGGCGAGGGCCGCGCCGATCACGACAGCCAGCAGCGCCACCTGTGACGGATCATTCAGATCGAGCTGCTCGATATTCAGCAGTTGCAGCAGCGGGCGCAGCGGATCATCGCTGGCGGACGGTTCGGGCGTGGCCTCCGGGGTGGCTTCCGGGGTCAGTTCCGCGCCGGGTGCTATGCCGGGGAAGGTGATGGTGATCTGTGCCGAGTTGTCGTCCACCGTCTGGCTGTTGGCGGCTTCGACCTCATCTATACCAACCGATGCTCGAAAGATTTCACTGCTCCCGGCTTCAAAATCGCTGGCGTCGAAACGAAGCTGAACCGTCGTCTGCTGCCCCGGCGCGATGGACGGCACAGTGGCCTGCGCCAGTTGTTCATTGTCTGTCAGCCGGGTCAGGGTAGCTGTGGCTGTCTCGGTCGTCGCGCCACCGTTATTGACCACTTCAAAGGCCACAATCCCGACTGCGCCATCCTGGTCAAAACGATGCCGGATGAAGCGAATGCCATAGTCTGGGTCGCTCTCCTGAGCAGCAGCAGGCAGGATTAACCAGAAAGCCAGCAGGAAGAAAGCCAGGCAGCGGCGCATAACAGTTCCTCACTTGTTCACGTGAGCGCGTATGGTACTTTAACTATAGGGCGAAACCGCATTCTTTCCAAGTCGCCTAACCCACGTTACATCGTCTGCTGACCACTGCTTGTCAATGACCTGTCAGAAATTTGCGCGGGTTTCTTCACGCCTGATCCATACGGCGCGTGTTTCACCTACAATCAGACTATGTTACGCTACTTTCGTTTCAACTGGCTGCCTTTTCTGCGCCAACCCGACGAGCCACTGGTGCGGTTCTTCAGCCATTCCTCGGATCGCCTGCCGATCAGACCCCTGGTCTTTGGTAGCTCGATAGGTCTGTTCCTGATGCTGGGGAGCTTTAGCATCCCGGCGCTCTATCTGCTGCTTTCGCTTGTTATCACCCTGTATCTGAGCATGATGACTGCACACAAGGTTGATCGCGCCCGCCGTGATGCGCTGCTGCCCCTGCTGTTTATCACACCAGTACGCCGCCGCGATCTGCTCACCAGCCTGTGGTCGGGCTGTGTCTGGCAATTGTGGCGCAGCCAGATGATGTGGATGTACTGGAGCTTTCATGCGCTGGTGATTGTCGCCGGGATGGTTTACCTGCTGCTTTCAGCGGAACTCAGTTCATCGGATGCGCTCTGGCTCCTGCTTGTTGGCACCGTCCTGATGCGCTTTCAGCCAGTCAGCGCCCTGTTCTGTGCTGGCATGGTGGGGTTGTGGTGTGGGCTGGCTGTGCCAGACTCGCTGCTGGCACTTGGGGCAGCCGGCTTAAGTGCGCTCTGTGGCTGGCTGGTCTGGGTATCAGTGGTGCTGCTGGTGGCTTTGAACTTTGCTGATCTGGCGGCCTGGCAGTGGACGTGCCTGCTGCTGCTCCCGTTGCTGCTCTCATTGCTGGCCGGCTATCTGGCCTTCCGTCTGGCAGAACGTCGCGCCCATCCCTGATCTGAAAAACGTGTCCGATTCCTGTCCGTTTGTTGTCCGTTTTTGGGGGACAGACGGGGGACGTTTGTGCAACCCTGTATTCATCGCAAGCGCTGAGTACAGGAGCGAAAACCATGCCAAACGGTATTCCCCCCACCCCGCCGCCCGCCCGCTAAGGGTATGCAGCACTCACCAGCCTGTGTTCGCGCAGGCTGGTGTGGGGTTCAGCGCGATTCGATTTCCTGCAGGCTTTGATCGATGAGCGTTTCCAGATGAGCGCGGCGCGGCGTATCGGAGAGTTTGTCACACAGGCGGCGGGCACGGCGCAGAATAACCCGACCTGCGAGGAAGCGGGCGCGGCGGCCTTCCAGAAAACCGAGGGCATGCAACAAGGTCACATGATGCGCCCAGTCGCGCGTCTTGCGCCAGATCAGCCAGGCCTGATGATAATGCTGTCGGGCCGCTTCCAGTTTCCCCAATTCGACTTCGGTTACCCCCAGCGCCTGCAAAATTGTCGCGACATAATACGGGGAGATATTCAACCCCTCCACCGCATCCAGAGCAGTCTGAAAGCCATATTCGGCGGCGCGGTAATTCCCTTCGCCAAACTGGTTAAAGGCATGCTGATAAATGAGGCGGATCGTTTGCCAGGCATCGTCTTCGCCTACCGGCAGATGCGACTGTGCGATTTCTGTATAGATCTGGCAAAGGCGGGAGCCAGATGAGAGTTGATGAAAGAAAGTTGCCAGGCGGTAAGAAATTGCCAGATCAAACGCTGCCCTGCCAATCTCAGCCATGTTGTTCGCTCGCAGCGCCAGCCCATATCCCATTTGTCCATAGCCAATGGCGCGGGTCGTATCGCCCATTTCGGTGTAAGCCGCGCACAGAGCTGCATAAAGGCGCACCTGTAGCACCGGATCATCGATCTGGCGGTTGCTCGCCAGCGCCCGTTCGACCATTGCCTCATTGAAATGCTGCTTCAGGTCAAACCACTGCAAGCGAAACAAACCGGTGCTGGCGGCCACCACGACTTCGTGGGTTGTTCCTTCGCGTGCCCGACTCAACGCATTGGTGAAAGCGCCTCGTGCCTGACCGGCTTCACCTTTCTTCAGATAGATTTCACCCAACCAAGAATACACCCGCATCAGACAATCATCGCGTTTCAGGTTGATAGCTGGGGCCAGCGCATAATAGATGATGGGCAGCCATTTATCGACGTGTCCGCGTTCAATCACATAAATGGGGAAAATGCTGGTGAGCAAATCCATCGCGTGGAGATACAAGGAGGGTTGGTTTAGGTCGTGGGCTAAAACGCTGTGCAACAGTTCTTCATGATGCATCAGCCAGATTGCATCGCCACGATGTTGCTCGGCGCGACGCAGCCAGATTCGTGAATCTTTACGGGGTATGGCCTCATTCTGGGGGTTAAATGCAACCATATGGCACACAGCCTGTGCATAACATCAAGCATTTATGTTACCACACATTGGCGGATTTGTGACGGGATCAGCCCGGTTTGCGCGCCACGCCGATCTGGTTGACACCCAGGCTGAGGGGCGTCAGCGTCGTGCGCGTCACCACCTGCAAGAAAGCCGGCAGACCGAACAGGGCGAATTGCAGCGTCTTGGGGATCAACGGCAGATACGGCACATCCCACAGGCCGTCGCCAAAGTGCTTGACCATGCGAAATCCGGCCGCCTCACACCAGGCGCGCCACTGTGCCGGTGGATGAACATTGATGTGGGTCTTATCCTTGCCGATGGCGTCATTCTCACGATCCTTGAAGCGGCGCAGGCTGTAATCCGGGTGCGGTGTGGCGAACAACCACAGCCCGCCGGGGCGCAGCAGCCGGTAAACCTCGGCGATGGTCTGCTGCGGATGGGGCAGATGCTCGACCAGATGCAGCGCAATCACCCCGCTGAAGGTTCCCGTCTCGAAGCGGCTGAGGTCATCGGCGCTCATCTGATAAGCCTCGGCTTTGGGGGCATTCAGCCTGGTCTGCTCGATGCTGTAATCGATCAGGTCGACGCCGATACAGTGAAAGTCATCCTGCAACAGGCCGAGCAGATGGCCCAGCCCGCAACCTAGCTCCAACAATTTGCGGTTGCTATCGCCCGGAGGGGCATAGCGCTGTGCCAGGGCGGCATAGTAGCGGCGGGCGAACCAGTACATGCTGTACTTGCCCAGCGGACGGTCGCTGTAGTTCCACTTCTCGAAGTATTCACGGGTGTAATGTTCAACCGGGACTTGATCGTTCATGGCATCACCGGGCGGTTTGGCTCTGTGGTCAGGTCGAATAACTCAAATTCCATGTCGGGCAGCGTCAGCACCCCATAGGTATGCGAGGTGACGCGCTGGCTGCTGAAAGTGTACAGCGATCCGGGATTGATGACGCAGCCTTCGGCCACCCGGATGAACATCGGCACATGGGTATGACCGACGATCAGGACATCGGCGTTCAGCGATTGCAGCATCATGTTCAGCAGCGTATTGGAAATGTGGTCGCGGTACAATCCCCAGATGTTGTTGCCCGGCTTGCCATGACACATGAACACCCGCACGCTGCCATACTGGCGTTCCCAGTTGATCGGCAGGTCTTCCAGAAAGCGGGCATCTTCCGCTGACAGGCCGTGCGCCCATTCGTCATGATTGCCCTTCACCGATGGTATGGAACGCTCGCGGATCAGCCGGACAACCTTATCCTGGTCGGGGCCGCGCCCCACCAGATCACCGGCACAGAGAATGTCATCAACGTGATGAAAATGATCCAGGCGCTCTAGCGCGGTTTGAAGTGCGGCATAGTCCCCATGGATGTCCGCAATGACTCCAATTTTCATCCCTCAACCCTATATTTGACAGAATATGTTGTCCATTATAGTTCAGGAATTGAAAATTGCCGCAGCCGAATGTCGGAATCCGCTCAGAAAACAGGTGCTATCTGTGCGCGTGTTCGTCTCCTCAGCTCACAGCAGCGGCAGGAACAACAGCAGCAGGTTAACCGTGATCTGGCACAGCCACGAAGCGGCCAGACCGTTGCGCTGGCGAACGTAGCTGTAAATGACATTCATGACGATCAGCGCCGTGCCGATGATGAGGGCGACGGCCGGGTACTGGCGCACATTGAGCATGGGGAAGAAGACCAGCATCGACCACAGGCTGCTGAGGATGCTGACGATCCAGAAGGGACGGCCTTCCTGCAGGACGCCGCGAAAGAACAGCGTCTCGGCCAGCGGGATGACGAACACCAGAAAGGCCAGACTCTCGGCCAGCGTCATGCCCAGGAAGAGGCGCTGCGCCGTCTCGGCTAAGGTGCCGCTGCCGACAATCCAGAACGGCACGCCGATCAGCAGGCCGAAGATCACCCCCCAGCCCAGGTTCTCCGGCGTCTCAGTCCAGATGCGGGCGCTCGTCCCCAGCAACCACGACAGCACGCCGAAGCCGGCCATCACCAGCCACAACAGCACATAGCGCATATCGGGCGCATTGGGGATCAGCGGCATCAGCCCCACACTCAGCGCCATCGCCACCAGATAGCCGAAGAACGGGTCATTGGCGGCACCGCGATACGTCACCCGCTCGCCGCGCTTGGGGCGGTTGGCGAAGGGCGATTCCCACTCGCTATCTTCCGGCGCGAAGTCCGGGTCAGTCGAGGTGGGCGGCGGCTTGGGCCAGTTCTCGGCTGGCAGCGGCGCGTTGGGGTCATCCGGGTAAATCGTCGGCATGATGGCCTCGCTAGTTCAACGACTGCTTCATGGCCGCCAGCGTCGCCTCAACCTGCTCCTGACGAATCCAGTAATGGGTGACAGCGCGGAAGCGGCGGGTATAGCCCGGATAGGTTCCCATCAGGATGTTGTGGTCGGTCTTCAGTCGTTCGCTCAAGGCTTGGGGCGAAATCGGCGCGGACGGGTCGAGATCGAAGAACACCATGTTGGTCTGCACCTTGCTCAGATCAATGCCGATATGGGGAATCTGCGCCAGCCCTTCCGCCAGCAGGCAGGCATGTCGATGATCCTCATCCAGCCGCTTGGTCATCTCGCGCAGCGCGATCAAGCCGGCGGCTGCCAGGATGCCGGCCTGGCGCATCCCGCCCCCCAGCAGCTTGCGCGTCCGCCGCGCTTCCTTGATGAAGGCTTTCGACCCCACCAGCACCGACCCGACCGGGGCGCACAGTCCTTTCGACAGACAAATCGAGATGCTATCCGCGGGTGCAACCAGGGCTTTGACATCGGTCTTCAGCGCGGTGGCGGCGTTGAACAGGCGCGCGCCATCGATATGCAGCCGGAGGTTGTGTTCGCGGGCAATCGCGCCCACCTGCTCGGTGTATTCTGCCGTGATCGGGATGCCGCCAATCGTCCCCTGGGTGTTCTCCAGACAGATCAGACGGGTGCGGGGGAAATGTTCATTATCGCTGCGGATGGCCTGGCGAATGTCATCCAGATCGAGCGTCCCATCCGGTCTGACTGTCAATCCGTTGGGGTGGATTCCGCCCAGCGCCGCCGAGCCACCCGCTTCGTAGCGGAAGATATGCGCCTCGCGGGCGACGATCAGCTCCTCGCCGCGCCCACAATGAGTCAGGACAGCGGTGGCGTTGCCCTGGGTGCCGCTGGCGACAAACAAGCCCGCCTCTTTGCCCAGCATGGCAGCGGCTTCGGACTCCAGTTCGTTAACTGTGGGGTCTTCGCCATAGACATCATCCCCCACCGGGGCGTTCGCCATCGCCTCGCGCATAGCGGGTGTCGGCCAGGAGACGGTATCGCTGCGGAAATCAATGCTCTTCATGCGGCTTCCTCAGGTTGGCATCGGTGTATTTCGACCTGATGTTAGTCAGGATGCCAGCCCTTGGCAAGGGGCGCATTCAGGCAGCGGACTGGCAGGCGAAAACTGCTGATTCCTATGCTATGATAGCCTGAGAGTGTCCAGCGGAGAGAAGAAAGCGACGATGCCGGAACGCGAGAAAGCCGACCCCAAACAGTCGAGGTCGGTGCAGGATTTCTTAAAGGCTGTCTACACCTTACAACAGGCGGATGAGCGCGTGGCGACCAATGCCCTGGCCGAGGAACTGGCGGTGGCCGCGCCCTCGGTGACCGACATGGCGCAGCGGTTAGTCACTGCCGGACTGGTGGATTATGAGCGCTATAAGGGGGTACGACTGACGGCAGCCGGCGCAGCCGAAGCGCTGAAGATCATCCGTCGTCATCGCCTGATCGAATTGTATCTGGTGAGCGAATTGAATTACGAACTGCGCGAAGTCCACGAAGAAGCTGAAAATCTGGAACACGCCGTCTCGGAACGGTTCATTGAAGCCCTGGCCGATAAGCTGGGCAACCCGGAGCTGGACCCGCATGGCGACCCCATCCCGGCGGTGGATGGCACGATGATCCGGCGGGATCTGCGCCTGCTGACCGAGTGGCCGCTGCATCAGGCGGCGGCTGTTTCGCGCATCAAGACCGATAACCCGGAACTGCTGCAACACATTCTGGATAAGGGCTTTAAGCTCAACACCCACGTCGAAGTGCTGGCGCGCGATCCGTTTGAAGGCCCGCTGACGGCTATGGTTGATGGCAAGATGCGCATCATCGGACATCAGGTCGCCGCCTGCATTATGGTCGAGGCGAATGAATGAGCCGCACCACACAACCGGTCAATCATCGGGTTCGAGCGATTCTGCTCACCGGTCGCGGCAGCATCCTGCTGATGAAGCGGCTGCGCGAGGGGGTTGAACCCTATTGGGTGCTGCCGGGTGGCGGCGTCGAGGACTATGACGGCACCTTTGAAGCGGCGCTCAAACGGGAAATCCGTGAAGAACTGGGCGGCGTGATCGAAGTGGGCGAAGAAGCCTACTGCTCCCAGGTCGATGGCGAAAAAGACCTGACCGGCTGGCAGGTGCAGCATCATTACTTCATCTGCAAGCTGCTGGGCTATGACATCAGCCGCCGTCATGGGCCAGAGTTCAATGACCCGACCAAAGGTCAGTATATCCCGGAAGAATTTCGTCTGGATGCGACGGTGCTGGCCGGGGTCAACATCTTCAGCGACGAGATCAAGGGCTTCCTGGTGACCAACGCCGAGCGGCTGGCCGGCCTGTTCACCTGAACTTCACAACCGCTCGACCCACTGCGCCCGCCACGCCTGCGCTTCCATCGGGTCCGGCCAATACTCCCAGATATGGCTGATCTGCCCATCGCGCACGGTGAAGAACGACACGGCATGGACAGTGGTCGCCCCATCGCTGACTTCGCACTGCGTCACCACCTGATCGCCCTGTGCTACCGCCCGCTGAATGCGGATGCGCCACTGCCCCGGATAATGAGCGTTCATGGCGATGAAGTTGTCCCTCCCACGAATGCGTTCGCCAGACTGCGGCAGTTCAAAAACAAAATCATCATGCAGCAGCGGACTAGCCGCCACGAATTCGAACCGGTCAAACGCAGCCCAGAGCGCCTGTACGACAGCCAGCGGTTCAGATGACATCGATGACCTTTCCGACTTAACTCTTGCGGATAACCATATGGATTTATAATGGAGATTGTAGTCGTGATGTGCCGAGATTGGAACTGATGTCTGTAACCAAACCGTCGCTCCTCGTAGTCGATGACGAGCCGCAAAATCTACGCTTTCTGAACGATCTGTTGAGCAGCGCCTACCAGGTCTTCACTGCTTCCGGTGGGCGGACAGCGCTGGAGATGGTGGCGCAACTGCCGATTGATCTGGTGCTGCTGGATGTGATGATGCCGGATATGAACGGCTTCGAGGTGCTGCGCTGTCTGCGGGCGCAACCGGAGACCGCCGAGCTGCCGGTCATCATGGTGTCGGCGCTGGCCGAAGGGGAAAATGTCGCCCAGGGTTTGCAGCAGGGTGCCAACGATTACATCACCAAGCCGTTGAGCATCCCGATTGTGGTGCAGCGCATCCACACCCAGCTCATGAACAAGGCCTTCAAGGACGAACGCCAACGGATGATCGAGAATTTGCAGGCCGCCCAGCAGATGAAGGATCACCTGCTGCGGATCGCCTCGCACGATCTGAAAGGGCCGCTGATGAACGCCCGGCTGGGGGTGCATCTGCTCAAGACGCGCGGTCAGGTGAGCGAAGTGACCTGGCTGCAAGCAGTCGAAGTGGCGCTCGATTCGATGCAGGCTGTGGTCGAGGACTTTGTCGATACCGCCGCGCTGGTCAGCAACCGCATTGATCTGCGGCTGGAGTCGGTGTGCATTGCCGATGTGGTGGAGAACCTGGTGATGCTCTACCGGGCGCACGCCGAAGAAAAAGAGATCGACATCATGCAATTCTCCTGTGATGGACAGGTGCAGGCCGATTCCGCTCGCTTCCAGCAGTCGTTGGGCAACCTCATCAGCAACGCCGTCAAGTACAGCCCGCCGCAATCGGTGGTGAGCATCTGGACTGAAGCGCGCCCGGATGTCATCCGCATCTATGTCGCCGATCAGGGGCCGGGCATCCCGCCCGATGAATATCACAAGCTGTTCACCCAGTTCGGCAAACTGAGCAACAAGCCCACCGGCGGCGAGAGCAGCACCGGTATGGGGTTGTGGATCGTCAAGCATCTGATTCAATTGCAGGGCGGTCAGGTCGGCGTCGAACAACCGGCGGAAGGCGGATCAGCCTTCTGGATTGACCTGCCGCTGGCCTGAGCCGGTTCGGCCAAAGGCGACCAACACCTCGGCAGCCCGCGCCGCGCCGCCAGCGGAACGAAAGGCCTGCCCCAGCTTTTGCGCCGCTGCCTTGAAGGCGGCATAACGCCCCATGACACTCTCGACAGCCGCTCGCAGTTCAGCCGCGTTGGTCTGCCCATAGGGTGCGTGATCGGCCAGCGCCACGCCCGCACCGTGTTTGACCACCTCTTTCGCCACCAATGCCTGCTCCATCTGCTGCGGTATCACCACCAGCGGCACATTGAAGTACAGCCCCTCATGGACGCTGTTCATGCCGCCGTGGGTGATGAACAGATCCACCCGCTGCAACAGGGCGACCTGTGGCACGAAGTTGCGCACGATGAAGTTGGTAGGGACCGGCTCAAGCTGCGACAGATCGGTGCGTTTGCCGGCGGAGAGGATGAATTGTGCCGGATAATCACGGAAAGCGGCGAAGCACTGGCGATAGAATTCGACGTTGGTGTTGTTGATCGTCCCCAGCGAAATGTAGATGACCGGCTTGCCGGTGATTGAGCCGGGCGGGAAGTCGCCCCATTCGCTGTGCGGCTCAAAGGTTGGGCCGACGAAGTGAAAGCGGCTGTCGAAGGTGTCGGAAAGCGGCTGGAACGCGCGGGCGGTGAAGATCAGGCTGATGTCGCCAGTGTTCATCAGCGCACCCATCAGTCCTACACCCTTGACACCATAGGCCTGCTTCATCCGCCGGGCCATGCTCCAGTAGCGCGGCAGGCGCGGCAGCATCTCAGCCAGACCCTTGACCACCAGCCCGCGATCCAGCGCCAGCGCCATGCTGGGCTTGAGCACCAGCGTGCTAATGAAGGCCACCGTCGGGATGTTCAGGCGTTGGGCGGCCTGTTTGCCCCATGAGGCCAGCGAGTCGTGGATGACATAATCCGGCTGCTCGCGCTCCAGCAGCTCCAGCACAAAGGGCATGATCTTCTCAGCGATGCCGATCAGCGCCAGGGCGTTATCCATAATCTTGCCACCGCTCGCCATCTCGGTCAGCGTCTCGATGCCCGGCAATTTCGGGTAAGCGATGAAGGTCGCGCCAGTGGCTTCCATCGTCGGGCCGATGGCTTCCATATTCAGGCAGATGACCTGTTCGCCGCGCCGCACCAACTCGCGGATGACCGGGACTGATGGGTTGATGTGTCCGCTGGCAGGGATGTTGAAGAAGATGACTTTCGACATGCTATCTATCCTGGGAGTGTGTGGTCGCGCTGGCCGATAATCCCCGCCTAATGGTACACAAGGCCGATCCGGTTCACCACTCTGTGTGGGCAACCGAAGCAGTGTGAACTCCGTTCAGGAGGCGGCGGCTAACAGGTCGTTCAAATCCATGATGGCGGGACCAATAGCGTAATGAGTCTTCAGCCGTTCGGCCTTCACCCAGTCGTTCAGCGCCGCGAAATCCTCAACCGAGAGCGCGGCTTTGATCTGTCGCAGATACGCCGGCAGCTCGACCAACTCCAACAGTGAACTCAGATAATCGAATGGAGATATCGTAAAGCTCTTGTCACCATAGACACCCGACCCATTGTAAATCCAGGTCGCCCGCTGCTCCCATTCATCCGGCGCTTCTGCTTCTATCGCCTCGTCCAGTTCGTTAAATATCCGCCATTTGGTGATGAAGTCCTCGATATATCCCAACACCGTCTGCAAAGCGGCTGCCGACAGGTTAGGGATAATGCTATCCCAGTGCCGTCTCAGGTTGGTTAGCGCATTCCAGTTGGAGCCGAGGTTATCATCGTAAGGCGTATCAAGCTGTAACCGGTTGCCCCAGTCACATAGCAGGCGGGTATCGTCCGCGCCAATGGTCTTCACCAGAGCGGCATGACACGACTCGAACAGCGCTTGAAAAATAGCTTCCTGATCCTTGTGGTATCGCGGAATATTGATCTCACGCCCGTACTGTTCAACCAACTCGCGCGCCAGGGGCCGAATAGCGGGATAGTTAATCTGAGTCGGAAATCGAACGAAGGGAAAGAAGCGCTCGGTCTTCTCCAGACTGAGCAGCATCAGGATGATGTACCAGTTGTTGCCTCCACGAACGAGTTGGAACATGATGCTGATGTGTTCACCTTCTGCTATGCTGACAACCGATATATCAGCACGTCGCCCGATGGTCACGCAGGTCAAGAAGGGATACGCCAACGCGCTCCGACCCAGCCTTCGATTATACTACCTCCATCGGTTCTCAATTGGCGCGGGTTCTGTTACAATCGCCCCACGCCGAACCGATGGAGCAGGACGTATGAGCGCAGCAATCACCTCGTTGATCGATGGCCTTAACCCACAGCAGCGCGCAGCCGTGACCGCCACCGAGGGGCCGGTGCTGGTGCTGGCCGGGCCGGGCAGCGGCAAGACCCGTGTGCTGACCCATCGCATCGCCTACCTGATCCGCGAGAAGAATCTACATCCCTCGGCGCTGATGGCTGTCACCTTCACCAACAAAGCGGCGGCAGAGATGAAACACCGCGTCGAAGGCATTCTGGGTGACCGGCTGAAGGGTTTGCAGATCGGCACCTTCCACTCGATCTGCGCCCGGTTGCTGCGGCGCGAGGCCGAGTCCACCCGTCACCGCAATGATTACCTGATCTACGACACCGACGACCAGCTCACGGTCATCAACCAGGCCATGACCGAGCAGAATATCGACGACAAGAAGTACAAGCCGCGCGCCATCCTCAACGCCATCTCGTCGGCCAAGAACGAACTGACTGGCCCGGACGCCTTCATCGCCCAGGGCTACATGGCCGAGGTCACGCGCCGCGTCTACCAGCGCTACCAGGAAATCCTCATCAGCAACAATGCCCGCGACTTCGATGATCTGCTGATGGACACCGCCATCCTCTTCCGCGACCATCCCGACGTGCTGGAGAAGTACCAGCAGTTTTACGAGTACCTGCTGGTCGATGAATTTCAGGATACCAACGCCGCTCAGTATTATCTGGTGAAGGAACTGGCCGCGCCGCAGAACAATGTCTTCGTCGTCGGCGATGAAGATCAGGCTATCTATGCCTTTCGCGGTGCCGATTATCGCAATGTGCTGCAATTCCGCCGCGATTTCCCCCAGGCGCAGATCATCCTGCTGGAGCAGAATTATCGCTCGACTCAGGTGGTGCTGGATGTGGCGCGGGCCGTTATCGACAAGAACAGCAACCGTACCCGCAAAGCCCTCTTCACCGAACGGCAGGGCGGCACACCGGTGCAGGTGTTCGAAGCCTACAGCGACAGCGAGGAAGCCGAGTACGTGGTGACGACCATCGAGGAGCAGCGACGCAAGCTCAGCCTGAGTTATAAGGACTTCGCCATCATGTATCGCACCAATGCCCAGTCGCGGGCGATGGAAGAAGCCTGCATCCGCGAAGGCGTCCCGTACAAGCTGGTCGGCGGCATCGGCTTCTACAAGCGGCGCGAGGTGCGCGACCTGCTGGCGTATCTGCGGCTGGTCAATAATCTGGATGACAGCGTGAGTTTCAGCCGTGTCATCAACATCCCCAAGCGCGGCATCGGCAAGAAGTCGGTCGAGGATTTTCAGGCGTGGGCGGCCAAGAATCGCTATACCACCAGCCGAGCATTGGAAGCGCTGGCCGATGGCGAGGTCACGCCGCTCAACAGCAGCGCCGTCAAGAAGTTCATCGAGTTCCACCGCATGATCCTGGAGTGGCGACAGGAAGCCAGCAGCAACAACCTGGCGGCTCTGCTCGACTCGATCCTGATCCGCACCCATTACACCATGCATTTGCAGGAGACCAGCGACGATAACGAGCAGTTCATGGAGCGCGAAGAGAACGTCAAGGAACTGCGCGGTCTGCTGGACAAGAATATCGGGATGCCGCTCAATGAGTTTCTGGAAGAGATCGCGCTGGTGGCCGACATTGACACGGTATCCGATGCGCTCGATGCCGTGACGCTGCTGACGCTGCACGCCGCTAAAGGACTGGAATATCCGGTGGTGTTCCTGACCGGGCTGGAAGAGGGGCTGCTGCCGCATATGCGCTCCTTCGATGAGCCGGAAGGCATGGCTGAGGAACGCCGCCTGATGTACGTCGGCATCACCCGCGCCATGCAGCGCCTGTACCTGACCTACGCCTTCCGCCGCCTGATGTATGGCGACAGCACGCCGGGGCGTCCCTCGCGCTTCCTGGCCGACATCCCGCTGGATCGGGTGGAAGGCGCGCCTTCCAAGATGTTGCAGAACCAGAGCCGCCGCAGCTTTGAGGCCGAAACCCGCTGGGATGACTCCACCGAACGGCGCAGCGGCAGCCTGCTCGCCGGTCTGGGACGCCCCAACAAACCTGCGTCCCTGCCCGCCGCCTCCGCTCCCAAGAAAGAGAATCTCAAGTACAAGACCGGTCAGAAAGTGCGTCATGCCAAGTTCGGCGAAGGCGTGGTCATCCACAGCCTGCGCATGGGCAGCGACGAAGAGGTGACGGTCAGCTTCAGCGACAAGAAGATCGGGCTGAAGCGCCTGGCGGCCAGCTTCGCCAACCTGGAAATTCTGGGGGAGAAGTAGTAATTCGAACGTGGGCTGAAAAGCAGCAAACGCCCCTGTGAATCAATGGGGCAGCCAAATCGGCTGCCCCATGAATGTGGTATCGTGATCGATCAGATAACCGTACTACGGCATCTGCGGTGCGTACCAGCGTTCCAGACCACTCTGAACCATATCGGCTGCTTCCTGAGCGGACATTGTTCCGTTCAGGACGGCGGCGCTGGCTGCCCACAGATCGGTCTCGTTATTGGGTTCACCACGCGAGAGAATCTGGTAGGCCGAGCGAATGGTGGACTGGCATTCCTGACGCCAGCTCACGAATTCCTGCGCCAGCGGGTCTTCCAGGGTGATGGGGAAGTTGCCGAGCGAGAAGAAGCCGGGCAGCGCGTTCGAGTACAGGTTGGCGAATTCTTCCGTCGCCATCCATGAGAGGAAGGTCATGGCGGCTTCGGCGTTCGGCGTGTTGGCGTTCATGCCCATTGCGATGTCGGTGTGGTCGCTGATGTAGCAGGTTTCCTGTCCATCCGGCACTGGCGGCTTGAAGGCACCCATGGCGAAATCAGCCTGGGCATTGAAGGTCGAGATATCCCACGAACCAGCCGGATAGATCGCGCCCAGACCGAGCGAGAACATGTTCTGGCTGTCGGGGTACTTCTGTGCCTCATAGCCATCGGGCAGGTACGGCTGCCAGGCGGCCAGCGCTTCAAAGGCCTGGAGGAAGCCGCCCTCGTTGTACTTGGCGCTGCCATCGATCAGACCCAGACGGCCTTCCTCGCCCATCCAGTAGTTGGGGCCGATGTTCTGGTAACCCATCGTCGCGCTTTCCCACTGATCGGCGGTGCCCATCACCAGCGGGGTTTCGCCAGCAGCGCTGATGCTTTCCAGCAGCGCCATGAACTCCGACTCGGTGGCGGGGACTTCCCAGCCATTTTCGGCGAACATATCGGCGTTATAGATGAAGCCGTGAATGACCGAGGCCATCGGGACGCAGAAGACATCCGAGCCATCGTCGGTGATCCAGGCGCTCTTGGCGACATCGCCGAAGTTTTCCATGCCAGGCAGGTCATTCAGCGAGGCCAGATTGCCATCCTGGAACAGACCGAGCGAGACATCGAAGGGGCGGCAGGTGATGAGGTCACCGGCGGTGCCGCCTTCCAGCTTGGCATTCAGCGCGGCGTTGTATTCGGTCGGGGCGGTGGGGGCGAACACCACATCGATGTTCGGGTAAGCGGCTTCGAATACCGGCAGGATGGTGTCTTCCCAGATGGTCAGGTCATCATTACGCCAGCTCTCGATGGTCAGGGTGACCGTATCCTGAGCGTTGGCGATGCCAACGACCATGAGCATCATGATACAGATGACGAGCAAAGCTTTTTTCATGTGTGCATCTCCTCAACAATGAAGTCTTTAATCCATGACCGGTCAGCATCGGTAAACCTCCGGCCTGATCCGGCTGATCACTTCACATTGTATCGCATCGAAGGGCTTTTGACATGGCAATAATGAACAAATCTAACCGATCATGAACTGGACGGGCAGGGATGATGCAGTACAATGAGGCGACTTTTTCGATCCCAATGATGCTCACCCTTAAGGGAGACTGTGATCATGACTTTTCACGTCCTCGTACCCGACAGTGTGCATAAGAGCGCTGTCGAAATCCTGCAACAGGCCGGGCTGAACGTCACCGCCCCCGGTCAGATGAAGCGCGATGAAACGCTGGCGGCCATCGCCGAGGCCGATGCCCTCATCATCCGCAGCGCGACCAAAGCGGACGCCGCTCTGATCGCCGCTGCCGGGCAGTTGAAGGTCATCGCCCGCGCCGGCGTCGGCGTCGATAATGTCGATCTGGAAGCCGCCAGCGCCAAAGGCATCGCCGTCATGAACACGCCCGATGGCAACACCGTCGCCACCGCGGAGTTCGCCTTCGGTCTGATGCTGGCCCTGGCGCGTCATATCCCGCAGGCCTTCGACTCGATGCAGGCCGGCAAATGGGATCGCAAGTCGTTCATGGGCGTCGAACTGCGCGGCAAAACCCTCGGCATCGTCGGCTTCGGTCGGATTGGTCGGGCGGTCGCCAAACGCGCTCAGGCTTTCGAGATGCGCGTCATCGCCTATGATCCGTTCATCACCGCCGAAGCCGGCAAGCAGCTCGATGTTGCGATGGTCGATCTGGATACCCTCTACGCCCAGTCGGATTTCATCACGCTGCACAGCGTCATCACCGATGAAACCCGCGAGATGATCAATGCTTCGGCGCTGGCGAAGATGAAGAAAGGCGTGCGTATCGTCAACGCGGCGCGCGGCGCACTCATCCATGAGGCAGACCTGGCCGAAGCCATCCGCAGCGGGCAGGTCGCCGGGGCGGCCCTCGATGTCTACGCGGAAGAACCGCCCCCGCCCGGTCATCCGCTGATCGGGCTGCCCAACGTCATCGATACGCCGCATCTGGCCGCCAGCACCGATGAGGCGCAGGTGGCGGTGGCGGTCGAAGCGGCGCATCTGGTGGTCGAGGCGCTGCTCAAGGGGCAGTACAGCAACGTGGTCAACGCGGCTGCGCTAAAGCGCTAGAGCATGTTATGCATTCGCTCTTGTCTTGCCCTCACCCCAAACCTCTCCCACCGGGCGAGGGGCTTAAACGCACTTCCTTCACGACATCTCCCCTTCTCCCAGTCGCGCAAGCGGAAGGGGCGGGGGGGATGAGGGCTAAAAAGTGCATAACAGGCGTTAGAGCATGATCCGGTCGCAGCGCGACGGCTGGCGGCTGGTCGCCATCCTGCTGCTGGCGTTCGCGGTTCGCTTGCTGGGGAGCAGCGATTGGCCGGTCTGGACCGATGAGGGCTGGAGCATCTGGGCAACGGATGATCCCAATCCGACGCAGATCGTGGCGCATCTGGCGCAGGATCGTCATCCACCGCTGTATTTTCTGGCGCTGGGATTATGGCGCGAAGTGGCTGGCGACTCGCGGCTGGCGCTGCGCTGGTTGAGCCTGGCCGCCGGTCTGCTGACGGTGGCCGTCACCTATCGCATCGGGGCGCTGGTGTTCGGTCGCCGCGCGGCCTGGGGTGGGGCGCTGCTGCTGGCGATCCTGCCGCTGGCCGCCTATTACAGCCAGGAAGTGCGCCATTACGGCTGGTTCACCCTGACCGTTGGGTTAATGTGGTTTTTCTGGCTGCGGCTGCACAAATATCCCACATTTGGGAAAATGTTGGGATATATGCTGAGTCTGGCCGCCGCCAGCTACACGCTCTATTTTGCCGTGATTCCCCTGGCGCTCCAGGTCATCCTGACTCTGATTGTTCTATCACAAACTCGCCACTGGCGTTTGGGATATCTGAGCCTGGCGGCCTGGGGTGGGGCGCTGCTGCTCTATGTTCCCTGGCTCTCTGTGATCGTCACCATCCAGTGGCCGACCCTGACCAGCGGCATCAGCGGCTTCCCTGGCACCTATACGGCGACGCTGGCGAATGCCCTGCCGGTGGCCGAACTGCTGCTCGGCCCACAGGTGGCGCTGCTGCTGGCGCTGTTGGGGCTGGGGCTGTGGGGCATCCTGCGCCCGAATGGGCTACGGTCACCATTCGCGGCTGGGTCGCTGGTCGCTGGCGGGCTGGGGCTGGCGCTGGGGTTGTTCCTCCTCAGCATCCGTTTCGATCTGCTGGCGGGACGAACGCTGGTCTTCGTCACGCCGCTGCTGATGATCCTGGCTGGTTACGGTCTATCCCTGCTGGATCGGCGCGGGCAAGTGGCGCTGGTTTCGGCTCTGTTAGTGGTGACGCTGGCTGCGCCGCCGGTGATTCAGCCGCGCCTGAACAGCGATGAAACCGCCCAGCTTTTGTCTGCTGATTATTCGGTGGGCGACCTGATCGTGCTGGAGACCGGTTGGGACGACAACGCCTTCGCCTACGAAATCCGCCGACTGCTGCCGGATGCCCACATCATCCGCACCCTGTCACGCGCCGACATCTACTCGGATGAGAAAGACCTGCTGCCGGCGCTGCGTCCCCTGCTGGATGAACAGCGGCGCATCTGGGTCGTGCAATGGCTGCAAGCGCCGCAGATCATGCCCTGGCTCGACAGCCCGGAGTCTGGTTTCGAGCGCATCCTCGCCCATGAGCGGCCGGTCGCGCCGGAATACAGCCAGCGCTTCGGCCCCTCCACCATTCACCTCACCCTCTACGCCCGGCCAGACCGCGTTCGTGTGGGCTGGCAGTATGGCGAGTGGTTCACCCTGCACGACGCCATCGCGGTGGATCGGGCTGCCCCCGGCCAGTCGCTGCATGTCGATCTGTGGTGGAGTGCGCGGCAGCCGGTGCCGCTCGATTATTCGGTCGGCGTATTTCTGCTGGATGCAACTGGCGCAGTGCGGGTGGAGCAAAACGGCCCGCCCGGTTCGCTTCCCACCAGCCAGTGGACGCCCAGCCAGTGGATGCATGACCGCCACAGCTTGCGGCTGCCGCCCGATCTGCCGCCCGGCGCGTACACGCTGGTGGTGAATGCCTACTGGTTCGGCGACAATCAACCGCTGCTGGTCGATGGACAGCCGTTTCAGGTCATCGGTCGCCTGGACATTGTTGCCAAGTGAGAATCGCTGGGAAAACGATCCACAATGGGCATCTGGTGGGTGTGCAGGGCGCAGGTGGGTGCGATCTGTCAGGATCGCACCCACCTGCCTACGCGGAATTCATCCGCCCCCACCGAGACTCCTTGCTATTGGTGGCCGATGAGTGTGTTATGGAACAGGGCTAAAACCGTCCGTGCAACACGATGCTGCGCGGATCGCGTCCATATGCCAGGCGCTTGGCCCAGCTCGATGGGAACTGGCGCAGCGCAGCCGAATCCAACCGCGTCATCCGCTGCCGCTGCCAGCCGCCTCGGCGCAACACATCTCTGGCCTGCGTCGCGCCGTCCTCCAGTGACCAGCCACATTCAGCCAGCGCTCCGCCATTGAGCCGAACAGCCATCTCAGCGCCTGGCCGGGCAACCCGGCACAATCCATCTACCACCCTGGTGTCATCTGTCAGCAGACCCTCCAGCAAACTGCCCCAGGGAAAGTTGATGCTGATCGCTGTTGCTTTTTCATCCAGCTCGGGCGGCAGCACCAGCGCATTCGCAATCACAAACAGGGCGTTGGCCGGTGACTGGCGTGACGTTCCGCGCAGGTTTTCCCGGCTGGCGTCGAGCCCGATGACAAAGCACGACGGAGAGCGCCGCGCCAGATGCAGCGTATAGCGGCCATCCCCGGTGCCGATGTCCAGATGCAGCCCATCGTAAGCGCTCAATCGTTCGGTCAGCGCTGCTGCATCCCAAAATGCGGGGTGTTTGCCCCGGATAATCTCCATAGATGCCTCCTCTTCTGTCGGGTAAATGCAAGCGAACCAGACAGAAGCAGCAGGCGGCGCACGGGCACGACCACAGGTCGCAGCCGTACGCCACGGTCAAGCGCCTTCGAGATCATCCGGGGTGGGTTTGTGACGAAAGGTCGGGAATGCAAAAAACCCCTGACGGGGTACAGCCTTACCTGAAGTTAAACAGGGAGCAGCAGGGAATTAACAGGGCGGGCGGGCGAACAGACGCAGGGTGTTCATTATGAGCCTTCTTTTCTTACACATCCCTATTTTACTTTCCACACCGAAAATATGTCAACATTCGCTCCGAAAGCACCGGGCTTATCCGCCACGAGGCGCGAACATTCAACCACGCTATAATAATGAACACATGCACAGAACAGAAAAGGTGGGTGAACAATGTTCACAACCGAACAACCCAATCCCCGCACTGCCCAACTGGATACCCTGCCGACGCTGGCGATGCTGCGACTTATCAATGATGAAGATCAACAGGTCGCGCTGGTCGTGGCGGCAGCCCTTCCGGCCATTGCCCAGGCGGTGGATGTGATCGCCGAACGGCTCAGCTCGGGCGGGCGGCTGCTATATGTTGGGGCTGGCACCAGCGGGCGACTGGGGGTGCTGGATGCCTCCGAGTGTGTGCCTACCTATGGCGTCCCCGCCACGCTGGTGCAGGGACTTGTCGCCGGCGGTTTGGATGCGCTGGTGAACTCGCTGGAAGGCGCGGAAGATGACGCCGAAGCCGGACGCGACGATCTGGTCGCCCTTCATCTGAGTGCTGCGGATGCGGTTGTTGGCATCGCCGCCAGCGGACGGACGCCGTATGTGCTGGGGGCGCTGCGCTATGCTAACAGCCTGGGTGCAGCCACGGTGGGAATCTCTAACAACAATCCAGCGCCGCTGCTGGAGGAAGCGCAGATCAAAATTCCGCTCCTGACCGGGCCGGAAGTCATCACCGGCAGCACACGCATGAAAGCCGGCACGGCACAAAAGATGACGCTCAACATGCTCAGCACAGCCGTCATGGTTAAACTGGGCAAGGTCTACGGCAACCTGATGGTCGATGTCCAGGCTGGCAATGATAAACTGCGGGCGCGGGCGCTGCGCTTCGTCATGCAGATCACCGGCATCCATGCTGAAGCGGCTAACCAATTACTCCAGGCCTGCCAGTGGGAAGTCAAGACCGCCGTGGTCATGCACCGGCGCGGGGTCAACGCTGAGGCCGCGCGCCAATTGCTGACCGAGGCCGGTGGCCGGCTGCGAACGATCATCGGCTAATCGTAATGATGGGTTTGCAGCAAGATGTCGCCGCTGGTCACGCCGCGCGGCAGGCTGGCTAGCTGGCACACCGTCTCAGCGATGATTTCCGGTTTCACCAGCAGCTTCGGATCATGATCCGGGGTGGCTGCCCAGCGCATCGGGGTATCCATCGGCCCCGGACAAATCGCCACCACGCGAATCTCAGCCTCGTCCAGCTCTGCCGCCAGCGAGTGGGTGAAGCCCAGCAGCCCGGTTTTGGAAGCAGTATACGCGCTGACGCCACCATAACCCTTCAATGCCACTTTGGAGAGGATGTTGATGATACTGCCGTTGGCGCTCTGTTTCAGCAGCGGCACCAGTGCCCGGCACATCAGGAACGGGCCTTTCAGGTTGATGTTGATGACCCGATCCCAGGCCATATCGTCGGTTTCTTCCAAGTTACGGATCAAGGCTTCGCCAGCGCAATTCACCAGAATATCGATATGATCGAAGCGAGTTCCCATTAATGCTCGCAGCCCCTCGACCTGAGCGCTGTCGCTGACGTCGGCGGCGAAGGCGATGGCGCTCCCGCCAGCCGCGGTCACTTCGGCGGCCACCGATTCCAGCTTGGCGAGCGTCCGTCCGACCAGCACGACCGTCATGCCTTCCTGGGCAAAGCGCAGTGCAACAGCTCGACCCAATCCCTGACCGGCTCCAGTGATAACCGCAATTGGATTCATGGTTGATGACCTTTGTAGAGGGTTGATAACGGCGCGATTATAACGTATCTCCCGACCAGCGCTTTGTCGATTGAGCCAGTGGTGACTGCTGCACCGCAACTTGCGTCGATTCCAGGGCTATGCTACAGTTAGGTTAAGTAATTGTAACATCCTGGTTAGAGCAGGTTAACCTCAGGATAGCAGAAGGGTTGAGGAAGCATGGCAGAAAAAATCCTGGTCATTGACGACGAAGAGACCACCGTCCAGCTGATCGCCATCCTTTTAGAACGGCGTGGCTATGAAGTTATCAAAGCTTACCGCGCTGAAGATGGGCTGCGCAAAGCCTATCGACATCAACCCGATCTGGTGCTGCTCGATATCATGATGCCCGATATGGATGGCTGGGATGTCTGTCGTCGCCTGCGTGAGATGTCGGATGTGCCGATCATTTTTCTCTCGGCGCGCAGCGAGGTCAAGGATGTTGTGCGCGGCCTGGAGATGGGCGCGGATGACTACATCATGAAACCCTATGAAAACGACGAACTGGTCGCGCGGGTGCGGGCGCATCTGCGGCGCGCGCCGCGTCCCAACATCAGCGAAGAACTGGTATTCAACGGTGGGGATTTCCGCGTCAACTTCATGAATCGCGAGGTCTGGGTGCGGAACGAAATTCGCCACCTGACGCCGAAGGAATTCAACCTGCTAGGCGTACTCGTACGCAACGCCGGGCGCGTCGTCACACGGACGGAACTGGTGACTGAAGCCTGGGGCGAAGAATATGGTGATGCCATTGATAGCCTGAAGCTCTATATCCACTACCTGCGCCAGAAACTCGAAGTGGATCCGGATCGCCCCGAATACATCATCACGCTGCGCGGAGTCGGCTACCGCTTCATGAACCGCTAAGGTCCGATGGCTTCCATACCGCAGGGGTATGGCACACCCCCATGACCCTGCGAGCATCAATCCTCGTCGGCCTGTATCCGCCGGACAATCCCGCTATTGACGGCATGGGACTCATCCGTTATCACAACGGGTGTCGCCAACGATGAGGAGTCTGCCCATGTCCGTTCTGCGCCTGCTGATCGTGCTGATCCTGCCGCTGACCGTCTTCACCGCCCGGATGCAGGCGGCTCCCCTGAGCGAAGCCGAGGCTGCTCTGAACCTGGGCGATTACGAGACCGCCATCGCCCGTTACACCGACGCCGCCAACGATCCCGCCCAGCGCTGCCCGGCGCTCTACGGTCTGGGGCTGGCGCAGGCCCGCGCTGATCAATACGTCGCTGCCGAGGTGGCCTTCACTCAGCACATCAACGAATGCCAGCCGAGCTTCCGCTCACTGGTGCTGCGCGGCGAGATGCGTGAACAGTTGGGCATGTTCGGCGAGGCCGAAGCCGATTATCAGCAGGCCATCGCCTTGCAGCCCGGTCTGCTCGATAGCTACCTCTACGAACGCCTGGCCGCACTCGACCCCGATCAGAGCAGCTATTTCCTGCGGCTGGCCGTCGACTCGTCGCGTCATGCCGAGAGCAAGTTCGCCCTGCGCGAGAAGCTAGCCCAGCTTTACCGCCTGGTCGGCAGCCTGCCCGCCGCGCTGGAGCAGGTCAAGCTGATTCTGAGCGAGATCGATGCCTATCTGGCGACGCTGGCGACCGTCGAAGGTGCCGAGTTTGACCGAAGCGGCGGACTGCGCGCCCGCCTCGAAGCGACGGCAGCCGACCTCGAATTCCAACTGGGGCAGGATGTCGCCGCCTATGCCCGCTTGCAGCGCATCATCACCCTCTACCCTGAAACCGACGCGGCGCTGCCGGCGCTGGTCGATCTGGTCACAGCCGGGCAGCCGGTGGATCTGCTGCTGCGGATGCGCATCAATGTTCGCAATGAGAATTACCGCCCGGTGGTCAGCGTCCTCACCAGCTACCTGACCGACCCGGCGACGGCTGGCAGCGCCCCGCCCGAATTGTATCTGCTGCTGGGTCGGGCGCAGCGCGGTCAGGGCGACGCCCCCAGCGCCATCGCTACGTTCACTGCGGTCACGCAGCAGTTCCCCGATGCGCCGGAAGCCGCGACCGCCGCGCTGGAGATCGGCGCGACGTATGCCAGCAGTGGCGATTATGGGCAGGCTGTCCCGGCTTATGTCGCCGTCGCCTCGCGCTATCCCCAGTCGCCGGAAGCGCCCCTGGCCTTGCTGCGGGCTGCCGAGATCGAGGAGCAGTTTGGTGAGCTGGCGCGGGGTTTGCAGCTCTTCACCCAGCTAGCCGACTCGTACCCGTCGTCGGAAGAGGCGCGGCAGGGCTTGCTGGAAGCCGGGCTGCGGCTGCGCGTTTCCGCCCCGTTACAGGCAGCAGCTTTCTTCGGGCGCGTCGGCAATGCCGAGGGCTATGCCTGGCAGGGCAAGCTGCTGGCGCAGGCCGGTGACAGCGCCGGGGCGCAGGCTGCCTGGACGCTGGCGACCCGCGCCGAGCCGGGGACGTTCTTCGCCATGCGGAGCTGCGAACTGCTCAACAATGTCCAGCCTTTCCTCCCCTCCGGCACGCTGACCCTCAACCCGATCACCGACGCCGAGCGCCAGGCCGCCGCCGATTGGGTCGCGGCCAGCTTCAACCTGCCAGGGACAACCACCGGTCTCAGCCCGGAACTGGCGGCTGATCCACATCTGGCACGTGGCATCGAGCTGTGGGCGGTGGGGATGTGGCGCGAAGCCCGCGCGGAATTCGACGCGCTGCACAAGCTGTCGCGCAGCAGTCCGGCTGCTCTGCTGGGACTGGCGTTCTACTACGAGCAGCAGGGGATCAACCGTTCCTCCATCTTCTCGGCCACTCGTCTGGTCTTCGCCTCCGGTCAACCCTTCAGCCGCATCCCCCGCGCTGTGCTGGCGCTGGCCTACCCTTATCATTACAGCGATCTGGTCGCCGCATCAGCCACGCCGCTTGGACTCGACCCGCTGCTGATCGCCGCCCTCATCCGCCAGGAGTCGAGCTACGACCCGACCAACCGCAGCATCGCCGATGCGCGCGGCCTGATGCAGCTCCTGCCGACGACGGCGGTCGAAGTCGCCGGACGGCTCGGCACGACGCCGCCCACCCCCGATGATCTCTACCGTCCGCTGGTCAATGTGCCGCTGGGAGTCAATTACCTCAACAACATGATCGTCTTTCAGGATGGCAGCATCGCCGGTGTGCTGGTCAGTTACAATGCCGGGCCGGGTGCCGCCCGCAGTTGGGTGCAGGCCGCCGGGGATGACATCGAGCTGCTGCACGAGACCATCACCTTCAGCGAGAGCCGCAGCTACCTCAGCCTGATCTACCAGAATTACGCCGTCTATCGTTATCTCTATGGCGGTGCCTTGCCGGGCTGCCTGTTTGAAGGGGCAGGGTGAACACGAGTTGTATACCAGACCTCATCTGACCCAACAGGTCAATCGTCGGGGCTGGGGGTTGGGGTAGCGGTTTGTACCGAGCAGATGCCCGTTGCTTGAGCGCAATTGGATACAGGAGAAAACCCTGTATCGTTGATATATTCTGCCAGTAGATCGCCATCAACAAGAAATACTCCGGTGACAACCTCAGTGCTGTAGGTTTCTCTTGCCTGGAATATGATCTTGTATTCATCGTATATCATGAAATAAGCACTTCGCCTTGAAGCGTATTGAGGTGGCTGACCGTATGCAGCTATAATTGACCGGATTGGAATATCCAATCCCACAGTCATTTGTCGCACAATTCCATTCGCAAAGGTTGTATTGACAAAGGTTTGGTTGTTCGCGCCTTGCATGAATCCCGTATCAGATAAAGGCAAATACCATTCAAAGGCGGCATTGTCTTCGCTACCGTCCATTGAATTCAGAAAATAGGTGATATTCCTGCTGGCAAGGATAGCTTTGAACTCTGTCAGTGTTGTTATTCCAGGTTGAATGCCAATCAGGCAAGTCCGAGCACAAGTCGGTGGGTTGAAGAAACGCAGAAGTGCGGTTGCGTTGGGTGTAGCGCTCGGAGTAAAGTCAGCGCTGGTCGGCATAGGAGATGATGTGGGACTAGGGATGGAGGATAGTGTTGCTGCGACAATACCAAATACCCCACTTGCGCCGCCGTAGGCGATTTTTGTGCCATCCGGACTCCAGGCTACTGCTTCAACTTGAGATCCAACGTTAATCACTTGAACAGAATACCCGATAGTTGTATTCCAAATCCGAACCGTACCATCCACACTTGCACTGGCTAACTGATCGCTGTTCGGCGACCAGGCAACCGAGAGAATCTGATCAGTGTGACCATCCAACACCCGCACGACCTGCCCAGTGGTCGGATTCCAGATACGAATGTCACGATCAACATCTGCGCCACCAGATGCAATCAGTCCATTGTATTGACTCCAATCAACAGATGTAGGTATCCCGTTGTCATACTGAAGTATTGATGGCGTTTGACTTGCTCCGATGTTCCAAATTCTAAGATAGACACCTGCTACCGCGACCAAGTGTGTACCCGTTGATTGCCAACTCAAGGAAGTCACTTGTGAAGAAGGTATGTCCACAATTTGACTATTGTCGCTGGTACTCCAAACAGTAATTGCTCCACCATAATTGCTGCGAGCAATTTTGCTTCCATCGGGGCTCCATTTAACTGAAGTTATGTCGTCAGTGCGTTCAGTGGGATAGAATAAGGTGGTGATAAGTTGCCCGGTGTTACTGTCCCATATCTTTATGAGTCCATCCTTACCACCAGTCGCAAGCCGATTTACATTTGTGGGATGCCAATCGACAGCACCCGTATAACCGTTGTCGCTAGTAAAGCTCGTCATCACCTGCCCAGACTGGACGCTGATGATTTGGGTTACGCCGCGATTGTCAACCCGCGCAATTCGGGTGCCATCGGGACTCCAGGCCACACCACGAACGCGATTGACGTCGACCGATTGAGCCTGAATGCTGCTCACTGAAATCGACAACAGGATTATCAGAACACCCATGAGTCGGATTTTCATGATGATTTCGACCTTACCCTGGCGAAGCATTCCGCATTCCAAAGTTGTTGCCCAATATCAGAAGATAAGGACTTCTTTCGCTACAAGCTCTTGTGATGACAATACCACCCCCGGTCGCAGCTTGCCTGACGCTTAGCCTACGCTGTATCGGGATGGCTGGCAACAGAGAGCTATAGTGGCGCACAGGACGGCTCTCTGCTTGCGGGGTAGCTTGAAGTCGCTTCCTGAATCGGCAATTGCCTTCCTACCAGCGCTTGACCGGGTGGGAGCGGGAAAACGACCGGAAGTGTGGCTCTTGGGTATACGGCTTACTCGCTGCGCGCTGGCAGCCGAAGGACGAAGGTGGTGCCGCGTTCCGCCATGCTTTCGGCGCGGATGGTGCCGCCGTGCGCTTCAACGATCATCTTCACCAGACTTAGACCGATGCCAACGCCGCCAGAAGCCAGGTTGCGCGCCTCGTCAACGCGGTAGAACAGATCGAAGATATGGGGGAGATGCTCCGGCGGAATGCCCACGCCGGTATCCTGAACCTCGACCAGGACCTGGTTATCCGAAAGGCTGGTGCGCACCGTGATGCTGCCGGGGATGGTGGTGTTGTGGGTGGCATTATGGAGCAACTGCCGCAGCGCGAACTGTATCTGCTCGACATCGACCTCGATGGCTGGGAGATAGGCATTGGGCAGGAACACCAGCGTCAGGCCGTGCTGATGCGAGGCGATGTCTTCGACAATCGGTTGCAGCAGGGTGTTCAGGTTACATGTCTCACGATCTAAGTCCGTCAGGTCAGAAATGCGGTTCAGGTTCTCCAGTTGCTCCTTCATATGAGTCACGCTGTCGTGGATGACCTCCAGCCGTTCCGGGATGGTGTCGTATTCCTGGCGTGTCACCTGCCGCTGGATCAGGTAGCGACGGGTTTCGATGGTCGCCAAGGCGGTACGGAAGTCGTGAGAGAAGGCGCGGACAAAATCACGCAGGAAGCTGATCTGCGCCTGGCGCACTGCCAGCGTCACTCGCTGCTGTTCGGCCTGTTTGCGCTCGGTGATGTCCTGCGCCACGCCGAAATAACGCACTACCCGTTGTAGGTTGGCATTCCATACCGGATAGCGCGAGACCAGCAGCCAGTGCTCATCGCCAGCGCGGGTGAAGATGCGGTACTCGCCGCGCGACGGCTGGCCGTTCATCACCCGCTTCAGATCATCGGCCTGCCGGGAAAAATCATCCGCATGATAAAAGCGGTAGATGCCGCTGTCTTTGATGTCCTTCCATTCGTAGCCGGTGATGCGCTTGAACCCTTCGGTGATCCATTCTTCAACCAGTTCGCCATCCGGTTGAACCTTGAAGCTGAAGGCATAATTGGGGATGATGTCCGAGACCATGCGGTAGCGCTGTTCGCTTTCCCGCAGCAGACGCTCGCGTTCGGCCTGGAGGCGTGAGCGATAATGGACTAAGAACAGCATGATGCCGGTCGTGACGACATAAAATGAGACCGGGCCACGCACCACAATCTCGACCTCAAAGCGTTCCGGCTGCCAGTAGTTCAGTGATACAATACCGATCAGATGGAGCGCGGCCAGCGTGAGCGAATGGCGCAGCCGCAGAAAATGGCTGACGAACAGGCTGACTGTGATGAAATAGAGGATGGTGGTGTTGAAGCTGTCGCGATGATCGCCCAGCGCCGCCAGGATATAGATCAGAAGGCTCGTCAGAATCGCCAGAATCCAGTTGGCAGTTTCGACCTGTCCGCGCCGGAGTTGAACATAGGCCAACCAGAGCGACTGGCTAAAGACCAGCACCAGTCCGGCGCGCACACCGGCATCCGGCAGATCCGCCAGCAGCAGATA
Organism: Anaerolineae bacterium; assembly: GCA_022843385.1. GTDB lineage: Bacteria > Chloroflexota > Anaerolineae > Aggregatilineales > Phototrophicaceae > CFX2. The sequence continues at coordinate 1,572 of JALHNT010000008.1, read as the reverse complement.
ACGCAGCGTCAGAACGAGCGACAGGCTGCTGATGAGGAAGATGAACAGCGCCGACATCAGACGCACCCGCAGCCGCGTGTCCACGTCCTGGATAGCGGCGGGCGGCTCGATCAGGTTCAGCCAGCGTTCGCGCAGAGTCGTAAGGATGGGCAATGGTGACCTACTCGAGTGCCGTCATTCATGACTATTTCGATTCTAAACGATATGTTGCTTACGAACGAGTCATCTTTTATGAATGACGTATATCCTATCGTGAGGCAGAGGGAATGCCTATGACAGGCTGGCCGGTGTATGGACATGAATGGGCAGTGGAACGCCTGAAGTTGGCGCTGGCGCATGGACGGGTGCGCCATGCCTATCTGATCGTCGGGCCGGAGTCGGTGGGCAAAGAGACGCTGGCGCAGGCCTTCGCTATGGCGCTCAACTGTACCGCTGAGGGAGAGCGTCCCTGTGGCATCTGCCGTTCCTGCAAGCTGATCGCCAGCCACAACCATCCCGACATCCTCTATTCGGAACTGGATGCCGTGACCGGGGCGCTGAAGATTGAAGAGATTCGTCAGGTGATGCAGCGCCTGGCGCTCAAACCCTATGATGCCCGCTACCGCATCGCCATCTTTCGCGACTTCGACCATGCCCGTCCCCAGGCACAGGATGCCCTGCTCAAGACGCTGGAAGAACCCGCACCTCAGTCGATGCTGATCCTGCTGGCCCCTTCGGTCGAGTCGCTGCTGCCGACCATCATCAGCCGCAGCCAGGTCATCACCCTGCGCTCGGTGGCGCTGGAGGCCGTGCAGACAGCGCTGGTGGAACACTATCAGGCGGAGCCGGCGCGGGCCGATCTGCTGGCGCGACTGAGCGGCGGACGCCTGGGCTGGGCCATCCGGGCGCTGCATGATCCCTCCATGCTGGAGCAGCGCGAGACGGCGCTCGGTCTGCTCGATCAGGTCATCGGCATGACGCGCGGCCAGCGCTTCGAAGTGGCGGAGAGCTTAAGCAAGGACAAGCTGGCGCTCTATCCCCTGCTGGAATTGTGGCAGACCTACTGGCGCGACGTGCTGCTGCTGACTCAACAGCCAGAGCGTGAGCCGGTCAACCGCGATCGGGCGGCTGCGCTGGGGACGCTGGCACGGGGACTGACCGGCGATGAGGCGCTGCTGGCACTGAAAGCGACCCGGCAAACGCTCAACAATCTGGCGCTCAACATGAACCTGCGGCTGGCGCTGGAGGTCATGTTCCTCGATTATCCCGGCCTGGTGCGCTGACTCCGAGGGTTGTAATTCAACTTGTTGTAGCGCGTTTACCCTTCAGTCTTTTTGGGTTAGCCAGGTGGCTGAGTGCAGCCAGATGCTCAAGCATCCGGCTGCCAGAATGAAAAGCGCACTAAAGGCGCTCAAGACAATTCCTGAGCAAAAAGCCCCTTCAGTGGGCTTACCGGAAAAAGTTAGCTGAGGGGTTATGCACTTTAAGAATTAAATCAGATAGTATTCGGACGTGCCGTTGCACGTCCCTACGCCAACCGGTTCGTTTGTAGGGACACCCAACGGGGTGTCCGGGTAAACCGTTATCTGGATA
>JALHNT010000007.1:20239-186257 GCA_022843385.1 Anaerolineae bacterium | reverse complement strand
CCCGGCCTGCCCATAGATCAGCACTCGCGCAGCGCCGCCAGCACGTCCCGCGCCGCATCGGCCAGTTCTTCATCACGGCTCTGCTCGGCCACCTGCACCATGAAGTGACCGATGTCGATGTTGAAGTGCGGCCCGCCCTGATCTTCTGGCACGAAGAAGGTGTAGGCATAGGTGTTGGAGCGAATCTCGCCGAGGAACGAGACATATTTGTCGCGGTTGGTCATCACCACTTCGGCGAAGGCATCCACCGCCTGGACGACCTGATCGAACTTGGTCAGGTCGGTCACGTTCATGCCCAGCACCGGCAGCGTATCCGGGCTGATGTTGCCCATATCTTCCATGTACTGATCGACGATGGCCCGGCCCAGATCGGCGGGGTCGATGCTGGGGTCGCCGTTTAGTGCTTCCAGCAGCGTGGTCATATTCATGCCCGCGCCCAGCGTGATCTCCGGCGCGCCGATGGCATAGTCGAAGAAGCGCGCCATCGCGGCATAATGCTCGATGCTGCTCATCAGGCAGGCGTCGTTGATGAGGAGTTCAAATTTCTCGACACCGGTGTTCTTCAGCGCCGTATCGAACACCCGCGTCAGGTCAGGGATCGAGATGATGCCTTCGCCGGTTGTCTCGTCGGTCACCGTGCCGGTCCAGGCACCGCCATGATCGTTGATGATGATGGCGTAATTCTGCGCCGGAAAACTCTTGATGCCCCACACCAGGAAGTCGAGCAGGTTGCCAGCGAAAGCGGTATCCAGTTCGCCCAGATTGGCGATCTCGCTGGTGTCGATGGTGGCGGGGAAGTTGGTGCGGGAGTCGCGGCTGGTGTCTTCACCCAGCTCGAACAGGCGCGTGTCACCCCAGTCATCGTTGGCCGAGCTGTATTCGTCGGAGCGATCAAACAACGCCAGGACGCGCACTTCCGGCGTGCTGCCACCGGCGCGCTCGAATTCGTCCATGTCGTTTTCCAGGAACTCTTCCAGGTTATTATCGCCGCCCATGTAGACCAGCACCGTCCAGTCGGCGATGTTGGGCGTGGCTGGAACTTCGGGATAACCTTCAGCGATTTCGGTGGTGCCGCCGGTGCCGCCGCTCTCGATGCCGATCACGCTGGTCTCGCCGCGCGTGACCTTGATGTTCACCTCAAAGTCGCCGGTCGTCCGACCATCCTCGAAGCCGTAGCGCGTGATGACTACCACATAATCGCCGGCAGCCGCCTGGGGATACTCCAGCGAGGCATCGGTGGTGCTGCGGTTCTTGTCATCATTTTCCGCCACCACTTCATCATCGAGGAACAAACCGACGTACAGATCGAGGTCGCCGCTGGTCGCCCGCGTATCGATGCTGATGGTCGAGCCTTCTTCGACGCCTTCTAACGGGAATTCGACGAAGTACTCGCGGTTAGTGATCGAGCCAGTGAAGTTATCACCCTCGCTGTTGTCGTTCTCTTCCACCGTCTGGTTACCGCTGCTGTCCCCGGCTTCGAGCGTCAGTTCAAATGGGCCCGGATCATAGGCGAAGACGCCGATGATGTAATCGCCAGAATAGGGCAGCGTGGTTTCGACAAAGGCATCGGTGTTGCGGCGGCTGATGTCGTCGTTCTCGGCGATGGTGTCGCCATTGCGATCCGCCAGCACCAGATAGACATCCACTTCTTCGCTCGCCAGCGAAATGCTGACGGCCTGCCCCGCCTCGCCGTCGAAGGTGTAGACCACCGGCGCATCCATGCTGATGGCATCGCCACGCACGGTATCGCCGAGCGCGATGGTTTCCACGTCGGTCTCGGCCTGCGACGAGCCACCGCCCCCACCCGAAACCCGCTCGAATTCCAGGGTATAGCGCCCGCTGTCATAACCCAGCACGGCGATGAAGTAGGTGCCATCTTCTGGCAGTTCAAATTCCTCAATGCGGGCATTGAGGTTGTTACGGCTGATGTCATCGTTCTCGACCAGAATGTCGCCATCTTCGTTCGCCAGCCGCACATACACATCGATCTGCGTGCTGGTCACATTGATCGTGACGACATCGCCGCGCTCGCCTTCGAAGGCATACAGGACGCCTTCATCCGGGTCCTCGACGCGGCCACGATCCCGATCCCCATATTCAATATCGATCACATCATCCTGGGCCTGGGCCAGCGGCACCGCCAGGAATAACCCCAGAAAGCACAACAGCAGCAACGTTCGCCTCATGCGCGACCTCTCTTCGTGACACGGCTTGCAGTAAACTTCACTATATACCAAGTTGCTGAATTGCGACACGAACCCCGGCCCAGTGTCGCGTTTCTGAAACCCAACTATAATCATGTTAAAAGTGCTTTGTTACAGGTTGATGTTTTGATGCCAGATAAAATCAGCGCACCCAACTATCCCGATATCCTGGGTTATATCACCGATGATCAGGCTGCTACCTTCGGGGTGGTGCAGGCCGCTCTCGCGGTACGACCACCGGTTGTCCGCGCTGGCAAGCCCTTCGGCGTGATCATGCTGCTCCAGAATACCTCTGATGCGCCCGTTAACATCACCACCCGGATCAACCTCCCTGCCAAAGATAATGATGGCAAACCCGACCGGCTGATCTGCCGTCAGCCACGCATCGAGCTGACGCTCCGCCCGGCGGAAGTGGGTTATCTGACGTTTCCCGTCCTGACGCTGGCCGATACCACGCCGGCAAAAGGCTATAAGCTGGCGGTCGATTTGCAGGCCGAGGTGCAGGGCAAACCTCGCCGCATCCGTCATCCTGATCCACAGGCCGAAGTCAACCTCGACTACTACTTCTTCCTGACAGAAGAGACCACACTGCGGCTGATCGCCCTCAAGATGCTGAATTATTCATTCAACAAAACGCGCGGCATTGTCTCTGCCGGGTTAGAAACCAGTGTTGGCATCGCCCAGCCCAAGCCGGCACCGAAGTACGAGGTCAAGCCCGGTTGGGTCAGCCTGTGGGCGCTGGATACCAGCAGCGATGCCCGCCCGCTGCTTGAGCGCTATGGCGATACCTTGCTGACCGAGTTCCTGCCCCGGCTGGATTACGTCCAGCTCTACAAGGCGCTCTTTCCGCTCAACAAACAGCGTATCCTGTCGGTTTATCCGGCACAGAACACTGAGATTCACTACATCACCAAGGTGATGGTGGCGCTGCTGCATCAGGCCTATCATCGCCCGGAGCAGTACGATTACCCCGGCCAGGAGATGTATACCGTCAGTTCACTGCTGCGGCGCGGCTGGCCGACAGATGGCAGCCCGATCCCACTGCCGCACTGGTGTCTCGGTATCCTGCCGATGATCGGTATCGATCCCCAAATTCTGGTGAAGCCGGAGTTAGCCTTCACCGGTGCCTTATACGAACCGCTGCTGCGCGATGCTATCGAACACGGCTTCCGTCTGGTGAGTGCGGCCACGCGCCGCCAACTGGGGACGCCGGATGAACTGCGCAAATACACCCAGTTTCTGCTGAAGAATCTGCACCATCCACAAAAGCAACTGACTTTTGATACCCTCTATGTACCGCTGGTGCTGGGCGGAGTAGTCATCTCGGAAGACATCCCGCTGCCCAAAGAGGCACCGCTGGACATCCTGCATAAGCTGATGGCTCTCTATAGCGAACGAGCCAAGACGGAGCGCAATCCACAGACGGAACGGGCCTTTCAACTGGCTGATGAGACCACCAACTGGGCGGTGCGCCGCTACAGCGAGTGGATGTGAGTGCAGCTTACCGGGGATAAACCCATCTCAAACCAGGAATTCATGACAATCATTACACAAAACGAACACTCCTATCCTATAATTAACCTACTGGTTGGGAGGTAGTGGTGTCGGACACGAATTATCCGGACATCTTGGGATACATCACTGGCGGTGCGCGTTACAATGTCAATGTCGCACAGATTGCGCTGGCGGTACGCCCACGCATTGTACGCGCCGGACGAACCTTCGAAGCCATCCTCCTCATTCAGAATGCCTCCGATGTCAATGTGGATGTCACTGCCTCGCTGCAATTACCACGCGATGATGCCCAGAAGAAACCGGATCGCTTCATCATCAAGAGTGAACGCCTGCTGGTTGGTCTGCGCCCGGCGGAGGTGGGATATGTCACCCTGCCCATCACATCGCTGCCCGATACGGCTGTCAGCGATGCCTACAAACTGGCGATGACGGTGGACGTTAAGCCACTGAAGAAACCACAGCGCATCCGTCTGCCGGAAGGCGGTGGGGAGGTCATCACCGAGTACCTGGATAATGGCATCCTGGATCGGCTGAGTGACCTGAAGCGCCTGACCTATTCCACCAACCGGCGCGGCATCGTCGGCGCAACGCTTGAAGCATCCTTCAATGTCCTCTCGTCGCAGATCGGGCAGATTGTCGATCTCAGGCCGGATTGGATCAGCCTATGGCGGATGAGCAATTACCGCGATGACCGGATGCTGCTGCGCCAATATGGCGACCTGCTGCGCGATAAGGTGCTGGCACATATCAGCCGCGCCGAAACCTACCAACCGCTGCTCGATGAAACGCTGCGCCGCTTTCAGGCCGCCCAGTACGATCTTCAGCCCATCGAAGCGCATTACATCACCAAATTTCTGGTGCTGCTGCTAGAGTTGGGCGCGACCACAGAGGACGCTTATGATCCTCTAAGCCATGAGCGTTATAATGTACGGTTACACCTCAAGAAAGACGCGGATTTAAGCGCCCTGCCGGCCTGGTGTCGGGGAATGCTGAAAGCCATTGATGCAGCGCCGGCGACCGCCGATGCACCCGTGGAAGCGCTATGCTCAACCGTCTACGACGAACTCCTGCGCGATGCCATCCAGCACGGCTTCGACCTCATCCAGAAAATGACGGGTGAGGATATGGGGAGCCCCGATGAAATCCGGGATTACACCGACAAACTGATCAGACGGTTGTTGAAAGCCGAAGCATTAAGCCTGGCTGATGTCTATCTGCCATTGGTGATGAGCGGTGTGCTGGCCTATGACCGGGTGCTGCAACCGGACGAAACGATAGGTGACAATCTGAAGGCGCTTTCGGATACCGTGAAAGCGCGACGTAGTGAGGTTGACTCGCAAACGGAAATTGTATGGAGCATGGCAGCCCAACTGGTTGACCGAACGCTTCAGAAGTATGGATACCGAACATGATCCGTGAACCGATCCACAAGATTGAACCGCTGTATCCTGATGTCCTGGGGGCGATCACTGGCGGAAAGCGTATTAACCTCGACAAGCTCCAGGTCGCGCTGGGGATTCATCCGACTCGCGCCTATATCAACCAACCGATAGAAGTGATCGTCATTTTCCAGAACATGGTCGATCAGATGATGCAGATCAAGGTTGGCGTCCAGGTGCCAACGTCTGACCGGCGCAACGAGCCGGTGGTGATTGATCTGGCGAAAAAGACCATCGGGCTGGGGCTGCGCCCTGGCGAAGTGGGTGTGCTGCACATTCCGATTGCACCGCTGCCCCCCACTCAACCCGGCACAGGCTTCCCGGTTCGCCTGGCCGTGCGTTATCGTACCGCCGAAGAAGGCCGTGCCATCCGCCCCATCACCGGCGGCGCTCCACCTTCTGTCCTGAGCGTGTCGAACTTCAAGCTGCAGGCGCTCAAGGAAGTGCAGTACGAAGCTCATACCTGGAACGAATCATCCGATATTCTGACGACCTATTTTGACATCGCTCCGAAACGTATCCCGCCCATGAACGAAGATCTGGAGCCGCGTTATGAGAGCTTGTGGACGCTGGAAGAAGCCGGTCAACAGGAACGGGAACTGATCCAGAGCCGTATCCCGATGGCACTGCGGGTTGCCAGCAGCCTGACCAAGAGTGTGGTTTATCAACCGATGCTTCAGACTGTCGAAGAACGCTTCGCCGAACGCGGGATGCCACTGCACCCCGGCGAAACCCAGGCTATCGCCAAGATGATTACCTATACCCTCGATGAAGGGCTGGAGCTGGAGCACGCTTTCCCTTTGCAGGAATCGCGCTGGTTTCAGACGCTGGTGCAGGTCATTGCTCATGACGAAGCGCTGGTCGATATGAAGAAGGGGCAACTGGCAGTGCAGTATCTGTTCGAGCCAGCCCTCTATGACGCGGTGCTGCTGGGCTTTGCGACGGTTCAGCCCAAAGTGCGGGAGCATCTGGGCGACAAGCGTGAACAGGCTAACTTCGCTCAACGGCTGATGTTGTGGTATGCCGGGCAGGGCGCGCCCGATCCCAGCTATATCTACCTGCCGCTGGCGATGGGCGGTGTTGTCATCAACCAGATGGTTTCCACCCGCGATGACAATCCCTGGTATCTGATAGATGATCTGCGCCAGGCCATTCGTGGGCGCATCCGCATGGGCGTCAATGCTGAAGGGATGACGCTGTTCCAGATCATGACTGACCTGCTGAACGAAGCTGAAGACTCGCTGCGGCGCGCCCGCGTCCCACGTCCATAGCCGTACCCCATCAAAGGCCGGATCGGTCACCAGTACCGCTTTCCGGCCTTTCGCGGTATTCTCATCCTCGTAAATTGCATTCATCTGCAAAGGATTGTTGATGACGACCGCCACTCCTACCGGTCTGGAGATGCTGTCTCCGGTCTGGTCACACCTCACCCAACTTCAGCCTGAACGCGGCGAGGGCATTTATCTCTACGAGGCCGACGGCACCCGCTATGCTGATTTCACCAGCGGCATTGGCGTCACCAACACCGGTCACTGTCACCCGCGCGTCGTCAAGGCCATTCAGGAGCAGGCTGCCAAACTGATACACGGGCAGATCAACGTGGTCATCTCGCGTCCGGCGATCCAACTGGCGGAAACGCTGAAGACCATCACCCCGCCCAGCATCGACAGCTTCTTCTTCTCCAACAGCGGTGCCGAAGCCACCGAGGGCGCCGTCAAGCTGGCACGGATGGCGACGCGGCGCAGCAATATCATCACCTTTCAGGGCAGCTTTCACGGGCGCACGGCGCAGACGATGGCGATGACCAACAGCAAGACCGTCTACCGCTCGCGCTACCAGCCTTTGCCCGCCGGAGTGTTCGTCGCGCCCTTTCCTTATGCCTATCATTATGGCTGGTCGGAAGACGAGGCGGTGGATTTCTGCCTGCGCGAGCTGGAACTACTGCTCAAGACTCAGTCAGCGCCAGAGGAGACAGCCGCCCTGGTTTTGGAGCCAGAGCTGGGTGAGGGGGGGTACATCCCCGCGCCAGTGCGCTTCATGGAAGAGTTGCGCGAACGGTGCAGTCATTACGGCATCCTCTTCATCGCCGACGAGGTACAGTCCGGTTTCGGGCGCACTGGAAGGATATGGGGCTACCAGCACGCCGACCTGACGCCCGACATCATCATCATGGCGAAGGGCCTGGGCAGCGGGATGCCCATCTCTGGCGTGGCATCGACCCGTGAGCTGATGAGCCGGTGGGCGGTGGGGTCGCACGGTGGAACGTATGGCGGCAACGCGCTGGCGACGGCGACAGCGGTGGCGACCATCGAAACCATCCGTGATGAAAAGCTGGCGGAAAACGCAGCGTTGATGGGCGAACGCCTGATGGATGGGCTGGCTGAACTTCAGAGTCGCTACCCGGTCATTGGCGATGTACGTGGGCGTGGGCTAATGGTCGGCACCGAGTTCACTCGTGAGGGCAAGCCGGACAAGGATCTGACCAAAGCGGTGCAAAAGGGCTGCATCGAGCGCAAGCTGCTGCTGCTGACCTGCGGCAGTTATGAGAATGTCATCCGCTGGATACCGCCGCTGGTGGTCAATGAGGGGCAGATTGATGAGGCGCTGACGGTGTTCGAAGAGGCGCTTCAGGCCGCGCTGTAATCCCCACTACCTGAGCAAGATGCTGCCGCAGGGGCCGTTCTTCAGCAGCCCCTGCATCCATCTGTTGCCAGCTTACCCAGGTGGCAGCAGCACCGTATCAATGGCATGGATGACGCCGTTGCTGGCATCAATATCGCGCACCAACGTTACCGCTTCATTCACCGTGATTGTCAGCGGATCGAGCAGAGCCTGCACCGTCAGCGGCACATCCGGCAGCGCTGTGTCCAGCGATAATCCCTCGCGGCTGGTTGCGGCATCCAGCAGCGCCAGATCATTCAGCACGGTGTCGGTGTAAACTTTCTGCGTTAGAACATGATACAGTAGCAGTCCGCTGACCGCGTCGGTATCGTCCAGCACGGTTTCCAGCGCATCGGCATCCAGATCGTCGAAGGCGGTATCAATCGGCGCGAACACCGTCAGTGTCGCTTCCGGGTCGGAGAGGGTTTCGAGAATGACCGGATCAGCCGCTTCGATGGCGTCCAGCAGGGTAGTGAACTCCGGTTCATCGGCATCGGCGGCATCGGTCACAATCTCGGCAATTGTTCGCAGTTCCGGCAGCAGCACCGTATCGACGATGTGAATGAGTCCATTGCTGGCTTCGATGTCGGCGGCCAGGATGCCTGCGCCGTCGATAGTCAGGTTATCATCTTCATCCAGCGCCAGATCAATGTACTGCCCGTTGAGCGTCGGGCCAGAATAGCGTCCGCCGGTCAGGTTGATGGCCTCAACCGCGTCGGCGCTGGTCAGGCGGCTGTTGACCACATGATAGAGCAGGATGCTGGTCAGCAGCGTGGGGTCAGCCAGCACCGCGCTGGAGGCATCCTCGCCAATCGTATCGGCCAGTTCAGCAAAGGCCTCATCGGTCGGTGCAAACACCGTCAGCGATCCCTCCGGGTCGGCCAGCGCTTGCAGCACTGCCGGGTCCGCCGCCTGGATCGCCGCCAGCAGCGTCGTGAATTCCTGTTGATCGCCTGTGGCTGAAGCGATCACGATGTCGGCAATCGTACCGGGATTATCCTGTGCCATCACCGGCGTGATGAGCAGCGCGCCGCACAACAATACCAGCAGCAGCATCCATTGGGTCTTCAATTCTGTCACTCCTTGTACCAGCCGTGCCAATGTGTGTAGTATGCCTTATCTGCGCCAATCTGCAACCACAGCCCTGGTTTTGGCGTATAATCGGGGAGAGAGATCGACTGATTGATGAAAGTATGAATGTTATGCGCTTCCGTGCGAGACACACCGTCTGGTTAGGGGCATTGGGCGTCATGCTGGGGGTGGCCGCGCTGGGCAGCGGGACACTGACGCTGCCGGTGACTCTGACCCTGTTGGCTTTATTCGGCGCGGCTATGGTCGCCTCGTTGTTTGATTTCCGTCCGCAGCAGCTCCGCAACACACTCACTTCGTCGCCGCTGGCGATGATGAAGATGACCCCTCAAGCGCGCGAAGCCTCGGATCGCGCCCGCCGGCGCAGCAGTTACCTGCCCCCCGGTCTGACGCTGCTGGATGTCGGGTTGATTACGCTGCAATCCGGGCCGGAAGGAACAGTCATGCGGCGGGGACGGACGATCTCGCTCGATGACAAAGGTGTGCGCCCTTACATCACCCTCAGCGTTGGCGCGGAATACGCCGACCGCAAAGTGGTGACGCGCTTCGAGATGATCGACCACAATGGTCAGACGCAGTATGTGCACGAGATGGAGAATTACCTGCGCGATGGCGAGGTCAATATCCTGGCCGATACGCAACTGCCGCTGCTGGGCAATGACAAGCTGACCTCCGGCGAGTGGGATCTGCGCGTCTCGGTGGATCGCGCTGCCGTTGGCATCCTCAGCTTCACCACCACACCATCGATCACGGCGCGTAACCGGATGTTGATGCAGGATGCCGATGAGCCGCGCCAGCGCCTGCGCGATGAGCCGGAAGAGTCTGAACCTGTAAGTCTGGAAGAATTGCTGCGCGAATCGCAGCGGCGTGATCGCCGACAGTGACGAGAGGGGACACATGAACACATCGAATTCGCGCCGCTTCTGGGAATTGATCGGCGGGTTGTTCTTTCTGATTATGGGGCTGGGTACGCTGGGTGGCGAAACCCCCTTTGGCCTGATGTTCATGGCGCTCGGTGGCGCACTGCTGTGGCGCTTGTATCAATCCAATTCCAACTTCGACATCGGCAGCATCCTCAATTCCCGCCGCAGCCCACCGGTCGAGGACGATGGCTGGTATGAGGAAGAGATCGATGAGATGCCCAGCCAGTCTACTGAGAAGATTTACGCTCATGCCCTGCGCGCCGCCGAACGCGCCGGTCTGAACCCGGATCAGATGCAGGTGCTGCCGGTGGACATCGGCCTGATGGTCTACAAAGATGACGACCAGCGCGACATCTACCGCACCCCGGCCATCCCGGATGATATTGATTATGTTCAGCCCTTCGTCGAATTGCGCGTGCCAACCCGTGCCGTTGGCGTCATCAAGTTTGAGATCATTGACGCCGATGGTCAGGTGTTGTTCAGCCACGAAACCAAATCCGAATTGCAGCGCGGGCGCAACTTGATCTCGCCCACCTACCGCCTGCCCATCCATGATGGTCACGCCATGCACACCGCCTGGCAGCTCAAGGTCAGCGCCGATGGGATGCCGCTGGCCGTCCATCGCTTCGAATGGCAGGAGAGCGCTACCAAAGCGGTGCGGCGTCAAATGCGCGAGGATGGCGAGATCAGCAACGAACTGCGCGCCACGTTGGAAGACAATACCCCGCAGCGCCTCAGCCTCGACGATCTGCTGTCCTATCAGGACGATCAGGCCGCATCCAGTCAGAAGAAGTAGAATGCCGGGATGCCTGAAGCGATACAATCTATTTGCGGTTGAAGCGAGTTATCGCATCACCCAGACCTGATCGTTTATGCCCCCATCACGCCGCAGACTGGAGCAGTCCAATCCAGCGCGGTATGGGCCGCCAGCATGACATCGATCTGTTCTGTAATCTCCACCGGAAAGGGCGCAGTGCGGCGAACCGTCAGATCGGCATACGAGTTGACGCACTCGAAGGTCGAAGCGAGTAGATCCCGGCTGGCGTTGACCATAAACAGCATGTAGTGCAGCCGCTTGGCTGAACGCCCGACCAGCCGCGCCCGCACCAGCAGATCATCGCCAATGTGGACTTCGTTCAGGTAATGGATGTGATGTTCCAGATCAAAGCCACCTGCGCCTTTCGAGCGATAATAGGCTTCCGTCAGCCCGAACAGCTCGAACAGCGGGATGCCTGCCTCGTCATATAGTTCGAGGTAGTAACGCATGTTCATGTGACCGTTCAGATCACGAAAGCGTTCCGGTGCGGTCAGGCGATAGACGATGGGCAGCGGTTCCAGTTGAGCCAGCGTGATGACCGGCGGTTTCATGTGACAACCTCGCTTGATGAGATCAGAGTTCGTTGATGATAACGTGTTCGATCACTCCGGGGGAAGGATTGTAATCTGCGCCAGCGGGACCTCGCCGCTGGGGATTGGCTGCCCGGCTGCATCGACCGCCGGCAGGGGGCGATCCCCTCCTTCCAGGACGCTGACCGATAGCTGATACACACCTGGTGGCGTGTCGTCTGGCAGTGCCATCGGGCATTCATCGAAATACACCATCTCACCCGTCACCCAGCGAGCGAAGGGATAAGTTCCCTGACGCGGGTCACTGCCACAGGTATAGGCGAGATCGCCATTGATCTGCCGCAGCCAGAAGATGCGCATCCCGGCCTCTGGGATGATGGTACGGGCCAGCCAGTTGACCGAGGGGGTGAAGACGCTGCCCGCCTGTGCTGTCAGCGGTGAATTGACCTTCCAGATTTGCAGCCCCTCGCCGATGACCCCCAGATTGGGGATACACTGCGCTGCTGTCCCCAGTGCGCCGCTGATGGTCGAGAGTGTCAGTGCGTCACTGACCACTATAGGTGGGATGTCACGGGTGGCCGGACTTTGCAGCCAGCGCAGTTGCAGGGTGTGTTCAGCCGATGAAGTCACCGCGCAGTTGGGGATTTCGACCTGAGTCACGATCACCTGATTCGGCTGCCAGCGGGTAGTGGGGTAAACACCGCGCGCGGGCATGAAGCGGCAGGACTGGCTCGCTCCATTGAGCAAATCCACTTCGACCATGTAATTCTCGGTCAGCGCCTGGGGACTGGTCAGGTATAACGTCAGATCAATCAACCCGGCATCCGGCCGCGCCTCAGCGCTGAAGCCCAGCACTTGTGGCAGATCGGTTGGCTGGTCGGACTCTATTCGGGTCACATCTGTCAGTCCGGCGAAGGCTTCCGGCGAGAGGATCGAGGCGGCCAGCATCCGGCTCACTTCCAAAGGGTAGAACAGGCTGCCGGTCGTCACCACCAGCCATAACCCAGCCAGGCTCGGACTGCCGAGGGCGAATAGCCGCCTCAGCCAGCGGATCGGGCGCTGCATGGCAGACGACGGTATCAGCAGAACGAAAGCCGCGCTCACCGCCAGCGCCAGCCCCGGCAGCGCCGTGGCGTAATAGCGCACCGGGTTGATGAGGGTCATGGTGTTGACAAACGGGGCATTGCCATTGTTGAGCAGGGCGCGGAACAGTACCAAGCCAACTGTCAGTACCGTGAACAGCGCGAATAGGGCATAAGCCGCCAGTTCATCCCAGCGCCGCCGCCGGATCAGGCTGACCGCTGATGCCAGCAGAACCAGACCGGCCAGCAGCAGCACATGGCGATAGGCTGCCCAGACGGCCGCACGCGGATTCCAGAGTTGCAGGGGAGCTGCATAATCGTTCACGGTATCTTGAATGACGGCGAGGCTCATTTTCGGGGCAATGCTCCAGTTGATCTGGGCGATAACGCCGGTGATTCGCCCTTCAAGATTTTGATAGCGCCCCAACACACTGCCGAATTGTTGCAGGTTGAACAGCATGAACGCCAGCACCGCCGCGCTGAATAATCCGACTCCCAGCAGCGTCAGCCGAATCTGACGGGCGCTCACACGTTGCCGCAGTTGTCGGCCCATGAGCAACGCCAGCAGCAGTAGGGTAATCCCTAGCAGCAGCCAGCCAGTGAGCTTGCTCAGAATCGCCAACAGCGCCAGCAACAACAGGGACGCATTGTTGAGCGCCATATTTCCCTGCCGGCGCAACAACCGGGCACAGCACCACAGATGCAGCGCGGCCAGCGCAAGGATCAGGTTGTCGTTATTGATTTCGCTCGCCAGCAGCATCAGCGTTGGCTCGAAGGCGATCAGTGCCGCCCCGCCCCAGGCGATCAGCGGGTGCTGTGGGAAGAGCGTCCGCCCTGCCAGGTACGTCCCGATCACGGCCACCAGCGCCAGCGCCAGACTGAGCAAGCGCAGCCCATATGCCGCTGCGATGATGCCCTGTGGCGGGAAATTGTAGGTCGGGTTGGTGACGTTGACTATCAGACTGCCGTTATAGCCTTCACAGACATTCAGGGGATGAATAGGCGGTGGCACTGCCTGATCATCATCCAGCGCGGCGACGAACGGCAGCATCATGAAATAGTACAATGGTGGCTGGTTGGCCTGGCGCGTCTCCATATCGTCATTGGGATAATCGGAAGCGATGGGCAGCCGCCCGGCCTCATTGATGATACGTGCCACGCGGATGAAATCGGCCTCGTGATATTGCCAGAGCGGACGCTGGCTGATGAGCAGCAGCCCCACCGCCAGCTTGAGCAGCATGATGAGCAGCAGTCCATGCCAGGGACGAAAGGTCATCGGTTTAACCCCCGCAGTCTATCGCGCTGTGCAATCAGCCAGCGCATCCGTTCCAGCGTGAGCAGCCCGCCGGCCACCACTGTCAGGGCGTACAGGGCGACATAATCCGGGCGCACCGACTGCCGCAGGGCCAGCCGGTACTGCTGCCGCGCCGCCGCCGCGTCCCCCAGCCGCAGATAACGTGTCCCCAGCCGGGCATAAATGCGCGCCTGATCGTGGGAAGCGAGCGAAGCAAAGCGGGGATGAGCGATCACCCGCTGCTGCACCACCAGGCTGGCAGCCGCCATCCGATTGCGATCCTGACGCGAGGTCATGCCGGGGTGCATCCGGTATTCGGCCACCACCGCTGGCACATAGACGAATGGTGTGATAGCCGCCAGCCGCACCCAGAAATCCCAGTCCTCGCCGATGCTCAGGCTTTCATCGAACCCGCCGCTGGACGCCAGCAGCGAACGGCGGAAGAGGTGGGCATGGAGCGGGGCAAGATTGTCGCAGGCGATGATGGCGAACACATTTCCGGAGGGACGAGTCGGGTTAGATTGAGGGGATTGCCTCTGCGGGCCGCCATCCGCATCGACCTTACGGGTATCGCCATAGACAACCCCGGCTTCGGGGTGGCGCTCCAGGAACAGGGCGCGCAGCTCCAGGCTGTCAGCTGGCAGACGGTCATCATCATCCAGCAGCGCGATCCAATCGCCACTGGCAGCCTCCATGCCGACATTGCGGGCATGAGAACGACCACCGTTAGGGATGTGAATGGTGGTGACAGTGGGGGCATAATCGGCCAGCACCCTCGCCGTCTCATCGGTTGAGCCATCATTGACGACGATGATCTCGTCCGCCAGGCGCGTCTGCCGCAGCAGGCTCTCCAGCGCATCCGGCAGGAAGGTCGCCCGATTATAGGTGGGGATGATGACGGAGATTTTAGCCATGCCGTCCGATCAGCCTCTGGCCGAGCTTATGCCACTTGGCGCGATTGGTCAGCAGCTTCCAGCCATCCTCCAGCGCATATTCCGGGATCGGCCACCACGCCAGGCTGGTTGCCAGATAGCGCGGAATGCGATTACGCTGCTGGCTGAACCAGGCATTGACCGCTGCCGCATAGTATACCCGTGCATACACCCGGCGGCGAAAGACCGCATCCAGCTCCGGGTTATCTGCAAAGGCTTTTTCCAGAATCCGCAGCCAAGCCTTCAGTTTCAGTGTTGGCTTTAGATCGCGCGAGAGACTCCCCCGATGGGCGCGCACGGTTGAGAGGGCATCGGGCAACATAGTAATGCCCCAGCGGCGTGTGATGCGACACCACAAGTCAATATCCTCTGCCAGCTCCATTTGTTCATCGAAGAGTTCAAGCCCATCGAAAACCGTCCGCCGCACCATGACTGTCGGCGTCACCAGCGGACCAGCCATGCAGCGCCACAACAGATCGCGCTGTGAATGAACGGGCGGCGTCTCGATCCGCTGCACCCGACCCGCCTGATCGTCATCCTGCAACTGATAAGCCGAATAGACCAGCCCGACGGTGGGCTGCTGTTCCAGATAGGTCACCTGTTGCTGTAACTTGTCGGGGGCAAACCAGTCATCCGAATCCAGAAAAGCAATATAATCGCCCTGGGATTCCCGAATACCCCGATTGCGAGCTGCCGATGGCCCCTGTTTATTCTGCTGGATCAGCCGGACGGGATAGCGGCTGAGGACGGTCGCCGTGTTGTCGGTAGAGCCGTCGTCCACCACCACGATTTCGTGATGGGGATAGGTCTGCGCCAGCACACTGTCGAGCGCCTGGGGCAGCAGATGGGCGCGATTGTAGGTTGGGATAATGACGCTGACCAATGGGGTCATAGCAGAATACGCTGTAGAAATGGGAACAGGGCGCATAGCAGATAGCGTCTTGATCGCATCAGGCCGGTGGGATATGCGTGGGGTGCCAGCGGCATATGACGCAGCGATTGCAGCAGATAGGGACGGGCAGCTTCAAACTGATCGGGCATCAGGATCTGTGCGGCCACGTAATAGGCAGTACTCAAGGTTTCGGCTTTTGCCGCCAGCGCTTCAGGTGACAGATCCGTTCGCTGGTAGAGCGCTTCGATACATCGGATGTGTTCGGCAGCCATCTGCTGGTTGCGGCTGCTGATGGTGGTGGAATTCGGGTGGCTGCGCCAGGTCGCCAGTATCTGCGGAATATGCACAAATGGGCCGTGAAGGCCGACCCGCAGCCAGAATTCGTAATCGGCAATGTAGCGATAGTGCGGATCGCGCCCCTGTTCCAGTTCCAGCGCTCGCCGCCGGATCAGTGAACCAGGTCCGGGGAGGCAGAAATGCATCCGCAGCAGGATGTCATAGTCATAGTCCGGTACCCGCCGCGTCTCTAAGACACGGTTTTGCGGGTCGATCATCTCCCAATCCGGATAGCCGACCAATGCCTGCGGGTGTTGTTCCATCCACTGCACACCGACCTCGGCCAGATTGGGCTTCACCGGATCATCGGCGCTGACGACGATGATGTAATCCCCCTGCGCCAGCCCAAACCCTTTGTTGACAGTGCGGCTTTCGCCCATGTTCGGGTGGCTTTCCCAACGCAGACGACCGTCATACTGGCGCAGCAAGTTGGGGGTGTCGTCGGTCGAGCCATCGTCCAGCACGATGTACTCGATGCGGGGATACGTCTGCGCCAGCACGCTCTCGATAGTCTCGCGCAAGTAATGACCGGCGTTATAGGTGGCGGTGATGAAGCTGACCAGCGGCGTCATGACAATTCAGCGGCTCATCGGAATATATCGCGCAGCGGCACCTGAAACCCTGGCAGCATATCTTCTCCATCCAGGGTATCGTCCAGCGTTAGTGTAAGCACGTCCAGGCCGACACGGTGAACCTGTACCGTCTTGGTCTGGGGATCAAATGACCAGACGCGCGTTCCGGCAGCCAGATAATGGGCGATCGTGCTCTCGACCTCGTCGTGCCGGTCGGTTGGCGACAGCACCTCAAGTGCCAGCGTTGGTGGAGTGGGATTATAAGCCTGACCAGAGGGCGCGGTCTGGCGCGTTTTGGACATGAAAGCCGCGTCTGGAATGTAACGGTGTTCGCCGATGACATAGCCACCATCGGCCCCGGTGACATATCCCAGATCATGCTGGCGCACGAAAACGGCCATCAAGCCCCCTACGTACATGGCAATCGCAGATGATTGATCGTTCACCACCAATTGTCTGATTTCTCCGTCAATCCATTCCAACCGCAGATCACGGTTTTCCGGTTGCAGGGCAACCTGTTCAAATTCGGCGGCGCTAAGAAGCACTCGATCAAGAACAACCATCGCAACACCTCATTTCCGCGATTTCGCATCTCGAATGCGTTCATAGATGGTGATCACCTGCTGGCGGATTGTAGTCGCGTCCAGTCGTTCGGCGCAAGTTCGGGCATTGATTTCGGCTGCCTGATCCACCAACACATCATCGGTCAACGCCCGGCGCAGCGCCTCCGCGATCAGATGCGGGTCTTCCGGCGGCACCAACAGCCCGCTTTCGCCATCGGTCACCCATTCATCGGCACAGGCGGTGTTGGATTGTACCGGGAAAGCACCCAGCGCGATGGCTTCCAGCATCGAGGTGCTGATGCCGTCCGAAATGCTCAATCCCAGATAAACCCGCGCCTGAGCGAACTGGCGCAGGATAGTCTCATGTGGTTGCCCCCAGGGCAGAATGTCCACCGGAATGCCGACTTTCTCCGACAGCAGTTGACACCAGAGCGGCATATCGTCGAGCGGCCAGGGCGAGTAGACCACCACTCGGTAACCCTGCAAGACATCGGCACACAACTCCAATGCGCGTAGCCCGTACAGCGCCCGCCCCGACCAGTTCTGATAGCCTTTCATCACAATGACGCGGCGAGACGAGGGAGGCGTGACCGTCCGCAGCGCAGCCAACTGCGCCATATCCAGCCCACCAGCATTGGGCAGCACCGGCAGCGGCGCAGCCGTCATCCCCAACTCCTGCGCCAGATGAATGTCGCGTTGGCACTCGCAATCATAATAATCAGCCGCTTGGAGGATGGCGCGAATCTTCTCGCGGTGATCCTTCAACCGACCGAACAACTGAATGTCGCTGCCCCAGTTCGTGACAATCCAGGTGGGGAAGTCGGGCAGCATCTGGCGCGCTTCCCAGGTCAGATAGGCGCTGTGCTGCAACTCCAGCGAGTGGACGATGTCCGGCTGCAAGCGTTGGATGAGCTGGGCCAGATGGCGCGTCCGATAGCCCGGACGCAAACGCCCTAGCAGTTTTTTGGAACGGGTCACACCAAAGGGCAGTCGTATGCCCTTCAGCCGCACCGACGGATCAAGGCGCGGCTGCTGACGATAGAGCGAGTGATATACCGTCGTATCGCGCAGCAGCGGATTGACATAACCGCTGTCGCCGCTGTCGAACAGGTGAATATCCCAACCCTGACCCGTCACCTGATTAATCCAGCGGACGCTGTGCACACTTTCCGAGGCGGCCACAAACAGGATGCGCACCGGACGGCTCATCTATAATGATACGACGCGGGCGCGTCCCTGACGTGAGGCGGTGACATGGCGCGTGTCGATCACCAGGGCGCTGTGATCGAGGATGTGCTGGTAATCGAAGGTCGTGTGATCGGTGACGATGACCACCGCATCGGCGCTCGCCAGCAGATCAGCGCTGTAAGCGGTATTGTGCAGTCGCAGATCGCCCTCCAGCCGCACTTCTGGCACGAACGGATCGTGATACACCACATCGGCACCCTTTTCCCGCAGCAGGCTGAGAATGTCCAGCGCCGGGCTTTCGCGCACATCGTTGACATCGCGCTTATAGGCCACGCCCAGCACCACCACCCGTGAGCCGCGCACTGGCTTGCGATCATCATTCAGAGCATTGACAATTTTGTCGATGACGTACAGCGGCATGCCGGTGTTGATCTCGCTGGCGAGTTCGATGAAGCGGGCGGTGTAATTGAGGGTCTTGAGCTTCCAGCTCAGATACAGCGGGTCAATCGGGATGCAGTGACCGCCCAGCCCCGGCCCCGGATAGAAGGGCATGAAGCCGAAGGGCTTGCTGGCCGCCGCCTGAATCACCTCCCAGACATCCACCCCCAGCTTGTCACACATCAGCGCCATCTCGTTGACCAGCCCGATGTTGACGGCGCGGAAAGTGTTCTCCAGCAGCTTGACCATCTCTGCCGCCATGGTCGATGAGACCGGCACCACCTGATCGACAGCCGCGCTGTACAGGGCGACAGTGGCTTCGGTACAGGCCGGTGTCATGCCGCCGACGACTTTGGGTGTGTTGCGGACGCCATAACGTGGATTGCCAGGGTCGATGCGTTCGGGTGAGAAGGCGACGAAGACATCCTCGCCGACGCGAAAGCCGTTCTTCGCCAGACGTGGCACGATGATCTCATCGGTGGTGCCGGGGTAGGTGGTGCTTTCCAGTACGATCAACATGCCGGTATGACAAACTTCGGAGAGCGCGTTGACCGCGTCAATCACAAACGACATATCCGGGTCTTTGGTCTTGGTCAGCGGCGTCGGCACACAGATGCTCACCGCGTCGGCCTGCGCCAGATCGGCGTAAGCGGTTGTGGCGGAGAGCCGGCCAGAGTCCACCAGCGGCTTGAGGCGGGCGCTGGGAATATCCATGATATAGCTCTCGCCCCGGTTCAGGCTGGCAACCTTCGCAGCGGTCACGTCCAGGCCGATGACACGAAAGCCAGCTTCAGCGAATTCGACGGCGAGCGGCAGCCCGACGTAGCCCAGCCCGACGATGCCGACGATGGCACGGCGGGAATTCAGGCGTTCGAGCAGCGTTTGATGAGTGGTCATCCTGTGGTCATCCCTAATTCAGTCACAGAGCCCCGGCATTATAATCAAGCGCGTGATGCGCCGGATAGACTTACTTCCGGGGAGTGCGCTCGGACCAGTAGCGCATGAGGGTACCACCATCGGTGAAGCTCAGCGGCAGCAGCGCCCCCAGGCCGAACACCAGCAGGTTATCCAGCATCAGAAAAATCACCATGTACCACACCAACCCGCCCACCGGGATCAGCAGGATTGCCAGGAAGGAGAAGAGAAACGCCAGCGTGATGCTTATGATCGGGCCGCCCAGCGCGCGACGGATGTGAATATCAGCTGAGAGGCGCGGTTCCTTGGGCGGATAGATCGAACGCCCCAGCACATAATAGAAGTGGATGCCCGTCATGCCATGACCGGTTGTGGCAGCGGCCAGCGCATGACCGAACTGGTGCAGAAATTCCATGATATAGTGCAGCAGAGCCAGGATCAACCCGCCAACAAAGACATCCGGGCCGGTGAGGTTGAGCAGGCGGCTGCCGATGACTGCCAGCACAATCCATAACAGGACGAACGACAGGATGGCGCTGGTCTCGAAGGTCAGGGTCAGCCCCAGCACCCGCCCCAATCGATAGCCCCGGTTCCAGAAATCCTTTGAAGGTGGCAGTTGTGGTGTCGTCATCGGGTGGGTCATCCTCATCATGGATTATGTGGCACAGTATAGCGGATAGGCGGCTTTCGCGGCGATGCCAGCTTCATGCCCGAACGAAACCCATCACCTGCATCCACTCATACATCCGGTCGATCCAGCCCTCTGCCGCCGGGTTCAGCTTACGCATGGCAAACCCATGCCCGCCCTGCGCGTAGAGGTGCAGTTCAGCCGGACTGTTGGCCTGGTGCCAGGCGGAATACAAGTGAAGCGAGTGATCCACCCCCAGCCAGTCGTCATCGGCCAGCGCCACGAACAACGGGGGCAGCGGGCCAGTCAGCGATAGATTTCCCCACATCGCCCCATAGATGCTGGCGACAAAATCAGGGCGGTTGCTGGCTTCAGCCTGAAGCGTGGTGGCAACGGTCAGATAAGCACCGGCGGAGAAGCCTACCATGCCAACCCGTTCCGGCGCGAGGTTCCACTCAGCGGCTCGTTCCCGCACCATCTGAAGGGCGCGCTGACCGTCGGCCACCAGCGTCGGCGTATGCTGCCGCGAAAGCTCGGCCAACCGGGGCAGATCGGCCATCAGCGCATCGATATAGGATTGATACTCGTCGTGATGGATGGGCGTGGGCAGCAGCCGGTACTTGAGGACAAAGGCTGCGATCCCGCGCTGGCATAACCAACGCGCCACATCCAGCCCCTCGTAATCGATCGCCAGGATATGCATTGCGCCACCAGGGCAGACGATCATGGCTGCACCGGTGCTGATAGCCGGTTCCGGCAGAAAGGCTGTCAGCGTTGGCACGGTCACATTGCGCAGAAAGCGCCAGTTATCGACATCCGGGTTGGTGTATTCGATCTCCTGCGCGGCCGGGAAATCGGCTTCCGGCCAGAGATGAAGGACCTGTGGCGACTCGTTCATCATCTACCTTTCGCGCTAATAGCCATCCCTGTAAGCGGCTCCGACTACGACACAAGTTACTGCTAAACGCCAGCGCTCTCTATCACGATGGTCAATGCGGCGCAGATCTCACCCCATCACCACCACAGCCTTGCGCACCGCCGTCCGGTCATCGCGCACGGTGAGCATCCCGCGCTCGATCTCCTCCAGGCCGAAACGATGCGAGATCAGCGTTTCGCCCAGCAGCGGATTGCTCGCCAGCAGGCGTATACTCCGCGCCGCGTGGATGCCCGGCCAAGCATGGGAAGGCCGCAGCGAGAGCTTGTTGAAATGGAAGCTGTCGGCGTCGAGCTGGATGGTGGCCTGGCTGTTCCAACCCACACCGATATAAGCGATGATCCCGCCCACTGCCGTCACCCCGATGGCTTCCGGGATGCTCTCCGGCGGGGCGGTCACCAGCACCTTGTCCGGTTTGCGCTTGCCGAAGTTATACGACTTCAGCGGCGTCTTGTCGATCTCGATCAGCGTATCCGCACCCAGCGCCAGCCCGGCCAGCATCCGCGCCTTGGAGGTCGAACGCCCGGCCAGATAGATCTTCGCCGCGCCGGCCTGTTTCGCCAGGAACAACGCCCCCAGACCTAGCGGCCCCGGCCCGACCACCAGCACATGATCGTCCAGCGTGATCTGCGCCGTCTGCGCCAGATCAATCGACACGCCCATCGGCTCGACCAGGCTGGCGACCTCCAGCGACAGGCCATCCGGCACCGGGAAGGCCTGCTGGTACGGACTGAGCATGTATTGACCGAAGCCCATCGTTGCCGTCAGCCAGTAATTCAGCGGCGTCGGGCAAAGATCGGGGCGACCTCGACCATGCGGCGGCGGCTGGCAGGTTTCACACTGCCCACACGGGACGGAGCTATCCAGCGCCACCCGATCCCCTACCTTCAGACCGGTCACGCCCTCGCCCAGCGCTTCGATCACCCCGGCCACCTCATGACCGAACGGCTGCCAGTCGGCGGCGTTGCGGTCAGCGATGTGCTGGTCGGTGCCGCAAATGCCGCAGGCGTGAATCTTCAACAGGATTTGTCCCCGTCTAGGGGGCGGCACGGGATTGTCGCGCATCTGGAACTGCCAGGCGGATTTCACATAAGCCGAGCGATTGTCATAGGTTTTCATATGCAGCATCCGTCGTAATTTGCCTTCCCAGCCGGTCTGGTTCAGCCGACCCCGCAGCCGCGCCATGATCTGCGCCCGGCTCAGGCGGCGGAGTTTGTGCCAGTTGCGCTGGAAGTTGTGCATCGCGATTTCATCCTCCAGCAAAAGATACCGCATTCCCGGCAATCCGCGCCAACGGCTGGTACAATGACCGGCAGGCATTTGACAGGAGATGAACCCTTGCGCCCCTTCATCCTCACCCTCTGCGCCCTGATGCTGTTGGCTGGCTGCCAGACTGAACCCGCACCCACCAACCTGACGCTGCCACTGCGCCTGTTAAACTTCTGGGAACAAACCAGCGGCAGCCTGAGTTTGCCTAATGAAATTCAACCCTATCAATTCGTTGCCCAGGCCGGGGATGCCATCCGCATTCGTGTCATCAGCAGCCGCGCTATCAGTCTGATGCTGCTCGACAGCAACGGGGCGCTGCTGGCGCAGGGAACCAATCTGTTAGAAGCAACTCTCACCACAGGCGGGACCTATACCGTTCGCGTCCAGGCCGACGCTGCCACCACCTACGACATCGGTCTCGGCTACAGCGATCGCCCCAATCCCGCGGATTACACCCCGACGCCGCTGCCGGTCACCGTCGCTGTGCCAACGCCGACACCCCCTTTCTACGCCCGGCTGGGGACGATCATCGGCGAGCTGGTCAGCGGACAGAACCGCATCAGTCAATTCACCGTGCCGGAAGAGCGTCACGTCTACACCCTGGCCGCCAGCGCCGGCTTGATCCTCAACCTGCGGATGACGCGCATCAGCGGCAGCATCGACCCGGTGATCCATCTGTATGACCCCGACGGGAACGAAGTGACGATGGACGACAACAGCGGGGGCAATCGCGCCGCCGAGCTGCGTAACATTCCGCTGACGAGCGACGGCCTCTACAGCCTGCAAGCCTGGGGCGGTGGTTTCACCGGTCAGTATCAGATCAGCCACGATTTGAGCGATAATCCTGTCGCCATCACCCCGGCGGTCAACCCGCAACCGACGGTGACGCCCTATATCGAACCACCGCTCCTGCCCATTCAGCCGGCGCTGACTGGTCAACCGCTGGACGATCATGTGCTGGTGCTGGGGGCGATTGAGCGCCCCGGCGACTTCGACCGTTATCCGCTGGAGGTCTCGCAGGGCGATGTGCTGACCATCGGGCTGCTGCTGGCGGAAGGCTCGTCCCTCGTCCCGACGCTCGAAGTGTACGACATCGACGGCGCGCAGGTCATCGCCACCACCACCCTCAACGGTCTGGCGCTCATCGCTGGCCTGACCGCCTCTCAGACCGGCACCTATACCGTGTGGGTCAACGGGCAGAACAACACCACCGGCGGCTATGTCATCGGCTACGGCAGCGGCTGGTCATTTCAGGATAACCGGCGCGGCCTGACCCTGCCCGATCAGGTGTATGCCGGCGAACTCAACCAACCGGGGCAACGCGATAGCTGGGGCATCGACCTGAACGCCGGCGATGTCATCTCCGCCGCCCTCAGCCCGCTGGTGACGACTCTCGATCCGGCGCTGCAACTGGTCGCCCCCGATGGCTCGCTGGTGGCCTCGGACGACAACAGCGGTGGTGGGCGCGATTCCCTGATTGGCTCGGCTCGCGCTCCGGTCAGTGGACGTTATAGCCTGCGCGTCTCGGCCATCGGTGCCACCACCGGCAGCTATACCCTGATCTGGCGCGTCGTCAACCTCGCCCCGACCGCCACACCTGCCCCTGGCCTCATCCCCATCCTGAGCGTGGACGATCAGGTGACCGGCAGCGCGTACCAGTTCTATCGTTTCTATGCCCCGGCGGGCATCCGGGTGCAGATCACGGTGCAGGCCGCCCCTGGCAGCGGACTCGACCCGGTGGCGGCGCTGCTGGCTCCTGATGGCACAGTGCTGGCCGAAGGCGACGACACCCCCGGCGGCCTGAACCCGCTTATCATCCAAACCTTGCCCGACGCCGGCACCTACACCGTCCGCGTCAACGGCTACCTCAGCAGCGGCCCCTTTAGCCTCACCGCCGATCAGGTGGTGGAGTGAGGATGTTCAAGGAATGATGCCGATAGCAAAACTCCATCGAATGACAGCGATCAGTTGGGCAATGCTGCTGTGGTTGATAATGACCATTGCCCCCTCGTATATGGCAGATGCCGATTCGCTGCCCTATTGTCGGGATCATTCACCGGTCTGGTCGCCATCCGGTGATCAGATCGCGTTTGTTTCGGAAAGATTGGGTGATGAAGACATCTGGCTGATGGATCAGGATGGCGGCAACCTCCGTAATCTGTCATCTGACCGGCTGGCTGATGATGTCTATCCGCGGTGGTCGCCTGATGGAAACTGGGTTAGCTTCCTATCCATTTATGACGACAGAACGACCGTCAGTATTGTGAACGGTGATGGGAATGGATTGCGTGAAATTGTCCCGCCGGAAGGATTCCTCTATGGCATCACGGTTTGGTCTCACGATAGTCAGGAGATCGCTGTCATGTTCATCAATTCCGAAACACGTGGGATCAAGATCATCAATCTGGTGAATGATGAGATTCGCACTATTCCGTCTGATTTCCTGAGTGCAGACAATATGGTTCGCAGCGCTGACGATAAAGAGTTGTTTGCTCTGTCCATCGGATACACCAAGATCGTGATTCTCGACATTGAGGCTGAGGCATTCACCACCATACCCGTACCCGGCATGACAATCGATGCGGCCTGGTCGCCGGGACTGGACAAGCTCGCCTTGATCACCATGCCCGTCCGCACCGGTGATCCCAATGATCTGTATTTTTATGACTGGAAGCAGGACAGCCATATCAACCTCACCCCGAATCATGATGGGGATGTTTCCGCCGCAGCCTGGTCGCATGACGGCCGTCAAATCGCTTTTGTCTCTGATCTATCGGATTTCGGACAAAACCCGAATCTCTGGGTGATGGAAGCTGACGGCAGTCGGATTCGGCGGGTTATCTACAAGGTGTTGGGGGACATTCTGGATTTCGACTGGTCGCCGGATGATGAGTACCTGGCCGTTGCTGTGTGGCGCGATGGCGTCACCTCCAATATCTGGCGGACTAAAGTCGATGGAAGTGAACTCATCAACCTCAGTCACAAGCAGGCCTGCAATTGACCCGCCTCTCTTTCTGAAGCGAAAGCCAGGACATTGAGCCTCAACGGCTGCCAACAGCACTACACTCAATCCCGGCTGAATGTCGAGCAGATAGTGCGTCACCTGACCGCTGACCGCCTGCGAGACGCGGTTGCCCAGCCCATTACAAGTATCTGACCTCAATTGATCTACAGCGAAGCTTATCTTCCACCTGGATGGAGTTTTCTGGTAATCGTCTTGATTATCTCATTCAGGTAATAATTCAACTCATCAATTGCCTCACGTGCTATCTCTACGCATTCGTCATCCGCTTGTTTATTGTGTTGAATACCGCCGAACAGATTTTCTACTCTTATATATTCTCGCATGACTTCAATCCCTATATCAAAGTCATTGTTATCCTTATAATATTCTATCAACCTACGCCATCCGATAAACCAGTTTTCGACAGTTTCGCTATCGAGACATCCTGTTTCCTCATCAACAGCAATACGACCCGCGACTGCGATAATCAAATTCTCGATTTCTTTTCGCTCACCGTTGGCATATTGGTTGGCATTCATCATTTCTCCAGATGACTCACTTTTCTGGTGACACCCATAGCCCCAATGCCTCAAGCCGATCAACAATTTCATTCAAACACTCAATACCGACACTATAGTCAGCAAAGTCTCCCCAGTTCATTTCTAGCGCTTCGACATATTCCTCGACATTTTCTGCTCCAGATAGCTTGATTCTTTCCAAACACTTTTCACTCAGTCCCAATTCCTCAAATTCCATGTTGGTCTCCATTCGTTACGAATGCGTATAGCCGTTACACAGTTCAACTCGGCTTGAGAGAGAGGATCGCCAGGAGTTTCCAGCATTTTTCCCTCAACGGCGTAGCCCTAAGCTACTCACTCGCTATTGCCCCATTTTGGTATGTACGGTGTCTTTCGCTTGACTGTGACATCGACAAATACATCATTAATGAAACGGTACTCAATAACATAAGTGCTTGGGATGACGAATTCGTACATGATGCACTCAATCATGTAGTCTCCACCAGGGCAATTTGCGGGAGCCAATGCCTCACAGCTCGCAATCTCCTTCCCTTCATAGACATAAATATGCTTCTCACTCCAACTCTGACACCCTGAAAGATTCCTGTCACGCATAAAGTTCAAAGTTGCACTATCGTTCAGGGAACGCCCTACGACTTGCCCCGACAAAAAGGTCTGTACATCCCTAGCGGTAGCAAAAGCGGTAAAATCCACATGACGACTCTGATTGTCGCTTCTACCGACAACCATATACCCCAGGCACAGAGCAAATACGGACACCCCAATCAAGCATATAACTGCCACCCGCCCCAATAGCCTCACCGTGCTTCGAAAGTTAGGATAAGTCATGCTCATATCCCCATCCAGGATAGCGACTCTCAATAGGATGCCGAGCTATCATGCGTCCCAATCGAGGCCAATTACGACGCGCCCATTGGCTATAGGCCAGCGCGTGGCAGCCGTTCGCGCCAGTGGTGGCCGACTGATGTGCAACCAGTAAAGATCAAGAAGGTGACGGGCGGATAACGCCAAAATTACTCAGCACACCAGTTTGTCTATTGATACTTATAATAATAGCCATATCACTGCTTTCGGTTGTTAAACCAAAAGAGCATTGATACTGTTCATTGTCAGTCGAACATGCCTCCGGTGGTGGGCAGTTCATCTTGCTATACGTTTGGTAGTAGTTTGGACGCCGTTCAACACAAAAAGAGTGTCTTGACTCCAGATGATCCAACAAAGGTATCAAATCGTCATAATGAGTTACTTGATCGACATAAGCTATGTCGAGTTCTCGTTCGAGAGTGTTTGCATCATGTAGGCTGCTATCCAAACAGAATTGTGTTTCAGTCAACCGTTGAAAGGTGCTACAGATTAGCTTGACACTGCCTGGCGTATAGGTGGGCAAAACAAAAGGAGTCATGCGGAGACTTTGGTAACGATAGACTATCTGTAATGCTACTAGACCGAGAAGCAGCAAAACAACCGCAGAAATCAGAACAAAACTTACCATTATCCGCTGTCGCATTGGTGTTACCTATCATTCGTCCCAATCGAAGCCAATTATGACGCGCCCATTGGCTATAGGCCAGCGCGTGGCAATCCGTTCGCGCCGTTGCTACAGTAGACGCCGTGACAACCGCTGCTGGATAGGTACAACGCTCAGGAGAATAGTTTATGACTTACGCCGACTTTCAGGCGCATATCGCCGAATTGAATGATTTGCTGAACGCGATCTCGATCCTCAAGTGGGATGCGCGCACCATGATGCCGTCCGGCGGTGCCGAAACGCGCGGTCAGCAGCTCGCCACGCTGTCGCGGCTGGCGCAGGAACACTTCATCAGCGACAAGACCGCCCGCCTACTGGATGCCGCCGAGCGCGAGGTGGCCGCTGACGAGCCGGACTCCTATCGGCTGCGGGCGGTGCAGCAGACGCGCCAGTACTATAGCATCAGCCGCCGCCTGCCGCTCGATCTGGTCAGCGACAAAGCCGCCCTTGAACCGGTCAGCGAAGGCGTGTGGGCCGAGTCCAAACGTGACAACGACTTCAAGCGCTTTGCCCCGTACTTGCAGCAGCAGCTCGATCTGGCGAAGCGCCAGGCCGAGGCGGTGGGCTATCAGGAGCATCCGTTTGATGCGCTGGTGTTCGAGTACGAGCCAAGCGTGACCGCTGCCAAACTCAAGCTGATCTTCGGCGATCTGAAAGCCGGTCTGCTGCCGCTGCTGCAAAAGATCGTCGCCAACGACCGGCCGCTGGAGCGCGACCTGTGGCGGCATGAGTATCCGCTGGATAAGCAGAAAGCCTTCGGGCTGGAGATGGCGCAGCGCTTCGGCTATGACCTGAAGCGCGGACGGCTGGACATCGCGCCCCATCCCTTCGAGATTTCCTTCACTCGCCAGGATGTCCGCATCACCACCCGCTACGACCTGCACTACTTTCCCCAGGCGCTCTACGGCACGCTGCACGAAACCGGCCACGCGCTGTATGAGCAGGGTGTTGACCCGGCCCTGACGCGCACGGCGCTGACGATTGACTTCCTCGGCAAGTACCCGGTGGGTGGCACCAGCTACGGCGCCCATGAGTCGCAGTCGCGCTTATGGGAGAATCAGATCGGACGCAGCCGTGAGTTCTGGGTCAATCATTATGACCGCCTGCGCCATTACTTCCCGGAACAGGTCACCGAGGTTGATCCCGAATTCCTCTACCGCGCTGTCAACCGCGTCCGTCCCAGCCTGATCCGCGTCGAGGCCGACGAAGTGACCTACAACCTGCACATCATGCTGCGGGTCGAGATCGAGATGGGTCTGCTGGAGGGCAGCCTTCAGGTGAAAGACCTGCCGGAAATCTGGAATGCGAAGATGAAGGAGTATCTGGGCGTCGTGCCGAAGACCGACAGCGAGGGCGTGTTGCAGGATATTCACTGGTCGGGCGGCGGCTTCGGCTCATTCCCCGGTTATACCATCGGCAACATCATGTCGGCGCAGTTCCTCAACGCGGCACGGCGCGATGTCAGCGGGCTGAATGACGGGCTGGAGCGGGGGGATTATGCGCCGCTGCTGGGCTGGTTGCAGCAGAATATCTACCGGCACGGGCGGGCCTTCAGCGCCTCGGAACTGCTCCAGCGCTGCACCGGCAGCGATCTGCACGTCGCGCCCTATCTGGCCTATCTGGAACAGAAGTTCAGCGACCTGTACCGGTTGAGCTAGACTGTCGATCCAGCCACATCATCTGGTTGCGTGGGGAAGAGTCCGGCACGACCAACAAAAAAGGGGCGCACCTGTCGCCCCTCGTCGTTCTAATCCAGTGTTCCGTCAGCGCAGCAGGCCGCTCCGCAGCAGCAGCGCCCGCCCGCCTTCCGCCAGCGACGCCTTCTCCCACCCCTTTCAATCCTTACGATGAACTTCTATATTGGGGCAATTCAACCAGACGATATCACTGAGGGAAACCTCGGCAGGCACTGGAATTGGCATCACGGTTTCAGCAAACACATCCACGATCCACATCCCTGGCGCAGCAACAACAAGCTGGTATCCATCAGGCGACCAGTCATAGCCCATGGCAGGACTCAAGGGTAAATTCACGACTAGCTGCATGGATATATTCCCCGTCTCAGGATCACGCTCTTCGGCGATGATGAAGGAGGCGCTTAAATCCACTGCCAGACGCCGCGATGTTCCTGTGTCAACATCCAGGATGTAAATGTCGCGGTTATCATCAAAAGCGATATACCGGCTGTCATATGACCATCGTATTGCCCCAAGGGCTGTAATGGGTATGGTATGGATGGGTGAACCACTCAGATCAGTGATATACATAGTTTGGCCCAAATCATCTCCAAAATTTCTAAACGCGATATACTTCCCATTAGGTGACCATTCAGGATATTGACTTAGTTTGCTATCAGTCACATCCCTAGATCCACCGAAAGCCCTCACCGAAAAATCATCGAGTGAAACAGTGTAGAGATAATATGTGTCGTTGCGCACCCCACTGAAAATGATCATTGAACTATCGGGGGACCAGGACATGGATGCAAAAGACTCTGATATTGCTTCAGGGACGGAAATGGTTTTCCCATCCTCAACATGGAGCAGGTTCAGTAAAAAGGGGCTATTTCTCACCGACCTATCATCCATAAAGGTGGCTATCCATTCCCCAGAAGGCGACCATCTTATGAAATGAAGAAAGTGGTGCGGATAAGTGAAGTTTCGCAGACCACTGCCATCAACACTCATGATCGATAGCGTATCGAAACCTGTCTTGAAAGCGATCTGCCGTCCATCTGGCGATCCATCCAATCCATATTCGCCATATACTTCCCTGCTAGATCGTCCATTGGTAAGATTGACCGGAGTTCCCTGGTTCACCGAAAGGGTTGACACATAAACATCTATCGGCGTTTCCACCCCTGTTTCAACCGAAGACAAGAATGTTGCTTGTGATAACGCGATCCTTTGCTCGCAGGCTTCTCCGCTAGGGCTTGCGATTAGCCTGGAACCGTTACCGAAAATCAGGAGCAGAGCGAACGTACACCATCCGATTTTCTGCCACATGAGTTACCTCGATTCTGATTCGATTGATGAAAGTTACCGACCAGACGGTGGACATCCTTGCTCATGGTAAGGCATTTGCACCTATCAGGTAACTCTGCCAACAAAAAAGGGGCGCACCTGTCGCCCCTCGTCGTTCTAATCCAGTGTTCCGTCAGCGCAGCAGGCCGCTCCGCAGCAGCAGCGCCCGCCCGCCTTCTGCCAGCGACGCCGCGATCAGCGCCTTGAGTAGATCGAGGGCGATGAACGGAGCCACGCCGTTCAGCCACGCCTTGTCCCAGTCCAATCCGGTGACGGCCTTGAGGACAACGACGCCGAAGGCATAGATGACGACCACGCCGACCAGACCCGCCAGCCAGCGCTGCCACACGCGCTTCGCCCCGTGTTCCACCAGCCAACCGGTTACGCCTGCCGCGAAGACGAAGCCGATCAGATAACCAGCAGTCGGGCCGGCCAGCGCTGCCGCGCCCAGCCCACGCGCATCGAGCGGCAGACCGATGGCGATCAGCGCCACATACAGCGCCTGGCTGGCGAAGCCATCGCGGGCGCCCAGGATCAACCCGGCCAGCAGGACAGCGAAGGGTTGCAGGGTGAAGGGCACTGGCTCCATCGGGAAGCTGATGCGGGCGGCAATGGCCGTGATGGCGGTGAAGGCCGCGATGCCCGCCAGCCGGTAGGCCAGGCTCTGGTTACGGGTTTGGGGAATAGTGCGTAGCATAGTCGAGGTTTCCCTTTCACATGAGTGTACGATGTACGTTTACCATCATGCCCCTATCCGCCATTTTTGGCGAGGCCAATTGTGAGGGCGATGGGGGTATCAAATGTCATGTGCCGCCTGGACCGCGTCGGCTGAGGATGACCTTGTTGAAGAAGAACAGGATGCCAGCGAAGGCCAGCACCACATATAGCCCCACCAGGGCAATATCGAGGATTGTCTGCCCCATCTGCTCGCCGGGGCCGAGGATACCTTTCAGACCAAAGATGCCGAAGAGCATGGCGGCGCAAATATCCACCAGCGTATCACGATCACCCAGCAGCGGCACCAGCCCGATCAGCAGCACCATGACGATCAGGAAGAAGGGGAAGGTCAGGCGGTAGAACCACGAGCGCGTCAGGTTGATGGTCATGCTCTCGTAATTGCCACTGCGCCCATCGGTGAAGGACAGTGTCTCGGCGACGAAGCGCACATCCCAGGCGCGGGTGCCAGAGGTCTGAATATCCCAGGCCAGATAGGGGACGATGGCGCTCTCGATCACCTGCCCATCGCTCAGGGTCATCGAATAGGTCACGACCATCTCGGAGCGGAGGGTGAAGCTGTCATAGGGATACCAGAAGTTGAGCGACACCACATCCGGGTCAGTCAGCTCCAGCGGATTCGGTTCTTCCGGCTCGGCGGCGATGGCATAAAAGTTGTCCAGCTCGATGCTGCCGATGTCGCTTCGCTCCGCCGTGAATTCCTCCGGCAGCGGCACCAGGCACAGCGGCTCAAACAGGAAGCTGTGATAGACCGCGTTGGCCTCATCGTCCGGATTGAGGATGATGTCGATTCCGTCCAGGCACACATCCTGAATATCGAGCGTCTCGCTGTCATCGCGCAGCCAGAACTGCACTGCGTCCATCTTCAACGTCAACTGACGCACTTCTTCCGCCGAACTGGGCGGGACGAGCGCCATCAGCACATTCACCACCGCCAGATCCGCCGCGCCTTCGGCCAGCGCTGCCGGGTTCGAGGCCAGCGGGTTGATGACCTCTTCCTTGATCGGACGGCGAAACGCGCCCCAGCCCTGATCGATCCCCCAGGCCACCAGCACCGTCAGGCCGATGGCGAAGAGGATGACCAGGTAGTAGGCGCGGATGTTCAGCCGTTCCATCAGGTGTTGTTGCCCGGCAGCGGCTCGACGATCACTTCCGCCATATCAAACTCGGACTTGAGCTTGCCATGATTGGCGACATCGGCATGGGTCTCAACCAGCGTCACCCGCGTCCCCAGCGTCGGCAGATCGTAGCGGGTCATCCAGCGGTTCACGCCCTGGGCATTGCGGTAGTACACCAGCCGGTTCTTGGGGTCCATTCCGCGCACTCGACCCTTGGCCTGGTTGAACTTCAGGCGCTTCAGGTCATTCAGCAGTTGTTCGCGCTGGGCATCGTTCAGATACGGCATTGTGGTCAGACTCCTCAGTTGACTGTATGGGACTTGCCGCCCTATTGTATAATTTTGTCAGGTCGATGCCAAAGGCCGCTTCTGCTGAATTCGAGAAGCGGTCGATGAGAATAGGCTGTGGACGGGGGGCTATTGACCGTTGATTGATTAAATCGGTATTGTGATTGGCGTAGCAGCGGACACCCCGTTGGGTGTGCCTAGGCACGACCGATGGGTGTAGGGACGTGCAAGTGCGAAGCCTCCCTGTGGGACGGCACGTCCGACGCATTCAAAAGCCCCGTTGGGTGATGCTCTGGCGGACGCGCCCTTGCCCGTCCGGTCGATTCGATTTTGCCGGGACAACCGCCGACCTGAACCAACAACTAGAAACTAGAAACTAACAACTAGAAACTACACTCGATGTCTTTCACCTACACCATCAGCGAACTGAGCCTGTACATCCGCACCCTGTTCGAGGGCGATGACCGCCTGGCCGATGTCTGGGTTCAGGGGGAAGTCTCCAACATGAAGCGCGCCGCCTCCGGTCACTGGTACTTCACGCTGAAGGACAGCAGCGCCCAGATCAAATGCGTCATGTGGCGCTCGAGCGCCGAACGCCAGTCGTTCATCCCGCAGGACGGCGCGGCCATCGAAGCGCGCGGCTACATCAGCATCTACGAGGCACAGGGGGCGTATCAGCTCTATGCCAGCGAGGTGCGACAGGTGGGGGCGGGCGATCTCTACCAGCAGTTCGAGCGGCTCAAGCTCCAGCTCCAGGCCGAGGGCTTGTTCGACCCAGGTCGCAAACGGCCCATCCCGGCCTTCCCCCGCCAGATCGGCATCGTCACCTCGCCCGAAGCCGCCGCTTATCAGGATGTGCAGAATGTGCTGCGCCGCCGCTTCCCGCTGACCGAAGTGATCCTCAGCCCGACGCTGGTGCAGGGCGCGGATGCCCCGGCGCAGATTGTCCGGGCGCTGCGACGGATCAATGACCGCACCCAGGTGGATGTCATCCTGCTGATTCGCGGCGGGGGCAGCATCGAGGATTTGTGGTGCTTCAACGATGAACAGGTGGCGCGGGCGGTGGCCGAGAGCCGCATTCCGGTCATCACCGGCGTCGGTCACGAGACCGATTTCACTATCGTCGATTTTGTCAGCGACCTGCGCGCCCCCACCCCCTCGGCGGCGGCGGAACTGGCGACGCCCGATCGTGATGAGCTGCGCCGCAACCTGCGCGATCTGGATGACACGCTGCACACGCTGATCGATGACAAGCGTTTTGATCTGCAAACCCGGCTGGCGGCCGCCCAGCGCACCCTCGGTCATGTCTCGCCGCGCAGCCGCATTGACAGCCAGCGCCAGCGCCTCGATGACTGGAACGCCCGCCTGAGCAGCGCCCAACTCAGTCAACTCACCTTGTGGCGCGAACGCCTGACCAGCCGCGCCGCCGCCCTCGCCAGCGCCGACCCGCGCGCCATCCTCAAACGGGGATACGCCATCGTCAGCCGCAGCGACGATGGGACGCGCCTCGACCAGGCCGCCGGCACTAGCCCCGGCACCGGACTCACCATTCAATTTTTTGACGGCGAACTCAAAGCC
This sequence comes from Anaerolineae bacterium, assembly GCA_022843385.1. Classification (GTDB taxonomy): domain Bacteria; phylum Chloroflexota; class Anaerolineae; order Aggregatilineales; family Phototrophicaceae; genus CFX2. The sequence goes on along the minus strand of JALHNT010000007.1, from coordinate 152,224 downwards.
CGCGTAGAGGATAAGGACTCGCATGAGCGATATAAGCGCACTCTCTTTTGAAGCGGCTTACGACGAACTGGAGGGCATCATCGCCCGGCTGGAAAGCGGCGATCTCTCGCTCGACGAGTCGGTGACGCTGTTCGAACGCGGACGCCAGCTTTCGTCCCACTGCCAGGCGCTGCTCGACCAGGCCGAACTGCGCGTCAGCCAGTTGAGCGGCGACGCCCGCGCCGACGAGTGATAACGTTCGGTTAAAGCCTTAACCGTCCGATAATCTGAATCCCACAGCCCAACTGTGGGATAAGCCCACATATCCCAAATTTGGGATTCCGGTTGGGATATATGCCGGAAAGGATGGCATCGCATGATCCCCGCTGTTCAACTACCAGAGGCGCTGACTGCCGAGAGCATCCTGCGTTTTCTGGCTGACCATGCCGCAACTCTGCGTGAACTGGGCGTTGTCCAGATTGGGCTGTTCGGCTCGGTTGTGCGCGGTGAACAACATGCCCACAGTGACATCGATGTGCTGGTGACCTTCAGCGCCTTCACCTTCAAGCGCTATGCTCGCTTGCTCAATTTCCTCGAAGATCATCTGGGGCGGCGTGTAGACCTGGTGCCAGCCGAAGACCTGCGCCCGGAACTCCGCCCCTACGTCTTGCCGGAGGTGCGCTATGTCGAGGGATTATAGGCTCTATCTTCAAGACATCTTGCAGGCAATCCAGAAAATCAATCGGTTTGTGCAGGATATTGACCTGGACACCTTTCGGTCAGATGCCATGCGTCTCGATAGCACGCTGTTCAATCTGATGACCATTGGTGAAGCGGCTAAGAATATTCCACCGGAAATAAGAGACCTGATGCCCGAAATCGAATGGAGCCTGATCGCCCGGTTTCGTGACTTTGTGGTTCATCATTATTGGGATTTACGCCTTCCGAAAGTCTGGGACATCGTCCATTCAGATCTGCCAGAACTGGCGGGGCAAGTAGAGGAACTGCTCAAACGATTGGACGATCAGAAATCATGAGTAGAGCATATGCATAGCTCATAGAAAGTGGTGTCGCAATCGATAACATGCCCACAGAAAACGGCGTCAGTCCTGAAGTGAAAGATCAGGCCGCATTGCATTCTCCCAACCTGAATAGTCCCTCGGCTGATCGTCGGTTTTCTGTCAACAGGCCGCTGGTGGCAGTTGGCATCCTTATCCTTCTTGCCTTCGTTCTGTGGCTTGTGCAGCAGACTTTTTTTCAGCCACGGCTCATCAGTGAGCTGCCAATCAATGGGTTAGTGATCGTCAGTAACAATGGTCACATGCTCACGATGGCTGACAATGATGTTACTCGCGTGTTTGAGGTTTGGTTGGGTGGACTGGTCGAACTCCAACCAACCCTCCCGATTTCGTGGGATGGCGCATTCAGCAATGATTTGAAGGAATTCATCCAATACACGGGCAATAAGGTAACACGATGGAATACTGAAACATGGACGATAGCCGACCAGTTCCTTACAGTTGGTGAAGTCAAGAACATCGCCTATGCACCCGATGACAAACGTCTCTACACGGTCTCTTATCAACATTACCCTGATAATGAGGTCACGCTTGAAACATGGGATAATGAACAAAATATAAAAGTGGCTGAGTATCGATGGGGGCACAATTATCCCCTTGGTCGCATCCCTATCGCCCTCAATGAAGACGGTCAACTCCTGGCAGTGGCACTCAACATCAATGACCGATCAACTGCACTATACTTGTATGACACCACTACAAGACAGGTTGTTGCCCAACAGGAAATGCCGATTTCGGTACAGAGCCTGGCCTGGCAACCCTTTCACGATCATCTGGCACTGGGGACAAGGGATAAGAATGTCTATCTCTTGGAGACCAATTCCATGAGCGAAGTCAAACGCTTCTATCATCGAAATGGGGCAATTATCGCAATCGATTTTACTCCCGATGGCTGTTTTATGTTTGCGGGAGGCAGTTCCCAACCGACAATCATCTGGGATGTAAGAACAGGCAATTCAGTTCATGAATTTCCGGATGCTAATGCGCGCCAGATGATTGCGACAATCCAAATCAGCCGTGATGGTCAAGTAGGGATTATCTTTACGGTCAGTGATGGACCGTCAAGGCTAAGAATCTGGGACCTCTCAAACTTCTGGCCGTTAAAGAACTGCTGATTATGCTGCGTGCAGATCTGCGCCCTGAACTCCGTCCTTATGCCCTGCTGACAGTCCTGTTCGCCCTGCTGACTGTCCGTTTCGTGGTGTACGACCTGAGCCAAACGACGCTCGATGAATTCCTGGTGATCAGCCTGTTCTCGCTCAATCTGTTGCTGGGAAGTCTGTGTTTTCGCGGTACGCGGATCATCCATTTCTATGGGGTAGACTATAGCTCACTGGCTGGCCGGATAGCTTCCGTCTGGGCTGCGCTGGTTTTTGGGTTGAGTATGAGTTCCATGATGGGATTGGTCTTCCAAAGCCGGATCGCCCTGTTGGCTGCGCTGCCCTTTGCCGTGCTGCTGGGTTACTCAGTCGGTGCGGGGATCATTGCTGTATTGGCCGGTTATCCCATTCCGATTCACTACCTGGTTCGTTTGTGGTTCATCTGTTCGACCCTGTTCGGCGCGATCTTCTTTTTCCACATCGCTTTCAGCCCCGCAATCGCGGCATTTAATCCTTTCAGCGATAGCGCCCTCATGATGGCGCTCGGCAGTCTTTCCATCTGCCTTGTCGTAATTGTCTTCATTTCGCGCCGCGCTACCCGAACGGCTATCCAGCTTCTCATCCTGCTGGATATACTCCTTCTGGTAGCCAGAGTCGTCCGAAATTTCGGCTTGTGAGAGGCGTAATTGGTTGTGTCTGACGAAAGCATACGACGTCAGTAGAAATGCGGGGCGAGGTATCACATGAACGCTTCAAACCCTTTCACCTTTCGACTGGTCTTGGCCGTGATGTGCGCCGTCTTGAGTGGCTGTGAGGAATTTTTAAGGCCAGATTGCGAGGCCGTTCGTGACTATCAGACCACTCAGAATTGGGCAGTAAAGTCTACCGGTTGGATTTATGCCGAACTGATTTGGCAGCAAACAGTGCCGGGTGACGACATGACATATCCAACAGGACAACCAAACGCCGGATTAGCAATCGCAGAAAATCAAGTGGCGCTTGTGCTGGAATGTGATGGAAGATCGGCACTTGTTGCCTTTGACATCGCTTCGGGCGAGAAACGATGGGAAATAAAGAATAATCCAAGTCACTCCCCGGGTTTTAGCATAGGGACTAACCTAAGAAGCCTGATCGCCATTTCAGATGGTTTTGTCCTCGTGTCTATAGATAGTCTGGTAACTCGGATTAACGCTCAGGGAGAGGTTGTATGGTGGAACCGAGATCTGCCATCCCGGAGTATTAACGCTGTGTATCAGATCAATGACTTCCTTTATTTCCCCTCCTATTCAATCGTATATGAACTCAGTCTGCGGACCGGCGTTTGGAGTGACACCATTGAACTCGATAAACCCGTCTGGATCGCAGACACTTTAGCATTCATGTTCAATGTTGCCGATAGAGCATTCGATGTGATGCAGTGGCCTGAGCAGGAGATGTTATTTCAGATCCCAACCAATCGAACCTCGACGGATCGTTTAGTGTCAGATCGATATCCTCTTTTTCAGGTTTCAGAAGGATATGTATTGGTCTACGACCAAGCTTATGATCCAAATAATGTCCGCGTTTTTGATCGTCACAGCGGTAATCTGATATGGGAGCAAAACATTTCATTTTCCGGTTTCCCTATCGTACTGGGAAGCAAGCTGATTGGCGTCAGTCAGGGGCATGTCGAAATCTATAGTCTGGCGAATGGTGAGTATGTCGGCGCGATTGAATTGCGAAGGGATGGATACGACATCGCCACCAGCCCCAACAACTCGATCTGGTTGGCCGGCGCAAATGACAAGTTGGCGATCTATTCCCGCCAGACCCATGAACTGGTGGTATTGCGCTTACTGCCCATGTCCATCCAGTAACGTCTCGGTTGCCATCCAGCCGAAAGCCGTTCCCGTCGAATCGCGCTCCCTCAACCCTGATTTTCCCCAACCCTTTTCTAACCCCGCGCCGACAGCCTTAACCTATCCGCTCCCGCAAAACGGTTAGCGCTGACTCGCGCTAAGTCGTACCAAAAAGTTTACCAAAAGTTCACCCGTAACGCGGCGAATGGGCGTATGCTGAGGACAGGAAGTGGTCAGTCGATAGTCGTCAGTCAATAGACTGAAAGCTGATGGCTGAAAGCTGAACGCCAAAAGTCACAACATGCACTTTTGACTTTGACGACTTTGACGACTTTGACGACTTTTCGGCACTGTGTTCTCTCGGACTGTTCTGATGCCTGTTGACTATCGACTGACGACTGACTCACAAACTGCAAAAAAGGGACTGTTGCATTTGCAGTATTTGACGAATTTTATGCAGTTTTGCTCGGTCTTCGCTCTGTGTTCTCTGTGTCCTCTGTGTTGGTTTTATGTCTTTGTGTCTTTGTCTGTCCGACGACGACACAAAACGCAGTTGCATAAGACGGGTCGAATGCAGTTGCAACATTTGCAACTTTTGCAACGAATGAGGGGAAACGGTGGCACAAGATTCGCGAATTGAAATATGGAGTGATGCGAATCTGACGAATCTGACGAATCGTGTGAATCAAACGGCTCTGCTTGCTCTCTGTGTCCTCTGTGTCTCTGTGGTCGGTTCTTCTTATTCTTCCTGGCGGTGGATTGGCTCATCATCCAGGTTTAGCCGCATCCGCCCCGGATTTTCCAGGAACACCGAGCGCGTTGCCAGATGCAGATCGAGCGACTCGACGATGCCCAGGATGTCCAGCGCAATGGTCTCTTTCTCGGCGCTGAAGATCACCCAGTCGGACTGCATGACATAGGCGCGCACCAGCACCTCCATCCCGTTCTCGCCGAAGTTCACCAGCCGCACGAACACCGAGTTCGGCTCGATCAGTGGGCGTGACAGCAGCAGTTCACGGGTGCGCTCCAGAAAGGTTGTGATCTCGGCACGGGTGGTGTCGTAGCCGATGATGAGCTTCAGGTCGATCCAGCGCTTGGAGAGGCGCGACCAGTTCAGCACCGGGGCGTTCGCCAGTTTGCTGTTGGGGACGGTGACATACGCCTGATCAAGCTGGCGGATGCGGGTGGAACGGATGCCGACGTGTTCAACCGTGCCTTCGACATCCGGCGTCTTGATGAACTCGCCGACCACGAACGGCTGGTCACCGACCACCGTAGTGAAGCCGAACAGGTTCTCCACCGTATCTTTAGCTGCCAGCGAGAACGCCAGACCGCCCAGCCCCAGCCCAGCCACCAGCCCGCTGACATCGTAGCCCCATTCCTGAATGATGATGACCAGCGCCAGCGCCGCCAGCACCAGCTTGGCCGCGGTACGGATGAAGGGGATCAGGCGGTCGTTGAGGGTGATGCCGGTCAAACGGAACAGCGCCGTGCTGGAGGGAGCAAAGATGTTGACAGCGCGATAACCCGCCAGCAGCAGAGCGAAGATGATGAAGGTGCGGATGAGATGCTGGACGAAGGTGTTGGTCTCGACATCCACTTGCAGGATGCCGGCGCCGATGGCTAACCCCAGCGCGATGATGAGGAAACGCGCCGGGCCGCTGATCCCCTCGATCAGCTCATCATCCCAGGTGGCGTCAGTGCGGGCTGCCACCCGTTTCAGTGGGGCGACCACGATAGCCGTCAACAGCCGCCGCAGCAACCAGATCACCAGGATGACCAGGGCCGCCAGCCCAACCCGCACGATGGCGTTGCGCCAGTCCGGGTGTAGTCCCTGCCACAGTTGCGTCAGGTCGATCACACGCTTAACTCCCCGGCGGCAGGCCGATGATTTGCCACGATGCGCCTTCCGGCAGCAGTTGCAGCACACTGCCATCGGCGCTGTTCAGATACAGATTTTCCTGACCTTCGGTGACGACGGTCTGGATGAAACCGTCGAACAGCGTTTCTTCCAGCGCCCCCAAGCCCAGCCGGTTGCGGACGACATCGCTGCCACGCCAGACGAACCCCAGAATCCGCAGCGGTTGGTATAGGCCGGGCGGCGGGACGAAGCTCTCCTCCAGTTCCCGATCCACGCCGGGCTGGAAGCGGTTATCGAAGCTGATCCAGGCCGGGGCGCGTTCGTCGTTGAACAGGGCGTACACCCGATCCCGGCTCTGAATGTAGACCATGCGCCCGCGCTCGAAGGGCTGCTCGATGATCTGGGTCGGCTCGGAGGGGCCAGCCGGGCAGGTATCCGGCGCGGGCTGGAAGAACCAGGCATCGGGACAGGACAGCGGGATCACCAGCGTTTGCTCGGTCATCAGATCGCCTTCGCCGACGCTCAACAGAAAGGTCACCTGAACCCGGTCGCGGCGGCTGATGTTCACGCTCAGGCTGCCATCGGGCGGCACATTCCACAGGTTGCCGCGCTGTCCCTGGGCATTCAACCGGTAGATCACGGCACCGCGCGCACCCCGCACCGACCAGAACAGCGTCACCGAACCGCCCGGCGCTGCTGAGAGGGCGTCGGTGGTGAAGAACTCGATGCGCGGCGCGTTGGGGTTGGGGACGCGGGTGGGCGAGGCCAGCGCAGCCACGGCGGTGCTGGTCGGGCCGAACAGCGAGGTCGGCGTCGGGCCGCTGACCAGCGGGCGCGGCGTGATGGTCGGCGTGGCATCGAAGCCGGGGGTGCGGGTTGGGCTGGGGGTGAAGGTCGGCGTCACCGTCGGACGCACGGTGGGGATGACCTGGCGCGAGCCGGCTCCACACCCGGTCAGCAGGACCAGCCAGAGCAGCAGTATCAGTTGAGTCAGTCGTGATGCGTTCATGCCACCCACACTGTCATCGAATGTTGCGACCAGCGGCGGTCAATTGATCTCCAGGACTTACGCAATTAAGGGAATATAGGGGCGCCATATTGACCATTGATAAATTAAAATCGGCATTGTGATTGGCGAACCAGCGGACACCCCGTTGGGTGTCCCTACGCACGACCGATGGGTGTAGGGACGTGCAACGGCACGTCCGCCGCATCCCATAGCGATTGCCGAATCAATTGATCAAACCTCAGTATTGCGCTCCTACAGGAAAACCCGGCATCAAGTGCGTAAGCCCTGTTCATCTTGTATTCCGGCCTCATTTTAACACAGACTGGCGTTCGCTGACCTGCCATGCCACCCACAAGGCCGCCCCGCAATTGCACGTCAGGTCGAACAACGACGCGCTGCGATCCGGCACCAGCGCTTGCAGCGTTTCGGTCAGGAAACTGTAGCCACAGACGAACAGCACCGCCATGACCAGCGCCCGTCGCCATGACAGCGAGGGCAGCAGCGCCCACCACAGCAGCACCGTCAGCAGGCTGAAGGCCACCAGATGGCAGCCGGTCATGAAAATTTCCCAGCCCATGTTGAAGCCGCGTGGCGCTGCCGGCCCGACCACCGGTTCACCGCTGGGTTGGATCAGCACCAGCGTCATCAGCATCACATAGCCGGTGGTTAGCAGGCCGCGCAGCCATGCGGGCAGGCGCAGGGTCAGTTGAAGATAGGGGGAGAGGTGAGTGATTATCATGCAACAATTGTAATGCCCGAAACGTCAGATTGAAATCAACGGCTGCCCACCGATTTTCTCTGACACATTTCTGACGTTCCGCTGATAATCCTCTGACACGACCTTATTATAGTAATAGTCGAAGTCAGCTATCAGAAGCTGTAAGACTGATGGAGGATCAAGATGTCAAACTTAATTCGTTGGAATCCCTTCCGTGAAATGGCCGAGATGCAGCGCACGATGGATCGGGTTTTCGATGAGATGTGGCGCGATTGGCCGACCATGCCCCGCTTCAGCGGCCTGGAGACTCCGGCGCTCGATATTCATGAGACGGATGCCGCCTACACCGTCGCCCTGCCGCTGCCCGGCGTGAAACCGGACGACATCCAGGTGCGGGTTCAGAATGGCGTGCTGACCGTCAGCGGCGAAATCCAGGAGCCGAAGGCCGATGAGAACAGCAAGGTCGTGGTGCGCGAACGCTACTACGGCAAGTTCAGCCGCAGCGTTACCCTGCCGCAGTCGGTGGATAGCGACAAGGCCGAAGCCGCCTATGAGAACGGCGTGCTGACCCTGACGCTGCCCAAGCTGCCGGAAGCCCAGCCGCGCCAGATTCCGATCCGCACCAGCGGGCTGCTGCAATCGAAGAACTAATCCGTTGCGGGCGACTGTCGCCCCCAACTCAGCAAGCAGGGGCATAACCTGCCCCTGATAACGAGGACGCTCAAGCGGGCGTCCTTTTCGATTCCTTCTGCGCGTCATACCCGACCCATGACACTCGTCATCAATCCACCCGTCTAACCGGCAGCGTCGGGTAAACGTCGGGTAAATTGCTGTTAATGGTAGTATGATGGCGATCAGTCAACAGTTCTTGAGAGGTAATCATGTCAGCGTTCGCCCCGAACTCGTGCCAGTTATCTCCATACGCTCATCGCACACAAGTCACTTCAGGAATTGCAATGCAGCGGCTCACTGCGTTGCTCAGGTTTGTCGCTCTGGTGATTTTCTGGGCATCCCTCATGAACGCAGTCTCAGCAACCGTTGCCCAGCCCATGATTACATCAATTCATGCGATTGCTTTCAGCCCTGACAGCAATCTGATTGCACTGGGTGGAATTAAACGTGATGCTAATTTCACAATCAGCACCCCGATTCTGGAAATCCGGCGTTCCAGTGATATGTCACTGGTTGCTGATCTGGCGAGTCTAGAGGGTCATGAAACCAATAATCTCAAATCATTGAGTTGGAGTCCCTCTGGGGATCGGCTAGCTTCGGCAGGCGCAGATGGTCGCTTAATCATCTGGAACTTTGACGGGACCCAGTGGCGCAAGCAGTCGCCCAATCTGGGAAACTATGATACCGGGATTACTCAGGTTCGCTGGAGTCCAGATGGCAAGTGGATTGCCATAGCGGTCTATCGTCGTGAAGTCAGCATTTGGAGCACCACCCCTCCATTCACTAAGACGAGCAGTATTCCATATCCGATTATGGGAATGGATTTAGCTTGGCGTCCAGACAGTCAGGCCATCGTGGTATTGGAACGCACTGCGGCTATTTACCCTTTTGACTCAACCTCCGGTGTGCTTTCGCCAACGGCCAGCTATGAACTTCAGTCTCCCGCTGAAGGCCATTTCGACGATGTGATTTGGGTCGTTGGTAGCAATCAGCTTTTCTTGCCAAACAGTGTCGGTCAGAAGATCTACATTTTCGATAACGGTTCGTCTTCACCGGTGCGTGTCCTCTCTGGTTTGAGAGCGCCGCTGTACGTGCAGGTCAGCCCGGATCGCAATCTCATTGCGTATCTGGACGGAAATGATAATCAGATACGGGTTATCGATGCAGCGAATGGAACCGAGTTAGCTGTGTACGATACTGGGCAAACCTTCACTCTAGGGGAAGGTTTTGCCTGGTCGCCGACCTCAAATCTAGCGTTCCTCACATCAACATCAGCCATCCCAACCGTCGTGACGCCACCAACAGCCACCCCAACCAACACCCCCATCCCCACGCTGCGCCAGACCTTCAACGCGCCGACCTGCATCGTCTCCTGCTGGGAGGGTATTCAGCCCAATGTGACGACCCAGGCCGAGTTGGAAGCGCTGTTGCACGCGCGAGGGATAAACTACCTGGCAAATCCAGTCACCGATTTTGAGACAGAATATGTCTGGATACCTTCATCGGGGATGCCATACATCGATACACGCAACAACCTCTATCGAGTAGGGGTAATTGTCGTTGATGAGATTGTTGTTGAAATCATTCTTCCTGTAAATATCGCACTCCAGCAAATTGTACAGGAGTACGGAGCGCCGACCATTGCGAACGAATCCATTGACAGGGACGGCAGTCGTAACACATACCTTGTGTATCCAGCTTCAGGTTTGTACTTCATCGTCAACTCAGCCTTTGGTCTAGAATTCGCGCGGAACGTGCGCGTTCTGGGTGCGGGCAATCTGACCGAGTACTTTACCGGCATCGAAAGCAACATCCAGGATTGTGCGTTGTACAGCGGCGGTAACGGCTGCATTCTGGCGACAGCCACGCCGACCAACACCCCCATCCCCACGCTGCGCCAGACCTTCAACGCGCCGACCTGCATCGTCTCCTGCTGGGAGGGTATTCAGCCCAATGTGACGACCCAGGCCGAGTTGGAAGCGCTGTTGCAAGCGCGAGGGATAAACTACACAGCGAATCCAGTGAGCGATTTTGAGACGCAATATGTCTGGATACCTTCATCATTGATGCCCTACCTCGATACCCGCGACAATTTGTTTCGCGTAGGTGTAATTGTCGTTGATGAGATTGTTGCTGAAATCATCCTTCCGGTAAACATCGCGCTCCAGCAAATCGTACAGGAGTATGGAGCGCCAACCATCGCCAACGAATCCATTGAAAGGGACGGCAGTCGTCACACGTACCTTGTGTATCCAGCTTCAGGTTTGTACTTTATCGTCGACTCAGGGGCAGGCCTAGAATTCGCGTGGAACGTGCGAGTTTTGGGCGCGAGTAATCTGACCGAATACTTTACCGGCATTGAAAGCAACATCCAGGATTGCGCGTTGTACAGCGGTAGTAACGGCTGCATTCTGGCGACGGCCACCCCGACCGCGATACCGTGAGATGTCTGCCGCGCCAGCACTAACGCGTTCACTCCACCCGCGTAGTCGCTTGCGCCGAGAGTTCGGTGTTGAGCGACCAGTTGCCCGCCAGATCAACCGCCCACACGGCGAAGGCATAGGCGCTGCCGGACTGGCCGATGTACTGCCCCTCGGTGCCGGGCGTCTCCAGCCAGGGCTGCCACTCGCCCTCATCAATCCGCACCCACACCAGATACTTATCAATGCCGCCGTCATCCTCGGCGCTCCAGCGCACAGTGAAAACCGTCGGGCTGACTTCTGGCAGCGGCTCCAGGCGCGTGACCGGTGGGCGTGTGTCAAAGGCCGGGTCAACCGTCGGGCGGGCGACCTGGGTGATGCTGATGCCGGGCGTGACATCCAGCGGGATCACGGTGGCGACCGGGGAGGGGGTTAAACCGGCCACCAGCGCCGGGTCGAGTCGTTCCACCAGCAGCAGCGGTGGCCCGCCGATGCCGGAAATCTCGCCCACCGGCAGGTAGGGGAAGTCATCGCGGGTGGCCGGTGGCAGCCCCAGCGAATAGCGTCCGTTGACCGGGATCAGGCGGAACTCCGGCTGGTCGAGGCTGTAGACCAGCGCCGCGCTCCCGGCTGCCGGGAAGTCCACCTCCAGCGGTTCCAGCGTCCGGTTCCACAACGCCAGCACCCGTTCGCCGGTGGTGGGGCGCATGAACGAGGCGATCACGCTGCTCCCACGCCGTTCGATCTTGGGATCATTGAAGGTCGCCGTGCCAAAAATCTGCGCCAGCCGGTAGAAAGCCGCGGCTGCCGGGCGGGGACTGCCGGGGTTGGGATGCTGGCTGAAGCAGCTCTCGCCGCGCTCGTTGCGATACAGGCCATAGGCATCGCCGGAGCAGGTCGGCTGTGCGCCGCAGAGTTCGCCGTTGTGCGGGGGGAAGTTGCCGGGGGCATCGCCGCAGTCGTCGTAAAGCTGGTGGATGAAGACCACATCGGCTCCGGCTGCCCAGGCATAAACCGTGCTTTCGACCACAAACGCCGCCTGCTGCGCCTGGGTGGCACGGAAGCGGCGTTCCTCCGGGCGGGCGCTCGTCCACACCGGGCCGGGATAATCATCCCAGACCGAGACCCCGCTTTCGTTGACCCACACCGGACGCGACAGACCGAAGCGCCCCAGCGTCTCGATCATGCGTCGCACCACCAGTCCGGTGCGCCGGGCATAGGTGTAGCTGTGAACGGCCACGATGTCCATGTACCAGTTGTAGGCGTCGCGCTGCGGATCAGCCGCGATCAGGTTGAGTGTCTTCGCCAGCCAGTCATTCTCATCCGGGTTGCCATAGGCCAGCCCGCCGAACATCACCTTCGCGTTCGGGTCGGCCTGCTTGACCAGCAGATACGTCAGCTTGAGCAGCCGGGCATAGGCCGCCTCACCCCCCGTCCAGAACAGCGGCAGGTCGGGTTCATTCCACGCCTCCCACACCGTGATTCCGGCTCCTGCCGGCCAGCCCTGGTTGAGCGCCAGTTGCCCGCCCGGTTTATAGCGCTGCACCGCCGCGTAGACGAACAGTGCCCAGGGATTGCCGGAGTTGGGCAGCTTGCCTGCGCCGGGGGTATCACTGCCATCGCTGAAGGCCGGCGCGGCCAGATTGCTGATGCTGCCCCCATCAGCGAAGAAACCCGGGCGCCCCAGCAGGATGGCATTGGTGCGGAGGCCATGCACCACATCGCCCGTCACCAACCGGTCATAGCTGCTCCAGTTATAGCTGCCCGGTGCCGTCTCTACCCGATCCCAGTACAGCGGCCAGCGGTTCCAACCCGCTCCCAGCAGCAGCGCCTGTTGGTAACGCCGTTCATTGGCCGGATGATCGAGCGAACTGATGAAGGTGATGCCCAGGCGCGGGGCGCGGATCACGCCTGGTTGGGCCTGAGCCGGAGCCAGCGTCAGGAAAAGCGCCAGCAGCAGCGCCGCCAGCCTCATGGTGTCAGCGCCTCAAGCCGTTGAAAGGCTTTCTGGGTGGCCGCCAGCCGCAGACGGAAGCGGGTTCCCTGTTCCGGTGTGCTGCTCACTTCAATCGGCGCGTGATGCATATCCATGATGCGCTTGACAATCGCCAGCCCCAGCCCGGTGCCGCCGCTGTGGGTGGAACGGGCGCGGTCGGCACGGTAGAATCGCTCAAAGATGCGCGGCACATCCTCCGCGTTGATGCCGATGCCGGTGTCGCGGATGTCGATGACGGTCTGATCGCCTTCGCTGTAGCTCTCAATCGTGATGCTTCCATCTTCTGGCGTGTAGTTGATGGCATTCTCAACCAGATTGGTCAACACCCGATCCAGCTCACGCGCATCGCCCCATACCATCAGCGATGGCTTGGGCAGGTTGAGTTCCAGCTTGATGTGCTTTCGTTCCATCACCGGTTTGAATCCCGGCAGTAGATCGTCGATCATGACGTTCACTGGCACGTTGGCGCAGGTCAGGCTGCCTGCATTATCCAGCCGTGTAATGGTCAGGATGTCCTGAATCGAGCGCTCCAGTCGGTCCGTCTGATGATAGATGAGGTTGATTTTGTCTTTCTGCCGCTGCGGATCGGTGAACCGTTCGATCAGATACAGGCTGTTACGGATGACGGCCAGCGGCGTCTTCAGGTCGTGCGAGACATTGCCGAAGAACTCGGTCATCATGGCGATGCGCTGCCGCTGGAGCTCGAATTCCAACGCCTGCTGTTCCATCCGCTTGCGTTCGGTGATGTCCTGGATCATCGAAATGACATAGGGGGTGCCATCAATCTCGATGCGTTCCAGCGAGACCAGCCCATAGATCACCCGGCCATCCCGATTTCGCCCGACGATTTCGCGCTGGTTCACCCGGTCATGGCGTTGCAGTTCGGCAATCAGGCTGTCGTGGTCGCCGCTCTCGTCATACAAACCCATTTCCTGGGCATTCCGACCGATATAGGCTTCGCGTGGATAACCGAACAGCCGCGCCCAGCTCTCGTTCACATCGACATAGTGGCGGCTAAAGCGCTCGGAAATGGCAATGGCCGAGGGGTTGTTGTAGAACGCGGTATAGAAGCGCTCTTCCGCCAGTTTACGCTCGTGAATATCCTGGACGATACCCACCGTGCCGGTCGTTTCCCCCGATTCATCCCGATAAAACTGACCAATCTCCTGTACCCAGTGGTAGGTGTCATCCGCCATGCGCAGGCGATATTCCATGCGGTAGGGCTCCATATCCACCATGATCTCATCCGCTTTGCGGCGTGCCATCTCGCGATCATCCGGATGGACTGAAGCGTGCCAATCGCTGATCGGTTCTTCAGCAGGGGTCAGGGCAAAGTGCTGGCTGGCATAATTGATGATCGTATCAGTGTTGAACTTCCATTCAAAGAGCTGCATTTTGCCGGCTTCCAGCGCCAGTTGCAGCCGCGATTCTCGGTCACGCAGATCGCGCAGCGTCTTTTTCTCGGTGATGAGATGCCCCAGCAAAGCCGCATACAGACTGAGCAGCTCGATCTGGCGCTCATCCAGCGGCTCCTGACGGATGAGATTATCCGCCGACAACCACCCAATCAGGGCATTGCCATCCCACAGCGCCGCTAATGCATTCCAGCCATGTCCGACTGACTGTAAGTTGTCGGTCAGGACATTGTCAGGGTTAACCATGACGCGCAGATCGTTGGTGAAGATGTTGTAAATCCAGTCCAGGCCACCATACATCTCCCAGAAGTAATCCCGTTCATCGCGGATCTGCCCCGCTGGATCGGTGCCGAAGGTGCCGGTCAGCGCGCCGCGAGCGAAGTCGAAGAAGAACAGCCCTAGCCGGTCAAAGCCGAGCTGGTCGCGGCCTTGCTCAATCGCAGCCCGGTACAGGTCATCCAGGTTGTCCATTGTTGAGAGGTGCAGGTTAACCTGATGCAGCCGCTTGAGCTTTTCCTGGAATGTCCGCGCGCTTTTCTCGCTCTGGCGCAGTGCCTCAACCGCCTCTTTACGATCAGTGACATTTTGGGTGACGCCAGTCATGCCCAGCAGTTTGCCGTGTACATCGTAATAGGGTTCTCCAAAAATATGCAGCCAGACCGATGGTTCATTCTGATTGTGAAAGGGGAGTTCGATTGAATACGGACGTCCCATCTCCAGCGCCTGGCGGGCCTGATGGGGGACATTCGAGCGACGATCTGGGGAAAGATTGATAAGGAAATCATCCAACGTAAGATGGCTGACTTGTCTGGTCTCCGGGTCAAGGCGAATGACACGGTCGGAATGGATATTCCACGTCCAGGCGCGCATGTGGGCAGCTTTCAAGGCCAGAATCAGTCGTTCCTCATTCTCGCGTAACTGCTGCTGGGTTTGTTTTTGCAGTGTCAGTTGCCCCAGCAGCGCTGCATACAGCACATGCAATTCAATATCGGATGAGCGCAGAGCACGAGCAGAAATCAGGTTATCACTGACCAGCCAACCAATCACACGCGCCCCATCACGCAGAGCTGCCGCCACATTCCAGCCCCGTCCGACAGTACGATGCCCTTCTGTAAGGTCACTGTCGACGCGAATGATAATGTTCTCGGTTTGATCAGGACGCATCTCGACCCAATGCTCGGCTGTTCCGGGGGTCAGGCGAATGGGCGGCTGGTAATGCGTTGGATTTCCCTGGGGATCAATGCCATATTGAGCAATCCAATCTTCGCCATCAGCCATGAGGATGCCAATGCGCTCGAAGCCCAGTTCCGCCTGTCCCAGTTCTACCGCGCGACGGTGCAAATCATCCACCGTCTCCATCCGCGACAATTCCAGGCTGACGCGGTGAAGCGACTTCAGCCGTTCCAGAAAATCGCGCTCCTGCTCTTCGACACGCTGTAGTGCATCTTCAGCTCGCTTGCGCGTAATCAGGTTGCTGACTGTTGCCCCATACAAAGCCAGCAGTTCAACCTGATCAATCGTAATGGACTCCTGACGGATCAGATTGTCAATCGATAACCAGCCGAAAATTGTGTCGTTCTCCCACATCAGCGCGATAGCATTCCAGCCATGCCCGACTTGTCGCCCGGGATTATGCAGCGGCGCATCGGGTTTTACGGCCACGCGCAAGCGATTCTCGATAGCCTGAACAACCCATTCATCTGTTATGGAAAGATGGAAACTGCTGCTGCGTTCGTCCACCAGATTTCCATGTTCATCGGTGCCATAGGTGTGCTGGATGACCCCGCTGGTCGAATCGAGCAGCATCAGCCCCACCCGGTCAAAACCAAGCTGCTGCCGACCCAGCTCTACCGCCTGGCGATACAACTCGTCCAGCGAAACGACTTTCGCGAGCTGAAGGCTGACCTCATTCAACGATTTCAGTTGCTCCTGAAACCGCTGACTCATTTCCATCTGTGTCCGCTGCGACTCGTCGGCCTGCTTGCGCTGGGTTATGTCCTGGGTGAATCCGACGATCCGGGTGACGTTGCCGTGCGCGTCCCGGTATGCTTCGCCCAGCGCCAGCGCCCAGCCGCTGTTTCCGTCTGGCTGGTGATAGCGATATTCCACGCGATAGCTGCTGCCTTCGCGCAATGAGCGCTCAATCGACTCTTTGGCAGTAGCTCGATCATCGGGATGCACGCCGCTCAGGAAACCGGCGATGGTATGCGGATCACCCGGCCAGGGGGGCAGCTTGCGGAAGGGGTAAATGACCCTCTGGCTGGTGACATCGTATTCCCAGGGTATCATGCGCGAGGCGCGCACTGCCAGCCGCAGCCGTTCTTCGTTTTCGCGCAGCCGTTCCTGTGCCTGCTTTTCGACGATCAGGGTACTCAGCAGCGCGGTGAACAGACTGAGCAATTCGATCCGGTTCTCATCCAGCGCTGCCTGATGACGCAGATTGTCGGCGAAGATCACACCCAAAACCTGGTCGCCATCGCGCAGCAAACCCACCGCGTTCCACCCTGTTCCTACCGGCTGGAGATTGTCGAGCAGCGCTCCATACCGGTAGGTGACCCGTTCTCGTTTTTCGATGGCTGCGGCAAACCACAGCTCGTGATTGGCAAAGCGAACGTGCTTTACGCTGACGATCTCGCCCAGTGGATTGGTCCCGTAGGTGCCAACCCATTCGTTGGTCGATTCATCCAGCCGAAACACAGCCAACCGGTCGAATCCCAGTTCACTCACTCCTTGCTCGATAGCCATCTGATACAACTGGTCGAGCGAGGGCGTCAGCGCCAGTCGGATATTGACGTCGTGCAGCGCTTTCAGGTAGCGCTGGAATTCCTGAGCCAGAGCATCTTTTGTCTGAAGTTCACGGTTTCGGTCCGTCACTTCCCGTTCGCTGCGGCGAGCGCGTACGAGCGCCAGTCGCAGGCTGTTGTTCGCCAGCGATGTCATGCCCACCGCGGTGCAGAAGATCATACTGTGGGTGATCCATACTTCTGCCCAGGCACCTGAGCCAGCAACCAGATCCGGTTCAGCCGATGAAGGGGCCGCGAACAGTCCGATCAGTACACTGCCTAAAAGGATGAGCAGGGCGATTCGCCCATTCAGCAAAAAGCCCGCCAGCAGGATCGGCAGGACGAAGCTGGGGAAAGCCAGATCAAAGATGTTGAAATCAGGTTCTGCAAACAGAATCGCTAACGCCAGCACACTCCAGACGCCCGCAATGACCAGATAGATGGCCGCGCGCAGGTGCCCTTTATGCAGCAGCCACAGTCCGGTGAGGGTGATGGCAATACCCGCAAGGCCATTGGGCAGTCCGCTGTAGCGCGCCAATATCAGCAGTGTGATAAAGTAAACTAGCGCCACACCCAGCAGCGCCAGCGTCAGAATATGCAGCAAGTGGGCGATACGCTCTTGCTCTTCATCTTCATAATGCGGCAAGCGCAGCCACTGCTGCACCCGTTGTATTGTCATGCCAGTCTCTTGTTGTTCCAGGACATCCCCAATATTATAAGCTAAGTAGAGTACACTTAAGCAAAAGGATTGGCATTTTAAGGCTGATGTTGGGGAGACCGGATAGGGTGTTTGTAGGTTGACCAGTAAAGCGAGACAAGACGATGAAATCGTGGATGAATAGGCGCGTGCTAGCCGCGCTGGTGCTGGTGATTGGCCTGGGGCTGGGTGGGCTGCTCGTCGCCCGGCGACTGGGTGTGTTCGATAAAGTGCCAGTCATCTGCCCCGGCGATCCCAATCTGCCGACGATTGGAGCCTGGTCAAGCGGCGCGGCGATGCCGACCATCCGCGCCGAGACCGCCGCCAGCGATATTGACGGGCGGATTTATGTGGCCGGCGGCATGGTCAAGCAATGGCTGACGACCACCACGCTGGAGATTTATGATACCGCCAGCGATAGCTGGACAAGCGGTGCGCCCATGCCCTATGGCATTCATCATGCTGGCGTCACGACCGCCAATGGTCGCCTGTATGTCATCGGCGGCTACGACGATATGGGCAAGATGGTCAATGCCCGACCAGATATTGCCGACACCTGGTACTACGACCCGGAGCAGGACAAGTGGTTCGCGGTGGCCGATATGCCCAGCCCGCGTGCCGCTCACGCAGCGGTGACGCTGGATGGCCTGATTTATGTGGTGGCCGGAACCGGCACCGGTGCGCAGGATGTCTGGGTGTATGACCCGGTCGCCGACACCTGGGATGCCTCACGTCAGGGCAAACTGCCTACCCCGCGCGAGCATGTGCCAGCCATTGTTGTCGATGGCAAAATCTGGGTGATCGGCGGACGATGGAAAGACATCAGCACCGGCGCGGTTGAGGTGTACGACCCGGTCAGCGACACCTGGGAGAGGAAAGCCGATATGCCGGTGCCGCGCAGCGCGCTGGCGCTGGCCGTTTTCGATGGTCGGATTTATGCGGCTGGCGGCGAAGACCTGGGGACTTACTGCACCTATGGCACCATCCACGTCTATGACATCGCCAGCGATACCTGGACCGGCATGAAAGACATGCCCAGCCCGCGCCATGCCATGCTCTCGGCAGTGGTCAATAATCGCTGGTATCTGATCGGCGGCTCCAGCGGGGCGAACGGTGCCACCGAGCGCGACCTGACCGGCATCGTTGAGATCTTCACCCCGAACGCGGCTTCCTGAGTAAAAAGGACGGTTCATGGTTCGACTGGTTGTCGTGGCAGTGAGCAACAAGAAAATCGATAGGCGATCAAATCTCCCCTGCTCGATGGCGCTCTGATGCAGGCTGTAGAGCGATGGGGTTTTCGTCAACCGCAGATTGATGTCGTGCAGCGCTTTCAGATGCCGGAGGAATTCCTGGGCGATAGTCTCTTTGGGTCGGCAAATGAATAGGTTCTTAGGCAAAAGGAGTGCGCCAGTAAGGGTGATGTTGGGCGAACCAATTAGCCTGTGATCGATCGAACGAGTGAGTGAGATGGAATGCTATGAAAACCTGGCTGAATTCGCGGGTGATGGCGACATTACTGATCGTGGTCGGTCTGGGGATTGGCGGGTTGCTGGTGGCGCGGCGTCTGGGCATGTTCGATAGAGTGCCGGTGATTTGCCCCAGCGATCCCAATTTGCCAGCGGCAGGACAGTGGTCAACCGGTGCGCCGATGCCGACGATTCGGGGCGAAACCCCTGCCAGCAGTATTGATGAGCGGATTTATGTGGCGGGCGGGATGGTCAAACAATGGCTGACGACGAATTCGCTGGAGATTTATGATACCGCCAGCGATAGCTGGACAAGCGGTGCGCCTATGCCCTATGGCATTCATCATGCCGGGGTGACGACGGCCAATGGTCGCCTGTATGTCATCGGCGGCTACGACGATATGGGCAAGATGGTCAATGCCCAACCCGATATTGCCGATACCTGGTATTACGACCCGGAGCAGAACAAGTGGTTCGCCGTGGCCGATATGCCCAATCCGCGTGCGGCTCATGCAGTGGTGACGCTGGATGATCTGATCTATGTGATTGGCGGGACTGGTACGGCGGCGCAGGCTGTCTGGGTGTATGATCCGGTCACCGATGCTTGGGATACCTCGCGTCAGGGCAAACTGCCTACCCCGCGCGAACATGTGGCAGCCATCGTGGTGGACGGCAAAATCTGGGTTATCGGCGGGCGTTGGAAGGACGTCAGCACTGGCGTGGTGGAAGTGTACGACCCGGTCAGCGACACCTGGGAGAAGAAATCCGATATGCCGGTGCCACGCAGCGCCATTGCATTGGCTGATTTCGATGGCCGGATTTATGCGGCTGGTGGCGAAGAGCAGCAAAATAACTGTACGTATGGCAATATTCATGTTTATGACATTGCCAGCGATAGCTGGGCCGGTGTGAAAGATATGCCCAGCCCACGCCATGGCATGGCGTCGGCGGTCGTTGGGGGTCGTTGGTATCTGATCGGCGGTTCCAGCGGCGCGTACGGTGCTACCGAGCGTGACCTGACCGGCATCGTCGAAATCTTCACCCCGAACGCGGCTTCCTGAGTAAAAAGGACGGTTCATGGTTCGACGGCTTGTAGTGGTGGGCTTGGTGATTGGCGTGGTAGCAGTTGGTGTGGTGGTTGGCCCGCGCCTGTTTCAACGGATTGATTATCAGTTTCTCCCGCCACCGTTGTGCCAGCCGCCTGCTACAGATCTGCCAGTGACAGTGAGCTGGACACGCGGGGCAGCGCTGCCCAATCCACGCGGCGCGGCAGCCTATGCCGTGCTGGATGGGAGCATCTATCAGGCTGGCGGCTTCATCCAGGGTTGGCAGCCGACCACCACCTTTGATCGTTATGACATGGCAGAGGATCAGTGGGTGACCTTAGCGCCGCTGCCGAAGGCGCTGCATCGCGCTGGCCTGACGGCGTTGGGGGGCAAGCTCTATCTGACCGGTGGCTTCGATGGCCCCTTCTTTAGCGAACCGCGTTCGACCGAGGCCTGGGTGTATGACCCGCCCACCGATACCTGGTCGCCGATCGCAGCGCTGCCTTCGCCCCGCGCTGCTCATGCGGCTGTCGCGCTGGATGACCGCCTGCTGCTGCTGGCGGGTGACGGCCCGAATGCCCGTCAGCTCTGGGAATATGATCCGCTAACCAATAGCTGGGATACCGACAAGCGGACGCTGCTGCCCGAACCGGCACGCGATAATCCCGGCGTGGCGCTCTATGATGGGCAGGTGTTTCTCTTTGGCGGCCGCTGGCGCGAGACCGGCAACTATGGCATGGTTGATGTTTATGATGTGGCTGCCGATACCTGGGAACGGCGCGGCGATATGCCGGCCCCGCGCAGCACCGCGATTGCCCTGGTGGTCGGCGATGTCATCCACCTGATGGGCGGGCAGGAGATCGAGCGCGCCTGCACCAACGGTCAGCATGAGGTCTATGACCCGCTCACCGATCAGTGGACATCGCTGGCTTTCCTGCCTTCTGCCCGGCACAGTTTCGGTGCCGCCTTCTGGGGAGAAAAACTCGTTCTGGTCGGCGGCGCAGCCGGCGCGGGCCCGCGCATGCAATATCAGTTCAGCGACCGGGTGGACATCGGGAATCTTCCATCTTCTGACGGCGGATAGGGCGTAGAATGAGGAGAGCTTGCAGCCATCACCCTTGACTAAAGGTTTAGCCAGTTGCAAGGTCAACTCTTTAGGATGCGGCGTAATCACAACATGCCAGACAGTGGAGGCTCCATGAAACCAAAGGTGAGCATTATCCTGCTCAACTTCAATAATCATCATTTCACGCTCGACTGCATTCGTTCGCTGGGCGAAGTGACCTATCCCAATCTGGAAACTATCGTCGTCGATAATGGTTCCAAACGCGAGTCGGTCGAGGCGATCAAGTCAGCCTATCCGGATACCATGCTGCTCGATACCGGCGTCAACCGGGGCTTCACCGGCGGCAACAATGTCGGCATCGACTACGCGCTCAAGCATGGCGCGGATTACATCATGCTGCTGAACAACGATACCACTGTCGCGCCGGATATGTTCGACCTGCTGATCGATGTGATGGAGAAAGACCCCAGCATCGGCGTGACCGGGCCGATGATCTATTATTATGATGACCCCAATCTGATCTGGTCGGTGGGCGGGTCGATTGACTGGAAACACGGCACATCCTCGATGGTCGGGCTGAATGAGAAGGATCAGGGGCAGTTCGGCAGCGAGACCACGCCGGTCGATTTCATTTCCGGTTGTGCGTTGCTGGGGCGGCGCAACGTCTGGGAAAAGGTCGGCGGGCTGGATGACGACTTCTTCATCTACTACGAAGAGACCGAGTGGTGCGTCCGCGCTGGACGAGCTGGCTTCAAGCTGGCGTATGTGCCGAAGGCCAAGATGTGGCACAAGATTCCGCTGGAAGCGCGCGCCACATCAAGCTGGGCTTATTATTATATGACGCGCAACCGCTTCCTCTTCCTGCGCAAAACTCGCGCCGGGTTTGAAACCTGGCTGCGGGTGTGGTTTGAGTATATCCGCACGATGGCGAGCTGGACTCTGAAGCCGAAATGGGCCGACCGCCGTCATCTGCGCCCGGTCATGATCCGCGCCATTAGCGACTACTATCGGGGTCGTTTGGGACACACGGCATAATTATCTAACGAGGTGAGTGAATCATTATGAAATCTCTGGTAACAGGAGCAGCAGGCTTCCTGGGATCGCATGTATGCGAAAGTTTGCTGGCGCTTGGTCACGAGGTCGTCGGCCTGGATGATCTGAGCGGTGGCTTCACCGAGAATGTTCCGGCAGGCGTGCGTTTCGTTCAGGCATCCATTCTCGATCACGAGACGTTGACAACGTTGTTCGAGACTGAGAAGTTCGATTACGTCTATCATCTGGCGGCTTATGCTGCTGAAGGACTGAGCCACTTCATCAAGCGCTTCAACTACATGAACAATGTGGTCGGCAGCGTCAACCTCATCAACTGCGCCGTCAACACCCAGGTGAAATGCTTCGTCTTCACCTCGTCCATCGCCGTCTATGGTGAAGGTCGCACACCGATGGTCGAAGACATGATCCCCATGCCCACCGACAGCTATGGCATCGCCAAGTACACGGTAGAGCAGGAACTCAAGGCCTCGCACCACATGTTCGGCCTGGACTATGTCATCTTCCGTCCACACAACGTCTATGGCGAACGGCAGAATTTGGGCGATCCGTATCGCAATGTGGTCGGTATTTTTATGAATCAGATCATGCAGGGCAAGTCTTTGAGCGTGTTCGGCGATGGCACCCAGCAGCGTGCTTTCTCCTATGTCGGTGATATTGCCGGTGGCATCGCTCACTCGCCGGAAGTCGCAGCGGCGCGCAACCGTATCTTCAACATCGGCGCCGATACGCCCTACACCGTCAATGAACTGGCTGAAGTCTGCTGCGAAGTTATGGGTGCGCCGGTCAACATCACCCATTTGCCCGCGCGTGAAGAAGTCCACGTCGCCTATTCTGATCACACCCTGGCGCGGGAAATCCTGGGGGTTAATCCCCAGACCACCCTGGTCGATGGGCTGACGCGGGTGGCGCACTGGGCCAAGCAGCGCGGCCCGATGCAGGGGACGCCCTTCAGCGCCATCGAAGTCCTGAAGAACCTGCCGCCGAGCTGGCAGCGTCTAATCGATGCCCAGAAGGTACAGTCTTGAGCCAGGTTGATTCCGGCACCACTCGTTGACTCGCTCCCGGATAGGCATCTCAACCATGCCTATCCCTAAGCTGGATGGTTCGCTATCTGGTTGTATAGATAATGCGGGTCGATTCTTTGCTCTCGCTTACTCCAGATCATCCAGCCCGAAGCTGGAGAGCATGAAGGCTTCCTGCGCCGAAAGGGTGACATCTGTCTCCAGCGGTGTCACCTTGCGGTAGGTGCCATCCGACTGCATTTCCCAGGTCAGTTGATTGTCATGCAGATAGGTTGCCAGCAAGCGCTGGATGTGCTTCTGCAAATTTGCATCGAGGATCGGGAAGACAACTTCGACCCGATTGTACAGGTTGCGGCGCATCAGATCGGCGCTGCCGAGATAAATGCGCTGATCCGGCGGAGCGTTGTGGAAGTAGAAGATGCGGCTGTGTTCCAGAAAGCGTCCGATATGGCTGACGAGGCGGATGTTATCACTGACACCGGGAATGCCCGGCAGCAGACAGGAGAGGCCGCGCACAATCAGGTCAATATGCACGCCGGCCTGCGATGCCTGATACAGCTTCTGGATCATGACATCTTCCTCAAGCTGATTCATCTTGAGGATCATGCGCGCCGTTTTGCCTTCACGGGCGGCAGCGATCTCGTTATCGATCAGGCGGATCAGGCCGTTCTGTAATTGTTCCGGGGCGACCAGCAGGCGCTTGTAGGTGGTGGCCGGGGCATAACCCGTCAACCGGTTGAACATGCGCGAGACATCGTCGGCGAGTTCCTCATTGCAGGTGAACAGACCGAGATCGGTATACAGCCGGGCGGTGCTGGCATTGTAATTGCCGGTTCCGAGATGCAGATAGCGCTCGACGCCCTGGGGTTCGCGGCGGACGACCATCGCCACTTTGGCATGAGTCTTAACTGGCAGTTCCTCGACGCCATAGGTGACATGCACCCCTTTGTGTTCCAACTGACGCGCCCATTCCAGGTTGTTCTCTTCGTCGAAACGCGCCTTCAGTTCGACCAGCACCGCCACCTGTTTGTCGTTGTCGCGGGCTTCCAGCAGCGCCTCGATGATGGGCGAGTTCTTGCCGACACGATAGAGCGTGGCCTTGATCGCCAGCACCTCGTCATCATGGGCGGCGGCGCGGAAGAAGGTCTCGACCGGTTTGAATGAGTCATAGGGATGATGCAGCAGCACATCACCCTTGCGGATGGTGGCAAAGATATTGCGCTCATCCAGGCTGTCGCTCAGGCGCGGCAGATAGGGCGGATACTTGAGCTGGGGATGATCGACGCCGGAGAGTTCAAACAGGCTGCTGGCCCCCAGCGCCCCATCAATCAAATAGACATCGCGTTCCTGTTCGACCGCCAACTGGCGAATCAGATGATTCAGCGTGCGTTCGCTAATGTTGTCCGGCACGCTCAGCCGCACCACCGAGCCGAAGCGCCGTTCGCGGACGCTGTCCTCGATCAGCGCGCTCATATCGCCGATAGTCTCCTCTTCCTGCTCGTAATCGACATCGGCATCGCGGGTGACGCGGAAAGGATACTGCTCGACCACCTTCATGCCAGGAAAGAGGGTGTCGAGGTTATCGCCGATGATGTCTTCCAGAAAGACGAAAGTATCCTTGACGCTGCCATCGTTCAGGTAACGGCGCATGACCTTGCCCACATCGACGATGCGTGGCAGCGCTTCCGGCACTTTCAGCCGAACGAATTCGGTCTGGCGATTCGAACCGCTGTTGGAACGGCGCAACCAGATCGCCAGGTTCAGGCTGAGGTTGGAGATGAAAGGAAACGGACGGGCATGATCGACCGCCAGCGGCGTCAACACCGGGAAAATCTCGTCCTGGAAATAGAGGCGGGTGGCTTCACGTTCCCATTCATTCAGGTGATTAACTTCGGTCAGGCGGATGCCATAGGTTTCCAGCTTGGCAAACACTTCGCGCATGGTCACGCGCTGCTGAGCGATTAACTCCAACACCCGGCGACGGATCTCCGCCAACAGCGGATGGGGTTGGTAGCCATCGGGACGGCTATTGGGCAGCCCGGCGCGCATCTTGTCATGCACTGAAGCGACGCGCACCATATAGAATTCATCCAGATTGTTGCTGAAAATTGCCAGGAACTTGACGCGCTCCAGCAGCGGCACCGTCTCATCCTGAGCGATCGCGAGCACACGACGATTGAACTCAAGCCAGGCCAGTTCACGGTTGACGTAGGTTTGTGGCGTGAGTTCCGGGAGTTGGGTGTCCTCGACGGCGGTCATAGTCTTCGTCCTGATCGACTTTGGGATAAGGACGGAGACTATAGCGGAAATAACGGCGAAAACCCAGACACGCTTTACGTTTTACAGAAATTTAATCTCGATGCACAGTGAAGCGTTGGGCGGCTTATTTGTGATGCTATTCACAACCGCTCATGGCCGTCATGCGTATAGAGTCTGTCGATCAATGCTGCGATCATCGTGCGAATGCGCTATTTGACTACGAGGAGTAACGATCACATGAACGCAGGAATCCGTCATCAGAGCATGAATCGAGCAAAATTCGTTCTGGCATTACTGACATTATTTGGCGTAGGAGCGCTGCTGTATCGTCGCCAGCATCCTCATCTGCCTTGCCCATCGAGCCTGAGTTTCCTGCTGGAAAACCCATTCATGAACAGGGTGGCCGGCTCCCACCTGCTACTGGAGCGTGCTACTGTTCAGCCGGGGATGCGCGTACTGGATGTCGGCTGCGGCCCAGGGCGCATCACCCTGCCGGCAGCGCTGCGGGTGGGTGAAACTGGCGAGGTGGTGGCGCTGGATATTCAGCCGGCGATGCTGGAGCGAGTACAGAAGAAGCTCACTGAGCAGCACGTCACCAATGTGAAGCTGCTGGAGGCCGGTATCGGTGAGGGCAGGACCGAAGCCAACACCTTTGATCGCGTCTTCCTGGTCACGGTTCTGGGTGAAATCCCGGATAAGGTGGCGGCGCTGCGCGAAATCTATCGGGCGTTGAAACCGGGCGGTATCCTGTCCATCACCGAAGTGCTTCCCGACCCTGACTATCAGACGCCGGGTGCCATTCGCGCGATGGCGGCTGAAACTGGCTTCGTCATTGAAAGCCAGATGGGCAGCTTCCCGGCATTTACGATGAACCTGCTCAAACCAGCGCTGTCACTCGGCCAGGGTTCATAACCGGTTGGTCAGGTGCGGAGGATGAACTGAACAATGTGGTCGGCGATCTCTGCCCCTTTTTCTTCCTGCAGGAAATGTCCGGCCTGCCGGATGACGATCTCTGGTTGCTCTGCGGCTGTCGGAATCAACTTGCGGAAATAGCGATCCCCGCCGCGCGTTACCGGGTCGCCATCTGAGAAGAGGATCAAGGCTGGTTTGTCCCACTGGCTCAGTCGTTCCCTCGCCTGACGAATTTCAGCCGCGCCGGGGTCATCGGGTTGCGTCGGCACCAGAAGTGGAAAGGCCGCCACACCGCTGCGGTATGACGAATCCGGGAATGGAGCGTCATAGGCGCGGGCCACCTCGATGGGCAGCGGCTTGTTCACCAGGCTAATTTCCACCAATTGCCCTGGTTCCAGATCACGCCCGACCCGTTCGGCGAAGGCGCGCCACTGCATGAATCCTTCCGTCAGCGGCGTGTCACCGCCCGGTAAGCCGGTATTCATGATGACCAACCGAGCGAAGCGCTCCGGTAGCGCTGCCGCGATGGGCAGCCCCAGAATGCCGCCCCAGTCCTGGCACACGAGCGTGATGTTTGTCAGATCAAGCGCCTGGATGAAACCAACCAGCTTAGTGTGATGCAGCGCGATGGAATACTCGGCTAACTCTGTCAGCTTATCCGAGCGCCCAAAACCGATCAGATCGGGAGCGATGACGCGCCCCACCCGCGATAGCGCCGGGATCATCTTACGGTAGAGATAACCCCAGGTCGGTTCACCATGCAGGCAGAGGATTGGGTTGCCAGCACCGACTTCGACATAGTGCATCCGCAGACCATCACTCTCGTGATATTGCGGCGGGTAAGGCCAATCGCTCAGATCCGCGAAGCGCTCGTCCGGGGTACGTAAGATGGGCATGGAGACACCTGCCTTTCGCATGCGGGCTGGTCGATGAGATCTATTGTAGCGTACCCTGTACTTTCGGTCAGGATCGGGTGCAATCGACGGGGTTCAGCGCGTCTGAGTGACAAGTCGATATTCAACCAGAGGAACCCTATCATGATGCAGCAGTATCTCGAACGCATCCGCCAGACAGTCACCGGTTGGCCGGGTATGAGCGCCCAACCGCATCGTTTCGGCGGCACCGAGTTCAACCTGGGAAGCGTCGAAGTTGGTCATCTTCATCACAATGGCATGGTGGATATTCCCTTCAACAGCAAGCTGCGCGACCAACTGATCGCTGAAGGTCGGGCCGAGCCGCATCATATGTTGCGTGAGACCGGCTGGATCAGCTTCTACATCCGGTCAGAAGTGGATGTCGAGCGCGCCATCTGGTTATTCCGGCTGTCGTATCTGTTCAATGCTACGCGCGGCAGCCAGCGCGCCAGCCTGAAGGACGCGGTGGATGTCCCGACAGCGGTGGCGGCGCTGCAATTGAGTCAGCCGCTGGCAGATGTCTTTCAGCGCGTGACCGGTGGTGCGACGAGCTGAAGTCTGTGAAGCCCTTTGGCATGGGAGTGCTATTTGTCAGGGTTCTCGTCAGCGGATGTAGTCTGATTATGTCTTATCGAAACGGTCTCCGGCTTTGGGTGGATGCTAATGACAGATAATCAGACTAAAATGAACACCAAGTGAGCAGGAACTGATCTGTCAGATGACCAGCTCACTGGACTATGCTGTCAGGCAGGATGCAGCATCCACTCAGGGGGATAACCGATGGTCAGCCTTCATCAGAATGTCATCATTCATTCGCCCGCCGCCAGCGTCTGGTCAGTGCTGGATTGTCCGGATGCCAACCGTCGCCTCAATCCCTGCTTCAAACTGCTGTACTGCGCCGAGTCCCGTCTCGGCGGGTATGACAGCGCTTTTGAATACCTCATGTCCGGTGTCCGCCTGCGTGGTCAGTTACGCATGACCGCCTACCAGCCGCCACAGCAGATCCAGTATGAAACCAGCGGCGAATGGCTATCGCGCTGGCAGTGGTGGCTGGAAAGCGATGGCTGTTGGACCCATGCCGCCTTGTCTGTGACCTACACCCATCCGGTTCGGCTGATCGCCACTGACCCGGGCTGCCTGGAGCGCCAGACCAGCGCCGTACTGGAACAACTGATGTTTAACCTGCGGGACATCGCCGAACAGCGCCCTGTCTGACCCAGGCAGCGTATCTCCCCTGGCACTCACGATCCTTCTCTGATTTTTGGGCAAGCAGCGAGAGGCGGTGCGCATCCCCTTTCATTCACTCTGAAACGCCTATACGATTGGGCACCGTTTGTAACTGCCCGGCTGGATTTTCAGCAGACCGCCATCAGCGCCTCTTCTGTTCAGCCACTTGAGCAGGATAGCGAGGAGTTGAATGAACCATGCTGGACAGGCTAGAATACCCTGATGATGAGATTATCGCGTTTCTGAGCCATCAACATGACCTGCGAGTTGCCCAACTGACCTTTCTGCCGCTCGGGTTTGATCCCAACGCCGCGGCTTATCGCATCACCACAACGGATCAGGTCAGTTACTTCGTCAAGTTCAAGCGAGGCAGTTTTGATGAAACAACGCTGCTGATCCCGCATTTCCTCCATGAGCAGCAGATCGAGTCGGTCATCGCCCCTGTTTCCACCCGTAATGGGCAGCTTACTACCCAATTTTATGAATTCTATGTCATGGTGTATCCCTATGTGATCGGGAAGGATGGCTTTGCTGTCGAACTCTCTCCGCACAATTGGCGACAGCTCGGCACTGCGCTGAAGGGCATCCATAACGCTTCGTTGCCAGTAGCTCTGCGGCAAAAGCTGCGCCAGGAAAGCTATACTGCCTACTGGCGCGATGTGGTTCGGTCTTACCAGGCCGGCATCGCGAATACAGGAACGACGGATGCCTTAGCCCGGCTGGTGCAGCACCGGCGGGCCGAAATTGATGATCTGGTGGGTCAGGCGCAGGAGCTAGGTGATGCCCTGGCGGCGCATCCGCCCGAAGTCGTCTTGTGCCACGCCGATATTCATGGGGGTAACGTGCTGATTGATGAAGCGGGCGAACTCTTCATCGTCGATTGGGATGATACGCTGCTAGCTCCCAAAGAACGTGATCTGATGTTTGTGGGTGCGGGCATCGGCCTGGGTTGGGATCGGGAAGCAGATGCGCGCGGGTTCTGGGAAGGCTATGGGCCAGCGATAATCAATTCTGCCGCGCTGGTCTATTATCGCTATGAACGCATCGTGCAGGATATTGCTGTCACCATCATCGAGTGGACGACCGGCCAACACAGCGACGACAATCGCGCAATTCAGATCAGCGCGTTGGAGGGGCAATTCGATCCCGGTAATGTGGTCGAGATCGCGCGCAGGACTGCTGACTCGATGGGTTTCAAGCGTCAGGCTTGACCCGGATGGTCACGTCCTGGCATTTGCCCTTACCCTGAACCCAATGCCTTAAGGCGCAGATCCTCGTAGATCACTCTCGCACATCACGGATACAGTGCTGCATGAATCGCCTTGAGCAGGGTTGAATCGGGATCGTCAGAAGCCAGTTCCCAGATCATGATGCCACCGAAGCCATTATCGCTGACATAGTTGGCTTTATGGGTCAGCGATTCAGGATCATCGTAACTGATCATCAGGCCGGTTTCTGGCATATACAACCAGGGGACTTTGGCCTCGTTATTCCAGTAGCGTGGCATATTGTCCAGAAGGACGCCGACCAGATCACGGTAATTGTAAAAGCCGCCGCCGGCCGAAACGGCACCGTAGGGCTGATGCAGTCCATTGTTGACGTCTGCTACTTCTCTCCACCCTCGTCCATAGAATGGCACGCCTAACACCAGCTTGTCCGCCGTGATGCCGGCCTTCAGATAACCCTGCATGGCCGCGTCGGCGCTGCCGCCCGATTCTGAACCGGCTTCGGTATAAAGTGGCGCATTAAAACCCGTCTGCTGGCTCCAGCCACCGCTGTAGTCATAGGCCATCACATTGATCCAATCGAGGGCCGGATGTACCGCTTGCCAGTCAATATTCTCAATATGGCGGCTGCCGGCCCCGGTCGCGATGGTCAGCAGATAATGACGTCCATCGGCCTGCCCCTGGACATCCAGTTGACGGCGCAGTTCATCCATCAGCAGCTTGAAGTTGGCCGGGTCCTGCGGACGCTCTACATTGCCTGGTTCGCCACCACCGGCTGGATATTCCCAGTCGATATCCAGTCCATCGAAACCGTACTGTTTCATGAAGGCCACGCAGGAAGCGGCGAAGCGCTGGCGCGACTCCTCGGTCAGCGCCACGTCTGAGAAGCGATCCGACCAGGTCCAGCCGCCAATGGAGATCAGGGTTTGTAGGTGGGGATTCTGATCCTTGAGGATCTGAAGCTGGTGGAAGTTGCCCAGCAGGCCATCACCCTCTGTCTCGCCTGGATAGGGGAACTGGGTATCGGCCCATTCATCCCCCAGCAGGCATTCGCCCGTTTCAGACAGGTTAGCGAAAGCGTAATTGATGTGGGTGATCTTATCCGCCGGGATGTCGGTCACAAAATACTGGCGGGCATAGATGCTCCACGAGGAATAATAAGCTACGATGCGGCGCGGCGGATCATCGCTGGCGTAAGCCATTGATCCCATGAGCAGTATCACCATCAACCACCATGAAGATTTGACCATCCCATCCATCCTTATTCTTTCCTATTTCGTCAATAATGCCAGCGCGGCGCGAATAGCATCATGCTGGCGCTGCCACCGGCTATCAGTCAACGCACTTTCCAGCTCAGCTCGCCCACCATCATCCCCCAGATGCGCCAGCGCAATGGCTGCCAGCACCCGATGTGCCATCAAAGGGCCGTCCCTGAAATGGGCGAGCAGAATGGCACGTCCAGCCGCATGATTGAGCTTCGCCAACGCCTGGGCAGCCTCGAAGCGCACTCCTGCATTGGGGTCATTCAATGTATCGATCAAGGGCTGAATAACACGGGCATCGCCAATCTGTTGCAGCGCGATAACGGCAGCGTTGCGCACTGACTCATGCGCCTCATCCTTCAGCACCGCCACCAGCGAGTCAATAGCGTGGGCATCACCAATCGTGCCCAACGATAGCGCGGCTGCCCAACGTGTAGTCTCTCCGTCATCTTCATCCCTGAGCGCCGCCATCAAAGCATCCTTCGCGCGGGCATCGCCAATCGATCCCAGCGCTTCTGCCGCCATCCAGCGCACGGTGTCATCGGTATCTTTGAGTCGGGCGATTAAGGCGGCCAGCGCGCGGGTATCTGATGCCTTCCCCAATGCCTGTACTGCTGCCCGACGCGCCTTTGCGTCTACCTGACTCAACTGCCCAATCCAGCTTTCAACGATGTCTGCCATCTTATTCAAGCCGTCCATCAATAGGCACCAGTAGTCCTCAGTATATGTCAGATTCCTGTAGGGTTGAAATCGAATCATAATTCGATTTTTGTCAGGAAGTTGAGTACAATATCGCGCAAAATATGCCATTCATGCTGGTCCGCTGTTAAAAAGGAGGTTGTTCCTTGTCAATCGTCGTTTTTACCCGCAGTACGCCGGATACGGCAGCCAAAGTTGAAGTCAACGCCAGCGGCGTCGTCACCTGGGGTGATGCCGCCACCGTCGTCAACCCCTGGGATGAATATGCGCTGGAAGAGGCCATCCGTCAGGGCAAGGATAACGGGGGTGGTAAATCCGTTGTGATCGCTGTCGGCCCGGAGATGCACACCGAGTCGCTCAAGCACAGCCTGGCGATGGGACTGGATGAAGCCTATCGCGTCTGGGATGAGGCGCTGGAAGGCACCGACAGCCTGGCCTATGCCATCACCGCTGCGGCGGCGGTCAAGAAGCTAGGTGATGTCGAGCTGGTCATCCTGGGCAAGGAGAGCGTCGATGTTGGCACTGACCAGCACAATTACCAGATCGCGCGCAAGCTCGGCTGGACGATGTTGAGCTATGTCTCGAAGATCATCGCGGTGGACTTCGCCGCCAAGACCATTCAGGTCGAGCGACTGCTGGAAGAAGGCAAACAGGTCGTCACCAGCAAGCTGCCGGCCGTCATCAGCGTGATGAAGGACATCAACGAGCCGCGCTACCCCTCGTTCATCGGCATCCGCAAAGCCTCCAAAGCCGTCATCCCGGTCTGGTCATTGGGCGACCTGGGTGTGAACCTGCCGCCGACCCAGGCCAAGACCTCGGCGTTCATGAACCTGCCGGCCAAGAATGTGCAGGTGGAGATGATCAGCGGCACGCCAGAAGAGCAGGCCGCCAAACTGGTTGACCGTTTGCTGGAAGAGAAGGTGCTGTAAACATGAGCGCAGTATTCGTCTGGATTGAAACCTTTCATGGCAAGGCGCTGAACAGCAGTTGGGAAGCGCTGGGGGCGGGCAAGCTGATCGCGGGCAAGCTCGGCGTTCCGGTCACGGCGCTGGTCTTCGGCGCGAATGCCAGCGCGGTGGCCGCCGAAGCGGGAACCTATGGCGCGGACAAGGCGCTGGTGTGTGAAGATGCCACCCTGACCGATTTCCGCCTGGAGCCGTATGCGGCGCTCCTCAGCCACCTGGTTAAAACCCATCAGCCCAAAGCCGTGCTGGCGATTGGTACCTCGCGCGGGCGTGAGCTGCTCTCGGCCTCAGCCGCCGATACCGACAGCGGCCTCATCACCGAAGCCACCAGCCTCGAAGTGTTGGCGGATGGCTCGATCAAGGTCATGCGTCCGGTCTACGCTGGCAAGATTCTCAGCGAGGCGATTGGCAGTGGAGCAGGTGTGCAATACCTCGCGCTGCGTGGCCGCGCCTTCAAACCCAATGATGTCAACCCCGGCGCGAAAGCCGAGATCACAACCGCGCCGCCAGCGCTGGCTGAAGTCGACATCGCCACCAAGATCGAGCGCTTCGACGAAGAGACCGGCACCGTCAACCTGACCGACGCCGCCATCATCGTCAGCGGTGGCCGGGCGATGGCGAACAATCCCAAAGAAGCTCCGGCGGGCGTCCCGGATGCCACTATCTGGAAAGCTCAGGATGGCTTCTCCAACACGCTCAAGCCGCTGGCCGATGTGCTGGGGGCTGCCGTTGGTGCCAGCCGCGCCGCCGTCGATGCCGGATACATCCCCTATGCCCATCAGGTGGGGCAGACCGGCAAGACCGTCGCCCCCGATCTGTATGTGGCCTGTGGCATCAGTGGTGCCATCCAGCATCAGGCCGGGATGCGGACGAGCAAGGTCATCGTCGCCATCAACAAGGATGCCGAAGCGCCGATCTTCAAGCTGGCGCGTTACGGCCTGGTCGGCGATCTGTATCAGATTGTCCCGGCGCTCACCGCCGAGCTGAAGAAGCGGCTGGGAAAATAAACCAGCCATGCATTGGGGCATCTTCTTGATGGTTCACCCATCTGAAGATGTCTCTCACTGATCGGTAGAGTTCGGTCTGATCCTGGCTTATCAGTCAGATTGTGGTGGCTGGATTGTGCTCCACTATCAGTATTTGGCCGTGCTGGCACCCACCTGCTCGCCACGCTCGGCCTTGACAATCATCACCCCGGCGCTGGCCCCGATGCGGGTGGCACCGGCCTTGACCATCGCCTGAGCCTCTTCATAGGTACGCACACCACCCGACGCCTTGACCCCAATATCCGGCCCGACCACCTTACGCATCAGGGCGACATCGCCGGCAGTCGCCCCGCCCCCGCCAAAGCCAGTGCTGGTCTTGACGAAATCAGCTTCGGCCACCTTCGCCACCTGACAGGCGATCACCTTTTCCTCGTCGGTCAGCTTGCTGGTTTCGATGATGACCTTACAGATCACATGATGGGCGTGGCAGGTCTTGACCACCGTGCCGATGTCGTGGCGCAGCGCCTTGATGTCGCGGCTCTTGACCACGCCGATGTTCATCACCATATCGATCTCGGTTGCGCCGTTCTGGATGGCGAGCTGGGCTTCATAGGCTTTGACCTCGGCGGGCGAGGCACCGAGCGGGAACCCAACCACCGTACACACCGCTACATCACTGCCCTTCAGCAGATCGGCGCACAGCGGCACATAGGCGCTGTTGATGCAAACCGAGGCAAAGTGATACTCGCGGGCTTCCTTGCAAAGCTGCGCCACTTCCGCCGCGCTGGCATCCGGCTTGAGCAGGGTGTGATCGATGTAACGGGCGATGCTCAGGTCGCGCGGGATGAACCCCAATCCAGAGGTGATGCGCCCCGCGCCGGTGTTGACCACCAGCTTCACCCGATCTGAACAATCGCGGACACAGCGCCCATCTTTGCACTCGCAGCAATCCGGGCCGCAGCCCCCGCTGTGGGGGTGCGCCGGCGCAGCAGGTTTGGCAGGATTGGACGTTGGAGTAGGTGCGGCGGTCGGCATCGATGCCATGACCTGTCGCGTGATTTCATCGACCAGCTTCTCAAAGTCAGCGTTGGAGATATAACGGTTCATCAGCCGTGTTCCTGCTCAATGTAAGGATGACGCCTTCCATTATCCCCCAACCTGGCTCATCCATCAATTGCGGCGCGGCTTTTCCCCAGCCTGACCGGTAATTCTGGATCTTGCGCCGTGTGGTGGCCGTCCATTTGGAGACACCCGGCTGCCGTAATGCGCCTTCGAGCCGCGTCAGCATGGCTGACTGGCCTTCAGCATCACCGAACTGGCGATACAGCCCGACGAAATGATGCAGCGGATGATCGACCAGATCGTAGAGCAGGCTCTGGATCAGCGGGCGCGGCGCTTTGCGATGGGGTTCCAGGGTGAAGCGCTGTGGGTCAGTCAGATCAGCCGTGTCGAGCGCGGTGACCTGTGCTGCGACAGCGGTCAGCGCCCGTTCCACAGCGGCCTCGGCTTCGTCCCACGACCAGTCCTTGCTCACCGGCCAGGCGGCGTCATTCATCGCCCGATAATCACGGGTATCGGTCAGCGGTTGGGCTTCACGCCGTGCCTGAATGTTATGGGCGAACAGATCAATCCAGTAGGCCAGATGGGCGATCTCGTCTTTCGGCGACCAGTCTTTTAGTTGACCGGATCGGCTGCGGAGTTCAGCCGGCATCCAGGCGATGATCATGCTGAATTCCCGGCGCGAGGCAGCGATGACCGCCAGCGCCCATTGCTTCACATCGGGCTGAATGCGGGGCATCGGGTTTTCCTTTCGGCTCATCCAGCAATGGCGGGGCGGTTGGGGCCAAGAATGGCGTGTGTATACTCGCCGCCGGCATAGGTGCGCAGCAGGCCAAGCATGTCATCAACGGCGCGGGGAATCTCGTGGGTTGCGCCGGGGTGGTGACCTTCGATGGTGATGATGGCATCGGTCGTTGTCTCTTGAGCTGCGCTTTCCGCGCTCTGTCGCCAGCACCAGCGGCGCGCCAGTACCATGCCCGTTGGATCGCTAAAGACCACTTCCCCCTTCTCCGGGTATTCGAACAGCGACTCACCCAGCGGGGTGAAGCGCTCCTCGCCGCTGGCGAAGTGCACCGTGATCGGCATCTTCACGGCGCGAATATCGAGCACGGCAATGGGGATGGCATAGGAGATGCTCACCAGATTGCCAATATCCACCAGCGTATTGATACTGGGAATATCACCTTTCTTGGTCAGCCGGCGCAGCAGCGCCTCGGCGGCTGACCGGTACTGGGTCGGGTCTACGCCGAAGCCGCGAAAAGCCGAACGCCACGCGCTCAACGCGGGCAGGTCGCTCAATGGGGTAATGCCGATGCGGGCGATCACGGCCTGCTGTGAAGCGCTGTAGCTGGCTTGCAGCGCCTCTGGGCTGGGGCCATTGCGCAGCCCGCGCGCTACGATTACGCCGCCGACGATGGCCGGGAAGCGCTGGAGAATATCGGGGTGATAGGTGAACAGAGTCGTCATGCTGTCTGGCTGTTGGCTCCCCGTAAGACTGGATCATTCTTTTCCAGAAAGTAGATGAAAAGGCGTAATTGCCCCAGCCGGATTTCGTCAGCATTTTTAAGGCTGTAGAGCTTGCGTGGTTTGAGTGGATCGCCGTTGAGGTAGGTGCCGTTGATGGTATCCTGATCTTCGATGGCGAAGTTATCATCCTGATAATGGAGCAGGGCGTGAACCCGCGAGACGCCCAGGTTGGCCGCATCAAAACGTGACAAATCCACATGCATCTTCATCGCCGCGCTGGTCGGCTGGCGTCCCAACGAAACTGGCTGCTGGACTGCCAGCACAATCGGCGCTTCGCTCTTGCCAGCCACGAATAGGACACAGGCGTTGCGCCGGGGTTCGGGCTGACCTGCCGTCAGCGGCGCGGTGCCGATCAGATGCTTGGTTTGCAGGCTGGCCTCGCCGGTCTTGCGATGATAGATCAGCGCCGAGATCACATGACGCAGCTCGCGGGCGCTGATAGGGCGCTCCAGAAAGAAGTCGGCCCCGGTGCGGATGGCCTCGGCGCTTTCGACAGCCTTCTGTGAGGTGCGCAGCACGATCAACGGCGTAGTGTTGTGACTGACATCCCGCCGCACATAGCGGCAGAATTCCAGCCCGTTCATATCCGGCAGCTCGGGATCGACGATGATGACTTCCGGACGCCGCTGCGTATACATGCGGATGGCAGTGACTACATCATGACACGACTTGACCTTGTAGCCGGCGCGCGTCAGAATAGGGCTGATGACCCCGGCAATATCGACATCCTTCATCACCAGCAGGACCACTTCACCTTGCCCCGGACTGGTCTGATCGGAGATTTGCAGGCTGGGCTGCTTATAGATGCTGCCGCCATAAACCGGCGCGACGATCAGCGACAGGTCGAGCTTCAATCGCCCCGCCATAATCTGGTCGCCGGAGTTCAGCCGGTAGGGTGTTTGGGGAGTCAGCCGCTCATTATTCAGAAACAGACCGTTCTCGCTGCCCAGGTCGATCAGCGCCAGCCGGTCAACATCCGGTTCGATGGCGAAGTGCAGCCGCGAGACGCCCAGTTCTGCCGCATTAAACCCACTCAGATCAATGTCGGCCTTACGCGGATCATCCTGGACGATGCGTCCGAAGACCAGTCGTTCATGCAGCAGGATGCGCATGGGGGCGCGAATCTGTGGGTTGGTGAATTCCAGTATCCAGGGATCAGCATGTTGTTCCATAGCAACCGTGCAACCTTATTCGTCAAGAGGGGTGAACAGTTACGCTCTATTGTACCCTAGAGCTATAAGATTGAAAGTAAAGACGTAACAGTTGCCTGGAATAGCGAAATGCTGCTACCATGAAGCAGGGGGCATCGATCCAGAGGTTGTATAGCATGAGCCGAAGTCGTTCGCTGACCATATTGGTTTTGCTTTTCGGATTGTCCTTGTCCTTCAGCCTGTCACAGGCACAGGAGCAGCTCGCGGCCTCGCTTGAGGTCCGCGCTGACGGCGTCGAGATGCTGCATGTCAACGCCACCAACTGGCTGCCGATCCGGGTTGAAGCAGTGGTCACGGTCGGAGATCGCATCCGTACTGATGCCACCGGACGCGCCATCATCACCTTCTTTGCTGATGGAACGGACACCGAAATTCTGCCCAACAGCGAGTACGAGATTCTGCGCTACGAAGGCACCAGCGATGCTTTCACCATCCGTGCCCGCGTCCTGGCCGGTCAGACGATCCAGCGGCTGACGCAACTGCTGGATGCCAATTCCAGTTATGACATCGAAACACCCGGTATGGAGCTGGTGGCGCGCGGCACAGTCTTTGCCATTCGGGTCGAGAGCAATGGTCGTTCTGCCATGCTGGTCTCAGAAGGCGCGGTCGATGCCAGCAAGCCCGATCACGATGCCAACGTCGGCCCCGGTTTCGGCATCCGCGCGCCAGTGAATGAAGCCCTGAGCGATGTTGTCCGTGCGACCACATTTGCTGAACTGGATGCGGCGCTGGATGGCTGTGCCTTCACCCCGCCCACTGTCGCCGATGACCTGAGTTTCAACGTCCGCAGCGGCCCAGGGCGCGACTTTGAGCAGGTCGGTATTGTTGCTCCCGATCAACTGAATCAGGTGGTCGGACGCACCGAAACTGGCAACTGGTTCCGCATATTCTTTCGCGGCTGGTATGGCTGGATTCAGGCGTCCAACGCTCGCATCAATACACCCTGCGCCGGGGTTCGCCTTTTCCCGGATGATTACGGCCCGGAAGATACCGCTCGATACACTGAGCCGAACGCGCCCTGACGCTTGGTTATGAATCTCGATCCGATCTTCGCCAGCCGTCGCCGGAAAGTCGTGCGCGGCCTGTGGATTGGTCTGGTGCTGGGCCTGTTCATCGTGCTGTTGTGGACGGTCAACTGGTTTTCCCAGACGCGCCTGGCCTTCAACGATGTCTATTATGTCACTGCCCCTACCGAGGGCAGTATTGTCATTGTTGGCCTGGATAATGCCAGCCTCGATGTCTACGGTCGTTCGCCCCTGAACTGGTCGCGCCAGCTCTATGCCCAGTTAATCGATGTGCTGCACAGCGCCGGAGCGCGCGTGGTTGCCTTCGACTTGCTCTTCGACCAGCCGGCGGAGGGCGATGAGGCATTGATGGCGGCCCTCGAACGTGCCCGTTCCGAAACACCCCGGATGCGGGTGGTCATGCCGTTGGTTGGCGTCGAAATTGCCAGCGCGTCTGATGGGGAGCAGGTTGCCTATCGCACCGCCCTGTTCCCCATCCGTCCCCTGATCGAGACCAGCGACTATCTGGCAGGGGTCAACAGCATCCCGGACATCGATGGCATCGTCCGGCGGCATATCTCGCGTATCCAGCTCGATGAAACACAGCCATACCTCTCTTTTCCGCTGGCGACTTATCTGGCCTACCTGCGCATTCCAGCATCCGCCATTTCCC
This sequence comes from Anaerolineae bacterium, assembly GCA_022843385.1. Taxonomy (GTDB): domain Bacteria; phylum Chloroflexota; class Anaerolineae; order Aggregatilineales; family Phototrophicaceae; genus CFX2. The sequence goes on along the minus strand of JALHNT010000007.1, from coordinate 113,080 downwards.
AGGTCGTGACCTCTCAGGCGGACCAGCTCGTGCTGCCGGGCGAGCGGGTGTTGCCGGTTGACGAAAATGGTCTGTGGCTGGCGAATTACTTCGGGCCGCCTGGCGTGACCTTTCCGATGGTCTCGCTGCGGGATGTGCTGGAGGGGACAGTTGATCCAGCCGTCTTCGCCGATAAGATTGTCCTGGTTGGGCTGACCAGCACCGGTGCGACCGACCGCTATCCCATCCCGGCACGGGGGGGTGGTCGCATGATGGCAGGGGTGGAAATTCAGGCGCATGCCCTTGAAAGCCTGCTGCAAAATGCGGCGCTGGCGGATCAGTCCCGATTGTCGCAGATCGTGATGATCGTGATCCTGTCAGTGGGCGCCAGTGTGATCTACGCCCAACTGCGCTGGCAGTGGATGGTGGTAGCCTCCATCGGCCTGCTGCTGCTGTGGTATACCGTCGCCTTCCTCTGGTTTGGTGTGTCCTACCAGAAAGTCAATCTGTTTCACAGCACGCTGGCGATTGCGCTGCCCGGCTTGTTCAACCTCGGTTGGCTGGTGACGATTGAGATTGCTCGCCGGCGACAGACTGAATCGATGCTTTCAACCGTTGTCGAAGTCTCGCAGCAGCGGCTCTCGCTCGACAAGATTCTGCCGCATCTGGTGGAAGATGTGCAGCAGTTGCTCGGCGCGACCAATGTTGTCATCAGCCTGCGCGACAGCGAAAATCGATTGCCACCGGTCGATTATTACTATCGGGAACCAGATTCCACCCGTCGTGCCTGGTTCGATGCCCTCATCAGCCGCATTCAGCAGGGGCCGCCGTTGGATGACACCCGTCTGGGCATACCGATTCCGCTGAAAGGCTCGCGACCCGGCGTGATCGATGATACCCGGATCGCCGTGCCGATCCGCTGGCAAGGTCGGCAGTTAGGCGTACTGGTGGCCGAGATGCCATCACCGCGACAGGTACGCGCGCTCAATCCGCTGTTGCTGCGCACACTGACTCGGGAATTTGCTCCCGGCCTGGATAACGCGATTCTCTACAGCCAGACCCGCCGTCAGTATGCCCTACTGGAGACCGTGCTGGCGAAGTCACCGGTGGTCATCCTGATCGTCGATGGTGCCGGACAACTTATCAGTTGCAACGATGCCGCGCGCGCCACTTTTCCGCTGCTGGTGGATGGCTCAGCGAATAGCCTGTTGTCGCGCCTGCTGGAAGATTGCTTCACCAATCCCGACGCTCAGGCACGCTTCCAGCAGGCGTTCACCCAACGCCAATCCTTCAGCGATGATGTCAGAGTCGCTGATAAAAGCTATCATCTGGAAACGGCGCCGCTGCCTGGTGTGGGCGACTGGGTGGTCGTGATGAGCGATATCTCGACCCTGGTGGAACTGAATGACCTGAAGAGCCGCATGATCCGTATGGCGGCTCATGATTTGAAGAATCCGCTGGCGCGCATCATGGGCTATGTCTACCTGTTGCAAACCGGCGAGACCGCACTGGCGGATCGTGACCTGCGTTTCCTCGGCAACATCGAGTCCAGCAGCAAGCAGATGGAAGCCATCATCACCGATGTCCTGGATCTGGAGCAACTGCGTTCCAACGTCAGTGACAAACGCGAACAGGTGGACTTCAGCCGGTTGGCGCGCGAGATGGCCGAACGACACCAGCCGGATTTTCTGCTGCGGCATCAGGACTTCCAGATCGAGATTGTGAATAACCTGCCACCCATCACCGGCAGTGCGATGCAGCTCGGGCAGGCGATTTCCAATCTGCTGACCAACGCCAGCAAGTACACACCCGAGCAGGGCAGGATTACGCTGCGGCTGCATCAGGCCGGGTCGATGCTGCGGCTGGAGGTTGAAGACACCGGCTACGGCATCCCTGCTGCCTATCAGGATCGTCTGTTCAAGGAGTTCAGCCGCATCCGTACCGATGCCACCGCTCACATTGCTGGCACCGGACTGGGACTCAGTCTGGTGAAGACCATTGTCGAAGCGCACGACGGGCGGATCGGCGTGCGCAGCACCGAAGGCGTGGGCAGCCTCTTCTATCTCGAACTGCCGCTGCAACCTGTAGGCCAGATGAACGGAGATACAAGGTGAAACAAGTGTGGTTCATCCTTCTGACTGGGCTGCTCATCATCGGCAGCCGTGTCAGCGCACAGGGGCAGATCGCGGTCAGCATTCAGGTGACCGCCAGCGGTGTCTCGCTACAGCGGGGCGATGCCAGCAACTGGGTAGTCCTGTCGCTGGATGCTCAGGCAGCGATCAGCGCGGGCGACCGGTTGCGCACCAATGAAACCGGGCGCGTCTTTATCACCCTGGCGGACGGAACAGAAACACTCCTTCTCCCTGGCGCAACCTATACACTCATTCAGATAGGACAGGATGGCGCTGGCCGCCTGACTCTCGAAGCCCAGGTTGAAGGTCGCAGCATCCATACCTCAGCACCCGATCAGTTCGCCAGTTATCGCCTGCACGTCGGTGACCTGATCGTGACGACACCTGCCAGCGCCTTTGCTGTGCAGACCCGTGCTGATGATCGGGATTATCTGGTGGTGAGCCAGGGCGATGCCGCTGTGCAACTGGCTTTCGATGCCACCATGACCGTGACGACTGGCGAGGGGCTGCGCCTGTCGCCTGGGCTGATTGAGCAGTTCGAGTCGATGATCGCTCCCCAATCCTTTGCTCAGGTTGATGGCGCGCTGGATGGCTGCGTCGGTCGGGTGGATACACGGGTGCCGGGCGATCTGAATGTGCGGACGCAGGTGACTGTGCGCGCCGACGAAATGGGCGTGATGGTTAACGGTGCGTCGGTTTATGTCATGGGAGTCCGCCAGACCGGCTTCGGGCCGTGGTATCGCATCCAGTTCCGCGCTGATTTCGGCTGGGTGACAGGCGACTCGATTGAACTGGATTGCCCGGATCTGCCCGATCTGGATCTGCTGACGCCGGAAGATCCGCTGGGTATCATTCGGGCGCTGCCCCAGGAAGTAGAACTGCTTCGCCCCTATTACGGCGATCCGGCAGATGACATCTGGTTTTATCGGTCGCTGCGTTCAGGCTGAACTTAGGCTATTCCAGAAAAATGTCTAGCTCACAAGCGGTAGGTTTTCTTCCGTAGGGGCGCAATATTGACCGTTGATGAATTAAATCCGTATCGTGATTTGGACACCCCGTTGGGTGCCCCTACGAACGACCGATGGATGTAGGGACGTGCAACGGCACGTCCGCGGTACTTGTAAGCGCCTGTCGCTCCGGTCTTATGATAGACTCGCGTTGGCAGTTACACTCCTGGGAAGTTGTAAGGGAAGCGGAGCGATGGAATCGTTTCGAGAACAGCTCAAACAAAAATCGACCGATGAACTCATCCAGCTTGCACTGACCGCTAGCGATATAGAGGATACCCCCGGCTGGGATGCCATCTGGACATTGCGCGAACGGGCCACTCGTGATGTATTCGAGGCCGCACGAGGATTATGTGCCAGCGATGATCCACATCGCCGTACAGTTGGCGTAGACATTCTGGCACAGCTTGGCCTGCCGGAACGCGCCTATCTGGATGAAACACTGAACCTGTTCTTTACGTTCATTGACACTGAGCAGGATCACAGTGTCCTAAATTCTGTGACCGTAGGTTTAGGTCACATCACCCCGGAACCCCGCAAAGTTGAACCCTTGTTAAAGCTCAGGCATCATCCTGATCCCGAAGTGCGCTTTGGGGTTGCACTCGGTTTAGCTGGTGAAGAAAATCCATCCGCCATCCAAACCTTGATCGAGCTATCCTCGGATGAAGATGGGGATGTGCGCGATTGGGCTACTTTTGCGTTGGGCAGCCAGATCGAAACCGATACGCCCGAAATCAGAGAGGCGCTATTCCGCCGTGCCAACGATCCGCATGATGCCAGTGCTGCACCCGGTGAAGGAGTTGTTGGGCTTGCCATAAGACAGGACGAACGCGCATTCGAGTTGATAATACCCTATCTGCAAGCAGGAAATGCCGGAACCCTTATTTTTGAGGCGGCTGAAGTCCTGGCTGATCCGCGCTTATATCCCCTGCTTGTGAAGCTGCGCGACGATCCAGATTATGATGAGTATGAAAGATCGTGTCTGGAGGATGCCATCATCGCCTGCCAAAGCTCGTAAAGGAGAACTCGCATACGATCTACACGTTGCGGCCATGATCCTTTTGGGTGTTAACGTCCCAGCACAGTGAATGAGCCTAGCGCCTCAGCAACCTTTCACCCGCTTCCATCGCTGCCTGCCATTGTTCGCTGCCAACGATGCGCATCAATGCCAACGGTGGGACTACAACATCGCTGACTGATTCCAAACGACGTTCCCACCAACTGATGTCGTGCCAGCATCCGAACTTGTACCCGGCCTGATGATAGGTGCCGACAGCGGTGAAACCGACAGCCTGATGCAGCCGGATGCTGGCATCATTGGGCAGGGCGATCCCGGCGACCGCCCCACGATACCCTTGCAGACTGAGCGCGGCGAACAGGGCGGTATAGAGCGCCCGCCCAGCCCCGATCCGCTGATGGGTCGGATGGACATAGACGCTGACCTCGACCATCCATTGATAGGCCGCCCGTTCCCGCCAGCGCCCGGCATAGGCATAACCCAGAACTTCACCGTCGCCCTCCAGCACCAGCCAGGGGTACTGTTCCAGCTTATGCGCGATGCGCTCAGTCATCTCGCTGACCGAGGGCGCTTCCAGTTCAAACGAGATCGCTGTCTCGCGCACAATCGGCGCATAGATCGCCTGGATCGCGGTGGCATCGCTGGCCCGCGCCAACCGGATGGTGCGATAAGTCATGCCGGCACTCCTTATCCCAGAATCAGTCCATCGCGCGCCGGAAGGGTGACTTTGACCACGCCGCCCTCGACGGTGAAACTACCCTTGCCATAGAGCGCTGTCAACGTCTGCCCATCGGCGGCCAGGTCTTTGACCGGAAGCTCGATCTTGGCCGCCTTCTCGCCCACATTGACCGCCACCAGCAGCCGGTCATCGCCCAGATCACGCCCAAAGGCATAGACTGTCGGATTGGCGAACAGGCGTTGATAACGTCCGCGTCGCAGCGCTGGATGCGCATGGCGCAGCGCCACCAGCTTCTGATAATGGGCGAACAGATCCATATCCCACTGGTCGCGCCGATCCCACTGGATGGTACGACGGCAGTCTGGGTCATCGCCACCCGGCAACCCGATCTCATCGCCGTAATAGATGCTGGGTGCGCCAGGGCAGGTCAGCAGCAGGATCGACGCCAGGCGCACGCTGGCTTTATCGCCGCCGCAGATGCTCAGGAAGCGCGCCGTGTCGTGGCTATCGAGCAGGTTCAACTGCACCTGCGCGATTTCCCAGTCGTAGCGGAAGATGGCTTTCTCGAACTTGACGGCGAAATGCTCGCCATCAATCGCCGGGTAGGGGTCATATGAATGACCGGTCACCGCCAGATCGCGCACCAGATGGTTCTGACCGCAGAACTGGATGACCGGCTCGGTGAACAGATAATTCATCACCGCGTCGAACTGGTCGCCCTGAAGATAATTGGTGCTGTCCCACCACACTTCGCCCACGATGTAGGCTTCGGGATTGACAGCCTTCACCCGCTGGCGGAACTCGTTCCAGAAGCCGGGGCTGGTGATGCAGAAGGGCACATCCAGCCGCCAGCCATCGATGCCTTCGCGCAGCCAGTGTTCGGCAATCTGCATGATGTACTCGCGCACCTGGGGATTATCAGTGTTCCATTTGGGCAGCGCTCGGTTGCCCACCCACGACTCATAGTTGGCCGGGCGCTCGCCACTGTAGGGCGTCAGCGGCCAGTCGTGGATGATGAACCAGTCCAGCCAGGCCGAGTGCGGGCCGTTCTCCAGGATGTCATTGAAGAAGATATTGCCCCGGCTGGCATGGTTGAAGACGCCATCCAGCACCAGCTTCATGCCGCGCTTGCGCATTTCGTCGCGCAGGGCGTAGAAGGCTTTGTTGCCCCCCAGCAGTGGATCGACCTGATAGTAGTCGTGGGTGTGATAGCGGTGATTGCAGGCGCTCTGGAAGATGGGGGTGAAATAGGTGGCGTTCGCCCCCAGGGATTGGATGTGGTCGAGGTGTTCGATCACCCCATACAGATCGCCACCCTTATAACCCTGGGGCGTCGGCGGGCTGTTCCAATCTTCGAGATTAGTCGGCTTCAACGCCCGGTTGCTCTTGGCGAATCGATCTGGAAAAATCTGGTAGAACACCGCATCCTTCACCCATTCGGGCGTCGTTATTCGTGGCATTTTCATAATCTCCTGATTAAGTGAGGGGAATTCTTTTTACATACTCCTAACAAGTTATGCTAGACTGACTCATGAACAGAGTCGTGTAAAGTGTGATGCCTATGGTGAGCGATACCCTGGTTCAGGACACCCTGCTGGACGCCGTGGCGACACCGCTGCTGGTCGTCAGCGCAGATAATACCATCCTTTTCACCAATCGACTGGCGCGCGAATGGTTTGGCATGGACTGCGCCGGACAGTCGCTCAACCAGTGGATTGATCGAAGCGCCACGGCATCGCCTGCGGCGCTTCGGCTGAAAACCCCGGTTGAACGTTGGGTGCAGATGACGACCGCAGCATTCCCATTCCATGGGCAGTCGGCGCAGCTTGTGACGCTGGTGGAGCAATCGGCTGTCCCTCCCGAAATCGTCCAGCGGTATGAAGCATTGGTCGAATATGGCCCGGAACTCATCGTCATCACCGATGAAACGGAGCGCATTGTCTATGCCAATGACACGGTTCTACGCCATATCGGCTACACGCGAGATGAGTTATATGCGCTGTCTTCACGCGAATTAGTCCACCCGGCTGACCTGCCACGGTTAATCGAAGCACTTGTACCCGCCTTATCCAGTCGCACTCAGGCACAGGTCGAGCTTCGTGTTCGCAATCGTCAGGGCGAATATCGCTGGTTCGAAACGATTGTCGGGCAGCACTATGAAGAGACCAGTCAGAAATTGCAGATAGTCTCGGTTGCTCGCGACATCGATGCCTGGAAACAGGCCGAGATCAACCGCAAGCAGAATGAGGAACGGCTGGCGCTGGTCACGGACTATGGCAATGATCTCATCGTCCAACTGGGGACGGATGGCACTGTGCAGTATGTGACGCCCTCTGTCCTGAAAGTCGCCGGTTATCCGGCTGAGGACGTGATTGGCACATCTCCTTTTGCGCTCATTCATCCAGATGATCTGGCGACCGTGCAGAAGAAGTTTCAAGGGGTGCTGGAGGGAAGACCCCCGCATTACATCGAATTCCGACTGCGCCATGCCAACGGTCAATACATCTGGGTCGAACTGAATGCCGAGCTGTTCTACGAGGAGGATTCTGGCGAGCTGCAATTCCTGGCGCTCACCATGCATGATGTCAGTGTGCGCAAGCGGGCAGAGGAGGCGCTGCGGACCAACCGTGAACATCTGCGCCTGCTGATGGACAACAGCATGGATGTCATCCTCCAGATCAGCCCTGACGGCATCATTCAGTATGCTTCACCGGCCAGCCAGCGGCTCATCGGTTATTCTCCCCTGGAGTTGTTGGGAGCATCGCCCTTCCAGTATCTTCATGCCGATTACACTAGCATTGCCCGACAAAGCATTCAGGCTGCCCTCGAAACTCGCAAGCCACAATATCTGGAATTCCTGTTTCGTCATCAGACAGGCCGCTATATCTGGCTCGAATTGATGGGGCAGGCGATAGTTGACAAGGAGAGCGATGCCGTATCATCGGTGGTCGTCTCGATCCGCGATATTGAAGCGCGCAAGCGGGCCGAACTGGCACTACGGGAGAGCGAGGCGCGCTATCGCCTGATTGCCGACAGCATCTCCGACATCATTGGGCTGCATCAGCCGGATGGCACCTTGCTCTATGTCAGCCCTTCCATCACCCGCGTGACCGGCTGGTTACCAGAAGATCTGATCGGTAAGCCGGCTTTTGCTCTGATACACCCCGACGAATTGCCGAGCGTAGTGGCGGATATGACCGCCCAACTGAAGACTCAGCCTACGGCCACTGTCGAATACCGCTGTCGCTGCAAGGACGATAGTTATGTGTGGATCGAAGTCTCCGTACGCATGACCGAGGGCGCAGAAGGCGAACCCCGCCAGATGGTTTCGGTGGCGCGCAATATCAGCGCTCGCAAGGAACAGGAACAGCTCCGTCGTCAGAGCGAAGAACGTTACCGGCTGCTGGCCGAAAACATCAATGACATGATCGCACTGCGCGATGTCTCCGGCAATAATATCTATATTAGCCCCTCTGCTGAACGGCTGTTGGGTTATTCTGTCGACCAACTATTGGCGATGCGCCCAGGTCAGCTCGTTCACCCGGATGATGTGGCGCTTTCGCAGCAGCAATATGCCCTGGTCATGCAGGAACCGTATGCCACCCGCTACGAATTCCGCGCGACGCATTGTGACGGACAACTGGTGTGGATGGAAAGTTCGGTGCGCGCCATTCGCGATGCCGGCGGCGAGATCACGCACGTGATCACGGCCTCGCGTGATATCACCGAGCGTAAACGGGCCGAGGAAGCCCTCCGCGCCAGTGAGACCATGCTCAAGCGTATCACCGAGACGATACCGGTGGAGATCTATATTTTCGACTACGAACTGGATCGCGATGTCTTCCAGAATCGCGTCAATCAGTTAGGCTATCCTCCCCATATCATCGAACAGGCCGGCTCAGGTTTCTACTACTCGCTCATGCATCCGGATGATCTGGCGGGTTATCTACCGGCGATAGAGCGTTTTCGGATCGGCAATGCCGAAGAGGCTTTTGAATTCGAATACCGCATGCGCCATGCCGATGGTCACTACCGCTGGTTTGCCTGTAAGAATGTCATTTTCATGACCCGTCCCGACGGCAGTGCTCGTCAGGTGCTTGGCACTGTCCAGGATATCACCGAGCGCAAGGCGGTCGAGGATGCGCTGCGCCACAGCGAAGAGCAATACCGGTTGCTGGCCGATTCGATCAGCGACGTGATCGGGTTATATGAACTAAGCGGAACCGTCGCCTTTATCACGCCATCGATCACCCAATTGACCGGCTATGAACCTTCCGAATTGATAGGAAATTCACCGTTCTCCATGGTTGCCCCGGATGACCTCGGAGGAATGGTGGAACAGTTGACTACTGGGTTGACAGTCGGCCAACAAGTCGCCACAGAATACCGTATCATCCGCAAGGATGGCTCTTTTGTCTGGGTCGAAACTTTAAGTCGTCTGCTGGACGGAACCCCGTCGCGTGCCATTGCCATTACGCGCAACATCCAGGCGCGCAAGGAAGCCGAGGAGGCGCTGCGCCAGAAAGAAGAACAACTGCGCAACCTGATGGACAATATCCATGACATGGTGGCACAGGTGGATAAAGATCTGCGTTACATCTACGTCAGCCCATCACACACCGCCTTGCTCGGTTATTCACCAGGGGAACTGATCGATCAACCGATCCTGGATATGCTCCATCCCGATGATGCTGCTCTGCTTCAGCCTCGCCTGTTCTCGGTGACCGAGTCGACCAATACTGACATTTCCGAGTTTCGCTTCCGCCATGCTGACGGCTATTATGTGTGGCTGGAGGCTACCCGGCGGGTACTGTTGAATGAAGCCGGTCGGTTTGACGGCATCGTCTTTACCGCGCGCGACATCAGCGAACGGCGCTGGATGCAGCGAGCCCTGGTCGAACAGGAACGGCTGCTGGTCTCGCTGCAAAAAGAACAGGAATTGAGCGAGCTGAAGACCAGCATGATGCGTCGCCTCTCGCATGAACTGCGGACGCCGCTGGCGATCATCTCGACCTCAGCCGATCTGCTGGAAAATTACGGACATCGTATGGTCGAGTCCCAGCGACGTGACCGCTTGCAGCAGATCAAAAATCAGATCAAGCAGTTCACCGATATGCTGGATAACATGTCACTGGTGGTGCGCGGCATCATGTTCAGCAGCGACTTTGCCGCATCTCCCTGCGATCTCGAAGCGCTGTGCCAGGAAATTGTCAGCGAAGTCACCAATACCCTGAAGCTGAATCACGAAGTCCAGTTGAGCTTCAGCGGCGAGACCCGCGCCGTGTTGACCAATCCACAGTTAATTCGTCTGATCCTGGTCAACCTGCTCAGCAATGCCCTCAAATACTCGCCACTCGATAGCACAGTCACCATTCAGGTGGCACACCTTGACCAGGCCATCCGCCTTGTAGTCAGCGATCATGGTGTTGGCATTCCCGATGAAGACCGTGAACGCATCTACGAACCCTTTTATCGTGGCAAGAATATCGGCGAAGTGCCAGGGCTGGGAATCGGCCTGAGCATTGTGCAGAAGGCAGTCGAGTCGGCGCGTGGTATAATCGAGATTGTTAGCGAAGTGGGACAGGGTACAACCGTCACTGTATCGATCCCGCCCGAGACGAGCAAGGATGATGAGAAAAGCAGTCCAACCGCAACCACCATCTCCACCCGCTGAGGCGGAAGTAGCCCCGCTGATGATCAGTGAACGGCCACTGATCCCGCTGCCCAACTATACCCTGGCGAGCGTTTGCCCGGCCTGTAATTTCCCGACCATTCGCCGTGCCTGTAAAGTGCGTTGTGAACGCTGCGGCTTCGTCTGGGATTGCAGCGAGCTATGACCCGGGGACTGGCCGTCGCTTTCTATGCCTTGCTGGCGCTGGGTGTATTTGCCGTGGCCTGGATCGCCTGGACGGCTGCACCGGCTGCTCCCCAACCGGTGAATGCAACCTGGTGGCTGACGATTATCCCGGTGGGCATGTTTGCCGGCTGGTCGATCTATCGCTGGATCAAACGCCGCACCTTCCTGACTTTGGCAACTGTCATGATGACGGTTGGCGCGCTGCTGGTTCTCTCGTCGCGCGTGCTGGCGCTGCGGGGCCTCGATGTCATTGGTTCAGTGTTGGCCGGAGTTGGTCTGCTCCTGGCGACCTTCATGGCACTGCGAACGCCACGAGCCGTCGTACCCCCGCCATCGGACTCTAAATATCCTCCTAACACCCCCAATCGTTAAGGTGTGCAAGCCTGGTTTTTTCACTACAATAGAGGTAGCACGAGTTGCAGCGGGAGCACGAACGGTGGTGAAAGTGGCTGAACATCGGGTATTGCGACAACGAGCCTGGTCGGAAGATGAACTGGAGCGAGCTGGCTTTCACTACTACGCGCCCGTCAAGCGCCTGGTGATGGCGAAGCTGCTGACCCAGACGATGAATATCGAGGTGACGCTGGAAGTGCTGACGGCTAAGACCGGCGATGTGGTCGTCTATGCCCCGGGTGATGAAACGCAGGACGAACTGGATGATTACGATCACTGGCCGGTGCGCCGTGACCTGTTCAACCAGACCTACAAGCGCTGGGATGAACCGGATTGGCGACCCAACACCCAGGAACAATTCCTCATGCGTAATGGCTGCCTGCCCTTTTACAAATGGAAAGGCATCTGGTCGCTGCTGCTGCCTTATCCCATCTATGTGCAGTCGCTCGAAAGCCCGGAACCGATCATCGTCCCTAAAGGTCGCTGGCTCTGTATTGGTTCGCAGGGTGAGCCGTATAATATGAGCGATGAAGACTTCCGTGAACGTTATGTGGTGAGCTGACTGCTCCCGCTGGAGCCTGAGCCATGAACCCTATCCTGCTTCGTCGGACGCCAGTGGCGTTGGTTTTGCTGTGTCTCACACTCCTGCTCATCCAGCCTGTTTATGCACAGACCCCAGCCAGCACCGAGACCGAAATCCTGTGGGATGTCTGGGGTGTGCCGCACATCTTCGCCCCCGACAATGAGGGTATGTTTCATGCCTTCGGCTGGGCCCAGGCGCATAACCACGCCGATCTGCTGCTGCGGCTGTACGGGCAGGCGCGCGGGCGAGCCGCCGAATACTGGGGGGCTGACTTCATTGAGAGTGACCGGGTGGTTAAGCTGGTCGGGCTGGAAGGCGAAAGTCAACGCGCCTTCGCCACCCTGAGCGACGAATTCCGCGGTTATCTGACAGCTTTTGCCGACGGTTTCAATCAGTACGCGCTGGCGAACCTTGACCAGATCGCTGATGACCGTGAACAGGTGCTGCCCATCGAGCCGGTGGATGTGCTGGCGCACGGGCTGCGTGTGCTGCGTTATGGCTTCATGGCGCGTCCCGGCTTCTCGGCGGCGCGGCGCTGGCAGAACGGTGAGATCGATCCGCTGCCGATGGATGGCTCGAATGCCTGGGCGATTGCTCCAGCGCGCTCCGCCAGTGGTCATGCCATGCTGGTCGCCAACCCGCACCAACCCTGGTCGGGGGAGGGGCTGTGGATGGAAGCCCATCTGGTGTCGCCAGAGGTCAACCTGTACGGCGCGGCGCTGGTCGGCAACCCGATCCTGGGCATCGCCTTCAACCCGGATCTGGGCTGGACGCACACCAACAACACCCGCGACGGCTGGGATGTCTATCAACTGGCGCTGACGCCCGATGGGAGTGGCTATCGCTACGATGGCGCGGTTCGTCCCTTCATCCAGCGCACCGCCGAAATCCGGGTGCGACAGCCCGATGGCCGTTTCACGACGCTGCCCCTGCTGATTAAAGAGTCGGTGCATGGACCGGTAGTAGCCGAACGGGACGGCCTGGCGCTGGCGCTGCGCGTCGTCGGTGAACACGCCTATGAAGCCGCCGTCGAATGGTGGGAGATGGGCAAGGCGCGCACCTTCGATGAATTCACCGCCGCCATCCGCAACATCCGCATCCCGATGTTCACCATCATGTATGCCGATCGCGCTGGCAACATCATGCACTTCTATAACGAGGAGAAGCCGATCCTCCCCGGCGGCGACTGGGCCTTCTGGAACAACACCGACCCGATTGACAATTCACGCCCGGCCATCATCCCCGGCGACAGCTCGCGCTATCTCTGGACGGCTTTCCATCCCTTCGAGGATTTGCCGCGCCTCGTCAATCCATCTTCCGGTTGGCTGCAAAATGCCAACGAGCCGCCCTGGACGACCACGCTGCCGCTGGCGCTCAACCCGGCAGATTACCCGGCTTATATGGCTCCACCCCCGCTGATCTGGCCGCGTCCGCAGCAATCGATGCGGCTGCTCTACGAAGACGAGTCGATCACCTTCGATGAACTGATCGCAAAAAAACAGACGACCTTCATGGAACTCACGCGGTGGGTGCTGGATGATCTGATCGCCGCCGCTGCCCAGTCCGACGACGAACTGGTCCAGCGTAGCGCCGAGGTGCTGCGAAACTGGGATCGTCATGCTGATCCTGACAGCGTCGGGGCGGTCTTGTTCACCGCCTGGGCGGCCAGCTATCTCCGTCCAGCCGGTTTCGAGGCTTTCGCCACCCCCTGGGACATCGATGATCCGCTGAATACGCCGCGCGGTCTGGCCGATCCCACCGCAGCGGTCGAGGGGTTGAAGTCAGTCGCCCAACAACTGGAAGCGATCCGGCTGCTGGGCGGGGGCATTGATGTGGCTTATGGCGATGCCTTTCGCATGCGCGTGGGTGCCTATGATCTGCCAGCCAGCGGCGCTGATGATGTGCTGGGGACGTTCCGCACCCTCAGCTTCGCCCAGGACAGCGATCTGCGCTTCCGCGTGACGCAAGGCGACTCGTATGTGGCGGTCATCGAATTCAGCGATCCGGTGCGGGCTAAAGTCCTGCTCAGTTATGGCAATGCCACTCAGCCGAATTCGCCCCACTTTGGCGATCAACTGGAACTCTTCGCCCGCAAGGAACTGCGCGATGCCTGGCTGACCCGCGCCGACATCGAGGCCAATCTGGCTGAGCGCGTGGTGCTAAGGCGTTAGCCAACCTCATCGGCCTTGCCCGGCGCAACGCCGTAGACGCCGGAGCTGAAGACATAGACATAATTGACCACCTCGCCGTTGGCATTCGGCTGTGATTGCGCTGTCCAATCGAACACCCAGCGGGCATCGCTAATGCTCAGGTTGACGCAACCGCGGCTGCGCCGGTAGCCGAAGAAGTCATGCCAGTAAGTCCCATGCAGGCTTTCCGATTCGTTGAAATACATCACCCATGGGACGGTTTGCAGCGAGTAAGCATTCGGCGCGCCGGTGGATCCTGACATCGGGTCGGTAGCGACCCGCGCCCAGATCGGGTACAGACCTTCTTCGGTCTCCGTTCCATCCAGGCCGGTGGAGATCAGGGTGGCGAAAACTGGTTTGTCATCTTCATAGGCGATCAGTGTTTGTTCATACAGATCCGCCGCCATCCAGCGCCCGCTGATCGGGTTACCATCCATATCGGGCGGATGCGGTGCCGGCTGCACTTTGGCGACGAAGGTTTGTTTCAGCCATTGATTCGGCCCAATCATGTACCAGCGCCAACCCTCGCTGTCGTAAGCTTCAGCGAAGATATTGACCATGTCATAGCGCCGTGTCAGATAACCGCTTTCGGCAGAGCCTTCCTCACCCGGGCGCAGCGATGCATAAATGCCCGTCGTATCCAGCACCCAGGCGAACGACTGATCCCAGCCCTCCGGCAGCAGCACCCCGCTGAAGAACGAGGCTTCGATCAGGCGGGCGTCGGCTCGTGAAATCCACTGCCCACCCTGAATTTGCAGCCAGTCCGGATTGCTGGTGTCGGTTGCGTTGACCAGGTTGAAACCCTGGGGAATCTGGCCGCTCACGCCGCCGCCCGGCCCGTCATAAGTATTGATGGCGTTCGGCCCAACCCGCCAGAAGCTGTAACTACCCAGCGTCGTGCCATCCAGTGGCACCGGCTCTAACGCTGGCTTGGGCGCGGCAGTCATCTTGTCCAGACAGGCCTGTGTAACCGGCTGTCCTGCTTCATAGGTGCATACTCCGTAGTCGACCAGCGCTGGCGACTGCGCCATGACCGTCATGCCCAGGCTCAACAACCCCAGCAATGCCACGATGACTCCAACCTTCATGCCTTACTCCGTCAATTATCCAGCGAGAAGCTGGCAGCATGATACCATAGGATGGGCTGACTGTGGCTGACGATTGGCCTACGCAGTATTACATGAAAAGACCTCGTTGGGTGGCCGATGGTTGCTCTTCATCAGCCTCCTCGCGAGGTCTTCCGCGCGGTTCATCCCAGGGGGTGGGATTCCCTAACGCTCAACGATTGATCCCCTAGTCGTGGGTGATCGTCTCGTTCTTCCACTGGAAGGTATAGACTTTGCCGGCGCTGTCCGCCGGGGTGGTGATCCAGAACCAGTTGGCGCTTGAATAGTACATGGCGTACCCGTTTTGCGAGGCAATCAGGGTGCCTTCCTTATTCTTGTTACCATCAACTGCCTTCACAATATCAGCGGCTGAGACAGAAAACACCAGACGGCCAGTGTTCGTCTTGGGGTCAATCCACAGCATCTCAACGCCGCGCAGCACCTTTTCCTCATAGAACGGATACTTCCAGTCGCCGGGTTTGCGCACCTTGTCATAGACATAGTAGACAGCCACCGGCGCGGCGACATCCGCACCATTCAGCCGACCATCGAAAATGTAGCCATTCAGGGGTTGTGGCGGTGGTTTGGGATCAGCCGCAAACACCGCTCCGACACTGAGCAAAACCATCACAATCAACACGATAGGGATCAATCGCTTTACCATTACGTCCTCCTTACGGTAAACAAAAAAGGCGCTCCCCGCTATCACGGAGTACGCCTATAGTCTGCTGGGGTTATAACAATACGGGTTCACGTAATAGCGCTGAGGTTCATGATCGCACACCGAACCTCGGAATAGTTTTTTATTTTGTTATTCATATTGTAAGCCTGATGCCGCCTATCTATCGATGACATTTGTCATGGGGAAAAGGTGTCATCTATCATGGTGTGCGGGTGAGGGGAGGCAGGTAAACCGGCTTCGGCTACAGGGGCGGACTGCCAGTTCACCGACCAAAGAACAGATCTGAGGGCTTCAACCAGTCGCCTGATTGAAACCCATGCTCCACGAAAGACACATGCTGTGCTGTTGGATTGGATGGACGGTCAACGCACCTTCAACTCACCGATGCCGCCGTCGAACTGGATGGTGATCTTGTGGTCTGCTGCGGCGAAGTTGGGGGTCTCCCAGACGCCGTTCTTGCCGATGGCGAAGTCGCTGGCGCTGCCGCTGACCTGCTGAAAACGGGATGAAAAGCGCAGTTCGCCGATGCCGGTACGGGCTTCTACCCGCGCTGCTGCTTCTGCTGGCAGGTTGATGGTCACTTCGCCCACGCCGCCGCGCACCTTCAGATCGGTGGCCGCCTGATCCGCCAGCGTGATGTCCAGTTCGCCCACGCCCACCTGAAGCCGCGCCTCCAGCTTGCCTGCCGGCAGCCGCACCTTGATTTCACCCACACCGCCGGCGATCTCCAGCGCGCTCAGATTCATCCCCGTCAGGTCGATTTTGGACTCGCCCAGCCCGCCATGAATATCGAGATCGGTTGGCAGGCTGCTGTTCAGACGAATGGTCGAATCGAGTTCATCCGTCCGCCCGAAATTCCAGTTGGCCGGGTTGAGCCATTCCATCCAGGCACCGCTCACCGGCCCCAGGTTGACCAGCTTCTCGGTCTCGCCGCGCGCGGCAAACTTCATCTCCCCCAGAAAGGCCATATCGGCATCGATCAGCGTGTTCGGGTCGCTGCCAGCCAGGATGCGCGTTTCGCCGATGGGCAGCGACAGCTTGACGCGGGCGCTGGTCGCCCCATCCACCCCGGCGGTGAAACGTTCGTGTTGAATATCCATGTTGTGTTTTCTCCTTATGCTTAAGAGCTGTTGACAATCAACTCAATACCCGTCTGTGACGGATTGGCTTTCTCATTACTCGTTGCGTTCGGCTTCTGCCTGTTCGTTCTAACGCCTGATCGGCCACTTTTGTTCACTTGATAGTCAGGCTGCCGACGCCACCATCGTAGGTGATGATGATCGGGCGGGTGGAGGCGCTGAAGGCCTGGCTCTGCCACACACCATCCTCACCGACTGTCCGGTCATCGCGGCTGACCACTTCCAGCCATGACGGCAGCGTGACGTTTCCCACGCCCGTCTCGGCATCAACTCGCACCGCCGCCTGATCCGGCACATCAATCGTGACATTGCCCACGCCGCCGTTAATGTCCAGCGTCACGGCTGCCCCTTCTTCCAGGGTGATGCTGGCGCTGCCCGCGCCGCTGTTCAGGTTGACACCATAGCTGGTTTCAGTCGCTGGCAGGTTCAGGCGCAGATCGCCGACGCCGCCATTGAGCCGCAGATGAGTCAGGTTCAGGTCTTGCAGGTTCAGGGTGGATTGACCCACACCGCTGTTGATCGTCAGATCCAGCGGAATATCCGGGTTGAGGCCGATGTCCCAGCGCAGGGCAGGCTGCGGTTCGAACCAGCCGAAGTTCCAGAAGGTTGACTGGTCGCCCCGGTTCTCCATCCGAATATGTGTCTTGCCATTGGTCGTATCGGCTTGATACTCGATCTCCCCCAGATAACGGACATCGGCGGTGAACAGCGACGGCGAGTCGGTCAGCGCGGTGATGGTGGTATCGGCCACCGCCAGGCTCAGATCAACCGAGGCCATCCGGGTATCATCCATCGGCTCGGCATATTCACCGGCCTTGACCTCAGCCTGTCCGGCCCAGCCCAGCGCTGGTCCCAGCAGCATCAGCCCGACGATGACGATGACCGCGACGATGCTCAGCAGGACGCCAGCACGGGGATTACGATAGCCCAGCAGCAGATTGACGCCGACGACGATCAGGATCAGCGGCCACAACCGCAGCAGCATCCCCAGATTGACTGGCTGCAAAATGCCCATGTTGACGAAAACCCAGACCGCGCCGACCGCGATCAGCAGCAGCGGCCAGAAAAGCGATGAGACCGGTTGGCGTGAATGCGTAGTCATAGACGTTCCTCCTTCAGGCAAGATCAAAAGACAACGCTGTCGCCTGGGGCAGCGCCTCTATCAGATGCAGACCGGGTAGGGGTTATGGGTGGGTTGTACCGTGTTCTATGGCTGTATACGCCAGTTGGCTGGCAAAAGTTGCGCTTCAGCCCGGCAGCAGCCGTCCCAGCCACCACAGCACCAGAAGGCCGCGCCCACTCCAGGCCAGCGTCCGCAGCCAGTTGGACTCGACCAGCAGCCGGTGCGCCGCCGCATCAAATCCGCCGCTGAGGATGTTATGCTGCGGCACCGAGACGAAGAAGGTCACACCCCAGGCCAGCAGCACCAGCCCCAGACCCAGCGTCGCCTGCCAAGTCGGGATGCCCGCTGGCGGCGTCAGCAGCAGCAGACCAGCGCTGCCCAGCTCGATCAGCATCAGCGGCATGACAATCAGGGTAATGCGGCTGCTGTGTTCAGCTTCATAGGCGGGGAAGCCGGCTTCCCCCACATAGGCGAACAGCGGGTAATGCACCACCTGAATGACCCAGATCAGACCGACCAGGATCAGTGTGCTGGCGACGTTGGCGAGGAGAATCCATTTCATGGCCGGGAGCATCCTTGAGATGATGATTTCCCCTCAGTGTACCTACCTGGATGGCCTCTTGGCTACCATCTCAATCCGATCTCAAGGATTCGTTCGATCATATTCGTATATAGTAAACATGCAAAAAGGGGAGGAAGTGATGCCAATTCCAATTCGCTGGGAAGACCCGGAACAAACGATTGTCCGCTACGATTTCGAGGGTCATTGGACCTGGGATGAGTATTTCGCCGCCATGAATCAAATCTATCAGATGTTCGGCAGTGTTGAGCATCGGGTAGATGCCATCGCCAACATGAAGCCAGGGATCATGCCCATTGGTGGTTCGGCCATGTCTGCTGCGCGGTCTGCGCTGCGTAAGCTGCCACCCAACCGAGGCGTGATCGTTATCATCATCAATCCCTTTATCAGCGCCATGCTTTCCGCATTCAAACAATTTGATCGTGAGTTCGGCACTTTCCTGCGCAGCGCCAACTCGGTTGAAGAGGCGCGCCTGCTGATCCAGCGTGAGCGGGAAAAAGCTGCCCAACCGGAGCAGCCATGAACACCGAAGTTCACTGGTACGACGAGCGCCACCATATTCTGGTGATGCATCATGTCGGCGACTGGGATTGGGAACGGTTTCATGCAATCTTTGAGGCGGCGCGCGGACTCGCCAGCACCGTGAATTATGCTGTCGCCGGCGTACAGGTCATGGCTACCGGCCTCAAAATTCCCAAAACCTCCGCCCTGCCACACATGCGCACTGTTTTGACGAATGCGCCGCCCAACCTGCGGCACACCGTCATGGTTATCCAGTCGCCAATGATGAAGAACTTTCTCAGCACCATGCTCGGTCTGGTCGGTGGTGCTGTCGGCACACACAAAATCTTCTTCGCCAACAGCCTCGAAGAGGCCATCAGCATCCTCGACCAGCAGCCCATTGGAGCCAGCCATCCCTATCCGTGAGGGTGGAGTTGCTGGCACTGCTCATTTCTCTGATAGACAGATGGTGAAGGTTGTTCCCTTGCCCGGTTCACTGCTGACCTCAACTGTGCCACCATGCTGTTCTACTGCCAGCTTGACAATGCTCAGACCCAATCCCGTGCCTTCCACCTGATGATTGTTTACCCGGTAGAAGCGGTCAAATAGGTGGGGGATCGCATTAAGCGGGATGCCGATTCCGTCGTCGATCACCTGAATCTGAATCTGGGAGTCTAACTGGGTAGCACTCAGACGGACATGCCCGCCATTAGGGGTATATTTGATCGCATTCGATAGTAGATTTTCCAGCGCCTGACCAAACCGCTGTTTGTTGCCACGAACGATCAGATCAGGCGGTTGAACGGAGCACGTCAGCATGATCTGTTTGGCTTCCGCCAGCGTGCGAAAGGATTGGATGAGTGCATGAAACCAGGGATAGAGCACAACCGGTTCGCTGTAAATGGTGGTCGATGACTCTAGTTGAGCTAAATCCAGAATATCGCGCACTAGTTGCTTGATTTTGTCGCCCGCATCCCGAATATGGTTGAGGTAATCGCGCGCCTTTTCCTGATCGGGCAGCAGCAGGCTTTCCAACATGAATAAAGACAGATGAATAACGGACAGAGGATTCTTGATGTCGTGGGTAGCATGGTTCAGGAACTCATCCTTAATCTGCGCTAGCCGCTCATACTTCTGCCGGTCCATTTCGCGGAGCTTCTTTTGTCGTTCACTTTCAGCCAATGCCTGTTGTGTCTCGTGGATGATTTGCAGGTTGCGGATGTCCCGCTGGTTGGACTGGTTCACAAGCCCTTCGCGCAGTTCGCTATAACGTTTCAGATGAGTCAACGCTGCTACTAGATCGCTCTCCTGCTCCCTGATCTGCGCCAGCAGGTAATGTGCCTGCATGGCGATTGATTGCATTTTCTGTGCGACTGCATTATCCAGCGCTTTCTGCGCCTGGATAGCAGCCTGATCATACTGCTTCAGATGATAATACGATCGACCTAGATTCAGGCGTGTTTCTACGACTTCATAGGTTGATTCGCGGTTCCATTGTTGAAAAAGAGACAGCGCCTGTTCAAAAGAGGCCACCGCACGGGTGTAATCCTGGCATGCCAGAGCCACTTCTCCCAGACTGCTGCGTGCTACTGCTGTGCCATAGGAATCGCCTGCCTGGGTAAAGAGCTGTTCAGCTTTTTCCCCGTACTGCTGCGCCTGCTCATAATTGCCCAGTCTGCTGTAATCCACACAGCAGCTGTTGTAGGCGACCGCCTGGCGCTGATTTTCCCCCAGGGCTGCGTACTGCTCGATGGCCTGCTGATAATAGCGAATAGCTTGCGCGGAATCGCCGTTGCTGCTGCTCACCATGCCAATCTGAACCAGCGACACAGCCCGGTTGAGGAGATCACCGCTACTCTCCAGCTTCGCCAGCGCACTTAGATGCATCATCAGGCTACGGCCATAATCACCCAGATCGAGATAGATCGCGCCGATGATTTGCAGGGTCAAACCCTGCTGCTGCTGATCCTCCAACACCTCGAACTCCCTGAGCGCATTTGTCGCGAGTTGCAGGGCATTGCCATGATCGCCCATCATTCGATAGTCACGCGCCTGAGCCCTAAGGGCACGGGCCAGGCCAGCAGAATAACCTTCACTTTGAGCCAGTTTTTCTGCTGTCTGGGCTAAAGTCAGGCTGCGCTCCAAATCGATCAGCCGCAGATATTCCGCGAGTGCATTCTGAGCATTTACTCGTTCGATGGGTGTGCTGGAGTTCTGCAGGCTGGCTTCCAGTTCAAGTTGTTCAGGGGACATGATGCCTTGCAATGGGTTTGTTTAATGACCTTTATACTCTATCTTAAGGCGACATTCGCGCTCTGTACACCGAGACTATCCTGAATTGCATATAACAAACTGTGATTAGCGGTGTTGAAGGTTCGCCCATCAATCATCTGTGCTTTCCTTGCTCCCTCAACCCCGATTTTTCTCAACCCATTTCTAACCCTGCGCCGACAGCCTTAACCACCGAGCTCCCGCAAAACGGTTAACGTCGACTCAGCTTAACGCGTACCAAAAAGTTTACCAAAAGTTCACCCGTAAGCAGGGGAATGAGCGTATGCTGAGGGCAAGAAATCGTCAGTCAACAGACTGAAAGCTGATCGCTGAAAGCTGAAAGCCAAATGTCACAAAATGCAGTAGTGACTTTGACGACTTTGACGACTTTTCGGCGAGGTGTTCTCTCGGACGATTCTGATGACTGATGACTATCGACTGACTCACAGCCTGCAAAAAAGGGGCTCTTGCAGTTGCAGCATTTGACGAATTTTGTGCAGTTTCGCTCCATTTTCACTCTGTGTTCTCCGTGTTCTCTGTGTTGGTTTTTTATGTCGCTGTCTGTCCGACGACGACGACAAAAACGGCGTTAAACCCGTAGGCTGTAGTCGCTTGTCGATAGCGGATAGCCTCAAACAGCAAATTCAGCAGCAAAAGAGGGTACGGTCAATCAGCAGCACAAACACCTGAGCATTCTTTCTGACGACAAGCGACTGATGACGGACGACTGATTCGCGAATCAAAAAGGACTGATGCGAATCTGACGAATCTGACGAATCAAGTGAATCTAACCACTCATTCTGCCAGACTTATTCGCCTCAGTCCCCGTTGCACCAGCCACTGATCAGCCGGTGGTGGTCACTTTGGTTGGACGTATCTTGTACATCACCCGCGTTTCCTGTTCCGGGGTGGTGCGGCTGTTGAAAGCACCGTAGTAGCCCTGGCCGGTGTACTTGCGTGAGAGCGACTCGATATGATCGACCGCGCCTTCTTCGGTGATGACTTCCACCATGCCACGCACTTCGATCCAGCGGAACGGCGCTTCCATAATCATGAAGGTCACGCGCGGGTTGGCCGCCAGATTCTTGTCCTTCTGTCGTCCGCGTGCGCTGTTGAAGCGGACGAACTCGCCATCGTAATCGAACCAGACCACCGTCGATTGCGGCTGCCCATCGGGCATGACCGTCGTGACGGTGGCGTAAATCGGTTTTTCCAGCAGATCCTTATGCGAATCGGGGATGATTGTAGCCATGTTGCTTCCTTATGAGTTAGCCAAATTTAACGATGCGGGTCGGTTTGATGCGGATCAGGACGCCGTCGTATTTCGCCAACCCTTCCGCTGGTTCAACGCCGCCGAAGTATTCATCCTTGCCCATGTAGAGCCGGGTGTGGCGGTTCAGTTCTTCCAGCGCACCGTTAGGAGTCACTTCGACCACTTCGCCGCCGAACTCCAGGAAGCGATAGGGATTTTTCGGGTCGAGCGCGGCCACCGATACCTGCGGGTTGGCCTGAATGTTCTTGATCTTGCGCGTCACCCGATCGGACGTAATCAGAATGTGTTCGCCATCCCAGCGTCGCCAGACCGCGACGGCATGGGGTTTGCCTTCTGCCGAGACCGTCGTCAGCGTGACAACCACAGGCCCTTCTAAGAGATCACGATATTGTTCAGGAATTTCGATGCTCATCCACACTGCACCTTTGGTAAGAATCAAACCAGTATAGTGATGCCGTGTGCGGCTGATTATTTCCTTAGAGGATGATGTGAATGTTGATAGAGAGGGGAAACAGGCAGGAGGCTCGATAGTCCAGCCCCCTGCCGACGAAGGTTACCCGCCGATGGCGAAGGTCACACTCACCTGAACCGAGACGCTCAACTGACCGGGATTGATAGTCGGCGCACTCACATCAGCCGCCGCGAAGGCCATCGCCCGATCAAACTGGGGCATTGGGACCGCCGGGCCAAACGACTCGACGACCGTGACGACTTCGCCCAGCGAGACGCCGAAAGCGTCGGCCAACTGCTGCGCCTTATCGCGGGCATCAGCCACAGCGCGCTGCCGCGCTTCGGCTTCCAGCGCCTTCGTATCGGCAATGCCGAAGCTGATGCTGTTGACCAGGTTGGCACCGGCGTTCAGCCCGGCTTGCATCACCGTCCCGGCCTGGCTGATGTCGCGCACCGTGACGTTGACGCTGGCCGTCACGCGGTAAACCCGTTCGCCGGTCGCCATGCCGGTGCGCGGATCAAAGTTCTCCTGCGGGAAGACGTTGTAATTCTGCGTCTGGATGTCGTCGGTCGCGATGCCCGCCCCTTCAATCGCGCTGACAATCGCCGCCAGCGCCGTGTTGGCCTGGTTCAACGCCTGGCTGATGTCCGCGTTGCTGATGTCCACACCCAGATTGACGTAGGCAATGTCCGGCTGACCACTGGCCTCGCCGCTGCCACTGACGCTGATAGTGCGGGCTTCACTGTTGTCACTTTGCGCGGCTGCTGGGCGGGCGGCCAATGAGATGACCAGCGCCAATCCCAGTGCCACCCCAGCGGCCAGTCCAATCCATTTGGTTTTGAGTGTTACTGTCATATCAGTTTCTCCTTGGTATACGATCCACTCAGCCTTTAAGACGATAGTGGCCTGGATAAAGTTCCATCGAAAATGCATATGTTAATTATTCATGGAATACTGATGCAACCTTAATTGATTACAATAGAAATTACGGTAGAATGAGATTATAAGCGGATGGACATGTGGTGGCGTTGGTTGGCTGATGGCTTCCCCAACGGGAAGTGGGAGTACCCGGACATCTGCCAGCCTCGCAGCCTCAAAGGGATAAACATGATAATGAAACACCAAATAGCGGCTAAGGAGGCTATGATGCCAATTGAGGTCGCCTGGGGCAATGACCAGAAGAACCTCATTCTGATAGCCTTTCCCGCCAAATGGGATCTCAACGATATGCACAGCATGATCGATGATGTGAAGCAGTTGCTCACGACTGTTCAGCAGCGCGTCAACATCATCGCCGATTTTCGCCAATCCCCTGAAGTTCCTGCAAGCATTGTCACTGCCCTGGGTCGCATTGAACGCTTTATGCCGCTGAATCTGGGAATCGTGGTGGCCGTCTCCGCCCCTCCTTATCTTCAAGTGATGCTCAGTGCACTGCGCAACAACGCTCCTGGTTTGCTGGCGCGCACAGCCTGCGTCAAACACATGGAACGCGCCCTGGAGATGATGAGCAGACGGTAGGTCTTATCCGACGGATGCAGTGTAGCGCCGCACCAGACTCATCTGGCGCACCCGCCCCGGCAGCAGCGGTAACAGCCGCGCCATCTCATCGGTATCCAGCACGCGCAGCCCCAGCAGCAGCCCGCCATACAGCGTCACCGCCAGCAGCAGCGCCAGCAGCGGTTGCGCTGGATAGAGCAGTCCCAGCGTTATGAACATGACGGCCCCGGCAGCCAGCGGTTTCCACAGCAGATTGAACCAGTTGAGCGGCCCCAGCGCACCGCGCAGCAGCAGCGCGAACGGGATGAGCAGCATCAACTCCGAAGCGATGGTCGTCAGGGCAGCCGCCTGATAACCATAGCGCGGGATGAGCAGCCAGTTGCTGATGATGTTGAACGACACTGCCACGACGAAAGCAGTGGTGATGCGGCGCTGCATATCCAACGCGATCAGGACATACTGCGTCAGGCTGTTCATCCAGCCAATCGGGATGCTCCAGATCATCAACTGGGTGGCAATCGCCCCATCTGGGATGAACTCGCGCCCGCCCAGCGCCTCGGTCAGGAAGTAGGCGATGAACGTGAAGATGACAGCGATGGGCAGCGCTGTGCTGAATAGCAGCTTGATCGCCATCTGGTAATTGCGTTTGAGCGCCGCCCGGTCTTCATGCGCCTGCCGCGACATCGAAGGCAGCAGCGCCATCGTGAGAAAAGCCGGGATAACGTTCAGGGCGTTCAGCCACTTGTAGGCTACATTGTATAAGCCCACCATGCGGTCGCCGTGAAAATACTGGATGATGACGACATCGATCTGAAAGAAGATGGTCGCCAGGAAGTGATTGAGCATCAACGGCCAGCCCTCGCCTGCCATCTGTCGCATCAGCGCTGGCTCAACCCGTTGTCCTGCCGAGGACGACTCGACCAGCAGGGGGCGTGCCGCCCAGGCCATGACCGCCAGCGTCAGCAGATTGGTGACGATGCTGGCCGCGGCCAGACCGATCACGCCGTACCCCAGCAGCAGCGCCAGGATGCCCAGCGATACCTTGGAGATAGTCGCCAGCGTGGCGATGGCCGCCGGGACTTCGGCTTTCTGGAACGCCTGAAACAGCGCCGAGAGGCCGGTGCTGAGGCTGTTGGGCAGCAGCCCGACATACAGCAGCCCGATGGCGAGGATGCCCTCCGCCGTCAGGATCGAGCCGCCCGCATTCTGACGAACGAACAGGAAGCCGATCAGCAGCAGGACGCCGACGCCGATCAACAGCAGACGCAGTGCGCTGGTATTGAGCAGGATGCGGCGGGCGCTGCCCCGGTCACGCGCTACCTCGCGGATCAGGAATAGGTTCAGGCCGAAGTTGGTGAAGATGTCGAACCACATGAAGATGAAGCCGGCATAGGCATAGATGCCGTTGCCTTCCGGTCCCAGGATACGCAGCATGATGAAGGCGAAGCCGAAGTCGATGCCGCGATTGAACAGGTTGAGGATGATCGGGGCCAGGCTGTTGCGCGCCACCACCTGCACCCCGCTCCCATCGCCGGCACCGATGAACAGGCGCCAGAGATAGATGCCCATCAGAAAAATCAGCAGGATGCCGCCGATGAACGAGGCGAACAGGCCGATCTGAAAGCTGGCCGGACTGTAGACCAACCGCACCGTGATCTGCCCGTTATCGAGCGCGATCTGCTGCGCTTCCGGCAGCGTCATCCCGGTATACAAAGGCTGCACCAACGGGCGCGATACGTTGATGCCGATGAAATTACTCAGCACCATCTGGGTCTCCAGCGGCTTCTCCAGGCTATCATCTCCCCCGCGTGGCCGGACGAAGGCGCGCCAGCCGGGCAGATGCGTCTCGCTGACCACCAGCCATGACGGGACAGCGCTGATGTTGGCGTGGAGGATCTTCTCGCGCCCGCTATCGCTATCGATTGCCACCTCAAAACCGACGCCCCAGTTCAACTCCAGGCCGGGGGGCTGGTCATCAAACGGCTGGGCGACATAGGCGCGCGGCCAGGGGTTCTGCTCCCAGATGCGAACGGCCTCGTCCTCATACGCCAGCTTCCATAGGGGCAGGAGGCGGCGCGGTTCGGGGCTGATAATCAGCGCATCGGGCAGGGTGAACTGCTTCGAGCTGACGACATAGCGCACATTCAGCAGACCGAGCAGCGGCGATGTCAGCGCATCCGTCAGGCGGAAGTCCATCCCCATCGCCTGATACTGGTAATCGGGATACAGCGGTGCCACCCGGTTGAAATCCAACTGCACCTGGGGCGCGAGCTGGCTCATGAACTCGACATATTGTTTGGGGATGATGCTCTCGTAACCGCGCGCATCGTCCAGCCCGTAACGCCAGGTCATATTGGCGTTGAGGATTTTGCCGCGTTCGCCCAACGACGGCTCATCAATCGTGATATAACGCCACGCCCCCGGCTGTGCCTGAAGCCACTCGATGGCCGGCGGCCGGAAGTCCAGCAGCGCCGGATCGCTGACCGGGTTGAAGCTGTACGATGCCAGCATCAGGTCGAGCGCCACCAGGGGGATGGTGAAAAGTGCTAAGTGAAAAGTGCTTGGTAGCGAGTAACGAGGGACGAGGGACGAGGGATGAGTTGAAGGGTAGTCTGCCGCATCACCAACTGATGGCTGATGGCTGACGGCTTCCTTCTGACGACTATCGACTATCGACCGGCGACGACTACCCAACCAGAACACCACCCCCGACCCGATCAGCATGACGCTCAGTATCAGGAGGTTGGGGAACTGGTAGCTGAAGAACATGCGCCCATCGCGGAAGGCATTCGCTGCCAGCGCCATCTGATCGACAATGCGCTGGAACAGCGGCTCCAGCGTCGGGAACGCCAGCCACGCCCCGATCAATCCCAGCAGGATCAGGCCGCCGGCTGCCCATGAACCGAAGGCAAACCCCCGCGCCAGCCGTGAGCGCCCGCCGCGCAGCAGGGCATCCAGGCCAAAGCCGGACAGCGCCGCGATACCCAGCGTGACCGCCAGCACCCAGCGGAAAGGCGAGTGAAGCTGGTTGATGCCGGGGAATAGATAATACAGCAGGGCGTAGGTCGGCAGCCCGAACATAACCGTCAGCGCGATCAGGGTCAGCAGCAGGAAGATGAGCGGCGGGTGACGCGGCGCGAGTCTGGACATCGCCCCTGCCTCGCTGACTTCGACTCCGTCTCTCCGTGAACGGAGAGGGGGCTGGGGGCTGAGGTTCTTGTCACTATCTCGGCGGTGCATCCAGCCATGAATGAGGCCATAGGCCGCCAGCAGCAGTGGCAGGATGCCGACATAGAGCGCCCCTTCGACGTAATTCTTGATGCCCCAGTCAATCGCTCGGATGCCCTCGCCGCGCGCATTGCTCAGTTCGGTCACGGTCTGCATGGTGAACAGGTCGAAATAAGTGTGGTGCGTCGGGTTGCCGTAGAAGTTGGGCAGGAGATACTGGATGACATCGCGCGGCTTGTGTGCCCATTCCAAAATCTGCGCCAGCGGATTGCGCCCATCGCGGTAATTCAGGCTGGCGAACTCAAACAGCGGGATGAACTGCGCTGCCCCCAACGCCAGTCCCAGCCCGACCATCGCCACCAGCCACAGACCGCGCCCGATCAGATGCTTGAACCGCAGCGACAGCGAGGCAAACGGAGCGACCCAGGCCAGCCCCAGCAGCCGCGCCGCCGCATAGAACGCAGTGATGATGAGCAGGTAGTAGGTGATCTCGACATGCCCGGCCAGGATGTTGCAGCCCAGCCCAATCCCGCCGATCACCACCCAGGGGATTGTGGCTGGCTGCCCGCGCAGCGCCGGACGCTGCCGGATGATGAACTCGGTCATGAGCAGCGTCAGGGGTATCCAGGCGGCAGCCGCGATCATCATCGGGAAAACCGCGCTGATGATGAAGAAGCCGCTGAGTTGATAGACCACCCCCGCCAGCGCTGCACCCGGACGGGATACGTCCAGTCCGCGCAGCAGGGCGTACATGAACACCCCGGCCAGCCACAATTGAACGACGGTGAACCAGCCATAGGCCAGCGGCAGCGGGAGAACATAATAAATCAGGCTGAAGGGATACAGGGTGGACTGCTGCCCGGCTGCCAGGAATGGCACACCGCCCAACTGATGCGGACTCCACAGCGGGATTTCGCCCTCAGCCAGGCTCTGGCGGATGAAGCTCTTCCACTGAAAGTTCTGCAACACCAGATCGCTCACCAGCGGGTTGTAGGGCTGTGCAGGGGCATTGACCTGTTCGCGGTAGGTGGCGTAGGGTTCGTACTGGTACAGGTTTTCCGCCGGGATCAGGGTGCGCCCGCCGAGCGTCTGTTGCCAGAATACGATCAGCGGCAGCAGGAAGAGCAGGGCGATGATGGCGAGATCGGGCAAACGGCGTCGGATCAAGCGCGATTCCTCCAGATGGCATCGACTCAGTTATACACAGCCGCGCCACTTTTTTCGACGGGCAGATCATAACCGGATGAATGTGTGCAACCTGCATGACAATCTTCATGCAATTTGCTCAAAAGGCTGTGCTAGACTGAAGGTAAGTCGAAATGCAGCCAGCAACGAAGAAGGAGCATACTCATGAACACACTACTGATAAACCTCATCGTCTGGGGTGTGATTGGTGCGGTCGTTGGTTTGACAGTGGGGCGCATGTTCCGGCGCGAACAAACGCCCATCGTGATGGTCTATGATGTGGTGGCGGGGATCATCGGCGGGTTTGCCGGTGGCGCGCTGCTGCGGCTGTTGAGCGTGATCGGCGACGCCGAACTCAGCACCGTCCTCAGTCTGCCGAGCGCCGCCGTGGCGCTGGTCGGCGCAGTGGTCGTGGCCGAAATGGCCGACATGATCTGGTCGAATCGGTAAGTTATCTGGTTATCCCTTCAGCACCCTGACCGATGTGGCTCAGGGTGCTTTTGTTTGCATCTGCTGCCATAGTTCCATCGCTTCTGCATAGGGTCTTTCAAGAGCCGGGAAGGGGCCGCTCTCCAAATCCAGTCCGGCTTTCCAGGCTTGCAGCACCGCCAGCACTCGGTTGAGGATGCGCGCCTGATCGTGTTCGCGGTAGCGTTCAAAGCGCAGCGGCAGCACGGCATAATCCACCCGTTCCAGTCCGTACAGAGCGTGTTGCAGCGTGGTGTGATAAGGGAGATCGAGTGGCAGCGTCAGCCGATCATCGCCGTTGAGCGCGATCTCCGGCGTGGGGATAACCTCGTCCACATCAAAGCCGATGACCCGCGCCACCCCGTCGTTCAGCGTCGGGCGCGGATCAACGATCAGCACATGATAGGGATGGGGACTATCCGTCGTCGGGCTTTCCAGGCGCAGGATGGTGCTGTCGGACTCGTGCAGATAATCGATTTCGACGAACACGATACCGGTCTCGACGATCTTCTCGCGCTTGGCGAAATACTGGCGTGCATCGCGTCCACCAGGTTTATTGGAAGGTGACAACACCTCGATCCAGACCAGCGGCTCACCCCGTTTGGTGCGCGCATCATCGATCCGCAGTGCTTGATAGGTCTTTTCCGATTGGGGTTCGAGAAAGATACTCTCACGAATTGGCAGCGTCAACTCACCAGCGTGGGTCTGGCCGGGGAAGGGCTGTGGCATTGGCCGACGTTCTGGCCTCAGGTCAAAAATCGTCAGATCCGATTCGGGATACTCGCTGCCCCCAACTCCATCCAGCCGCCGGATTTGCAGCGAGGGTTCGAGTTCAACGGTGTAGCCGCGTGTGAGCAGCAGCGGCTTCAGGGCATACAGCAGATTGAGCAGGTAGCCGGTGTGAAATTCAGGCCAACCGGGTTGTGATTGCCAGTAGCTGTGCAGGTGGGCATTGATGCCCCGGTATTGATTTCGGATCGAACGGATGACCATCGTGCGCTCACTTTCATCGGTCTGATTCAATTATAGCGACACGCCACGATCTGAGCCGAATCCGCTTCATGAATCTTCTCACCTGCCGCTTGCTCCAATCGGATTCCGACATACAATCATGGTATGAAGCAACAGACCCTCGACGACTTTGAACGCCGCAAGGCCAAGTATGAACCTATCGAAGCCGCACTCACCCAGATGTACGGCAGCACCGATTGGCGGCAGTGGCTTTCCCCAATGGATGAGCTGGTGAGCTGCATCCTCAGCCAAAGCACCACCGATGCTAACCGTGACCGCGCTTTCGCGGCGCTGAAGGCACGCTTCCCCACCTACGAAGCAGTACGGGATGCCGCCATCGAAGCGGTCATCGAGGCCATCAAACCCGCCGGACTCGCCAATCAGAAAGGGCCGCGCATCCAGGATGTCCTGCGGCGCATCACTCAGGAACGTGGCGAACTGAGCATCGACTTCCTGCGTGACCTGCCGCTTCAGGAAGCCAAAGACTGGCTGACCAGCCTGAATGGGGTCGGCCCAAAAACTGCCGCCATCGTGCTGTGCTTCGGCTTCAACCGCCCGGCTTTCCCGGTGGATACCCATGTGCATCGCGTCGGCCAGCGCATCGGTTTCCTGCCAGAGGGCATCAGCGCTGACAAAGCCCATCCCTTTATGGAAGCGATTGTGCCGTCTGAAGATCACCTGGCGTTTCATCTCAACCTCATCCGGCACGGACGAGAAGTATGTACAGCGCGAGTGGCGCATTGTGAACGCTGCCCCCTGACCGCACACTGTGATTTCTACCAGCAAAAGACAGCAATATGACCACCAACCCGGTATCGTCTGCCCCTACGCCCGTCTCTGACGCCGAGTTCGCCAGTATGCGGCACAACCTCAACCTGATTCGCAGCCAGCTTCAGGCCGGGCGGCTCGATCAGTCTTTCCTGGCGAAACAGATGGATGGGATGCTCGGTCTGTTTGATCGGATCGAAGAAGAACGCAAACAGCGCAAAAAGGAAGGGCGTTTTCAGGCGCTCTATAGCGTCAGTCGCCTGCTTGGTTCATCGCTGGAACTGCAAACAGTGCTGGATCAAGTTATGGATGCCATCATTCACCTGACGGCTGCCGAGCGCGGTTTCCTCATGCTGCGCGACGATGATGGTGGTCTGGATGTAAAAGCGGCGCGCGGCCTCGACCAGAAGACGCTCACCAGCGATAACTTCAAGTTCAGTCGCACCATCGCCAATGATGTGTTGGACAATGGCAAACCGATCCTGACCAACAATGCTGTCGAAGACCCGCGTTTCGCCAACCAGGCCAGCATCGTCGGACAGGCGCTGCGCAGCATCATGGCAACGCCGCTGCGGGCGCGTGGGCGGGTCATCGGCGTGATCTACGTCGATAATCGTATGATGGCCGGTCTGTTCAACGATGACGATCTGGCCGCGCTCGATACCTTTGCTGGACAGGCTGCTGTCGCCATCGACAATGCCCGTCTGTTCAGTGCCACCGATGAAGCGCTGGCCGGGCGCATCGAGCAGTTGCAGCAGCTTCGGCGGGTTGATCTGCTGCTCAATGAGACACTGGATACCGCCAAGGCCGTCCAGACCACGATGGAATGGGCCTGCCGGCTTTCTGGCGCAACCAGCGGACACTTCGGCACGGTCGACGGCGATCCGCCCCGTGTGCGTGCCATTCAGCATTATGGCGAGGCCAATGGCGATACCCAGCCCGCCTATCTGGACAGCATGTACCCGGCGGTGCTGGATGCCGTCAATCGGGGGGCGACTGTCATCGTCACCAGCAATTGGGAAGATGGCGATGCGATGGTTATCGTACCGATGCGCCGCGAGAACAAGGTCTTCGCCGTTGTGGTCGTCAAGCGGCATGGTTCACAGCCGTTCAACCCGGAACAGATCGACCTGATCGAGCGCATGGTGGCGCGCGCCGCGTTCACGCTGGAGAATGCCCGGCTATATGCCGCTGTCCAGGCCGCCGACAAAGCCAAGAGCGAGTTCGTGGGCATCGTCGCCCATGACCTAAAAGTGCCGATGACCAGCATCAAGGGGTATGCCGACCTGATCCTGATGCAAGGCACGATCTCTGAACGCCAGATGGATTTCCTGACTCGCGTCAAGGATACCGTCAACCGCATGGCGATCCTGGTATCCGATCTGGCGGACATCAGCCGCATCGAAAGTGGTCACTTCTACATGAACGACACGCGCGTGCCGGTCGCCAAAGTGGTGCAGGAAGTTTACGACGGCACCATGACGCAGATGCAGGATTACCAGCACGAATACATCCAGGAAATTGACCCTGATCTGCCGGATATGCAGGTAGATTACTACCGGCTGGTACAGGTGCTGACCAACCTGGTGAGCAACGCCTATAAATATACCCCGCCCGGCGGCAAGATACGGATGCGCGCCCGGCTGGGAGAACAGAAGCGGGTGGAATTCAGCGTGATCGACAACGGCATCGGCCTGTCGCCGGAAGCCATCGCCAAACTCGGCACCAAGTTCTGGCGCTCCGAGGATGATTTCACCCGTTCCCGCCCTGGGACAGGGTTGGGGTTTGCCATCACCCGCAGCCTGGTCGAGCAGATGGGCAGCCACATTCGCATTACCAGCGAATTGGGGGCGGGCAGCACGTTTAGTTTCAGCGTGGCAACCTGCGAGTAACGGTTGCCAGCAGAATAACACCGACGATACCCAATTTACCCCGGATGTATTGCGGAGAATGCACCCGGACTAACCCCTTCGGGCGTATTGATGAGCAGGTCTTCTTTACTGAGTGGATGGTATGGATGATCCATTTATTCTTGTCTCCTCATTTCGATGATGCCGCCCTCAGTTGTGGTGCGACGATTCATCAATTAGTGCAAGCCGGCAAGCAGGTAGTGGTGCGCAACGTCATGGGGGGCATTCCCCAGGCCGGGCGCTTGCCGGATAGCCCGGTGGTCCATGAACTGCACGATCGTTGGGAGCGTGGGGAAAACCCGGTCGAAGCCCGCATTCAGGAAGATCGGGCGGCGCTGCACAGCCTGGGGGTTGAGATCATCCGTATGACTATCTGGCTGGACTGCATCTACCGCACCCGGCGCGATGGCACTCCTTTTTATACCACCTGGCCCTCGGTCTTCGATATGCTGCATCCTGATGACCCGGCGGCGACGCTGCTGCCAACGGTCACGCTGCCTCACCAGGATAAATACGCCTGTATCTATGCTCCACTAGGCGTTGGCAATCACGTCGATCACCAGGCGGTACGCAACTGGGCCTTGGAGCTGCACCGCCATCTCCCCTGGGTAGCGCTGAAATTGTATGAGGAGTATCCTTATACAGAAACGCCGGGAGCAGTGGAGACCGCGCTCCAGCATTACGCGACTCTCAATCCGCCGCTCGAATTGGATGTCGAGGTGATGTCGGTGAGCGAGGCTGACGCCGAAGCGAAAATACACGCCGTTGGATTGTACGATTCGCAGCTCAGCTCGTTCTTCCGTGACCGTGATGAGATGCGTCAGCGCATCCTGACCGCGCTGCAACAGGCGGGGAAGGGCACGCTGGCCGAGCGTTACTGGATCATAAAGCCCTAGAGGACACCCAGCATGACCGACGATGCACTGATGCACAGCCGGACGCTCCTGAACAACCTGCTTGAGAACGCCCGTAAAGGGATGATTATTCCGCGCCAACTTCCTGACCAACTGGAAGAAATTCTGATCGCGCTCGATGCTGGCATGGAACAACGGGCCGCTGCCAGCAGCGCAGCCGCCCCTGATCTGGATACCTACCGCCAGGAATTAGGGGCACTGCTCTCACATGGCTTTCACGATCTGCGCCTGCCGCTGACGAGCATTCGCGGCTACTCCGATATGCTAGGCAATCCGGCCATGGGGTCACTCAGTGACATGCAGCAGCAGTTCATGGGGACGATCAAATCCAACGTCAAGCGCATGGAAGCGCTGTTGGGCGATGTGAGCGACATCAGCAAAATCTGGAACGGCACGCTCAAGGCCAGCGTCAAAATGGATATGTTCAAGAACATCGCCATGATGGTCGAGAAGCAAATGAAACCGCTGGCGACCGAACTGAACCGGACGCTGGAATTCGAGATTCCCCAGGGCTTGCCGATCCTCAACACCGATGGCGAACTGCTGGCGAAAGCTCTCAACAAACTGACCGAGAATGCCCTGCGTTACATCAACCCGGAGGTGCCGGGCGTGGTGCGGGTGATCGGCATGGCCGAAGGCAGCCAGCTCCATATCCAGATTCAGGATAATGGCATCGGTATCACGGCTGAGGATATGACCAAAATTGGGACGCCCTACTTCCGTTCCGATCATGAGGTGGTGTTAAACTATAAAGGCAGCGGTCTTGGCGTTCCAATCGCCATGGG
Organism: Anaerolineae bacterium; assembly: GCA_022843385.1. Classification (GTDB taxonomy): domain Bacteria; phylum Chloroflexota; class Anaerolineae; order Aggregatilineales; family Phototrophicaceae; genus CFX2. The sequence continues at coordinate 78,351 of JALHNT010000007.1, read as the reverse complement.
CATCCTCAATCTGTTGGGCGGCACCATCCAATTCGAAAGTCAACCCGATCAGGGAACAGTCGTCACGGTTACGTTGAGTGGGATGAGTTGAGTAGCGATGAGCGACGCCGTTACCCGCACCCCGATTGACATGAATGAGGCTTTCGATACGCTTAAGCGCCTGCAATCCGCTGCGCCTTCGCCGACCGCGACCCGGTTGGGCCAGATTGTCGAGCTGCTGCAATCGCTTTCCGAAGAGAACACGCAGCTTTACACCCGGCTGATGGCCGAGCGCCCCAATTCGCTGCAAGCGACGATTGATAACCCGCTGCTGCCGTTCAGCGCTGCCCAGCTCCCCGAAGCCGCCCAGCAGTTGTATCGGGGCGTCAATGATGCGCTGCGCCCGCCGCTGGTCGCTATCCGCAGTCGGGCTGAACTGGTGCAGGCAGGTCTGCTGGGGCAAATCACCAAGGAACAGGATGAATGGTTGCAGGCGGTGCAGGAGAACACCAACCGTGCTTTCGCTGTGTTGGACGCTGTGCAGGAGATGATCGAGCTCCAGCAAGGACGGCTCCGCATCACACCCGTCAACTTCCTCTCGACCGATCTGCTGTCGGAAGCCTGGGAACGGCAGCGTGATCGCGCTCATGAGTACGAACATGAAGTGAGCATTCAGGCACCGGACATCGTACCGTTGGCGCGTGGTGACTTTTACCACAGCCTGATCGTCCTGACCGATCTGTTGGACAACGCTATTCGCTATACGCCACCGCGCGGCAACATCCGCCTGTCGGTCGATAACATGGGGACGCATGTGCTGTTCACCGTCGCCGACAGCGGCATCGGGCTGACCGAAGACGATACCCAGAATGTTTCGCGGCCTTTCTGGCGCGGGGTCCATCACCGGCTGGTGCGGGCCCATACCGGCACTGGGCTGCGCCTGTTCATCGACAAGCAAGTGCTGGCGCAGCAGAATGGGCAGCTTTTCTTCTACGGCGAGCCAGGCGTCGGCAGCACTTTCAGCTTCACCCTGCCTATCCCGGAGTGAGATGAGCGAGAGAAAAGTTGTTAGTTGTTAGTTCCTGGTTTTTTGGTTGTTCGAGGCGACTGATCGCGCTGGGGGCTGAAGCAGGTTAAGAAAACATCCGGGTAATGGTTTAAGCGGACACCCCGTTGGGTGTCCCTACGAATGACCCGATGGGTGGAGGGACGTGCAACGGCACGTCCGCCGGAACTCTGTTCTGAAAGTTGAAAGTGCTGAGTGTTAAGTTCAAAGTGAAAGACTCTGCTTGCTCTCTGTGTCCTCTGTGCCTCTGTGGTGAATCGTTCTTGTTTGGTCGTCTCCGCCAGTCATCGTCGGCCCCTAACAGCAACTCGGTGACATGACCCAATCCCCTGCCTGGCTCACCCGTTACGCGCCGCTGCTGACGCTGCTGTTCTGCACCCTGCTGACGCTGTTGCTGCTGGATCGTCCCTTGATTCGTGGCGACGGTGTGGCCTATCTCGGTTGGGTGGATACGCTGGCGGTCGATGGCGACCTCGATCTGAGCAATCAGGCTGAACGGCTGGCGGCTGTCAACACCTATCAGATTCAGTGGAACGAGACCACCGGGCGCTACGTCATCATCTTCCCTTTCGGCGTGGCACTGCTCCAGACGCCGTTCTACGCCATCGGTCACACCTTCACCCAACAGGGATGGCTGAACCTGAACCCGGAATACTTCGCCCAGATGCAGGGCGTCCCGCTGCCCTACAGCCTATGGCTGATGATCGGGGCCAATCTGCTGCTGCTGGTCGGCGTGACTTGCGCCTGGTTGGTCGGGCGCGATCTGGCGCATCCCTGGCTGGCCGCGCTGGCCGTCTATGTCACCTTCGTTGGCACACCGATCCTCTACTACAGCACCATCACCCCGCTGAATTCCCACAGCGGCGGAGCGTTCGGGGTGGCGGTGTTTCTATTCACCCTGTGGCGTTCGTCGGTAGGGGTGGTTCTCGAACCACCCCTACACCCATCCTCTGGAGCGCATGTTCGCGCATCCCTGATCTGGGTCATCATGGGCATCAGCGCTGGCATCGCGGTGCTGTCGCGCTGGCAGTTGGCATTGGTGATCGCTCCCGGTTGGCTGCTGCTGGTTTATGAACGGCGTTGGCGCGGCCTGCTCATCATGACGGTGACGGCTGGGCTGACGCTGCTGCCCCTGCCGCTGGTGTGGCAGACCTATTTCGGCAGCCCGTTCCTCGTCCCCTTCGATGCGGTTGAGGGGCAGCGCGGTGCCGGGTCATTCCTGGGCAGCCAAAATCACGCGCTGGACGTGCTGGCGCAAACCCTGTTACACTCGCCAGTGGTGCTGCTCGGCCTGCTGGGCTTGATCCCGTTATGGCGCAGTCAGCGGCGCTGGGCGGTGGCCTGCCTCGCCATGATCGGGCTGCAACTGTTCATCAACGGCGCGGCGCTGGATTGGTGGGCGGGCGAATCCTACGGAATGCGGCGCATGAGCGAGCTGGTTCCGGTCTATACCCTGCTGGTTTGCGCCCTGGTCGGTCAGCCGTTGGTCAAGTGGCCGCCCTATGTCCGGCGTTTCTGGTGGGTTCATGGACTGGCGCTGACCGGGCTGCTGATGTATACCGGGTTGTATATCGCGTCGTTCCTGGTCTTCACCTGGACCAACGCCGACGGTTATCTGCTGGGCGATCCAGCGACGATGATCGGCGGATTCCTCCAGCATCCGTACCGCTGGGAGGTGCTGGTCGAGGTGGTGCGGACGCATGTCGGTCCCTGGGCGTGGTCGATGCCGGGGCCATAAGCAGCGAACAATCGTGAGTCGGGATATGGGCTGACCGTATCCCCAGTGATGGAGAGGCATGAGCCTTGCTGTTAAACGAATACCAATGGTCACTGAACCCACGTGGGATGCACAACGCGATGGTGTATCGTGGGCCGACGCTGAGTGAATGTCTGCGGATGCAGATGGGCTGGTACAAGCTGACGGCGGCGGGCGATGAGTTCCTCGATGATTGCCAGATGCTGCTGGCGAACAACATCACGCCGGTCATCCGCATCTACCGCCACTCGCCGGGTGCGATGCCGGTGGATGCCGAACTGATGCGGTTGTGGCAGGCTTATGCCAGCGTCGGCGTGAAGTGGTTCGAGTTCTATAACGAGCCGAATCTGGCCTTCGAGTGGCCGCCAGCCGGCATCGAGATCAGCCCGCGCAATGTGGCCGGGGCGGTTGGCCCGATCATGGAGAACTGGCTGAACTTCGCCGAGTTCACCATCAATATGGGCTGTTATCCCGGCTTTCCGGCGCTGGCCGAAGCTGCTACCGTCAACGAAGGCTCGGTACCCTGGATGGATGCCATGCTGGCCTATGTGCGCGATCGTCACCGCGATCGCTTCCGCGCCATCATCAACAACGGCCTGTACATGGCGGTACATCCTTCGACCCTCAACCATTTTTATCAGGAAGTCCCCGGTCAGCCCTACATCCCGCGTGACCAGCGCCAGTACAACGGAACGGAACCCGGCTGGCATTTTGAGTATCCCTACGACCCGATCTGTCAGGCCACCGACCCCGGACGGACGGTGTTCGGCGGGACAGCGCTTTCCCCCTATGGCGACCCCAATGGCATCAACGCGATGGGCATCGCCTTCCATTACCGGCTGCAACAGTGGTTTGATTCTGGCACTGTGCCGGTGGTCGGCACCGAAGGCGGGGTGTATCCGACGCCGCTGAACAACGAGCGTCTGCAGCAAGATACACGTTATCCCTGGTATGACCCGGATGCCCACGCCGAGGCGACTGTTGCCATGTTCAACTGGATCGTGACCAACGCCCCGGCCTGGCATTTTGGCATCAGCGTGTGGAAAGAGGATGAGTATTACGACGCTGATCTGCCGGCGCTGCGACGGCTGGGTGAAGTGCCACAACTGCGCAAGACGGTGCCGCCCCTCAGTTCAGGCGAGCCGGGCGATTTCGCCATGGCTGGACGCGGGCCGGGACCGATACGCGGTCAGCCCAGCTTCCACATCGTCATCCTGGCACCGGGGCTGGAGCCACGCTGGTTCTTCGAGACAGCGCAGGGCTATTGGAATACCTACCGGCCTATCGTGGCGACGATCTGGGATTACATCAATTACATCCCCAACAATATGAGTCTGGCGGCTACCGTCATCGCGCCGTCGGATGTGGCTGATGCCATGCGCGAGGTGATCCAGAAGCAATACCCCAATGTGTTGTTTGACCTGCTTATCATCGGCGATGATCTGTCGAGCATCGGCGAGGTGTTGAACGCCCGCGTGTGGTCGAATAAGCGCTTCGGCTGATGCTCTGGTAGGGGGCTGAGGTCTGGTGTCAGCGGACATCAAGGCTTCAGTCTTTCTACATGGCAGACTGTTTTGTCACTTCGGTTGTACTGTCCAACCGTCCGCCGATGGCGCAATTTCGACAGTGCCGTCCACTCCCTCCAGCGTGACCTGCCCTCCTGACAACCTGAGGATAACGTGGGTGGCGGGCGGCAGAGTAACAGTGAATAACGCGCTGGCAAGGCTGCCGATTAGGGGACGGCGGGCGGCGACAACATACACCCCATTCTCATCCTGATCAGTGGCGATACGCCAGCCGAAAGCCGGCTGAAGCTGTACTTGCACCGTAATCTGCGGCTCATCATGGCGGCTGAGCCGGACCGCTGATTGCTGCGCTTGCAGGTATAAGGTGACCGCTCCCTCGACTTGAAATTGATATTGCTGCGACTGGCGAGCCAATTCGGCAACACTGCTGGCTGCGCTCGCCATGCGCCAGAGCGAGTCGAGCTTCATAGCGACAGCAACCAGCGGCGCAGTACATCCGCCGTCGCAACGGGCTGTTCAATCATCATCATGTGACCACTGCCTTCGATCAGTTCCAGCCTGGAGTTGGAGATGTTCTGCTGCATATACTCACTGAAGCTGAGGGGTGTTAGCCGGTCATCTGAGCCAGCCATAATTAGCGTTGGCTGTGTAATGTGCACCAATTCTTCACGCACGTCGAAGGCGTTGCAGGCGGCATAATCATTTGCCAGCACCAGCGGGTCGAAATCGGCCAGGATCTGTCTGGCACGACGCCGCATCGAATCGGTGGCTTCCGGTCCGAAGTACCCGCCAACGATGAAATCGAGCGCTTTGGCAACTTCCGTCCGTAATCCGTCCAGAATATCGGGATGAACGCTCAGTTTAGCTCCCGTACCAATTAGGGCGAGTGCTTTCACCCGACCAGGATACTCTAGTGCTATTGTCTGTGCGATGGCCCCGCCCATGCTGTGGCCGACGACGATAGCCTGCTGTAAATCCAGCGCATCCAACAGGGCGACTATGTCTGCCGCATATGCGCCTACGGTTGTCTGTCCATCGCCAGGGCTGCGACCGTGACCAGGTAGATCGATAGCAATCACGTTGGCTTCCGGCATTCGACGAATCTCAGCCGGCCAATCAAGATGAGTCCCGCCAGCACCATGAATCAACAGTGAAATTGGGCGATGTGCCAGTGGGTCACGATGATCGGCATAAAACACTACACCCCGCGCCGTATCTATCGGTGGCATGAAGACACCTCCTAGCCTACCAGCAGAAGCAGAATTCGGATCTTACTCCAAAGGGGAATTTCATGGACGAACCTTTCTCCTTAAGGCGACAGACAACCTTCAATAGTGCCTCTAACTGTGAAACGATACCTTCTATGATCATAACCACGATAGAATCAGGAAGGATCATGCAAAGGGCGGAGATCAGGCAGCCCAATTCTGTTTATTCGGCAGCAGGCCGACTATCATACATCGAGGTGTTCAGGATGATGACTGAGTCTGGCGGCTTCACAAGATAAACCAACACAGCGAATTATTAAGTGAATGCGAAGGAATCGACCGGTCGCGCTCACGTCCTTTACCAACACGTTACCTGATTAACAGGTCAATGCACGATCCCTCTCAGTCAGTGATCGAAATACCCGCCGTTCATCGTCAGTCATCTAATCTGAGTCATTCCCTCTTTATGGCGAAAATCGATACCCATAGAGGGTAGGGCCGTTAGGGAATGACCAGCGTTTGCCCCAGACGGATCAGGTTCGGGTTGGCGATGTTGTTGGCGGCTGCCAGAACCTGTACGCTGGTGCCGAAGCGAGCCGCGATGCGCGCCAGGGTATCGCCGGTCTGCACCGTGTAGTAGCGTGGCGCAGCGGGAATGACGAGCCGCTGACCAACATAGATCAGGTTGGGATTGGTCAGGCTGTTGGCCGCTGAGATAGCCTGCCAGGTCGTGCCATAGCGAGCAGCAATAATGCGGAGGTCTTCGCCAGCCGCAACAATGTGAACGCGCTGCCCGGATGGGGGTGGCTGTGACGGCGGCGTTCCACCGCGTGTAATCACCAACCGCTGACCGGCGAAAATGACATTGGCATTGGCAAGGTTGTTGGCCGCAGCCAGCGCCTGCCAGGTCGTACCGTAACGCGCCGCGATAATCTGAAGCGTTTCCCCTGGCTGAACCACATGCACTGTCTGGCTGGGCTGGCTGGGCGGCGTGATGATATCACCGGTAAAGGTGATGGGCAGTAAATTATAGTCGGCGGTTGTCCGCAGCAATGTGCGATTGACCCAACCCACCCGACCATCCGGAATGCGCACCTGAACCCAATTGTTGCTGGATGTGCGTCCAACCAGTGTAACCTGGGTACGATTGGGCAGGCTGGTGATGATGGCGAAAGATGTGCTGGGACCCGTACGGACATTCAGTCGTCCGGTGTTGACAGTCGCAATCGCGCCAGCCTGAGCCGCCACACTCATGAAAGGCAGCGCCAGCAGCAGTGCCATCGCCAGAAGCAGAATTATGGAGAAGAAACGGGACTGCCGGATCATGGTGGTCATCCTGATAGTTTGATTATTTTTATATCTATCTTACTGCGCTTGTCAGGAGGGCGCAATTCACCCGGCAACCGCGCATAGACACCTGAAATCATCAATGGTAGAATGCCCTATAACAACGGGGTGTAGCGAAACCTGGTCATCGCGCTTGCTTTGGGAGCAAGAGACTCCCGGTTCAAATCCGGGCACCCCGACTGGCAGGGTTTCTGCTAAAATACATACCATGCGGGTATGGTGTAGTGGTAACACGCGACCCTTCCAAGGTCTCATCAGGGGTTCGAGTCCCCTTACCCGCTCTTCGGGCCCGTAGCTCAACGGCAGAGCTAACGGCTCATAACTGTGAGGTTCCAGGTTCGAATCCTGGCGGGCCCACATTCCAGGACTTTACTCGAACAGGTGGCGGCAATGTCACCTGTTTCGATTCTCGCGAGGTTCTCCGAAGTTTCCTCACCGCCACTTACCTTCTCGCAGACTTCGCGCAGGTAAGCAAAGGGCGGCAGCAATTCCACACGTTCTATCTCGCCCCCGACATTGACAATGACTCTCTCAACCACATTTCGCAGCAGTTCCTTCTGGTCGCTGCGCGATAATGTTTCATACAGTATACCCAATTTCGCAATTATGGTGAGCGCCTCATCCAGATCATCGATGTAGCTCTCACATTTCTGGTCGAGCAAGTCCAGACTTGCCCGCAGTTTATGGCGCTTGTCCTGCCATTCTGCCCACAAGTTACGCCAGTTTTCCTCTGTGACCATCGTCGCTGCGTAGAGCCGCAGGACTCTGGCTTCCTCTTCGTCGATCTGCTTCAATGCGCGTTCAATCTCTGTTCGTTCATCCGGGCGCAGCCGTCCGAGTTTGTCAGCCACTTCGTTGATATAGTAATCACGAATCAGAGGCATTAACGCATCATCGACCTGAACCTGCTGAAGGTGGGAAGCAAGCTGGCTTTCAACCTCAGAACAAAGAAAATGAATGGGGTGGTGATCCAATCGGTAATGGGCGGTGCCACCGCCTGAGCGACCTGGGTTGGAGGTTGAGCCAGTCAGCCGATAGAGTTTGTCACCCGGTTGGGTTGGATCGAGCGGTGACGCGGATAGAAAGATGAGCCTCTTTAACAGATAATCATTTTTGCGCTTGGCGTATTTGTGGCGAGACCGCTTCGCCAGGATTTCCAGCCCGTGCTCAAATTCCTGAGTCGAAACCAGCGGTTCCCAGTCGCCACGCAGTGTTTTCGGGAGAATGCCCAGTTCTTCGTTGACAATCCAACCCGCATAAGACCAGTTGTGGAAGCTGTACGCCATTGAGTTGTAGTTGGCTTTGCGTTTGCCATTGGCTTTCACCTCAACAAAAGGGCGACCACTGCGGTAGCGATACCCACGTGCATGTAACGTTTCAGCGATTTCAGCCAGGGTCAAACGATCTTCGAGCAGTAAATCCCACGCCAGTCGCCAGATCGGAGCACGTTCGGGGTCGGGTTCAATATGATGGGTGCGTCGCGCATACGTCTTGCGATGGGGCTGCTCATCTTCGACGCTGATATACCCATCGGGCGCACGTCCAATGTAGCCGCCGTTGTCCCGTTTAGCGTCAACAGCTCCTTTGATTCTCAGGCTGGTCATCATGCTCTCACGTCGCGCTAGGGTAAACGAAAGCGCGACAATCACTCGGTCGTCGGGTGACATCGGATCAAGATCAGGCTGATTGGCAAAACGTACCGCTACGCCAAACTCATCCAGTTCATCAATGGCACGTAACGCTTCAGTATCATTACGACCAAAACGGTCAGCACGCTCGACAATCACATGCGAGAAGCGTCCCATCCGGGCATCTTCCAGCATTCGCTGGTAGCCGGTGCGCCGAGGTGTGCGTCCGGTCAGCAAGTCGATGTATTCATCAAGGACTGGCAAATCCGAGCGATCCAAAACGGATTTCTGGATGAGATAACGCTGTCGCGCCTGGGATGCTTCCGGGTTCTGCGCCTCCTCATCACTGGTCCGCAGATAGACTGCCCATCCCGGTTTCGGCGGCAGGCGCTTGCTGTTTCGACGACTCATATCATCCTACATCTATACCTTTGCCAGAGCTTACACCCAATTCGGAGTCCTGTGTTTTTGTGTTCCCGGCGTGTCGTCATTCGAATCCAGATTATCGTCTACGCCCATCTCCGATTGCGTTTGAACATCTGCATTGAGACTGTGTGCCAGCAATTCAGCCACGCGCAGGATGCGTCTGAGCATCTCCTCTGGTTTGCCCGTTGTCAATGAATCAGATGTCATCGATCACCTCTTTCTAAAGCGGCACGTCCAATACAGGCATTTCATGGCCTTTATGCAACAAATAGCACTGCTATTACAAAGCAACCTGTGCCATAATACCGTCCGCTGAATTCTGTGACCCCAAAACGGCGATTGTACGAGTCTGAGCGATCCAGTCGATAGCATTAGGCTAACCCGATTCGCGTGGGCTGGATGACCGTTTTGTGACAGCGTCACGAGCAAAATGTGCCAGGGGAATTGGCAAAAACCGACAACCTATGTATCTGTGACTTACCTTCACGAGCCGCTGCGATGACTCGTCTTGTTGTGGTCTGTGTTGGTGAGGCTCTGTGTTAGCCATTGAGGAGCAACTGAATGGAGTTCGACCGCGTTCGCCAGGCGATTAAGGACCTGGACTATGACTTTCAGCAGTTCGAATTGAAGAGCCTGTTGCAGCGGGTACAGACTCAGCGACAGCGCCAGATTATCTGTGTTGGGTATCCCTTTCATCCGGGTTTGACTGGATTGTGGATTCCTGCTTCGGCGGTTGACTACATCTTTTATGCCCAGAACACCCACCCGATGCATCAGATTCACATCATCCTGCATGAACTGGCTCACATCGTTCTGAAACATCGCTGCCAACCCCTGGAAGAGATACTACCCCCTGAACTGCTCAAGCAGCTTCAAGGAACGGCCGCCACAGGACGATCACGGCAGATCCAGCTCCAGATTACCGATGATGAGCAGGAGCAGGAATCGGAATTCTTCGTCTTTCTCATTCAGACCGAGATTGTGCGTGCGCGACGGATGATGGAATTGACCGGTGAGTTATCGTCTATCGCCGCGTTTTCTCAGTTTGCGTCCGGCATGGGCTTTGTTGGTTAGCGAGGACTAATGGTTTACAGTCTGATCGTTGGTGTTCTGTGGTTGATCTTTGGTTGGATGCTGTGCCGAGCGCTCATCCGGCGGCGCTTCATCAGCCGGAGATCCACCTATATCTGGATCCAATTCTTCCTCGCGCTGACAACGGTTTCCCTCATGGGAGCGGCGGTCGAGCAGTCGTTTGATCAGTTATTTGCCGGTCACTCCGTAACGGTTCTGGTGAAGTCAGCAGCCATGATTGGCATGTTTCATCTCTACTATCTCTCGCTCCGCGACATTGATATCGAGGCAGAGCATTATCACTTTCTGGCTTACCTCGGACCGTTGACGCTGGTTGGCGGTATCCTTTACTTCCTGCTCTTCAACAATGAGACTATCCTTTCCAGAACTGGATTTCGTCATTTGACGGTAGGGCTGCGGGATGCCGTCATGCTCATCTATCTGGTTAGCGCCTTTCTCCCCAGCAGTTTTCGCCTGGCACGACGAGAACAGGTTGGCTCGATGAAGGTCAAACATATCGCCTCAATCATTGCCTGTGTCTGTTACGTTGGTGTCGCCGTTGTCAATATCGCCGTGCTGATCCTGTACGTCCTGAAGGTTCCCAATGCTGAGGCATTTGGCGCACCCTTCGTGATCCTGGTTTACATCGGGCTGTTGAACTTTGTTGTGATTCTTCTGCCTCATCGCTGGCTCGTTCCCTTGCAGTATCCATCACGGCTCTATCGCTGGTGGCAGATCAGGCGGCTCGCCCAGCAAATTCAGACGATGGCTGAGTTCCAGCGACCATCACTTGTGCTTTCTCGGCGAGAACTGCTTCCAGATCAACTGGAATTGACGATCTATCGTCTGTTGATCTTCATCCTGGATCACTACCCGCTGATTCGGATCCGCGACGAGGGCAAAACGCTGTATCATGAAATCCAGGCAATTGTTCAGTCGTCACATTCTTATTCGCGACTCATTACAACGCTTTCGGAGTTGGTGTGATGGATGTTGTTCCCGACAATCGTCATCGATTGGCTTACTGGATCGGACGGATACTGCACCCGTACCTGCTGGGGCTGCCGACATTAGTCGTCATCCTGAAAGACTTGTCGCTGAGCGAAATCGTCCTGTGGTCGGTGCTGATATTGGGACTCCTGCTGATCCCCGGTCTGCTGCTGGAAGCCTATCTGCGTCGTCAGCAGCAGTTCATCTATCAGCGCCGGACCCGTGATCCTTTGTATCTGACAGGTTGGGTGAGCACATTGGTTTGTTTGGGGCTGCTGGTGTTGTTGCGCGCGCCAGTAGTCCTCATCGCCTGTCTACTGACCCTGGCGATCTGGGTGCCAGCACAGTGGTTGATCAACCGCTACCTCACGAAGCTATCAACACACGCGGCGGTAGCCGCTGGCTGCGCCAGTGCGTTATGGTTGCTGGGGGAGCTCGGTACGCCTGCCCTCCAGATATTGATCGTGGGCTTGGTGGCAATCACGATGTGGGCGCGGGTGGTTACCAAGAACCACACCGTCACTCAGGTTATTCTGGGTTTGCTGGTCGGCATCCTACCGGTACTGATCGTGTTTCCGTTGGTGCTGGGTAATCCGGTTTAGCTATGCGGTAATTGATCGGCTTCAAGCCACCGGAGAATGAGCTGGATATTGCCCTGGCTCCGTTGCGACAGAGAATCGGTCTGTCTGGCGATTTCGTGGATGACGGAAGATGCAGCAGCCAGACGCTGCTGATTGAGGTAAGCCTGGCATTCGGTGAGGGTTTGACCAGAAAAGTAATCGAGCGAAACCCGGTAATACTGACACAGGCGGCGCAGCGTATCCAGACGGGGATCAGCCGTTTGCCCACTCACCAGTTTCGCCAGCGTCTGCACGGATAAGCCCACCGTCTGGGCGATTTCGCTGAGATTACTAGGACGATCGTGACCCGGGGGGACGCTGTTCAGCAGCAGTTGTAATTGTTGAGTGGTAGTGATGGCTGCCGAACCGGCCGGATTGCTTCTCCGGCTAGTCACCGCTCGGTTCCCTGTTGTCATCCAGACCCGGCAGGGCTGGAATATCAATACCACTGTGGCGCAGCCGCTCGGCTGCCTGAACCCACTGAATCACTTTGAGCACATCGCGTTGGGCTTCTGGTGACAAGTGAATCGCGCGAAACGCGATTTCGTTCAATTCTGTTGTGTTGTCATCGGGCTGTTTTTCGGCCAGCACGGCATAACAGGCTTCTACCGAACGCGTCTCGAAATAGCGCAGCGGCACCTGAAAAAAACGACAGAGCGACCGCAAAGTGCTCAACTGGGGATTGGTGATGCGCCCGGTGCGTAACTGGCTCAAGGTTGCCACACTGACGTGGCATTGCTGACTGACTTCATCGAGTGTATAAGGCCGACCCTCTGGATGCAGCACATGCTGGAACAGGATATTGACCTGTTCGGCAAGCGGTAGGAAGTCTTCAAGCAGGTCCGCCATTTCACTTTACCATATCTGTTGCTTTTATTTTCAACTTATCTATAATCAACGCGAAGTGTACCACACAATCGTACACAGTAATCTGGCAATTATACCATGATGGCTCTTCCGCATGGTCAATTGCTGACAATGCCTGCGGCAAAATTGACCATGATGCTTGTGGTGGCTGAGCGCCATCTGTCACACTATGATCAGACATCAGGAAAGGTATCCCATCATGCAGCCTCTTCGACTCGTGATCGTTGACAAACAGGATTTGAGCCGACATGGCATCCAAATGCTGTTGAGCAGTTGTGATTTTCCCCTTCAGGTTGTGGGATCCTACACTGATCTGAGCCAAGCCGAGCTGTTTCTGGAAGCCAATCGGGCTCATATGCTGCTGCTGGATGATTCGCTGCCGCGTGCTGTTGATCTTCACCAGCTATTAGATCGGCTGCGCGGGGATCATCCCGGTCTGAGCATCATCATTCTGGCAAATCGTCTGAATCCACGTTATGTCCGGCGCGTGTTCGACAGTGGAGCACGCGGCCTGATTTACAAGCTGGATCGGCTGGAAGACACACTGGTGACAGGGATCAAGTCGGTCTGGGATGGCAATACCTATTTGTCGCCCCGAGCGATGACTCTGTTTTGCTCGAACTGGCAATCATCCAATCCTGACCAATTCAATCAGAGCGATCTGGCCGTGCTGCAACTGATGGGCGAAGGCTTCATTCCACAGGAAATTGCGCTCCACCTCGACCTGTCGGTACGGAGCATTTATCGCATTTATGGCCGTTTGCGGCAGCTGCTGGGCGTTCGCACCAACGAACAGCTTGTCGATACCGCGCGCAAACGGGGTCTGCTAGACGATTGAGGTAGGTCACAATCCATTCATCCATACCGTGATCTCGTGGGGGGAAATGAGGGATGGCGATACGCTTGATGATTGCTGACGATGCTGATCTCAGCATAATCGGTGCTCAGACGGTACTGGAATCCGATCATCGTTATCAGGTGGTCGGGACAGCACGGGATGTTCCCACACTGCTGGAGCAGGTTTGCAGCCATTATCCAGATGTCCTTCTCCTGGGAGAGTGGCTTTATCCAGGCGATGTCCTCAACACAGTACAGCAGCTTCGCAGATTGAAACCAAAGCTGCGGATCATCGTGATCGGCGGTCTGGTCGATGGCCTGCTGATCCGCGACTTGTTCCAACAAGGGGCAAAGGGCTATCTGTACCGCAGCGATGATCTGCAGGACTGTCTCAGTCTGGCCGTGGATACCGTCCTGCGCGATCGCCCCTTTTTGTCGCCAACTGCCAACGCCGAATATCTGATCGCCCTGCAGGCACCACGCCAGACCCGTTCGCTGGATGCCCCGGCACAGCGCGTATTGCAGGGACTGGCGCAGGGACTTGTTCCAGGCGAGATCGCCGCCCGGTTGGGATTGACGCGCCGTCAGGTGTACGGCATCTGCGAACGGCTGCGCCTACGTTTCGCCGCTGATACCAATGCCCATCTCGTCAGCCGCGCTGCTGCTGAAGGCTTCTTCTATCTGGAAACCGTCTAGCTCGGAATCTTACCGCGCCAAAGCCGCCGATTCCGCCTCGCCCTCTTGATTGTCCGCATATCCTGACAGACAAGGAGGTGCGGTATGCGACGGACAGCGCTCTGGCTGATGGTGTTGGTGTTTTGCCCGCTTCTGGGGGCAGGCACGGGTTGGCTGTGGTGGATGGGACGGGGGAGCGGGGACGATACCGTGCTGCCAACACGCCATGTGCTGCCGTCGCTCACCGCCTCTGCCCGACCCAGTCGGACGCCAATGGCAACCATAACCGCCACCGTAACGCCAACGGGGACAGCGACTCCCACCTTTACTGAGACAGCAACGGCTACAGCAACTGATACCGCCACGCTGTCCACGCACGTGTTGAACATCAGCGCCCAATCTTCCGAGTCATCGGATGCAACAACACCGGGACAGTTGTCTGCTGTCACCTTAATAGCCGAACTACCACCCCAGTTCGAACCCCTGCCCGACGCGACCCGTGCCGCGCCGCCCTTTGTGGGCTGGTATCGTTTCGAATCGGATTTCCCCTCGGTTATTTATACACCGCTGTGGGAACGACGGCAGGCACACGAGGCCAGTCGTGGACAATACCATCGGACTGATGTCGTGGGGGCGGTGGCGCGCTTCATCTTTGAGGGGCAGGGGATCAGCCTTCGTTATGTGGCCGCCACCAATATGGGCTGGATGGACATTACCATTGATGGTCAGGTGATTGACGCGCTGGATGCCTATGCGTCTGAACTGCGCTATGCCACATCACCAACCTACATCGTCGGATCCGGCACTCATGTGCTGGAAATCCGCCACACTGGGCGCAAAAACCCTGCCAGCAGTGGCACGGTCATCGCCCTCGATGCTATCCAGGTCTTTCGCGGCAGCCCAGACCTATTGGTGATGACGCCGTACCTTTCGACCATCACACCCACTCCCAGTCCACAGCCCATAGTCGTTGAGCAACTGGCCGATCCATCACGCCTGCGGCCGACACCGACGCCGCCAGCCGCTTATCAGATGCAGGTGATGGTGGTGATCGCTTACGACGAGAATGGCAACCGCGCAGTTGAACCTGCCGAAGGTCTGATCGGGATTTCAGTGCGACTGGTCGAAATTCGCAGCAATCGGGTGCTGGCGCAAACGCTGACCGACGCGGCTGGACTGGCGCAGTTGTCCGTCACAACCACGACCGCAATCCGGGTGATTGTGCCGTATTTTGGCAAGACCTGGGATGTGCCGCCGCAGCGCGCCAACGGTCCGACGCGGTTCACCCTGCTGCTCACGCCCGGCAATCAACCGGGGCTGATTCCCTGAAACCGACAACTGATCGAAAGGATTTGCTGATGCGATATGATCCGATTCTGCTGCGCCGTTCCATCGTGCTGCTCCTGCTGCCCGTGATCCTGTTTCTGAGCGTTGTGATCGGCCTGATGGCGCTGGTCGGTTAGGGCCACTAGAGATGGACATCCTGGGCGGCATCCAGATTCAGATCGACAGCCTGTGGTACAACCTGGTGTATCAACTGGCAGCAATCCACTGGGGCATGCAGCGCGGCTTCATCATGATGGGTTACACGCTGGAACTCATCAATCGCTGGCTGATTGAAGTAGCTTTCAGCCCGCTGATCGACCTGACGAACGACAGTCTGCGCGTCGCGGTCAGCCTGACTTTTGTCATCGCCCTGCTGGTGCTGGGTCTGACCTATCTGCTGTCAGCACTGGTGCGCTGGCGGGTTGTGGAAGCACGCAGCGCCATGCTGTGGTATCTGGCCGGCATCCTGTTCTTCACCATCGGCCCAACCTTCTATCGCGAGATGAATGAATTTCGTCTGGGCGTTGGACAGGCCTTTTACCTGAGTGTGCTGAATGGCTTGCAAAGCAACAGCGGCGCTTTCGCCTCGCTCAGTCCAGTGCAGACTACCGACCTGGGGATGTTGCCGCCCTGCGACAATCTGGGTGTCTATCTGCCCGGCGCGACCGGCGCGGCCACTATTGATGGCCTGGATGTAGCGCTGGCCTATCTGCGTGCTGATGGTCCGGATGTGATGGGCTATGCCCAGCCGTGGTATTCGCCCGGCTGCCCACCACACTTTTTCCATCCGTTGACCGGGTCTTATCTCAGCCCAGTGCCGATGGAGTGGAACTTCGCCGGTTCGTACTTTGCTGCGGCCAACTCGCCCATGAATTTTGCGATCATGTCGGCGGCTGAACGCAGTGCCTCGATCAGTTTGGCGATGGGTTCCCAGGGACGCCTGCTGACCGCCTGGCCGCTGCTGCTCTTCGGTGTGATCGAACAACTGGTGTATGCGCTGATCACCCTGGCGCAGGGCATCACCTTCATCTCCTTCGCCATCGCCATCCTGTTCGCCTTCTTCAAGCGCACCGAGATCATCGCCCAGTCGATTCTGCAACAATGGCTGGAACTGGTCATCCAGACCGTCATCATCGCCCTGATCCAGGCGCTGGTGGTGGCGCTGTTCCTGGCCGGGACCACCAGCGGCAGCGGCATGGTCATGTTCGGCATCGGTCTGATCTGTCTGGTCTTCATGTTGATCGTGCTGGTATCGAGCCTGAAAGCGGTGTGGAACAGCTTCAACCGGCTCTTCGGTGCCTTTGGACAGGCGGCGGGTGGCAGCTTCATCACGCCCGGTCAGGCCGCGGGAACCCTCGCCAGCGCCGGCATGGGCGCGGTGGGAGCGGTTGCCGGTCTGGGTGCCGGCGCAATGGCTGGATCGCTGGCACTTCAACACGGCGCAACGCCGGCTCAGACCGCCGGGCTGCTGCTGGGTGGCTCACAGACCATGACGCAGGCCGCGCGAGCGCTGGCTTATCTGCCCGGTGTGCGCGATACACCGCTGGGCGAAGCCGCGGAGCAGTTCAGCGAGGGCGCAGCCACCCGACGGGTCGCCGGACAGGTGCCTTTTGTCGGACGGGCGACTGGCCCGCTGCTGGGTGCTGCTCTCCTGAGCGACCGTGATCCCGATCATGCCCGGTACGGTGCGCCAGGGCAGGTGACGTCTCGCCCGATGCTGATCCCGGCGGTGGGCGAGGCGCTGGCTGCCTGGACGGTACCCAGGCAAGCCCGGCATA
Organism: Anaerolineae bacterium; assembly: GCA_022843385.1. Classification (GTDB taxonomy): domain Bacteria; phylum Chloroflexota; class Anaerolineae; order Aggregatilineales; family Phototrophicaceae; genus CFX2. The sequence continues at coordinate 61,251 of JALHNT010000007.1, read as the reverse complement.
AACGTGACACGGGCGAAGACTCCGCCGATGGGAGCGCCTTCACCCCAGTCGAGCCACGCCGTTTGGGTCAGTTCACACCGCTGGCACGGGTTGACTCGGTTGCGAGCCGCCAGCAGCGGGACGAGCGCGATGAAGCGACCCATCAGCCCGGTGAGGACATCGAACCGCAACGGACAGCAGCGCTTCAGGCAGACCGTTCTAGCGATGCCTCAGCCCTGGAACAAGCGGCGGCTCGTCTGGAAGCGAGCGCTGAGGCGCTCAGTCGCGCCGCCAGCCTGTACGCGGTCGGTCAGATGACGATCAGCGGCAGTCAGGCGGTCGCCAGCGTGATGGGAGATGTGCTGCGCTTGTCGCAGAACGATCCGGAGCCATCATCGCCGCTCGATCATCTCCAGACGGGACAGCGTATTGCCCAGGCGCTCGGCGTCGAGCCCGTGGCAGACATCCCGCCAGTGCAGACCGATCTGGCGCGGCTGGGTTTGTTCCCGCGCCAGGCGCAGCAGCTCAAGCTGTCGCCGGAACAGACCGAACAGGTGGCCTGGGAAATCAGCGACTCGCCTGAGTCACGGTTGAGTGAACCCTCGCGTCAAGCATTGACGGAACAGATGCGCGACCAACACAGCTTTTCCTGGGATGATGCTCGCGACGCAGTGCGGCGACTGGAGCAAGCAGCAGCGCTGCTACCGTCTCAGATCAGCGCTTACGGTCGGGTGGCCGTGCCACCGCCTGAGGAAGGGAATCTGCCATGAGCGAACCCGTGCCCTTTGTCCCGCTGGATCAACTCCGGTCTCAGCCGCTGGAGGCGTTACAGGCGTTGTGGGAGCTGGTGCCGACCGATCGCCAGCGACATTACCAGCAGATCTATGAGCGCGAACTGCGCCGGGCTGAAGCGCTCGGCTCGGATGCGCTGGAACGGCAGATCAATGCCGAACTGCTGCGCCGTTACCAGGAATACGATCTGGTGCCAGTGGGATCGCGCTGGGCGCGGACCCCGTCACGGGTGCGTCAGGCGGCGCAGCAGGGAGACCGTCTGGCGCTTTCGGAAGCGGATGATCATCCTGGCGGGCGGCGCAATCCGCTGCTGCTGGTCGTCGGGCTGGTGCTGATGGGTCTGATGGGGATGGGATTATTGCTCTTCAATCGGCCGGAAGCGGTTGACGCCATGCCGCGTTCGCCGACGACAGCGTTGACGCCGACGCGCAGCCTGACCCTGACACCAACACCGCTGGCGCTGGATGATCCGGATGCCATCATTCAGGGGGGTGATGCTGGGCGAACGGTGGCCTATCCGGTCAACCTGCGCGTGGACAGCGCGGGATCAGCTCCGCTGGTGTGGGTGGTGCAGCGGCGGGCGGTGCGAGCAGCCCAGTGGTATTTTGATCCGGATCCGGCGGTGGCATCCTTTGTCAGCGGTCTCAGCGTCCGTCCGGTGATCGGCATCCCCTGGTCGCCGGGCAACGCTGCCGCTTTCCAGGCGATGGATCAGACCACAACCTTCGAACTCCAGCTGAACACCGGGGCGCGCTTGCGCTACCACTTCGCCGACCGGCAGCTGATCCGCCGCAGCGACACCAGCCTCTTCCGCCAGATCGCGCCCGGGTTGATCCTGCTGCTGATCGGCGAGACCGATGAGGCCGGATTGCCGACCGACTGGCGCTGGCTGGTCACAGCCCATTATCCATCCGATCAGGAACTGGCGCGAGACGACGGACAGCCAACAGTCGAACCGCTGCCGACTGCGACGATGCTGCCCAGCCCGACGCCACTGCCTTTGGCTGGATTGACGGTTGAAGTGGTGGAAGCGGCTGTCCAGGAGGGGGAGGTCATCATTCGCCTCTGGCTCTACAACGGTGGCATAACCGTTTTGCCACTGCAAGCCAGCGACTTCACCCTTGCGCTGGGTTATATCCCTCAGCCCGCCGGCCCACGCATTTCCGCCCTGCATCTGCTTCCGTTTGCTTTGCTGCCCGACCAGGCTGCCGACATCAGCCTGAGCTGGCGCTGGGGGGGAGAACCTTTTGGCAGCCTGAGCCTGGGCGATTGGCGCTGGGGTCTGGACTTCAACTGATGCCAAACAGGGAAGATTCCCACACCAAACCGGAATCGGTCGCCGGAAATCCCGACCGACTTTGCTACGCTGGTGATGGAAGTTGGGCCGCGTGTTTTCTCGTGCCAGGATGACCTCACGCATACCATTGGTGTCATGGCGCACGCCGCGACCCGGCTTCCCTTCGTTTGCGACCCACAACAGGAGTAGACCGCATGAGTATTGCCGATTTCATCCAACAGTTGTTTGGCGATGTGCGCGATGTGGCGCAGATCATCGCGCCGATTGCCGCCGTCATAGGCTTTCTTGGTTTGGGCATAATGTACATGGGTTCGAGCTGGCCGTTCCTGTCTGACTGGAAAAAGGAGAATCCCAAAGCTGCCAATCAGGTGGTCATTGGGCTGTTGTTCGTGATCTTCGCCTCCACCGTCACCACACTCGTCACCTTCGCCTGATCGACCGATGAGCGCGGTCTTCAAGTCGCATGTCCTGCGCCGGGATGAGAAGGGCTTTGCCGGCATCCCGTTCAAACGGCTGCTATTGGCGGCGGTTAGCGGCGGGTTGACCTACACCGGGATCCGGCTGACGGCTTCGTCTTATGCCATCGCGATTGGGATCGTTGTCGGGATCGTCAGCCTGATCCTGAGCAGCACCCAGGGAGGGCTGCCGCGCTGGCAGCGCTGGGGTTATGGGCTGCGGGGCTGGTGGCTGCTGCGAGCCGCGCGTCAACCGGAGGGTCTGGCGGCACAGTTGGCGCGCTTATTCGATCTGCCACTGCACCTGATGCAGCTCGATGCACAACAGCTCTTTGGGGCAGCGGCGGGGAATGCCTGGAACATCGGCGAGTGGGTGACCTTTAGCCAGGCGGCTGATGCCGATCGCGATGATGGTCTGGCGCTGCTGGATGATCCATATGGGATGACAAGTCCATGACCCAAACCTACCTGATCGAACCGTTCGACATCCTGATGCACGCCACCGAGGACGGCGTACAGGCGCTGCAAAATCGCTTCGCCACCTGGCTGCGGACGCTCAACTGCCCGGCGCGTTTCATCTGCTGGCAGACGCCGGCCAATCTGGACGACAAGATCGCCCGTGTCAGTCGCGCGGCGCAGACGACCGACGAACCGCAGCGAGCGGCGCTGCTGATGGAATACCGCCGTCATTATGAGCAGCTTCAGTCCAGCGCTCACTACCAGCGCTCGCGCTGTGGCATGGCCTTGTGGACCGATCAAAACAGCCGGGCTCAAGCGGGCGCGATGGCGGCCGCTTTCGATACGGCGGTCACACCAGGGGATTGGCCGCCGCTGTTCGAGGGAGCTTATCACCTGCGCGATCACCCCGACTGGCATCTGGCTCCGGCCGGGCGACCCGGTGGGCGGCCGTACTGGGCGATCCTCAGCAGCTACGAGTTCCTGCCCACCCCGTGGAACTTCTTTCGCCCACTGGCGGTGCTGCTGCTACTCAACCTGCCGCTGGCAATCGTGGTCGATATCCCGCGAACTGATGATCGCAATGCCGCGATCAACGCAGTAGAAGGCATCATCCAGGCCTATCAGACCCATCTGGCCGGGATCAGCGGCGAGGACAGCCGTTCAGTACAGCGCATCGCCGACTGTCGTCGCACGCTGCAGGAGATCAATCAGGGGGATGCGCTCCATCATGTGCAATTGACGGTGGCGGTGGCGGCTGACGATCTGAACACGCTCAAGGAACGGGTGGCGACGGTCATGAACGAGACGCGCGCCTGGTTCAGTCTGCGGCCGGAGGTGGGTGAGCTGCTGGCGCGGGCGCTGCGGTTGTTCGGCACCCAGCCGACGCGGCTGCTGGGGCTGCCCGACACCACCTGGCCGGTCACCTCGCATGAACTGGCGCTGCTGCTGGCCCCGCTCGGCTATCGCAAGCTCGCCAGCACCGATGGGGTGCTGCGCGGGGAAGCCGTGGGGGCATTCTATCCGGTCTTCCATCATTCATGGCGCGACAAACGCGCCACTCACGAGATCTGGGTGGGTAGCAGCGGTTACGGCAAGACCTTTGGCCTGAACTGTTATCTGACGCGCGAATATGCCGAGAATGGCATCCCGTTCGATCTGCTCGAGCCCATGGGACATGGGCGACATCTGGCCGAAGCCTTTGATCTACCCTGGTATGTCATGAGCGCCAAAGCCACCTGCCTCAATCCGCAGGATGTCATGTTTCCCACCCTGATCGAACAAAAGAATCATGCTATCCGCATTTACGAGACGGTGATGGGGCGTTCCCTGTCCGGCGGCCAGCGCGAGAATCTGGAGCGTGGGCTGCTGGGCGAAGCGCTGGAAATCCTGTACGACGGATTCGCCGACCTCAGCCGGGTCACACCTGACATCACGCCGACTTGCGAGACAGTGTGCGCCGTGCTGGCCGGATTGGGGGACAAACCACAGACCCAGCTCATCGCTCGCGATCTGGCCGATGAGATCGCCGGTTTGTGCACCGGATCGGGTCCCTGGGCTGGCTTCCTCAACGGCGTGACCACCATCGACCTGACGCGCGGCGGGCGCGACTGGATCCGACCGCGGGTCTTCAGCTTCCACGATCTGGAGGGTGATCCGATCATGCAGGCGCTGGCCTATACGCAAGTGCTCTCAGCCATCCGCCGCGACAGCCTGATCGACGAGCAGCCGCGCATCATCGCGGTGGACGAGGTCTACCGGCTGATGCGTCATCCCTCACTGCTGGATTTCCTCATTGAGGCGGCCAAGACCTTCCGCACCCGGCGAAAAAAGGCCCTGATGATCGATCAACAGATGAGCGTGTTCCTGACGGGGAAGGCGCGGCTGATCTTCGAGAATTGTCCGATCCGCGTCATTTTCAGCCAGCGGCAGGGACTGCATGTGTTTCATGAGGATGCTGCCTTTCAGCATCTGAACCCACAGCATCGCGCGATCATCGCCAACCTGCCGCGCTTTCACTTTCTGCTCGACATACAGGATGAAGGGCTGTGGCATCTCTACGGCCGGCCATCCGAAGGCGAGCTGCGTCGTTTTCGCACCACCTGATGACCGGAGGAAATCATGAAGCCTGAAAACAGTCCCTTCGCCGCCCTGGAACAGGAAGCCTATCACGCCTATCGCGAGTGGCCGATCTGGCTGGCGCTGCGCGAGCGCGAACTGGAGGCACTGTTGACGCCGCTTCGCGATGTGACGGCTTCGCCTGAAGCCAGGATACAACCCAAGGACAAAGATCAATGAACCTGATGATTGTCGAATCGCCGGCCAAGGCGCGCCGGATCGCTGCTTTTCTCGGCAGCGGCTGGCGGGTAGAAGCCTGTCTGGGGCATGTCCGCGACCTGCCTGATACTGAACTGGGGGTCGCGCTGGAAGACGACTTCCGCCCCAGCTACCGCGTTCTGCCCGGCAAAGGCCGCGTCCTGAAGCGGCTGCTGCGGGCGTTGAAAGGCGCTGCCGCCGTCTATATCGCCACCGACCCGGATCGCGAAGGCGAAGCCATCGGCTGGCATGTGCTCGAGCTGGCGCGACTGCCAGCAGCCGTACCGGTTAAGCGGGTCGTCTTCCAGGCGGTCACGGTCGAAGCGGTACAGGCGGCGGTGGCGCAGCCGCGTGAGCTGGATGTGAATAGGGTTGAAGCCCAGCAGGCGCGCCGGATCGTGGATCGACTGGTGGGCTATCTGGCTTCCCCGCTGGCGGCCAAAGCGCTGGACAGCAGCTGCTCCGCCGGGCGCGTGCAGAGCGTCTGCCTGCGGCTGGTGGTCGAGCGCGAACGCGCGATCGAGACCTTCACGCCCGAGACCTGCTGGATACTGGCGCTCAGGCTGGCGGCGGATGGCGCTGAATTCACGGCAAAGCTGTATCACGGCAAAGGCGGGGGCAGCACCTTCAAGACGCGCGAACCGCTGGACAAACTGGTGGGGCGGCTGCAAACCGCCCAGCTGTGGGTCAGCCAAGCCGGACGGAGCGTGAAAGTCCGTCAGCCGCTGCCGCCCTTCACCACCGCATCGCTGCAGCAGGCCGCCTCGAAGGGGCTCGGGCTGTCGCCCGACCGAACGATGGCGCTGGCGCAGCTGCTTTATGAGCAAGGCTGGATCACCTACATGCGGACGGATAGTGTGTCAATCGCCGCCGAAGCCCAGAAGGCAGCGCGGGACTTCATCGCCAGTGAGCATGGAGCGGACTACCGGCCGCCTGAGCCGCCCACCTACACCGTCAAGACGGCGAACGCGCAGGAGGCACACGAAGCCATCCGTCCTGCCGCTGTGAAGCGTCTGCCGCAGCACGTGGATGGCGATGGGGCGGCGCTGTACCGCCTGATCTGGCAGCGCTTCATCGCTTCGCAGATGTCACCGGCCCGCTACACCGTCACCGGCGCGATCATCTTTGCCGGCCAAACACAGGGGCAGCCGTTCCCGCTGGAGTTTCGGGCGCAGGGCCATTCGCTGCTGTTCGACGGTTTCCTCAAGGTCTATCAAGAACCGGCTGATGAGGACGAAGCTGGGCATGACGAGACGAGAACACTGCCGCCGTTGCAGGACAACCAGCTGCTTCAACGGGTCGCGCTGCAGGTGGAAGACCACCAGACCCGCGCTCCGGCCCGCTACACCGAAGCGGGGCTGGTGCAGGCGCTGGAACAGCGTGGGATCGGTCGCCCTTCGACCTTTGCCAGCATGGTGACAACCCTCAAGGATAAGGGGTATGTGAAGATCAGGCAGCGGCGGCTGGTCCCCACCGCGAGCGGCAGGGCGCTGTGCGACTTCCTGATGGCACACTTCGCCGATGTCCTGTCGTATGACTACACCGCCCGGCTGGAAGCGCAGCTCGATGCGGTCGCGCAGGGGAAGTTGACCCGGCTGGCGCTCCTGCGCGGGTTCTGGGAACACTTCCAGCCCCAACTGAAAGCTGCTGCCAGCGACCATCGGGCGCGGCAGACAGCCAAACCGTTACTGCTGCGTCCGGCCGAGGGATGACGGGATGAGCGACCCAACCACCCTGCCCGAACCACCGCCCGTCGAGGATGCTGACTGGCTGCCACCGCTCCCGCCTGATGACCGGTTCAGCCACGCGCTGCCGGACGAGGACGAATTCCCAGCCGTTGATCCCTGGCTGCTGGAGGATGACGGCTGGGTGCCAGCCGATCACCTGCCCCTTTCCGACCTGCCACCGCTCGATCAGGATGGACTGGGAGGCTTTGCGCCGCCCGAACCAGCCGATGACCGCTGGAGCTGGCAGGATGCGCGCCTGATCGGAGTGGAGCGCGACAGCGACAGCGCTGGGCGCTACGAGATCGGAGCCATCGATGTCTATGCCGATGCCGCCACCGGCGATCTGGGTGGGAGTTATCTGAAAGTAGCGGCATTCGCCGATGTTGCGGTGGCAACCGCCTTCTATCACGATTTGCAGCAGCTGCTGCTTGACCAGGCTGCGCCAGCGCATCAGGTGCCGGCCTTCGCCGCTGAACAAGCCGCAGCCATCCAGCCTGAACCCTCATCCTGGCGTGGAGCGACGGCTGCCGAATATGCCGCGTACGAACACCTGCGCCAGCGGGAAGGCGACAGCCGCTCCGGATGGGACGAACCGCCGGAAGATGCCCTTGATCCCCTGGCGCAGACGGCGCTGGAATTAGGCGGCGTGGTGGGTGAATTCCGGCCAAGGAATGATCTGCCCGCCGAGGCCGACGGTTTGGCGTTTCAGGCGCTTAACGCCATTGGCATCGCCGCCGACGGCTTTGACCCCACCCGCGATCCGCCGCCCCTGGTGGATGCCGCGACCGGCACCGCCTACTGGATCGGCGTCTTCCAACCCGATAGGGACGACCGCGAGCACTGTGTCACCAGCATCCTGTCGCTGGGTCGCCATCCGGAGACGGGCGAGTTGGAGGCGCAGCTGGCTCCCTGTGTCCCCGGCGAATGGGACAAGGCCTATAACGCCGCCGAGTACCTGATTCAGGTGGCGCAGAAAGGCGGGATTGAGCGCTGCTTTGACGCGGCAGAGGGCATGGCGCTGGCGACCGATCAGCGCCAATTGTGGCAGACCGAACGCGGCCTGGCGCTGGAAGCCGGCAGCGTCGGCGAAATCGCGGCCTACACCCGCGACGAGTGGGAGGTGGAGCTGTGAGGCAGACACACGAGAAACCCTCCGGTCGTTTCAGCATCCGCCTCACCACGTCCGATCAGGCCGCGCTGACCGAATTGTGCGATCGTTATGGGCTGGATCGACCCAACGCCGTCCGCCGCGCCCTGCGGGCGGCGCTGACCTCTCAGCCGTCGCTGCCTCACAGCGGTCACTTCATGGCCTGCGGCTCGACACAGTCGATCCCGATTCGCTTCAAACGAAAGGCAGCCCATGGCTGAAGAGACCCCATTTCATCTGACTGGCGACGATGGTGCCCGTTACAGCTTCGATGTCATCCGCGATCGAAGCGATGAGGAACACTTGCACTACGACCTGGATCTGGTGCGCTCGCTGAACGGACGCTTCGGCGAGTCGATCGAGCAGCGGCTGACGCTGGCCGAGTTCGAGGAGCGCCAGGCGGCGCTGGCAGAGCAGCGCGAAATGGAGCGGACGCTGCTTGAGCTTGGGCTGGCTGGCATGGGCGACGTGGTTGAACGCGTTCGGCACGAACCCGTCCTCTACGACGGTCAGTACCGCTTTGCGACTGATCCCTCCGACGCTCAGTCCAGCGAACGCGCCGGACTGAACCTCTTTTCAAGCGCCGAGGAAACTAGCCCGACAGAACGGGAGATCTGGGTGCAGCGCGGGGTTGAGGTGGACGGTCTGGCCCGGTATGGAGAGCCTGGGTCGCTCGATCTGACCCAGCCGCCCGATCCCGACCAGCCTGGGACCGATGCTCCGCAGGTCACGGCGGCGCAATACGCCTTCGGCTACGGCATCGGCCCATCCAATGCCCCCTCGCTGGAAGCGGTCAAGACCTGGGTGGATGGGGGCGAGCGGCGTTTTGACCGCTTCACTATCGCCGAATACGGTCAGTGGGAGGAAGCGCGGGCGGATGAGCGTGCGCTGGAGGCGACGCTGCAAGCGCAGGGATTGGAAGCTGCCCTGAATCAGGCTGAGCGCATGGCGGTGGCCGGCGGTTATCTCGATCCTGACCGTCCCGATGGGCGGGTCTTCCTGGCGGACGATGCGCCTCCCGATCCATTCATCACCGAACGCCAGCGAACGCTATCGGGCGACTCGCTGTCCTACTTCTTTGATTACAACCGCTTCGGCGATGACGGGCTGACGCTCGAAGCCTACAAAACCTGGTCAGAAGTCGATGGCACGCGCCAGTCCGACTCTGTCGTCCTCGATTATCGTGAAGGCGACAGCGGCGGCCCAGCGCTGGCGCACTTGGCGGCGGAAGCCGAACGCCTGACCGCCTTGCAGCAGACGGCTGGGCTGGAAACAGCCATGAACGAAGCCGAACGGATGGCTGCCATGCAGGGACTGATCGATGATGAACGGGCTGATTCCCGCTTGTTCACCCACGGCCCGCCCGATCCTTTCACCACACAGCGCCAGCAAGAGCGATCGGACGAGATCGCGCGTGAGCCGGAATACCGGGTGGATGCCATCAGCGCCGACGGCTTCTCGCGTCTGGAAGCGGTGAAAACCTGGGGTGATGCAGCCGATCAGGAGCAGCGGCTGCTCATCCCACAACCGGACTGGGAGACCGCCCGCCAATGGGCTGACACGGCTCATCGGATGCTGGAACGAGGGGATGTTCAGGGGGCCATGATGCTGGTGGAAGTGAGCGCTATCGAAGCCGGTGTCATCGATCCGCAGCGCGACGATCCCCGTCTATTCACCGCTGGGCCGCCCGATCCCTTCATCACCCTGCGGCAGCTGGAAATTAATGCTTCCCCCTCGATCACCGAGATGGACACCCAGCCCGATCGGCCGGTGACCGCCGAGCTTGCCCCGGCTGACAACGCCACTTTCTCCCCCAACTTCGCCGCCGCGGCTCGTGAACGCGAGGCAAACGCAGCCCTGGCGGGCGCAGCCTGGTTTGAGGCCACCTTCGAGCCAGCGCCAACTGAACTGCTCCAGCCGGTTCACGATAGCGTGAACTATGCCGTGGTGGTGCAGGGCGTTGATCCCTGGACGACTGAGCTGGCAGTGGAGAAATACTGGAAAGCGCCGGGCAGTTATCTGGGCAGCGCCAGCCAGACCCTGACGACCTTCGATGCGGAAGACGATCCGGCGCGGCAGGCAGCTGAATCCGAACGACAGGAACTGATCGCCACCCACGATACACGGGGATTGGAGGCGATGATGCATCAGGCCGAACTGGCCGCCATTCGCGCTGGTTGGTTGGATGCCGAGCGCTCTGACCCGCGCCTGTTCACCCAGGGACCACCGGATCGCTTCGAGACGCTGGCACAGCAGTTGGAAAGCGAAATCAACCCGTACTGGAACACCGCTGGTGAGCAGATCGAAGACCCGACACCAGAGGCGAGAGTGGAATATCCCTACTGGCGGCTGGATCCAATCCCGGTGAGTGAGCCGAACGGCGAACCGCTGGGACAGGCTCTGCATATGGTCGTCTATCCCGCTGTGGAACGCAACCCGGATGCGGTGGGCAGTCCGACCATGGCGACGGATGAGCCATTCAAGCTGCTGGAGATGGCCCACTTCGAGACCTCGGAGGCGGTCGACAAATTCAGCAAAGAATTCAACAGTTTTCTGGTGCCTGGCTTACTCGACGGGCCGGAGCTGGCGCTGGAAGTGGCGCGGCTGGAAGGACTGCCGGTTGAGTGGAAAACGCTGGAAGGCGATGAACTCAAAGCCTACCAGAATGCCGAAATGACGCTCACCCGCGACCCGGCTGACTGGCATCCCTACAACCCGAACGCCGAGCGCGATGCTCGCGTCGCGGCGGAAGGACTGTACACCGACCCGACTCAGCAGATCATTGAAGGCGATGGGCCGGAAATTGCATCCAGCGCATCGGAACTGGACTTCTGAGCGATGACCACGCTCCCACCACAGTCCGCGCTGAGGGGCTTTGCCCTGATTACCCTGCTGGCTAGCGCTGCCGTCGGACGGGTGCAGGGCATGAGCTTTGGGGGGACGCTCTATGCGATTGGGGTGCAGTTGATGGCACTCGTGCTGAGTAATCAGATGATGCTGCGATGCTGTGCCAATCCATCTGAAGAGCGGGAGGCCTAGCCGATGTTCTACTGGTTGTTCACCGAGGGGCGAGTGCTGCTGGGCGGCTGTCTCACCCCGCTCCTCTGTCTGACGCTGACTACGCCGATCCTGGTCAGTGTCCTGCTGGGGGCGGGCATCCAGCGAACCAGCGAACCGCAAGAGACATCCGGTTGGAAGCGCGGCGCGAAGCTGTCTGTCCATCTGATCGTGGTGCTGGGCGTGTCGGCGATCTATCTCACGCTGCTCGGCGACATGGCGGTGCAGCCGCTGCGCGGGCGGCAGTCCACCAACAGTTTTGTCCAACTGCTCGTCGGTGCACCGTCTCATGTGAACGCCATGCGGCTGCTTATGTTCGGTATGATGCTCGTTATGCTCTGCTTCTTCCTGACCATCGGTCTGCACAGCGGCATCCGAAATGGCGGCTGGCTGCGCGAACGGGTGGATCGTCTGCGAAATCCACAGGTGAAGCGTGGGGCACTGGGTTCGTCGCACTTCTGCACCCTGCGCGAGTACAAACGCTTTCGCCGCGAAGATGGCGAAGGGTTATCATTGCTCGGCGCATTCTGGGGCGAAGAGAAACGTCGCCTTGATTTGGGCATGGGCAGGTTCTCCCTTAGCGGCGAAGATGTGGCGCGTGGCATCCTCACGCTGGGTGGTCCGGGTTCGGGCAAGACGCAGGGCATTATCCTGCCCGCCATCGCCGACCGGATGCTGGCGGGACACTCGCTAGTGGTGGCCGATCCGCAGGGTGAAATCACCGGGCATGTGTTGAAGTATGCCGCTGTCACTCGCCATCTGGTCGTCGTCCATGACCCGACCAGCACCATTGGCCCGCGCTACAACCTGGCGGAAGGCATCGACAATGTGTCCGATGCCCGCGCTATCGCCGACGTGCTGGTGCCATCTGCCGCCGGCGATAACCGCTTCTGGACCGACAGCGCGGCGGCGCTGTTGGCCGCCTGCCTGATTCGCTTTCCGAATCTGGGCGAAATCTACAACGCCATGAACGACCTCAAAGGGCTGGCGGGCAAGCTGGCAGCTAAAAGAGATGACGCGGCGCTGCTGGCGAATAGTTTCATTGCGTCGGTGGGGTCAGATGGCAAAGTCGCCTCAAATGTGGTGGCGACGCTGGCGACAGCTTTAACAGGTTGGGCTTCCACCGATGTGCGCGCCAACACCAGCGCCTCCGACTTCGATGCCGATTTGGTGGTGGGGCAGCCGACGGTGGTTGTCCTGACCTGTCCCGGCAGGATGCGAGCGGTCTATGCATCTTACTTAGGCGCGACGCTGCGTAAGCTGATGCTCGATCTGGACACCATCGGCGAGCGCAACCAGGGTCCGCTGCCCGTTCCCATCGGTGTGATTCTGGATGAGTTCCCGACGCTCGGTAAACTCAACAGTCTGGTGGCCGATGTGAACCTGGTCCGCAAGCGGCGAATCAGCATTCTGATAGGTGCCCAAACTAAGGGGCAGTTCCATATGATTTATGGTGCGGAAGGGACACAGGCGCTATTCACCGGCTTGGCGACGCAGGTCATCTACGGCGGCTGCGATGCGGACACTGCGGAGTTCTACAGCAAGGCGAGTGGCACAGCGACCACCGATGCCAACCAGGACGATCCGAACAGCCACCTGCGCCAACGCCCACTGCTAACCGTTGATGAAGTCATCACCCCGCAGGTCGGCAACTGCACCATCTTCGCCCGCTATGTCGAAGCAGGCTTTGCGACGCAGGTTGTCCTGAATGCGCGTCTGACCCGCTTCTACGAGCGCATCGACTGGCAGCGTCGCTTGTCCGTTGCTCAAGCCGCCCAACCGTTGCTGCTGGAGCGCGGACTGTCGATGAGTCTGAGCAGTCCTACTCACGAAATATCACAAGTGGCAAAATCAGCCGAACCCAATCCGAATCTAGATCGGGCAGCTGCGGCAGTGATGGCTCGGATCGCCGAAGATGCTGCGCAGCAATCTGGTGGCAAAGTCCAATTCTCTAGCAGAGACGCGATGCGGGGTGGACGGGCAGGCAGCGTGGAGGTGAAGTCATGACCCTAACGAAGAACAAGATGGTACGCGAAGTCGGACGCCGCACCCGCCTGAAGAACCGCGATGTGCAGACGATGTTGGAAGCGCTGATCGAGGTGTGGACGGAGGAACTGGTCGATGGAAGCGGGCGGATTGAGTTAGAAGGGTTGTTCGTGATCGAAGTACAGACGATTCGGCACGCGGCAAATCGCCTGCTGCCAGAACGTCGCTTTCGTCAGATCTCGGTGCGCGTGAGCAAAGGGATTAAGTCGCGACTGTAACGGTCACGCATTCCACCTTAGTCTACCGCATGACGACAAAGCAGGTTTCCACCTCTGTTGAATTCACGACCACCTAGTCTTTCCCTAAACTGATTTCATGTCAAGGCAACACGGTGGCAGTTCTGCCGTTCATTTAACCGCCTTGAGGAAGCTTGCCAATCAAAGTGAGGAAACCCATGTACGGAAAACTGCTGATTGCCCTTGCCATCGTGCTGATGAATGCTCTCAGCGTTGCTGCCCAGAATGACCCCACTGATGCCAGTGCGCTTACTGTGGAAGAACAACAAGCATTTCGGGATTATGTTGAGACCACGCTAAATGCATACGCCATTCCGGGCGCTGCGGTTGCGGTGATTCAGAATGGTCAAATCATCATGGCGGAGGGGTTTGGTGTCAGCGACCTTGAAACCAACGTGCCTGTCACGAGCGACACTATCTTCCAGTTGGGTTCACTGGCGAAATCGATCAATTCAAGCGTGATCGCTACTCTGGTTGACCAGGGCGTTCTTGACTGGGACCAGCCGATTATTGACATCATGCCCGACTTCCAACTTGCGGATGCTGATCGGACAGCCACGCTGACACTGAGAGATTTGATTGGATTTCGTTCTGGCATTGCCAACAATGATCTGGAGACGTTTGGCGTGCCACTGAGTGCGGGGGAACTCATTGCTTCGATAGCAGATGAGCCGTTCAATGCCGCGCCCGGTGAGATGTTCGACTACAACAACAATCTTGCGTCTATCGGCGGTTTCATCGCCGCGTCAGCGGTCAACGACGATGCCGACCTGCTCGACACCTATATCGATCTAGTGGAGCAGCGCATTTTCACGCCTGCGGGTATGGAAAGTGCAAGCCTGTCCCCCCGTACTGCGGATGAAAATTTGGCAACCGGGTATCTGACTGCTCTGGATGGTAGCTCACTACTGCCGACGCCGTTCGTCTACGAGGCATCTCAGGTTCCTGCCGGAATGCTCACAGGCACGGTGCTGGATATGGCGCAGTTCTTGCTCATGCAGGTCAATCGCGGGGTTGTAGCGGATGGCACACAGGTCATCTCACAGCCCAATCTGAACGAGACCTGGACTCCCGGTGTGGCTATCGCTGGTGGCATGCAGTTGCCGGGTTTCGAGTCACGTGGATACGGTATGGGATGGTTCATCGATGCCTACAATGGCGTGGAAATCATCAGCGTGCCTGGGAATGCAGGTGGCTTCACCGCTTACATGGCAATGCTGCCGGACAGCAACACCGGGATTGTCATCATGACCAACAAGGCGCAGGCGAACGTGTTTTCTCTGGCGCTGTCAAACCGTCTGGTCGAACTGGTCTACGATTTCCCCCAGACATTTGATGAGATTGCTACGCAGATCAACAGCGCTATGCAGCAGCAGCTTGCAAGCATGTCACAAATGATTGTTGGTCCCGCGACGGTCGAGATGCTGGGTGCATATGCCGGTGACTACAGCGAGCATGTGAGTATTGAGGTGCGCGACAATGAGGTCTGGCTCAATCGCGGCAACTTTGCAGGAAAACTGTATGTGCTGGCGGATGGCAGCTTCATCAGCGAAGGCATCATGGTCTATGGGCTTCAGATCACTCAGGACGGACTGATGTTCGGCAATGTGGGATCACCCAGTCTACTGTTACAGCCGCTGAACTAATCAGCGTCATCAATGGCAGGAAGTCTTTTCCTGCCACTGTTCCATCCTGCCGGGGCTAACTCCCGCACAGATGGGATGGTTCATACGTGAGGAGCAAGAGTGTGGTCGAGCAACCTGGTATCTACAGTATTCACATCGAGGAGCAAATCGGCACATTGGAAGCCGCTTTTGAGGGTATGAGCATTCAGCAATCCGATAGCGGCACGTTCATCACAGGCTACTTTGTCGACCAGGCAGCGCTACACGGCGTTCTGGCGCGCATCCGCGACCTGCGCCTTACGCTCATATCAATCGAACGTCAAGATGACGATAAGGACGAAGCGCAATGAAGAAGTGGATAATTCTCGTAGCACTATTGTTACTCGCCGTGCCCGTTATGGCACAGGATGTGATCTACCAAAACGATCAATTCGCTGTGCAGTTGCCAGCGGGTTGGGAGAACACCAGCACAGATCGACTGGCACAGGCAACGGATTCGCTGACTGGAACAACCTTCTACGCCTTGACTGCACTATCCGTGGAAGACGCACTGAGCAGCTTGAGTATAGAGGTTGGGGACTTGATCGAGACGACCAGCGTCCAACTGCCCAGCGGGGAGTGGTCCCAGTCCACTTATGTCAACGGCGACATCTTGACTGTCGTCTGGTCACAAGCGGTCAGTATGCAAACTCATGTGATGATCGCTGTCGCGCCATTGAGTGCTGCGGAACGTTTAGTGCCAACCATTGAAGCAACCATCAGCAGCTATAAGGTGATCGGTCGAGACAATGTCTATGAGGCTCAGGAGCCTTTCACCTACCCGAAACCCAATGGTGCCTTTGGAGTGGGGCGCGTTGAGTATGTCTGGCTGGATAGCGAACGTGACGAAATGTATAGCCAGGATACGGCGGACAAGCGCGAACTGGTCGTCACGGTCTGGTATCCTACCGAGTTGACGGACGTGCCTAATGAAAGCACATGGGTTTCACCCGCCCTGGCGTCTGCGTATGGAGGGTTGCTCAATCTACCACCCGAACGCTTCACGAGCATTCAGGTGAATGCAGCTTTGGACGCAGTTCTTGCTCCACACGATGCCTCCTTTCCTACCGTCATCATGTCGCATGGGGATGGTATGTTGCCCGCACTCTACACCACCTATGCGGAAGCGCTTGCCAGTCACGGCTACGTCGTGTTCGGAATCGCCCATCCGTACAATGCCGCGGCAGTCGTGTATCCAGACGGTCGCATCGTCACTGCGCTCCCGGAAGCCAGCGCACAACCGCTTGATGTTCGACCCGATATGACCGCATTGGAGATCGTGCAGGCTGTGGATCGGCAGGGGCGAATGGTTGCTGGGAAGCTTGCATCGGATATCCGCTTTGTATTGAACCAAGTTGAGATGCTGAATGCCCATGACACGCGATTTGAAGGTGCGCTTGATCTGGAGCGTATTGGCGTGTTGGGGCATTCGATTGGCGGAGCAGCCGCGATTGAGGCGCTCTTGCAAGATGCGCGGATTACAGCAGCGGTCAACCTGGATGGCACTGTATTCAGCGATGTCGTGCCGATTGATGGTCGCGGGTTGATGACAATTGCCAGCGAATTTGTCGGCGCAACCACAGCGAGCGATGCGGAACTAGCAGGGATGGGTCTCTCGCAGGAGGAGTTTGACCAGGTGATCGCCATCACCAGCCGCGCAGAGGAATTCTTCCGACAGTCTACGTCCGCGTATTTCGTCACGATTGCTGGCACCGATCACATGAATTTCAGCGATGCGGGTTTGCTGGCGAGCCTAGTCCCATCATTCAATGACGCGCTGGGTACGATAGAGCCAGACTATGCACTGGAGATCACGACCGCCTATGTGCTGGCTTTCTTCGATCAGTCCCTTCATGGCGGACATTTTGATGGCTTGATGCTGACCGAGGCATATCCCGAAAGCACATTGATCGCGCGCGAAGGAGGGCAGGGTTGACACAATAGGATTCATCTATCAAAAGGAGTCAATCAAGGCGGTATGCGTACTTTCACCATCATAGGAGGTTCAATTCCTGAGCACGCAAGATCGCCTGTGTACGACTCAGTACATTCAGCTTCTCATAAATGGAGGTGGTATGTTTCTTGACCGTATGCACGGTGATGAAGAGTCTGGCTGCGATTTCCTTATTGGCATCTCCCTGGGCGATCAGCGTCAGGATTTCGCGCTCCCGTTCGGTCAGGATAGTGTCCTGGACTGGCGCAGCATCAACAGTAGTATCGAGAAGTCTATCGATATAGGTCAGGCAAGGATCATTTGTAGCCAGGGTTTTGCGAAGGGATTTGAGTTGAGTGATGATCGACTCACCTTCATCCAGGAACAGGCGCACATAACCCGATGTCATTGCCTCATTCACAACTTGTAGCAGTATTTGATTCGCCCTCTCATCTGCATGAGACATTCGATGTGCGTTGACGAGTACCAACCCTGCGAGCAGACGGTAGTATTTGTATTCGCCGCCGTTGTAGAAGATAGATTCACAACCTTCAATGGCGCGATTGTTCTCACCGGTCGCAAGATCAATCCATGCTCGCGTGATTACCTGAAGTTCCAGATCAGGCGGGTTTTGCATCCGATGCTTTACGATTTGCTCGTAATAGTAACGTGCTGTTTCGACCGCCCCTACCTTCAGATTGTACTGAACCAGTCGAACCAGCAACCAGAGATGTACACGAGGATTATTCGCTGTCCGCAACTCTGGCTCATGGGTAGTCAGGATATGGAGTGCCTCATCCAAATAGTTAGAGGCAAATGCTACCTGCCCAGCAACCACATAGCCGCGATGTACAACATCAGGCCAATATGCCTGCTCGCCCAAAAACATGCCACGTTCCAGCATTGTTTTTGCGTCCTGAAGTTGACCCCGTTCCGTGAGCAGCGCAGCCATGCTCATATAGCTTTCCGCTGACAGGAAAAATGGATTATTGATACGAACCTCATGCAAGGATTCGTCGATAATGTGCTGGTGAATCTGTTGCGCCTGACTCATCAAGCCCAGGTGCATGAGTACGTCAGCATGACGTTGGCGAGCCTGAATTTCCACGACATGACTATTTGGGAACTGGGGAGTCGGGGGGCAACTTTCCAGAAACTTAACCGCTTCAGTCAATCTGCCAAGATACAAGAGCGCTAGTGCCTTGCGACTTCTGTTCTTATCAATGACGAGTTCAGAGACGTCTTCTTGTAAGAGTTCATCAGCCAGTTGCAGAGCAGAGGCAGCTTCGCCCTGGTGAATGAGTGCAAGCAGCAGTTGAGAGCGAATTTCGTAGACTAGCCCCGGATCACTTGCGTACTCAAGCGCAAAACGCAATATCTTTTCACCCTGTGGCGCATTGCCTTTTGTCAGCGTCTGCATACCTCTCAGAAAATTTAGCATAGGATGCGCATTGAGCGTTGCTTCAGGGAATGACTTAAGCCATGCGTCTATCGTTCCGAGCTGACCACGATAGGTCATGTCATGGGCATGCTGCTCGATCCAGCTTGCGGCAAGTTCGTAGTCAGGGATTTTCAGCACGTATTCCAGCGCCTGCCTTGGATCGTTGCGTGCTTCAAACCACAGTGCTGCTCGTCGGTAGAGAGCCTGGATATGCTCAGGTGGATAGTGACTCTTGAGCTTCAGACGCAGCACATCAGCAAACAGATGATGGTAGCGATACACCTCTCCCATATCTTGGATGAATAGATTGGCTCGCAGCAGATGCGCAATGATCTCAGCACTATCGGTACGCGCGAGAATTTCATCGCAAAGTGCGGTGTCAAATTCACTCAATATGGCTGTTTGGACGAGGAATTGATAGACCTGTTCAGGTTGCTGTGCCAAGACCTCTTCAGTGAGGTAATCCAAAACGAAGCGCCCGGTCTTCTCCAAGCCAGCAAAGAACTTTTCCGCATTACTTTGCCGGATGAAAACCCCTGCCAGATACAGCCCGGCTGCCCAGCCTTCAACGCGGGTCGCAAGCGTCTGGATTTGTGCATCATCTAGAGCGATGGTCAGCCCGTTTTGAAACAACTCACTGATTTCATTTTCCCCGAAGCGTAGATCGGCTCCTCGCAACTCGTTCAGTTGTCCGTTTGCGCGCAAGCGAGCCAGTTGCAGCGGCGGGTCGGCGCGGGTGGTGATCAGAATGTGCAGCGTATGGGGTTGATTCGAGAGGATGTAGTTCAGACTGTCATGCACCTCCTGGTGGGTGATGACATGGTAATCGTCGAGAACAAGAAATAACGGTATTTCATGGTCGTCGACCCCATTCAGGAAGGCTCGAATGGCTGCCTGTACCGAGCCACCATCGTGCTTCAGTAATGGCAGGATGTCTTTGGATAGTCCACCAGCCACACTTTCGACAGCAGCCAGGATGTGCTGCCAGGCATAAGCTAGATCGTTGTCGTTTGAGTCGAGGGAGACCCAGGCGACTGGATGTTGCTTTTGATTCGCCCATTCGGTCAGCAGCGTGGTTTTGCCCGCCCCGGCAAGTGCGGAGAGCAGCGTCAGTCGTGCGCCCTGAGAGATACCCTGTTCAATTCGATCTACCAGAAGCGCGCGTTCAATCCGGTCGGAACGGAGCAGAGGCATCCTGATCTTTGTCTTCGGAATGGACATGGAGATAAGTCCTCTGCGATGGTTGTTAGATGGATGTCCGTCAATTGTACCTGTTTTCAACACTGACACAGCAATGGCTGTTTACCCTCTACTTTGGTCTACCCTCGCTGCCTCTCAGAGTCTCCACCTGCGAGGAATTCACTTGTGCCTTGGACCGCCCTATGATCAGGTCATCGTCTACATAGCCAAGAGAGATACCCCATGAAGAAGCTGATGCTCATGTTGATCGTGCTGTTATTCACGTTGCCCGTGACAACCCATGCCCAGGAGGAGACTGACATGTATACCGATGGTGCAGGACTTTATCAAATCCCCATCCCGGCAGGTTGGGCAAATCAAAGCACACCGGAGATGGCACACTTCATCAATCCAGCGGCGACCGCGAACCTGTACGCGCTGGTGGTCGAAGGTGCCGATGTGCAGGCGGGCATCCAGGCAGCGTTAAGTCAAATTAGCCCAGATTTCTCTGCACAACCCGTTCAGACCATGGACATTCCACTGCCGAGCGGTGACCGATGGACGCAAAATGTCTATATGCTTCCAGATGGAATGCTTGCCGCCGTACTGGGGCGTGTTGACAATGATCTCACCTATGTCATCGCGATCTTTGCGGCACAGGATGTGTTGGCGGCGGAAAGCGCCATCATCAACCAGACATTGCTGGGACATACCCTGACAAATGCGGCTCCGACAACGCCGGTTACCGCCGCCTACGTTAATACGGAAAACTTCACCGAGCAGGAGATTGTCCTGACCAGTGGAACATTCGAATTGCCTGCGACGCTCTCATTACCCGCAGGTGAGGGAACATTCCCAGCGGTGGTGATTGTTCACGGCTCAGGACCGAACGACCGCGATGGCACGCTGGGACTGAACAAACCCTATCGCGATCTTGCCCAGGGTCTTGCATCACAGGGTATCGCCGTCCTCCGCTATGACAAGCGCACCTATGTCTATCGTGAACCCATCTCCGGTTTTACGGTGGATGATGAAGTGACCAATGACGCACTCGCTGCCATCGCATTACTGCGCGGTAACGACCGCATCGATAGCACTCGTATCTTCGTAATTGGGCATAGCCTGGGTGCGATGTTTGCTCCGCGCATTGCCGAGCGTGACACCGCGTTGGCAGGTGCTGTTCTGATGGCGGGGACACCATTCTCGTTCGATCAGGTCTTGAGTACACAGGTCAATTACCTGCGCAGCCTGGATGCGAACGCGGATGTGGGTGGGCTGGATGCGCTGGTGGAGGTGTTGAACGCTATCCGCAATGGCGCAGACCCGGTCGCCGCCTTTGGTGGGGATACCAACCAGGCTGCCTACTGGGCGAGCATGATGGAATATGTTCCTGGCGATACCGCACAGTCGCTCGAAACGCCGATGCTGATCCTGCAAGGCGAACGGGACTATCAGGTCACCATGTCAGACTTTACGACGTGGCAAGAACTGCTGGGTGAACGCGAAAACGTCACGCTCGTGTCCTATCCGACGCTGAACCACATCTTCATGGCGTTGGGTTCGCTGGATCGGATGGCGGTTCCGACCGATTACAGTGAGCCGGGATTTGTCGATGCCGAAGTCATTGCGGACATCGTGGAATGGATTAATCGGTAGGGCGGCGAATGTGTTAGACCGCAAGGGACTTTATCCAGTTCCTGGCGGTCTATTTGTTTCTAAGGGTTGCGGTTTTCGCTCTGCAAAAGGATGTGGCCCTGTGGCTCATCCTTCTCATCTCCCACGGTGCGCTAGACGCGATTCAGTAGTACCTTGTTTACGATTGTTTGAAGTCGTTGTGTTTCGCCCGGTAGTCGTTCAAGGTTTTCTGCAAGCCGAGCCGCAGCCAGAATCGGATACCAGCGCGTGGTGAGTGCGGTGTCGAGCGTGCGATGACGCTGGTATTCCTCAATGTATACTTTGTTGAATGCTTTACGGAGCTTCAGTGGCACATCGGCACCCTCAACCAACAGCAGGGTTCTAGTGACATCCGCTTCGGGAGGTCCCGCTGATGCGTCAGACCAATCTATGACAATCGCATGTGAGCCTTCGATCAATACGTTGTCTGGATGAAAGTCACCATGGCAGACTTGATCTCCGTCAGGGAGAGCATCCAGGATTAGCACGAGTCGCTCGCGGTCAGGGATCGAAAGCTCTGAGACCGACATAATGCGATCACGAGTACGGTGACGATGCGATGGCAGGGTACTATCTGCAGTGTGGTTATGAATTTGTGCGTGCAGGCGACCAAGCCAGCGGGCAGCGGTGTCCAAACGCTGGCGTACTGCCAGTAACCAAGTCTTGAGCGCTACGCCTGGAACATGCGAATAGACGATCCCATATCGCTCTTCCAGTTGGACAAGCTCAATGACCTCTGGTGACGGGATCCCAAGTTGGTAGATAGTGCGCCCGACGAGAGCTTCGTGTTGAGCTGCCTGGCGCGAATAGCCGCTGTGCCATAACTTGAGGATGCGCCCCTCGCCCCATGCGAAGACTTCAGCAGTGTTTCCTTCGGCTAACTTGTCGTTTTTTGGCGGGATAGTGTGTTTTTCGTCGGTCATGCGGGCATTCTCCGTGAGAGGAACTTTACCGTTTAAGCTTGTCCCTAACGAGCAGTTCAGTGTCCGCACTGTAATCCTGGGCCACATGCTCGCGCCATACTTCAAATGTACACAGCAATTTCATCTTAACAGGTTCTTGGTGGTAGAAACACGAACAGCCCGGACACCTGCCGGGCTGTTGGTCCAAAGGTCAAACTCTGGTTGTGGTGTACTCTCGACTACCTCAGCTCCGAGGCGTTCGAGCGGGCCGCTCACCCGTGACAATTTCTCTCTGCACTAAACTGGGGGTCAGTTCAAACGACGCGACATCTACGCCTTTCACATCCTCATCGGCGCACAAACTAAAGGGCAGTTCCATATGATCTACGGTTCAGAGGGCACACAGGCGTTATTCACAGGGTTGGCGACGCAGGTGATCTACGGCGGCTGCGATGCGGACACGGCTGAGTTCTACAGCAAGGCAAGCGGTACAGCGACGACCGACGCCAACCAGGATGATCCGAACAGTCATCTGCGCCAACGTCCGCTGCTGACCGTCGATGAGGTCATCACGCCGCAGGTGGGCAACTGCACCATCTTCGCGCGCTATGTCGAAGCAGGCTTTGCGACACAGGTGGTCCTCAATGCGCGTCTGACCCGCTTCTACGAGCGCATCGACTGGCAGCGCCGTTTGTCCGCTGCTCAATCCGCGCAGCCCTTGCTGCTGGAACGCGGACTGTCGATGAGTCTGAGCAGCCATTCGCACGAAATAATAGAAGTGGCAACATCAGCCGAACCCACTCCGAATCTAGATCGGGCGGCTGCGGCAATCATGGCGCGTATCGCCGAAGATGCCGCGCAGCAATCTGGTGGCAAAGTCCAGTTCTCCAGCCGAGACGCGATGCGGGGTGGACGGGCAGGCAGCGTGGAGGTGAAGTCATGACCCTAACGAAGAACAAGATGGTACGCGAAGTCGGACGCCGTACGCGCCTGAAGAACCGTGATGTGCAAGCGATGCTCGAGGCGCTCGTGGAGGTGTGGATTGAGGAGCTGGTAGAGGGAAGCGGAAGGATTGAACTTGAGAATTTTGTAATCTTGGAGACTAAACGAATTGACCGCGGACAGCGCACCGGACAACTCGACCGAGATCGGATAGCACCCCGTCATATTGTACGAGTCAGCTTGCGGCTCGCAAAACATCTCAGAAAAAAGTTGTCAAGCATACATTCACCCTCTGGTGAGAATACATAAAGCCGTACGAGAAATCTTCCTTCACTGGCGGACAATCTCCAGACTTTGCCCTTGCCCGGCGGTTCCAGACTCGTCCGGCACAGCGCACGCATCCAACGCACTCTGCAACGCTTCCGCATCGATACCGCCGTGTGACGCGATGAAGACCAGTTGATTGCGGCGCGTTTCGCCTTCCCCCCACGCTTCACCCAGACGCAGACTGGCGCGCCGCCCCACGACCTGGACAACCGCACGTTTGGCGGCGAACTCCGTAATCCACAGGAAGCCCTTCGCCCGGTAGATCGTTTTGGGCAGCATCTCCAGGAAGTCACGCACGTTGTTCAATGCCAACGGTGCTTCGCTCGACCAACTCCAGGTGCTGAAGACCAGACTATGATCGTGGTCATGGTGATCATCATGATGTGCGTGGTCATCCTCATGCTCGTGATGATGCTCGTGGTCGTGGTCACTCGCTTCACCCACCCCATGCACATGGACATCTTTCGCTGTGCGCTGATGCACGCGCTCCGAGTCGTACTGCCCGACACCCAGCAGCAGTTCGAGCGGCACGCTGGCGAAACTGGTCTCATAGATACGTGCCATCGGGATAAATTTGCCGATGTCGTCCTTAAGCTGCGTCATAACGTCCGGCGGCGTCACATCAACTTTGTTCAGGATGATGATGTCGGCGACGGCGATCTGTGCAAAAGCGAGCTGGCTGTACTCATCATCCAGCGTCCGCAACTGCTCGGCGTCGATGACCGTCACGATGCTGTCGATCCGCACAGCGCGTGCAACCTCCGGCAGTGCAAATGTCACTGCGACCGACGCCGGGTCGCTCACGCCGCTGGTTTCGATCAGGATGTATTCGGGCGGTTCGGGGCGTTTGAGCAGATCGATCACTGCCAGAAGTAAATCATCGCGTATCGTGCAGCAGATGCAGCCATTGGAGAGACTGACGGTCTCGCCTTCAATGCCGACGACGAGCTGCGTGTCGATATTGACTGCGCCGAAGTCGTTGACCAGAACCGCGATCTTCAAGCCATGCTCGCCGTGCAGAATGTGATTGAGCAGCGTCGTCTTCCCTGCGCCCAGAAAGCCCGTCAGGATGGTCAGCGGAATCGGGAACTTCGGTTTATCGCTCATTGCACGCCTTTCAATTGACCAGCGCGGACAACTCTGCTCTTGACGCTTTAATTGATACGCGGTATCAATGATACGTAGTCTCATTTATATTTTCAAGTCTGAGAAATAGGGATGAAAACACCTGACCAATGGCTAGACATGCTCACTTCGCATCAGGTGCGTATGACAAGCGGTCTGCTCACCATCATTGCAGTGCTTTCCGAAAGCAACTGTGCCCTAAGCGCAGAAGATTTGTGGGAGAAAGTCCGTGAGCGCCGTCCCGCGACTGGACGAGCTTCCGTCTACAGAGCCGTTGAGAAGCTGGAGTCGTTTGGTTTGATCGAGCGTGTGCATGGTGTACGCGGATGCAGCTCGTTCATTCCAGTGCAAGACGCGCATCAGGCGCTTTTTATATGCAGCAAGTGCGGCTGGGTGGGATTGTTAGAGGGGCTGGAACCTGATCGACATGGACTGCAAATGCTGGTAAGGGATGGTTTCATTATCTCGCAAAGCCGTATTCAGGTGCTGGGGATGTGTAAAGCCTGTCAGGAGCTTGTTTCCTGACAGTTGTTGACAGAAGAGAGGACACTATCTATGCGTTCACGTCTACTTTGGCTCATGATTGTGCTAATGCTCGTCATCAGTGCCGTTCCTGCTGCTGCACAGGAAGAACACGAACACGACCTGCATGTCGTCGTCACCTACAGCATTCTTGGCGATTTTGTGCGTAATGTCGTTGGCGACGACGATCATATCGAAGTCACCGTGCTGGTCGGTGCTGATGGCGATGCACACACCTACGAACCCACCCCGTCCGACGCAGAAGCGCTCCTTGAAGCGGATGTGCAATTTGAGAATGGATTGATGTTCGAGAGCTGGCTCAACGATCTCTACCAAGCATCTGGGTCGGAAGCACTGCGGGTTGTCGCTGCGTTGGGCATTGTGCCGCTCGAATTCGAGGGCGAACACGGACACGAGCATGAAGGCGAGGCTGAACACAGCGAGGAAGAGGCTCACGATCACGAACACGGCGAGTTCGACCCGCACATTTGGCATGATCCCAATAATGCCATCATCATGGTCGAAAA
Organism: Anaerolineae bacterium; assembly: GCA_022843385.1. Classification (GTDB taxonomy): domain Bacteria; phylum Chloroflexota; class Anaerolineae; order Aggregatilineales; family Phototrophicaceae; genus CFX2. The sequence continues at coordinate 35,507 of JALHNT010000007.1, read as the reverse complement.
TGTGCGCGATGCGTTGATGACACTCGATCCCGACCATGCGGCGATGTTCCAGGCAAACGCTGCTGCTTATATTGCCGAGCTTGAAACACTCGATGCTTTCATCCGCGAACAGGTAGCGACCATCCCGGAAGCACAGCGCATCCTGTTCACCAATCATGATACGTTTGGTTACTTTGCATCTCAGTACGGCTTCATCGTGGACTCGGCTCTGGGGTCGCTTTCGACAGAAGTTGCCGACCCTTCCGCTGGCGAAGTCGCGGAACTGATTACTGAGATTCAGGAGTCGGGTGTCCCCGCCATTTTCGCTGAAAATATCGCGGGTACCGACCTGATGCAGCAGATCGCCGACAACGCGGGGGTCATCCTCGCGCCGACGCTCTACACTGACGCGCTGGGTGCCGAAGGTACGCCCGGTGCGACCTATCTGGAGATGGTGCGCTACAACGTGACGACAATTGTCGAAGCGTTAACTGGATCAATGTAAGTGAACGAGGTGATGCGGTCTGCTTTGTACAAAGCAGACCGCATACACATTTTAACAGGAATACGATGGTGAATAAACGTCTACCAGTCACAGTACTTTCAGGTTTCCTCGGCGCGGGCAAGACCACGCTGCTCAATCACATCCTGCACAACCGCGAGGGTTTGCGCGTCGCCGTCATCGTCAACGACATGAGCGAAGTTAACATTGATGCACAGCTCGTGCGTGAAGGTGGGGCAGCCCTCAGCCGCACCGAAGAGAAGCTGGTCGAGATGACGAATGGTTGCATCTGCTGCACCCTGCGCGATGACCTACTTAAGGAAGTTGCCCGGTTGGCGCGCGAAGGTCGCTTCGACTATCTGTTGATCGAGTCGTCCGGCATCTCGGAACCGCTACCGGTTGCCGAGACATTCACGTTTCCAGTCGATGAGGACGACGCCGGGCTTTCCGCCATCACCCGGCTGGATACGATGGTTACAGTCGTGGACGCGCACAATATCCTGTGCGAGATGACATCCCTCGACACAATGGCAGATCGCGGCATTGGCGCGACGGCAGCAGACGAGCGGACGATTGTCGATCTGCTGGTCGATCAAATCGAATTCGCTGATGTACTGATCGTCAACAAGATTGATCTGGTCGGTGCCGATGACTTGCTGCGTCTGGAAGCCCTCCTGCGCAGGCTCAACCCCACCGCAAAGCTCCTGCGTACCGAGCACGGGCGGATCAGTCTCTCCGACGTTTTGAATACAGGGCATTTCGACTTCGACCGTGCGTCCACGTTCTCGGAATGGCTGTCTGGCGAACCGCATACGCCAGAGACAGAAGAGTACGGCGTGAGCAGCTTTGTCTATCGTGCGCGTCGTCCGTTCCACCCGCAGCGCCTGATGGCAGTGCTGGAGAGCGATGCGCTGGATTGTGTTGTGCGGTCAAAAGGCTTCATCTGGCTGGCGACACGACACAATCAGGTCGGCATCTGGTCACAAGCAGGCGACGTGGTCTCGCTCGATTATGGCGGCGATTGGTGGGCATGTACACCCAAGAGCGAATTCCCTGAAGACCCAACGCTCAATGCTGAGATCATGAGCAACTTCGAGGGCGAGTATGGTGATCGTCGGCAAGAACTGGTCATGATCGGGATTGACATGGATCAGCGATCGGTACGGCAGGCATTAGAAAGCTGTCTGCTGAACGATGAGGAAATGCGTCAGGGCTGGAAACGCTGGCGGCGTTTGGAAGACCCGTTCGAGGATTGGTTGGTCGATGAGAAAGTGCCAATTTCATGACCGACCCTCGTTTCCCCTACGGCACACACCGCCACCATGCCGATCCAGTGGCGGGCGCGCCTGCGTTGGAAGTGCGCGGTCTCGTCGCGCACTACCCCGGCAAGCGCACGCCCGCGCTCGTCGGGGTCGATTTGTGCGTGCCAGTCGGCAGGCGTGTGGCGCTGGTCGGCAGCAATGGCGCGGGCAAAAGCACGCTCATCAAGGTAATCGCCGGGCTGCTGCCGATCTCGCAGGGAAACGTACTCATCTATGGCAACGCCGTTGGCGCGTGTCATCACCGTATTGCTTACCTGCCTCAGCGCGGTGACATCGACTGGCGCTTCCCGGTGACGCTGCACAGGCTGGTCATGACCGGGCGCTATGTCCATCTCGGCTGGCTCAAGCGCCCGACCAAAGTCGATTGGCAGATTGTAGACGCTACCATTGAACGTCTCGGTTTGTCTGAACTTGCAAACAGGCAGATCAGCCAGCTTTCCGGTGGTCAGCGGCAGCGCGCCCTCATCGCGCGGGCGCTGGCACAGGAAGCCGATCTTCTGCTGCTTGACGAGCCGCTCAACGCGGTGGATGCGGCGACGCGCGCCATCATTCATGAGGTGCTGTCGCTGCTCAAGCGAGAAGGCAAGACGGTGATCGCTGCCACGCATGACCTAAGCCGTCTGGCGGATGACTTTGACGCCGCGCTCTATCTCGACCATGGGCGTCCGGTCAAGCAGCCGGAATGGGCGATGCCATCATTGCCCCTCCCCACACTGAATGGAGCGCAGGGATGAATGCGGTGATTGAATGGCTCACCGAGCCGTTCCGCTTCCCGTTTATGCAGACTGCGCTCATCGCCGCGCTGCTCGTGGGTGTGTTGTGTGCGGTCATCGGTGCCTATGTCGTTCTGCGGCGGATGGCGTTCATCGGTGATGCGCTGGCGCATACCGCGCTGCCGGGGCTGGTTGTGGCGTATCTGAATGGCTGGAGTTTGTTCGGTGGTGCAGTCGTGGCAGGTCTGTTGACGGCGCTCGGCATCGGCTGGATTTCGCGGCGCGGCGAAGTGCGTGAAGACAGTGCCATTGGCGTGATGTTCACCGCCATGTTCGCGCTCGGCATCCTGCTCATCAGCATGACAAACTCCTTCCGCGACCTGTCGCACATTCTGTTTGGCAACATCCTGGGCGTGACGCGCGAAGACCTGCTGCTGATCGTCATCGCGTCCGCCATCACGCTCGGACTGCTGGCGCTGCTGCATAAGGAATTAGAGCTAACGTCCTATGACCCGATACACGCTCACGCCATCGGCATTAATGCCGACCGCCTGCGTTATGTGCTGCTGTTTCTGCTGGCGCTGACGGTTGTCACAGGTATTCAGGTTGTGGGGGTTGTCCTGACGAGTGCGCTGCTGGTCACGCCCGCCGCCGCCGCTGCCCTCTTGACGACGCGCCTGTCGTGGTTGATGGGGTTGGCGACTGTGTTCGCGGTCAGCGCAGGGGTGATTGGCTTGTACTTCTCCTATTATGCTGATGTCTCGTCTGGCGCAGCCATCGTGCTTACCTGCACCGTCTTTTTTGCCATCGCGCTGATTATTCGTGAAGTGAAGACCCATCGTATCGTAAGCACCCCGCATGAGGAGAGCTGATGAATATTCTGATGACACCTATGCTCAAGGTCGATTGGCGGTCGCGTTGGACGGGCGGCTTTTGTCCGTTGGGCGTGCAAAATGGCTTGCCGATTCGCCATGCTGAGTACAACGCACATCCGCCGCTGCGCGATCTGCTGACACTCCCTTCTGGCGAGATGGGCAGCCCCGACGCGGCAGAGGGGCTGTGGGCACAAATCGTCGGTACTGAGCGATTCTTGCTCGTTCGCAGCCCCTATCATGCCGGCAAACTGCTGCTGCGTGCGGCGGGTGTCGCGCAGGGGGACTATGTTGGTTTACCCGCCAATGCCAGCCGCGATCTGACCGAGTCAGTCAAGCATCATGGTGCACAGCCGCGCTTCCTTGACCTGGACGCTGACCTTCGCCTTCTGGGTGAACGTCCATGCATCTCCTGGTCGCAACCCGCAGGTGGGGCGATGCCTGAAGCGGGCGGCTGGCACGACCACAGCGATACGTTGCCGCTGCCCGGCGGACATCACACTGGTGTGAGCGCTTTCGGGCTGCATCTCGACTGCGATCCGGGACAGTCCGGTGCATTGATCATCTTTGGCGAAGATGCCGCTGATCTGCACCGGGCGGCACAATCGCTGATGAGCGGTAAGCTGCTCCCCAATCTGGGACGGGCGGCGGCACAGGCGGCGCGTCTGCCATCCATCGCCCAGGCGCAGCGCGACAAGTTGTGCGAGGTCTACGCTGCATTGCAAGAGTCGACAGCGATGCCGATGCTGCCGGTCTCCGATGTCGCGCTGGGTCATGGTGTGTTCGTCCGGATTCCGCCCGAAGCTGACCCTGCCACCTTCTACGCTTATGTGAAAGAGGAAAACACGCCTGTGCGCTGGCTGCCGGAGGTGCAGCCGCTGCATTACGCGGCGGTGCGTCCAGGCGGCGCTCCGCATTACCTGAGGACAGGCGCACATCTGGCGCGTTGGCTGATGGTGCCCGTCGGACCCGATTATACGGAAGAGGAAATCAAGCACGCTGTCCTGGGCATCGTCAAAGCAGCGGACTATCTGGGGGTGCGCTGGTATTGCGATCATGCCTATGCACGCGAGTATGCGGCGCTCATGGACAACATATACGGAGAGGGGCATGACGCCTATCGTCCGGTCTTCGAGATTGCCCGATGATGCGTCAGATGATCGTCGTCATGGGCTTGAGCGAGCAGCGCAAAGGCGATGTCGTTCGCGCGCTGGTCGCTCATTTACTGCCCCACGCCAGCATAACGGTACTCGACAACGGCGGGTTGCCGCTCGGCGAGACGGGTACGCCGACGCTGCGCTTCAGCGGGGGCTGCATCTGCTGCGAGCTGGCGTACAAGCTGATCAAGACGCTTCCGACGCTGGAAAGCGAGGTTGTCTTGCTCAACACATCACCGTTTATTGATCCGCCGCTCATGCAGCGAACGTTGGCGAATGCCTGCGGCGAACGTTGGACCACGCGCGTGATCGCGCTGCTCGAACACGAGCCACCGCCACTGCTGCGCTACCCCAACGAGCGGATGCGCGCACACGCCGACGTCACTTTTAGCGATGAGACACCTGCAGAGGAAGTGGTGAATGCCGCTCTATGCCTTCCGTTGTAATGAATGCCACAGCACGTTCGACGTGCGCCGTCCGTTCGTTGAGTCCGACGCACCTGCCGACTGCCCGGATTGCGGCAGCCTGCTTACCCAGCGCACCCTGAGCGTGCCCTCACAGATCGGCAATGCACAGATGCCGATGGTCAGCGCGCCGACGAGCGGTCGCCGCCATCCGCTCGATTGCCTGTGTTGTACGCCGCGCCGCCGTACTTCTCCTGTTTAGATCGGATTTTGTAGAGAAAGAGAAAATGAGATGACCCCGACAGATACCCGTGTCCCCGTGACTGTATTGACTGGTTTTCTCGGTTCCGGCAAAACGACGCTGCTCAATCGCATCCTGACCGAGCAGCATGGCAAGCGCATCGCCGTGATCGAGAATGAGTTCGGCGAAGTTGGCATCGACCATGAACTGGTGATCGGCGCAGACGAAGAAGTGTTCGAGATGAACAACGGCTGCATTTGCTGTACGGTGCGTGGCGATCTGATCCGCATCCTTGGCAATCTGATGAAGCGCCGTGACCGCTTCGACTACATCCTGATCGAGACGACCGGCATGGCAGACCCCGGTCCGGTCGCGCAGACGTTTTACATGGATGATGAGATGGCAGGCAAGATGCGGCTGGACGGCATCGTGACGCTGGTTGATGCACATCACATCTGGCTGCACATCGACGACAGCGACGAAGCGCAGGAGCAGATCGCCTTTGCCGATGTCATCCTGCTCAACAAGACCGATCTTGTCACGCCGGAAGCATTGGAGAAACTCGAAGCCCGTATTCATGCCATGAACCCGATGGCGAAGATCTACCGCACGCAAAACGCGGGCATTGAGATCGAGCGTGTGCTGAACGTCGGTGGATTTAATCTCGACCGGGCACTTGAAGTCGATCCGAAGTTCATGGAGCCGGAGTATCCGTTTGAGTGGTCGGGGGTCTATGCGCTGGAACCGGGCGAATACACGTTCGTCATGGGTGAAGGTCCCGACCCGGCGATGCAGGTGGCGCTGCTGCCAGCGGGCAACCTGGGCGTGAGCGCGGTCGAGAAAACGCTCTATGACGCGGTGCTGACCTTCTCTGAAGAGACGATGCTGGAGCTGCACGACGGGCATGTGCTGACCGTCGGCAAACATCTGTCGCAATTCGTCTTGAATGCGAGCGGTGAAACGCGCTACAAGGTCAAGATCACCGAGCCGGGCAACTATGCGCTCTTTACCGAGCATCACCCCGACGAATTCAGCGCAGCGCTGCATGGCACAAACGGCGCGCTGGTAGCGACGCACACACGCGAATACAAGCCGGATCATGAGCATGATGAAGAAGTCTCGTCGGTCGGCATCACCATTGCGGGCGACCTTGAGCCGCAGCGCTTCAACCAGTGGTTGGGTGGCGTTCTACGCACGCAGGGACCGGACATCTTCCGCATGAAGGGCGTCCTGAGCATCGCAGGCGATGACCGCCGTTTCGTCTTCCAGGGCGTGCATATGCTCTTCACCGGGCAGCCCGACCGCCCCTGGGGCAGTGACAAACGCCATAACGCGCTGATCTTCATCGGGCGCAACCTCGACCGCGCCGCGCTCAACGAGGGGTTCCGCGCATGTCTCGTCTGATGATGCAAAAGCCGCGTAAAGCCCCCGCGCCAACGCTGGTCGGCCGCTGGCGCGGTGAAATCGACGATTATGTGAATGCACTGGCGTGGTCAGGCGATGGAAAGCTGATCGCTGCGGCATCAGTCAGCGGCACCATCACGATTTACGATGCCAAAGCGGGTAGCGTCCACAAGGCGCTGCCCGGTCATGTGATGGGGACATCTCAGATCGGATGGCAACCGGGGTCACATCTGCTCGCCAGCATCGGGCAGGATGGCAAAGCAGCGATCTGGGATGCCGATGCAGGGACGCGACTTCACGCACTGGCGGTCGGCGCAGCGTGGGGCGAGTGTCTGGCATGGAACCGCGACGGCACACTGCTGGCGACTGGAGCGGGCAAGATCGTGCGTTTGTGGGATGGTCATGGTGAGCAGGCGCGCGAATACACCGATCACCCCAGCACTGTGACCGACCTCCAGTGGAAACCCGGCGTCGATCAGGTGGCAGCGGGAGCCTATGGCGGCGCGATCATCTGGGCAAGCGGGGGCGGCGACCCGATCAAGCGACTGTCGTGGCAGGGTTCAACGCTCAAACTGGCATGGAGTCCGAATGGGCGTGTCCTTGCTGCCGGGCAGCAGGACAGCAGCATCATTTTCTGGGACACGCGCAAGACGGAGCCGTCGATGATGTGGGGCTATCCGACGAAAATCCGTGAGCTGGCGTGGGATCGCCAGAGTCGCTATCTGGCGACGGGCGGCGGCGAGACGGTCATCGTCTGGGATTTTTCCGGCGCGGGTCCTGAAGGCAGCAAACCGCTGATGCTCAACGCGCATCAGGATTTGCTGGCATCGCTCATGTTCCAGCGCCGTGGCGACCTGCTGGCGTCGGGCGGGCAGGATGGCGCGGTGCTATTGTGGAAACCAGGGCAGCCGGATGCACCGCTCGCGGGCTTTCGCGGCATGGGCGAAGTCTCGCATGTCGTGTGGTCGCCGGACGATAGTGCGCTCGCAGTTGGCGACGCCGACGGCAGCGTTGCGGTGTTTGATCTGACGTAGTGACGCTCAAGTTCGGGAGGGAGACTGCGCGCATGGCGGCATACGACCATCAGCCAGGGTTTCGCATCGATGCTGCTCTTTCACGCGCCTACCGTGCAGAACTGATAGATGGACTGCGAAGTCTGCCACCTGGACTCAGGACGTTGGAATTGGGCTGCGGGAGCGGCGTCTTTACAGAACTGCTCCACGCTCTGCATTTCGACATCATCGGCGTTGACGCGAGCGAAGCGCAGCTTGGGGAAGCCCACGCGAGACTTCCCGATGTCCAATTTCGCCAGGGCGACATCGAGGTGTCTGACTTGACTGACACGCTCCTGAGTCAGCATGGAACTTTCGACCTGCTCACCTGTCGCTATGTCATTCATGAACTCGCCGATCCAATTGAGACGTTCGCGCTCTGGAAAAGATTGCTCAAACCGGGTGGTAAGCTGTTACTGATCGAAAACGCCTGGCAGCGCACCGACTGGGGAGAAGGCGATTGGGGCAGGCGATCCGATTGGCTGCCTCTTGCCTGTACGCAAACCTGGGCGACTGCTGTGTACTGCCTTCGCAAAGCCGGGTATCAGCACATTCAAGCGTCGTGGATGGATGCTGTGAACACTGCGTTCAAGGAGCAGGGCGCTGAAGGCTTTCGCCTGTTTTGTGTGATCGGACAGTGATACGACGCTCTCCAAACGCGCATCCAGATCATCCAGGAATCTAAATCGACGCGACATCCCCGTCTAGCACATCTTCATCGGTGCACAGACCAAAGGGCAGTTCCATATGATCTATGGCAATGAAGGCACACAGGCGCTGTTCACCGGTCTGGCGACGCAGGTCATCTACGGCGGCTGTGATGCCGACACCGCTGAGTTCTACAGCAAGGCCAGCGGCACAGCGACGACCGACGCCAATCAGGACGATCCGAACAGTCATCTGCGCCAGCGTCCGCTGCTGACCGTCGATGAGGTGGTCACGCCCCAGGTTGGCAACTGCACCATCTTCGCCCGCTATGTTGAGGCGGGCTTTGCCACCCAGGTCGTCCTGAATGCCCGCCTGACCCGCTTCTATGAGCGCGACGACTGGAAACAGCGTCTCAAGGCGGCGAAGGATGTACAGCCGCTGATGCTGGAACGGGGGATTACGCTCAATTTACAGCCTGTCATTATACCTGTACCGCCTCTTCCCAACTCGAATACATCTGAGTCCGTTACAACGACACCATCCACCCTGGAAATAGCGGCATTGATGGCCCGAGTCGCTGCTGAAACTCAGAAGCAAACCCATGGCAATGTTCAGACCATTAGCACGAGCGAGATGCGCAGCAAGCATGAAAAGCGCAAGCGTGCTGTGATAGAGGTGACGCCATGACCCTGACCAAGAACAAAATGATCCGTGAAATCGGGCGGCGCACACGGCTGAAGAACCGCGAGGTGCAGGTGATGCTGGAAGCGCTGATTGAGGTCTGGACTGAAGCACTGGTGAGCGGCGGACGGATTGAACTGGAGCATCTTTTTGTGTTGGAAGTCCAGACGATTGACCGAGGCGAACATAGCGGAATGCTCGTCAGCGGCCAAGCACCCCGCTACATCCAGCGCGTGATCCTGCGGCTAAGTAAGCAGTTAAAGGAGCGGCTGAATCACTCCGGGGGACTACATGAATAGTCGTGATTGTTACCAGACCACGCGGGTTTCTACCGTTGGCGAAGCCAGTGAACACTCCCTCATCTTCAGCTTCGCGGAAACCAGGCATCCAAATCATCCGCCGCTGGTTGTTCCGGTTCAATTTCCGGTTCTTCACGCAACCGCTGCCATTCTGGACCAACAAGCCGATCCAGTGCTTCGCTGAAGTGGCGGCTGGCAATCTCGCGGAACAACCCATCATGCCCGCGCTCTTTGTTGTTGTACACCGCTGCCCGGTCTACTCCATCCAACGGTGCAGTTCCCGGTAAGACGACGTGGGTATGAAGCTGTTGCATCGTCTCGCCCTCGTCGTCCATCTTCGCCTTGCGGTCATGCAGAATATAGCTGTACTCCGGCACCTCGAAACCGCGCTCCAGATAGTAATCCTCGACGATGCGCTCGGTCAGGTCGCAGACAAGATCGCGTCGTTCTTCTTGTGGGATGAGCGCCATCAGATCAGGCGCAGGCGAAATCACCCATGTCCATGCCAGCACATGCTTACTTTGCAGGTTATCGCTGTTCTTCATAATATCGCGCCAGTGAATGCCCATGCCGCGATCCTGCCAGCGCTCATAATCCCGGTTGGCGGCAAGCTGGTTTTGTACCTTGTCCCGATATTGCAGATATTTGAGCGTGGAACTCAACCCCTTGCGACCGGTGCCATGCCCTTTGCGCTGCGTCCCCTTGTAGGCAAAATCCACGACGATGATGGCTTTGCTCAACGTTTAGGAGCCTTCATCTGGCGAACAGCGTCCATCTGTGCCAGCAGTGTCTCGCCATCGCGCCGGGCAGCGATGATCGCATCGGCGATCCGTTCCGGGCTGCCTTCCGGTTCCAGCGTTGCCAACAGGTAGACCAGGACATTCAGGTGAAAGGCGAACGCGGATTCTAGCCGATCCAGCCGATCTTGCAGCGACTTCTGGAAGTGCTTGCGGCTGCCGATGAGGTCATCCCGATTGTCTAGATACAGACGGATGGCTTCGCGGATGAGGTCGGCTTCTGTGGTATCACGGGGTTGTTTACTCACCAGCAGCGCCAGACGATCCCGCATCTCCTGGGTCATGCTGATGCTGCGACGCACCGTTTTTGGGGACACGCTCATACCTCCTGATGCATCATGTAGCTCTCTCAGTATCCCCGATAACGCGGCACAAGGAGGGCAAGATTACCGCGATAGTCCGTCCGATTCCGCTCGTCGGCATCATCCCAAGGGTAAACACGCCCCTCAGTTGATTACGAATTGGACCTGATAAACAGGCAAGAACAGGTAATATTACGATTTATTACGATCTAGGTGTGTCAGCGCTGTTCAGAGCGACAATGGCAGGTTGTCAGTCCCGCGCCCTGACAACCATCACCCCACAGCCATGACAGGTGTCATCAGATGCGTTAAATCGCTGTTAATCGTATAGCAATCGTAGGGTAAGAAGATAATATCTATGCTACTGTCGTAATGAATGATACGTTGTTAGGGGGAGTTATGCTGCGTTCATCACGCTCGATCACTTTTGCGATGCTCTTCGGCCTGCTATTGATTTTCACCCTGGTGCCGGGGTTGGCACAGGAAACACCGCCTGACCCCTCGACGCCCCCCCCCGTTTTTCACTGAGACACCATTGCCCACCTTCACCGAAACCCCAACTGAAACCCCAACACTTACCGAAACCGCAACCGTTACACTCACTGAAACCACAACGGCGACCCAGACGCTCACCGAGACCGCGACGCTGGAGACGCCAACGATGCCGCCGACACCGCTGCCAGCCGAGACCGCGACCCCGGCGCTGACCGAGACGCCGAGCCTGACACCGGATGCCAGCCTGATCGTGACGCCAACGGAAACGGCGACGGTTGCGGCCTTCGAGACTGCAACCGCGACGGCCCTCACCCCCAGCCCCTCTCCCACCGGGCGAGGGGAGTATCCACCGGAAGCGCCGTTGAGCGTGTTGTTCACCGAGACCTTCGACAGCGGCGCACTCTACCTGTGGACACTGGGGCCGAGCTGGTCATTGACGCCGAGCGAGGGCGGGCGAGCGCTGCTGACGACCGCCGACGACCCGCTGACCTTCGTCCACAACACGCTGGGGGATGTGGTGGTGCAGGCGCGGGTGCAGTTCAGCGCCGGGATGGTGCGCCTCTCGACCCGTGAGAGCGCCGCCGGGAGCTATACCCTCTACCTGACCGCCGACGGCCAGGCCAGCCTGAACCGCAACGGCCAACCGCTCGCCAGCGCTGTCCTGCCACCGCCGCGACTGGGTGGCGGGCAGGCACCGGGAGCGCCCTGGCGCATCGCCCGTCTCTCGGCTATCGGCGGGCTGCTGCGCGTGAGCGTGGACGGGGTGGAGGTGATGGTGGCCGAAGACCCGACGCCGCTGCCCCCTGGCACCTTCTCCTTCGCTGGCCTCGGCGCGGGCTATCTGGTGCTGGATGATGTGATCGCCTGGGTGCCGGCTGAAAATATGGCTGCTATAGAGCCAACCATTTCGTCAGCAGAAATACTTCAAGGTGAGCAAATCAGCGCCCCCGCACCTGCTGCCGCTGTAATTTCGTCTGATCGTTTTGAACCTCCTCTCAACCTGAGTGTGACAGTCAGATACTCAGGGGCACGGTTTCCAACTTATAACACTCTGAAGCTGTATTCAACTGTTAACGGGACGAGAACCCTGGTCAGTTATAGCTTTAATCACAACACCTGGGTAATTTACGATATCGGATCGATACAAAATGATGCGGTGAGCTGGTCACCAGATGGTCGTTATGTTGCTTTTGGAGCAACTAATTCTCCCTATATCGGCTTGTATGAACAGGGATTCTGTATCGCTTACCTTGAAGAAAATGGTACATTGACCGTATTTTATTGCGATGTACAGCAGTATGGGTACTTGTTGCCGCGTGATATTGTATGGTCGCCAGCCGACGCAGATACAAGCAGGCAATGGCTGCTCATACAACCTGTAACTCCGACGGGAACATACATATCTTCCAAACTTTACCGAGTCGATACCATTGGAAGTAGCAGCACAGTCATTCCTGAAACCATAACATCATGTCAAGGACTTGCGACCGGTGTGAGACCAACCACCGGCATCGATTGGGTTAAGGAACTTGATGGTGAATCGTACTACTACTTTGGGACTTACCAGCATGCAACTGGCGCAACCTTTGCAAACGATGTCGCCATCTATCGCTGTAAAATCCTTCAATCTGGTTCATCGGTTGAGAAAGTTGTCACCTGGGCAGATCTGACAACTGCCTTGCCCGGCCGTCCCTGGGAAATTCAATCAATACCCTTATATGGTATACCTGCTGGTTTCCGTGGTGTGACAAAAGATTCAGCAACCAACACGCTGATTTTTGAAGTCTATCAAAATACAACTCCAACCACGACTACCACAACCTTGCGTTACATCCCCGGTCAACCCTGGTACATCATTCGAGATAGGGTGGGGATTTACAGTGAGGATCAGAAATATGCGCCCGGTGGTCGATATGTGCTGATGGGATTGGAAGTGTATGATGCACAGGATGACACGATGTATTCCCTGCAATACGATCTTCCCCCAGGTAATACTTATCTGATTTACGACCCAGGCTGGCGATCTGGCCTTCAGACCAGCATTGACTTTTCCAACCAGCATCGCGGTCTGAAAGCGATGATTTTCTGGGCGTTGTTCCACGAATTGTCTGAAGATATTTTTGACTCAGGCAGTGCAGTAGACGATATGCATTGGGGAGCGTCGCGACCAACAATATTCCTGCACACAAGTCCGCTCTGCGTGAATGGTAATGTGCGGAATAATGGAGCCGGCGAGAATTTCACGAATTGGGGAATGCGGCATTGTTACGAAGATCATCGTTACATGGCCGCCCAGACAATGCTTAATGGTATTCTCTATTTCGAACGCAGACCGGAAAGCGATTATGGTATTGCCAATGCCTATACCTATGGCTCAGGCAATTTCGTTACTGCATTTTCTGTGGGCAATAGGCTTTGGGAAATTGCACCAAGTTGCGTTACCCAGACTGTGGACAATGTCCAATATGACACTTATGGGGCAGCTTACAACAATAGCTATACTTCAAATGAAAATCGACCCGTGCTGGAGTGGATGTTCCAATATCTGGATTGCATCAATGGCTTGACGGATCCTGACCCCAACGAAGAGAGCGTTATTGACCGTGTGCAGCGGAGTTATCGTGCCACCATCTGGCCGCAAATTGAACTGGCTGTGAGCGATTTCATGAACAACCTCAAGACTGATCCGACTGAGGCTGCATACAGCATGAAACATGCGAACAAGCCTGTAGGTAACAAGACCGGTGTTTTTGTCACCTGTGTAGGTGGTTGTCAGATCTTGGCAGATGTCGATAATGATAACAGTCCAATAATCGATGTCCCCGATCCCAATCACAATTATATGAACCTCCACTCAGCCAGAGGCCGGATATCATTTGTGGCATTTAAGACAGACATTGATGACATCACATCGCAAATGATTTGGGACGCCTATGATGCTCATGTTGGTTTTGTCGCAACATACATTCCGGGTCAGCACTCAGTTGGTATGCCTGTGTTACAGCGTGCCAAAGACGGGAGTGGTTATCAATGGATCACGATGATCTTTCAACAAAGTCCGGATATATCCTTTCACTGCCCAAGAAGCATAGGAGGCTTATGCCCATGGTAAATCCTAAACGGCGCGAGTTTAGAACAGTCCTGATGATTGTCATCAGCCTGATGGTGATGACACAATCGCTATTTGCCCAGGGACAATCTACGCCGGTATTTGTGCGAAGCATTGACTGGAATGTGAATGACAGCCTGATCGCTCTGGGCTATCAGGGCGGGAAGATCGAGATTGTGAATGCGGCGACCAGGCAGGTCATCACCTCACAAACCCTGAATGACTCCATTACCGAGGTTGATTGGCATCCTACGCTTCCCTATCGACTGGCGATTGCAGCCAATCAAAACAGCATGGATATTCCCACAGACAAGATTTACATCGTTGATCTGGTCAACAACAGCCTGCAAACCGTGACCATTCTGGACGCGGTGATCCAGATAACATCCATGGCGTGGTCACCCGATGGAAACGAGTTCGCAGCGGCTATCACAATCACAGCATCGATTAGCAATGAAAGCTATACCGAACTCCGCATCTGGAATTCATCCACCTGGGGAACTCCCGTAAAGATCACCTATCTGCCCTTAACCAACCAAATCCTGTGGTTCGGTGGCAATCAAAAGATGATTGTACTCGCTGACATTGCTGGCGTGATGATCTGGGATCGCTCTACCAATCAAACGACCACCATCGTGCCGGTGGATGAATTCAGCTCATTCAGCTCAATAGCGCTTGATCCAAGCGGCACACGATTGGCTATAGCGCGACTAAGAAGCACAAAGGGCATAACGATCAGGAATTTGGTGACCAATACGGAAGTCAGTTACGTCGATAATGACAACGCAGTTGTAGGAGGCTGGTCGAACGACGGTACTCGATTGTTGATTAATCTACCGGTCCAAAATATGACTCAAATTCGAGATGCCAGTACGGGACAGGTGCTTGAAACCTTTACAAACAGCAAGTTGCCATTGGCCTGGAGTCATGACAATACCAGACTCGCTTTTCGACCTTCGACTGGCACATTTCAGATTGTACCCGTCACCTCGTCTCCTCCGGCTACAGCGACTCCCACCCCCGCACCACCCACCGCGACACCGACCCCACCGCCGACAGCCACCTGCGGGGGAGCGAACCCGACGGCGCGGGTGACCAGCGGGACGGATGATGTCAATGAGGTCGATGGCGTCCTCACCACCAGCTCGGCCACCATCTGGGTCGGGACGGGCGGCTCGGTCACCAACTCGTGGGGCGGGCTGCGCTTCAACCCGCTGCCCATCCCGAAGAACTCGACCATCACCAGCGCCAAGCTCTGCCTCTACAGCAGCCAGCAACAGTGGATCGTGGT
>JALHNT010000007.1:0-20229 GCA_022843385.1 Anaerolineae bacterium | reverse complement strand
GCTCTTCCGATCTGTCGATATCACCGCCGAGGCCAGCGACAACGCCGCCACTTTCAGCACCGCCAGCCGTCCCTCGCAGCGGACACCGCTGGGGACGCCGCTCAACCACGCCACCGATGTCAACTGGGCGGCCAACACCTGGTACGAGTTCGCTGATGTCACCGGGCTGGTGCAGGCGGTGGTCAACCGGGGCGGCTGGCAGAGTGGCAATGCGCTGGCGCTGCTGCTGAAGGGCAAACACGGGACGTTCTCGCGCAAGTTCGCCAACGCCTTCGATAACAACAGCAGCCTCGCGCCGCAGTTGGTGGTCAGCTACACCCCGCCCAACACCACCCCGCTCAACGCCACCTTCGCCATCACCAGCGGCGGCGATGATGTCAATGAGGTGAGCAGTGTGTTGACGACAGGCGACAGCACCGTGTGGGTCGGGACAGGCAGCTCGGCCACGGCCAGTTGGACGGGACTGCGCTTCAGCAACATCACGCTGCCACGCGGGGCGGTGATCGTGTCGGCGCGGCTGGAGGTCTATAGCAGCAGCAACCAGTGGATCCAACTGGGGATGAACATCTGGGGCAACGCTGCCGATAATGCGCTGGCTTTCAGCGGGAGCATCCTGCCCTCGGCGCGCAGTCGGACGACGGCGGTGGTGGCGCATTCATCGAACGAGAACTGGAACACGGTGGGCTGGAAGGTGTTGCAGGATGTGACGCCGCTGGTGCAGGAGATAGTCAACCGAAGCGGCTGGCAAAGCGGCAACGCGCTGGCGTTGATGATGCAAGGGACGTTCGGCACGACCTCGCGCAAGTTCGTCAGCAGCTTTGAAGGCAACTCATCGCAGGCGGTGCGGCTGGTGGTGCAGTACCGGTTGTAGCGCCTGATCGCACCGGGGCAGTCTGATGAGACGGGCTGCCCCACCTGATACAAGGTTTTCTGACACAACGTCCGACAGTGTTAACGAATGATGCGTTTTGCTCATTGGGCGCACAGAATGCGTCCGGTCAGCGTGGTTCACCATGCTGACACGCTGACCAGCACCCCGGTGCGCGGTCAGCGGTGCGGCGCGTGAGCGCGGCACATCAGCCTCACGGGCGCTTGACGTGCCAGCGTTTTAGCTGGCTCCCCCCTCAGCCCCACTGTGTACGCCGCCAAAATCGCGCACACAGGTGTCATACAAGGCGTGTCTGACACACATTTTGAGGGCTGAGGGGGTCGAGGCGGTATGCGGTGTCTACGCGCATGTCTGACAGACAGCGGCGCTGCTGCGAGGCAGCGCTAGACCACTACAACAATGTCACCCCACTACAGTCATATGCAAACCGCCACTTCATCCCCGAACACAAATCATCGCTTCTACACGACTGGATGGCAATGAAGTGCATCTTTGAAACGCTGAGAAATTGAGGCTGCCTAACCTATGGCTACAACTTTCATCGTGATCGGTGTGAGTGACATTCAACATCTTTGTGGACATGAACAGAGGGCGATGCGCTGATGCACATCACCCTCACGGTGCTGGCGGCGATTTCGCCTAGAACGGAATGTCTGCCGTTTCCTCGCTGTGGCCGTTGTCACCATTTTCCGCGCGGTCGAGCAGGACGAGGCGGTTGGCATCGATGTCCAGGCTCGGTTGCGGTGTGCCGCTCTGATCCGTCCAGGCGCTCAGGCGCAGCCACTCGCTGGTTGCCTGAATCAGGCTGCCCTTCTTCACGTATTGCTGCGCCACCTCAGAGAGGCGGTTCCAACAATTGACTCGCACCCAGAGAGTCTGCTTCTCACCGGCGCGGTTCTTGCGGCTGACTGCCACCGAGAACGACGCGACGCTCTGTTCACCCACCTGACGCACCTGCGGATCGCTGCCCACAAAGCCGGTAATCTGCATGTTTACGCTGGTACCCATTGTATGTCCTCCGCGCTGACGCGCTTGTGTTATCCATCGACCCTGTGCCGATTTCTGACCGGACAAGCGCAGGCGCATCAGAGCAGCGGGTCACCTGGGCGAAGCCGCCGAAGGCTAAGGCGCTACCCGTTTTTGTTGAGACGCTCTGCGACGGCGCAAGCCAGACAAAAACGGGTAAAGCGACCCCGCCTGCGGGGTTGACCGGCTGCTGCGCCTGCTAGGATGGTCAGAGACAAATCGGCACGTTCCTGGTCGGATGGACAAAGCACGCAGCGGAGGAAGCCATGGTGTGCCAGGCAGCAGATACCGCGAGCGGCAACAAACCTGCGTGTCAGATGGAAATGGTCACGTTTCGGCAGGTCAGCACGACGCACATGAGAGAACAATCTGGAGCCAGACTGCACAGGAACAGCGGATGAGCGGCGCTGTAGACGTGAAGTGCACTCACCAGGCAGATCGGCAGCGCAGGCGTGGACGGGCACCACACGATAGAAGCCAGCAGATGCCGTCATCCATCCTGCATTGCGCGAGTGAATGGCGCAGGCATTTCTGGGCAGGGAACATCGGGGGACGTGTGATCAGCGGTCGCGCTCGTCGGGGAAGTAGACGGACTTGAAGTTGTAACGCGATGGCTCGCTGCTGTGGCGGATACCTTCATACAACCCGCTCGTGATGCGGTTCAAGCCCTTGTGCAGCTTCTCCCGAATATATCCATCGTCCTCATGCGCTAGGAGCAGGATGGCGGCGTGAGTCAGGTACTCCACAGCACTGAGCAGTTCATACGCCATACGCCCCTGCCAGGAATGTACACCGTTCGCATGAGCAGTCGCGATCTTGAGATCATCCAACCCACTGTAAGCTCGCAGCAGGGCTTTGGTGGTGGACTCGAAATCCTCGATTCGGGTGTCCTCCACCGCGAACAAGTGCAGGAAGTCGCGGATGGCATCGATGGTGTGAAATGAGAGGAGGTGCCGCCCACAGATAACTGCCAGCAGGTGCCAGGCCCCCATATGACGCGAGTGACCGCACAACTCCAACGCGACATTCTGGACAGCGACCAATAGATCGACTACCCGTTCCTCATCCCGGTCAGCGTTCAGATTGGATGTAATGAATTCAGTAATCGCGGTGTAGCGGGCGTTGTCAAAGCGGTCATGATACTGCCGCATAGCGGTGGCATTCGGATCTTGCGTCATGAGATTACTCCTTGAAGTAGTTAACGAACTTGACTGAGGTTGATCAGGGCGGTCAGCGGGCGTGGATCGGTCGGGTGAGCTTCAATGCGCTGGACCAGGTAAACCGTCACTGTGTTGTCGCTCGATGGTAGAAGCGAGCTGGCTGGTGAGCTGCTGAGTGCTACAATTACCCTGCATGTAGGGGAGCGAGAATTCCAGATGATCGACTCACAATCTGAAACGCCGGTCCCGCCGTCATCGCCTCCAACAGAAACTGAAGTGTTGGATACCATTGAGCAGGCAATCCGCAGAACGACCAAAGCCTATGGTTACCAACATCTCAGCACGATTGCGACCGCCTTGCGAGAACAGTTCGGTGTCTTCGAGCCGTCCGACTATGGTTGTAAAACGCTGCTTCAGTTGATCGAACGGTATCCCGAACACTTCAAGGTCAAGTGGTCAGCCCCCGCCCACAAAGGACTCTCTCATGTCTGGGTGCGGCTGGCGACTGAGCCAAAACGCAAGGAAGGCTATGGTGAGAAGCCTGCGCCATCCCCAAAGCCGAAACCCCGGTTGATGACTGTGACAGAATTCGACCGATTGTCCAAGTGGCTGGAGGCGCACCCAGGATGTGATGGATCGCTTCGCAAGACCCGCCAATGGCTGCGTCGGCGCGACTTCCTCAGCATGGAGGGCAACACGAAGCTGCTCAAGCGTCTCGGCGCACACTGCGATTGCGAAGTGCTAATGAACGTGGAAGGGAAATGGCCGGAGGAGTAATATCAGCGGCGGTCGCGCTCATCGGGAAAGTAGACTGATTTGAAATTGAACTGTGATTGCTGATCCTTCTGTCGGACGCCGAGGTGATGCGTTCCACCCCATGGGTGAGCTTCTCACGGATATAAGACGCATCGCCGTGCACCAGAAGCTGGATGGCAGCCAGGCTCAGGAAATCGCAGGCAACCAGCAAATGGTAGGCGGCGCGTCCTCGCCAGGAGCTCATATCGTTAGCGTGCGCAGTAGCAGTTTTCAGACCATCCAGCTCGCTGTACGCCTGTTTCGCAGTAGACTCGAATTCATTAATCCGTACAAGACCACCTCAAATCCAGATGGCGAAGTGTGAGCGGCGTGGAAGCACTCGACAGGAAGCTGTACACTGAAACAGACGATACTTGGGTTTAGAGGTGCGCTGATGCGGACTTTACTTGTACTTTTTGCAATGCTGGGTGCGATCTCACTCGGATTCGTATTTCCTTCGTATGTTTATGCATGTAGCGGGGGAGGAACCGATAACATTCAAAATCTTTTGGAAAGAACGGATTTTGTGGTCAAGGCAGATGTGATCACAGTCGATGATGTGCGACAGAATGCGATCTTATCGGTCGATTCATATCTGTTCGGGGGTGCGGGGCCGGAGTATTTGTTGTTTCTTCAAGCTGACCCGGTTATTGTCACCCGTATGACGGAAGGTGATCCCAACGGAGCATGTAATTTCTTTCAGCCGGAATTACATCCCGGTCTGTCGGCTTATTTTTTCTTGACCCGTCGCGCAGATGGCGTTTATCTCTCCAGCACACAGTGGAATGACCCGAACTACTATACTTTTCGCGATACTGATACGACGATCACACTCTACAGCCAAGGCGATGAAGGGTATGCCGATCATGTGCTAACGGAAGACAACTTTGTCAACTTTATCGCTGAATTTGGTGAGTCTACTGTCACGGAACCGGACACATCTCACTCATTCCCGCGCTTTGCTCCGCTGAAAATCACAACCGAGATTGGCACACAGTATCTTCTTCCCGTAGATAGCGGGACCCCGATTGAGATAACTCCCGATTTTCTGGATCAGATGACCGTTTCAGTCATGTTCTACGACAGCACCAGATGGAATGAATTCTACTTTCATGAGTCCGATTGTCCCGGAGATGACTGTATCGAGGTATCGCCTGACGGGATCAATCGAGCTGAGCAGCATGGCGATGAAATTGTCTGGTTTGGGGGCAGCGCACCTGGGCGTGCGTTTCAGTTCTCCTCAACCGGCGATGCGATTGCTATCTGGCATGAAAATCGGATTGAGTTATACACCCTTGGGTGGCAGAAACGTGATCAGCCGTTCGGAGAGGTAATGCTCCTCAACAGCGTGATGTTGGCAGGGAACATTGATGATCTGCCTTATCAAGCAGCCTGGAGTCCTGATGGTCGCATTTTCTCCTTCAGCGATGCGGACGGTTTATGGTCACTCGATGTCTATCATTCATCATCGGAACCTGTGCCCCTGTTAACCACACAGGAAGGTGCAATCCCTTTGGCGTTGGCCTATTCTCCATTAGGGCGCTATCTTCAGGTTCAAGAGAGCAGCGAGCGTTACATGCTCGATACTGTGTCGGGTGAGCTTTACCCTGATGGGCTGGTTTCAGCGGACGAGCAAATTCTCTTGGCATTCGATACGCAGGCGGATGAGTTTGAACCACAAATCTGCTACCTGGCTCCAAACCGCGAATGCCAATCGCTGTATCCGCGTATCCTACAAGTATCAGATAATGAAGCACGTGTTTTCACACGATACACTCAGGCGCAATGGCGGAATGGTTACAGCTTCTTTGTGACAATCTGTGAGCGAGACATGCCAACAGATTGCATTGTCAGTCGAATCGAAAACCAAGGCTCCGGAGGTTACTGGTACGTTGATGGATCATTTTGGAGCGAAGGGTACACATTCGACTATCTGGCTACAGGTGATGTCTTAGCCACCGTTCAAAACGCCTTCACGCTCCTGATCAATGATGAAGCACTCGATTTATCATCATCGCTTAACGGTGAAATTGCCAGCGTGGAATGGCTACCTTCGCTCTTTTATGATGCCTCAGACCGATAGATAATTCATTAACTCCTCCCGACAAATCGGTACGCTGCGAACACTCATGCCATCGGCACTGATGTAAGACACGAATGAGGTGATGGACTGGCGGTGCAGCAGTTTGTAGAGATACTGCGCGGCGACAATGGCAACCCAATCGTTCACCAGCAAATGCTGGCTGCCTTCCTGCACCAGTTCGGCACACGATACCGGCTGAAGCGGCTGCGGTGCTGCGGGTTCCGGTTCAAGCAGCGCCGGGAACAGCAGCCCGGCATTGGGCAGATAGGCATACTTGCCGTCCTTCCCGTCGAGATGTCGCAGCATGACCTCACGATCGCCTTGGTTACCGACAATTACCTGTCCTGCCGAAAAGTGGTTACCGGAGTCGATCCAAAGCGCGCCTTTCACGCGGCTCAATTCCTGCCGCGCGAGGTGATTATCCACTGCGCCGATCACGATTCCGCCGCCCTGCCGCTCGAAGTGCATTTCGGCGTTCAGAGGTTCGGCAATGCCCACTGTGTTCAACCCCAAGGCACAGTTGAAGCGCCGCATCAGCACATGCGCTTTCGGCTGTCCGACATCCCCGGCGGTATAAAGCTGCCGTCCGACATTCTTCATCTCGACCGTATCCGGGTCGATCAGGATGAGCTGCGGGGTGTGCATCCGCCGTGCCTTCATGTCATACAGAATGCGGGCGGCACTGCGGGCGATCTGTCCCCCTGTGCCGCCCAAACCGACAATCGTCACGGTCTTGATGTACAGATTCGGGTCGAACACGTTCATGATGCCGCCTCTCCCAACACTTGTCCGAGCATCTTTTTCACCGGGATCAGATCACGCTTCGGATACACTCGCGTCTTTCTCCTTTCCAGTTCCATCAACTGCTTGCGGATGTCGGACGGATGCGCTTTAGACTTGCCCGAACAGGCGTGATTGCCGAACGGCGAACCGAGCAGCATCATCCAATCATCCTTGAGCGTCGTTCCCGCCAGGGCCGTGTCCGACACCCGTTTCACGCTTCCCCAACAAATCGCGCCGCTGGAGAACACGTTCGGCAGCGGGGCATGAAACAGCGGTTCGTCCATGTCCGACGGACGCTTCCTGACTGCGAACAGCCCATACTGTGGTGATCCGTCAGTCGTCACGCGGATAAGGATGAGCGGGGGCAGCGTCACGCGCAACGCTGTCTCTGTCCCTTCCAGAAAGATGCCGGTCTTCCCCGGCGGACGATACTCCACCACTGTCCGTTTCACACCTTCCTGCCGGACGAGTAGGGTATTTCCGCCGAGCAGTCCGGTGTCAAAGCGCGCTTTGGAGGAGAGCGCTGCCGCGACCTGGGCCGCATCCACCGGGTATTCGGAGACTGCCGCGCCCTCCTGCTTACGCAACATCACGCCGAAGCTGTAGAAACTCAGGATCAGCGACGGTTGCTCCGCCATCGCTGTCGCCAACAGGGGTCCATTCCAATCGGATGCGAGGGTCATCGCCTGCTTTGCCTTTCATCATTTTCATCTTCTGAAAAATGCGGCGCACATTGTGTGCCAACTGCGCGAATGCGGCGGGCGTGGTCTGAAGCCATTTCAAACCGGTGTTGACGTCCGCCATGATGCCATTCGCTTCTTCGATCAGTTCGATAGCGAACGCCACATCTTCTGCCTCCCACGAGAGCGGCTGAACATCGGCCATGCTCTCGTAATCCAAATCCACCACCGAGTTCTGCGAACAGTTGTACAACCACGCCAGCGCCCAACCGACCTGTCGCCAGCGTTCATCGGACTGCTTCAGCAGGCTGTCCGCCATCGCGCGTCCCGCTTTGTAGGCCGTGTAGGGCACTTCGACGGTGTATGTCTTTCGTTCGGGATCGATGCCAAAGAGCGCCAGGATAGGAATGACATCCGGGTGCTGCCTGTAGAAATCTGGGTCTTCGAGGAGAACGCCAGCTGCGTCGAGGGGAATGCCATAGGCCAGGCTTTCGAGATGATCGAGAGGAATCCCCCGCTGCGTGATTTCATCACAGATGAAATGATCGAGCGTTGTTTCCGACTCGCCAGCACGAATGCGTTCCACCGCCCCGGCGTAGATATCGGGAAACGCCCGACGAGTGACGACAAGCGCCATGCCCAAACAGTCGTCCTCCATCGCCATATCATCTGCGTCCAGCCTCCACAATGGGTCGAGCCATGTGACAGCATTGGCGAGCAAGAGAAAGAGATCGTGTCGCACCGCACCCGCCAGGAGGTGATACATGTCGAGCAGTGGGTTCGTCGTCATAAGCCATACTCCAACACGGGCTGCTCCAGCAGCGGAATCGGCGCGAGATTTGCCAGCGCCTCCCCCATACGGCGGGCGCGTTCGGTGTAAGCGGTGATTTCGCTGATGGCTTCCACCATCGTCGAACGTGGTATCCCTGCCGGAAAGAAGCCGTCCGCCGGACAGTGCTCCCGCAGGAGCGCCATCCCTTTCAGTTCGAGCGGCGGAAGCGCCAGCAGGCAGTCCCGTAGATCTTCGACAGCCCAGAGAACGAGGGTCATGGCATCTATCCCTTGCGTCCGGCAGTCGGCAACCATTCCCAAACCTGTGTACCATCTTCCAGCGCCGTCTCGCGCAGGGTCGCGTGTGTGACCTCCGGGAAAGTGATTTTGAGCGTCTCCCGAAGTTGTTCGGGAGTCAGGTGCAACAGGCTGGCATCGGCGACAATCCGGGTCGCGCCGATCTTGAGAATACGATGCGGTTGAGTCGGCTTCTGGTCGATCATGGCAAATTGTCCTTTCGTGAATTCTTCAGGTTAGAGAAGCGCGGATTGTCAGGCGGTACCGTTTGAGCCGTGATGCCCATTGCTGGAGAGGATCGGATGCTGCGGCGGTTCGAGCGCGAGCGTATCCTCGTCGTCCACCTCGTCGATCAGCGACGTGTCCTCCGCTGCGGCGGGTTCACCCGTCTGCACGAAGTCGGTGATTACGAACAGCGACAGGTCGCGGGCCGTCAGGTGCTTCATCTTCTTCGCCACCGCGTATACATCATCGATACGGATCGGTGTTTCGCCGTCCCACAGCTTGCCCTCGATGAGGAGCGACGCGATCTGTACTGCCTGGCGGTAAGCAGCGGCATCTGCTTCCCCACCAACGATCTTGAGGTGGCTGATCTTGACCGTCTTCTTGCCTTTCTTCAGCGGAATATCGACGGTCGGTTCGGTCGGAGACTGTGGCGTTCGTTCCGCCGCTGGCTCGGACTTCTTCGTGCTGACAGGCGCGGGCGGCGGCGCATCGCTGATGACCGGCGGGTCAGCTTCGACGGCAGCGAAGGCAATGAGTGCGTCGGCAATGACTTCGGCCAGGTCAGCGATGTGCTCATAGGTGAACTGATGCACGCGGGCGAGATCGCCGCGCTGCACCAGCAGGGTGCCGGTCTTGCTCTCGCTCTCTGCTTCGGGAAGGGTAAGCGTAATCACCGTCGGCGGTTGCTGGACAGGCTTCCTGTGCATGGGTATTTCCTTTCAAATCGGGCGAGTGAAGGTGGTTCAGTCTGTAGCATGTGAAGGAATAAGCATCACCTCCTTTCGGGTGAACCGATGACTTCCTGAATGCCAAGCGCAGCGCACAGGTCTTTGAGCAGCAGTGTGCCGCAGACGTGGCAGTAGCCGTAACCCGTGCGCGTATTAAATCCGAAACTGGGATGCTGATCGCCGTGCTTATGGCGTTCAGGGAACGGACAGGCGCCATTCAGCCAGTCACCGCGCGGCTTGCATCCGCACGCAGCCAGTGCATCGGCGATACGAACAACCAAACCGGCATCGGGGATGAAGTTCTGATTGTGCGCTGATGTCGCAGAACGAGGACGTTGAACGATGGGGCGCGGCAGATACGCATTGAAGGCTTCGAGGGGATAGCGCCGTTCGTGCATCTCCAGTACCCGGCAGAGGGCATTGTCACGCGATGGCTTGGTGTTCCGGGTCTGGGGAACGCGCAGGCTTTGAGCGACGCTCAGCGAATCGCCACCCAATGCTGCCGCCAACCCGCTCAGCAGATGACGCGCTGTGTGTAGATCAGCGGTCGGTCCGTCCAGCCACCAGTAGGCGTGATACCCGCCACCGCTCGCCACAACGCACGATGGAGCAGGCTTGGCGCATTTCAGCTTTGCCAGCGCCTCGGCAGATGTATCGTCCACATCAACGAATAACGCCGGGAGTGCAATCACATCCGCCGCACCGCCGCGTTGCCAGCGGGTCAGCCCTGGACGGCGCAACCCAACAGCAAAGTACGCGCCCCACCCTTGTGCGTTCGCCTTATCAAGGTCGGTCAGTGCATGGCGCAGTGCATCGGTATCGTGAAGCGGAATGTGTCGGGAGGGTGTGGAGTGCTGGCCGTCGGGATGGATGGCGGTGAGCGTGAGACAGGCATCCTGGTCAGCAGTGCAGCGGGCAAGTAGCGCTTCGAAGAATGCCTGACGCTGTTCTGGGTTGTGCATGGCATTAGAACAGCGCCAATTGGTGGGTGAACGCTTCCTCGTGGGCGGTGCTGCGTCGGGGAAACACCAGAGGGTCTCTCGCTCGTTCGCGTTTCGGCACTTCCGTTGGGCGAGACGGCTTCACGATATGTACCATCGTTTCAGATTGTCTTGCCACAAGTGCCATCATCTTTGTCGCGACCTCCCGCTCGAAGCCAGGAAAGACGATACGCTGCTCAGTCAGCCAAGTGGCGACCTCGTCCACCGTCCTGCCATCCAGCAGCATCAGCAGTTCAGCGCACTGCTTTGTCCACGGGGACTCATCTGCGACGAGTCGTACTGTTTCCAGATACGCGATGACCCCATCAGCATCACGCGGCCTGCTTTCAATCAGTCGTTCTGGCACGTCAGCACGGACGTCAGCGAGTTCAACCCGCGTGATCGTCGCGCCCAGTTCCAAAGCAGTGGCAATCAACGGATCAAATTCATCATCCGCCGCACCTTCAGCGACGACCATCGCTTCCTCGACATTCCAATAGGCGGCGTCTTCCTGATCGATCTCACCGACCTTAGCCTCGGCCTTGAACAACTCCGTCGGATCGAGCAGCGTCTCGTCGCGCCCGATAGCCTCAAGCAAAGCTTCCTCGAAACCCGATTCCCCTTCAGTGAGCGCATCGAGTCCACTCAGCCCAATATCGCCGGTCAGCAGTTTGGCCGCTCGCTGCTTGCGGCTCATCAACTGCACGGCGGTCTGCTCCATCGTACCCTCAGCAAAGAGGTAGTAGACCTTGCAGTGCGGGTGGGTTTGATTCAGGCGATACGAGCGGGCTGCCGCCTGCATCATCGTTGAGAGGTTGAACACGATCTCGTAGAAGATGATGGTCGGTGCGAAGATCAGATCCAATCCGGTTTTGGTCAACTCAGGATTGCAGATCAGGACATTGCAGCCTTTGGCGACTTCTGCCTCAATCACTTTCTCGCGCCGTTCCGCATCAACCGTATTCTTCAGGATGAAGGGTTTCGCGCCGGGGATGTGTTCGCGTAGCAGTCGCTCGAGGCGGGGCTGCACATCGCGTGTTGCCGTCTGACGGAAGTAGATCACACAGGGGCGATCCGCTGCGAGTTCGTCACGCACCAGGTCAATGAGCGCCTGTTCTTTGGTGAAGATGCGTTCTTCGCCGTAGCTGGGGATTGATGCAACTGTGTACGGTTCTTTCGCACCAGTGATCGGGTGCTTCAGGTTGTGGATCACCTCATACGGGCGGAACGGGGCATTCATCCAACCCATCGACCACTGGAGATAGGCTCCGCGAAACGTCGTGTCGCCCTCCCAACGGCGCTGGATCAGGTAATCCTTGAGGCGCTGGCGGGTGCGGTCGTACTCCGCGTAGACATCGGTGTCGAGTTCAACCGGGAGCGCGATTTCCTCGTACTGTGGCAGTGCCTTCCCTAGGTCACCGAGCGAGAAGAAGATCGCATGATCCAGCACCTCCGCGATCAGCAGCGGTGAGATGCCGGGGGCTTCTTGATAGGGGCGTTCGTAAGTCGAGGTTCCGGTGTATGCGCCAGTGTCTCGGTCATATGAGGGGCGTTCCTCGACGACCTGCTCGCGCACCCCCATCTCACTGACCCACCTTGACTCGGCTCTCCCGCGCTGGTTTGCGCTGTCGCTTACAACCTCCTGAAACTGCCGCGTTCCACTCTGTTTCCGGCTGAAGCGCTTTGCACCGCCCCAGTTGTAGCGCTGGCGCACACGCGGATTCAGCGCGTACTCCAGGTTGAAGATGGATGAGGCACGTCCATTGAACGGCGTACCGGTCATCGCCAGCACCTTCTTTGCCATGCCTGCCATGCGCGAGAATGCCTCGCCGTTGCCCGTATCACCATGCTGTGCCTCATGCACCTCGTCCCAGATCAGCAGATAGACGCGATCCGGGTACAGGCGCTTGAGGTACTCATCGAGGCGGTAGCGCGGGTTTTTGGTCGCGTACTTCTCACCGGGCTTCGGCTGTGAACCTCGGTCGCGGCTCTCACACCAGAGTGGTGCATTGCACACCGCACATGACCGTTTGCCACCTTCCAACCACGACAACGACGCGGGCGCACTCACACCCTTCTTCTCCTGCATGACCGTGCAGCCGCAGTGCGGGCACTTGGGTACACGTTCGCGCCGGATACGCTGGTCGGGCAGATATCCTTCCGGGATGGATGCACTGTGCTGCCAGAGCGCAACTGCTTCCGTCCGCCACACAACCGACGGCTCCCACGCGCAGCCGAGCTTGGTCAGATCACGTTTGATCAGCCCGATCTTCGGGACATTGGCGGGCAGTGCTTCCGCCCGCTGCATGAAGGCTTTCACGTCTTCATGCCGATCCAGGCGTTCGATCACCGCTCGGGGATCAATGCTGACCAGCTCGCGCTTCCACTTATCGATCAGGTGCGGCGGGGCGACGATCAGTGTGATCTGCTCCGGGCGCATCTGACCCTGAAAGGCAGTGGCAATGTAGGAGGCGATGGCAATCGCAGACGCCCCTCCGAGCGCGGTCTTCCCAACCCCCATTTGTCCAATGAGCAGGATGCTGTCTCGGTCTTGCAGTCCACGTGTGACCGCCGCGATCACATGCTTCTGCGCGGTGTAGAGGCTGTATTTCCCCTTCAGACGGATGCGATCCAGCCAGCGCCCGATCCCGTTCAAGTCGAAGCGGTACATCGGCTGGAACCTGGCATTCAGATACCCCGCGAGCGCACGTTTGTTGGCGGTGATGAAGCCAAGCAGCGCCTCATCGCCTTCCATCTCGACTGTTGTCCCGTCTCCGCTCAGGAGCGAGAGGGTGGTCGAGGGCTTCAAGCGGATGGTGGTCTTCTTGACCTGGCGTTCGGGATCATTGGCATCGGCTTCGACCTCGACGCGGGCGATCTGCTCAATGTGGCGCGTCTTGCCACGCAAGGCGACCCGTCCGTACTCGGTCGTCTCGATGACTGCGCCATCCGCCACACCTGCCGCTAGTACCAGCGCGAGATGTCCCGGACGCGGCGCGACGACGGGTTCGATCTCAGTGGGCGGCGCGGGAACTTCGAGCAGCGCTTGAAAACCACCCGTTTTCCATGCACCCTGTTCCTCGATCAGCTTCAGCCCGGCTGTCTCATCGAGCATATCCGGCGCAAACACGAACCGCTGAATTGCACGCGGCGTGGGCAGATGGTAGAGCGGCTCTGCCTGCACGGTGAGCAATTGCGGACGGTCACGGTCGCTGATGATTTGTTCATACAGCGCAGTTGGATTAAGCGGCACACCCTTGATCGCAGCGACTACCATTTGGTCGTAAGTATCAAGATGCTTCCCCGGCAGCGCCCACACATCGACGCGAGTGCTGTGCTTGGCGAGGAATGCCGCCGCTTCGCTGGTGATGTGCTGACGATAGATGCACCACAGTGCCATCCCGCCATCCTGCACCCACTTCCAGGCATGGCGCAGATAGCGGAACTCGACCCGTTTGCTGCCTGATGCGCCCGCGTCATGGTCGTAGGGTGGGTTGAGCCATGCCGCGCCGAAGGCGTTGTTGGAGGCGACCAATCGCTCCACGTCACAGCGCACCGCCTGCGTCGCGCCGAAACGGGTGATGCACGCCGCCGCCCGTTCCCCGTCGAGTTCGTTGGCATAAGGGGTGATATTCCATCTCTTCGCCGCCGCGTCAAGGAATGCGCCTTCGCCGGCGAATGGATCGAGCAGCTTAACTGCTGGCGTGGCGGGGGCGACAAGAGACAAGATCGCTGCATGATGTTTCGGTTCGATGGGCAGATAGCCCATGATCATTTTCGATTCGGCTCGTGCCATGCTATAAATCCCTTATCTGAGTCCGTGGGTGGGGTATGTGTAGGGTGACAAAGTTTTTGCGCCGAGTGACACAATTTCTGCGCCACAGGACATAGTTTTTGCGGAAAACCTCTGTCACCTAGCATCAGGGGCTTGAGAAACGAAAAGCGCATCTTACAGTGAGATGCGCCGGAATGAATTCGCGATGTCTGCCCGAAATAGGGCAGACCCAACTTCGTTACGGTTCATTGGGTTGAAGCGCAGCCATCACCTCCTTTCGTGAGTACACCAGCGGAGCATGAGCAATAGGGAAGATGCCGACTTGCCGCAGTCGTTCCGTTCTCCACGCGGAGTCGGGGGCAAGCTGTTTCAATTCGGGAAGCATGATGTAGGTCTGCTGCCAGTGCTGGAATTGCAAACGTTCGAAGATATAAGGTTCCCCTGGGCGATGTTCTGTTTTGACGGACCATATTCCTTGTTCGACAAGGTAATGAATGAAAACAGCGGGAATACCCAGTGTTCTCCGGATTTCACCCGAAAGAATGTACGTTTCATGCAGAGAATGAAGCTCCTGACGGGAGAAGAACTGCTTTTGCCCAAGAGACATTACGGGGTGCAGCAAGCCTTTGGCGAGCAAAACAGGGATAACACGCCAATGCACACTCAAATATGCACGCACATCACTTTTGGTAACCCAGTCGGATTCCACTTTGACGTTGTGGGCGAGATCCTGCACCGTTTGAGGCACAAACCAGAGTGCAGTGAGGGGTAAGAGGGATGCGTTTGGGTGGTAAGCGAGCAATTTGCCATCCAGAACGCGGGTGAGAACGTGCGTCAGATCCATTTTCACCGACCCATTGCGAATACAGACCAAACGCAGCGGAATGCCCGGCTCAGGCATAGGACGAATAGTCGTCACTGTTTTCAACCGGTTCAAGAGCGTTTGTAAGCTGTCGCGCTCGACAAAAACCCCTCGCTGTTTGAGTCCCACTTGAGCGGGTACCCGACGCAGGAGTTGGGCATGAAGGAGTTCAAGGGTCAAGCGTTTACTCAACCCCAATTGCTGGACGACCGCTAGAAAAGGCACGTGCTGGTTCCATCTCTGCTTACACCCTTCCAGTTCATCGCGCGCAAACCAAACCCCTAACGGATCTTCTGGAAAACGGTGCGCGGT
Source organism: Anaerolineae bacterium (assembly GCA_022843385.1). Classification (GTDB taxonomy): domain Bacteria; phylum Chloroflexota; class Anaerolineae; order Aggregatilineales; family Phototrophicaceae; genus CFX2. The sequence continues at coordinate 4,863 of JALHNT010000007.1, read as the reverse complement.
GAGATGCGTTTCCTCAACCAGTCGGTAAACGCTTTTCACCGAAATTTCCAAATACTGCGCGGTTTGCGCCAAATCCAAATACCTCACGCGGTTGAGCAGCTCAGGATAGTCGCGGACACGGGTCGTATTGACAATCTGGTAAACAGGCAGATGCTCAAGCAGGTAGTCATTGAATGCCTGCTGAATGAAGTCGAAGGCGGGATGTTTCCAAAAGCGCTGGAACCACGAAATGTAGAGGGTGCCAAATTCGCTGCGCAGTCCGGTTTTTTCGCGGGGCGCAGGACGAGTCCGGTAGGCATCCAGAAAGCGGTAGAATCCGTGTGGATATTCGAGCAGTCCACGATATGCAGTTGCATACAAACAGCCTCGCTCAAAGACGGTCAGCGAGCGTTGTTTGAGAATATCCCGTTGAGGCACAGGTATCCCGAAGGGAACATGGTGAAACGCCCAGTCGTCGCCCGCTCGCTGCACAGCAAAGCGCAGCCCATACAACACGCGCAGCAGTACCCCAACAGGCACGTGGGATAATCCCAACTGCGACTGTTCCGGATGGTACAGCCATTCCAGAATTTCTCGTTGCAGCGTAAGCAGCACATCATCCGGAGGAATGGGGACGGAATGCGCCTGTTCAAGGGCAAGTCCACAACGTGAGCAGCGTCCACGCAGCACCTCTTCTTCCCGAATAGGCGCAGTACAAACCGGGCACGCTTCCAACAACCAGCAGGCATGCAGCACGCAACCCACGACCAGAGGCACATGCCAATGCAGGCGAACATAGCGCACTTCGCGCAAGCAAACGGGGCACCAACCGAAACGTGAAGTGAAAAAGTCCCGGTTTGGGTGCAGGGGAGCCAGGGTTAGGGGCTGCTGGGTGGGGAGTGCCAACACTGCTGCGGATGTTTCAGGGGGATGTAGTAGACGCGAGAACCGGTGCGGGGTGTGCGCGTGCAGGGTTTCGACGGAGGTGTTGGTGAGTTCCGCCAAGGTACGAAATACGACAGGCTCGTAGGGAACCTTTGTTTGAGAAAGCGTAGAAGGAAGTAGTTCGTGTGGTGAAGCGACGTAGTTGCGTTGGGCTAACCGCCACAGCCAACTGCTCCATGCTTCGTTCGGGTAAGGCGGTGGATGGTTGAGCAGCATTTAGCCCGAACGCTGACGACGCACGGGCCAGTATTCATTTTCCTGCGCCTCGACCATTTCAGGCAGGGAGGTACTAAAGGGATTGGCGATATTGCGTCGCTTGCCCGCCAATGTCGCAGTGAATGCCTCACGCAGCAGTTCCTGCGTCAGTCCCGGAAGCTCGCGACGCACTGCCTCTTCCGCAGCCCGTCGCAGCAGACGCATGAGGTAACCGACTTTGCCCTGCGTGGCCACGAAACAGCGCCAAGCCATTTCTTTGGAAGCGAGACCACTGTGCAGTTCCAGCGGAAGCTGCTGCTCGACAAGCTGCAGGAAGGTGCGAAATTCTGCAATGGTGTCTGGTTGCGTTTCATCCCACCGGAATGGTTCCAGCAGGTGCGCGTCACCGAACAAACTGCCTAACTGCTCGTTGACCCGCAGTACTTCTTCCGTGTAAGGCAGTCCGACGAGGACACAGGCGAGATTATGTGTCTTGACGAGGTTCTTTAGCGTGTTGCTCACATCGTGCAGCACGCGCTGGCTGTCGCGGTCGACGAAGTGGTTGGCTTCATCTACCACCAGCATCCGTACCCCGCAATCCGCCAGCAGACGCTCCAGTCGGTGGTACTTCACGCCTAGGTTGCCTTTTTCTGCCAGCGGGTCGCCCAACGCCACGAGCAAACCCGTGAGCATGTTGCCCATGCTGGCTTTGGCGGGCACAATGACCTTGAGTACCGGGACATGGGTCGTTTCCTCCCCGACGACACGCGGATGCTGGCTGCAAAACGAGTCAACCAAGGTCGTCTTCCCCGTCCGAAAACGTCCAAAGACTGCGACACATTCCGGGTCAGGAGTGAGCGGGTTCATCTCATAGGCGCGGACAATCTCGTCGTAGATGGCTTTCATGCGTGGATACCACACACGTATCCGGTAGATGAGGGTAATCCGCTCAGAGGCAGACAGGGTCGTCACGAAGGTTCCTCTCCCGGAATGGGCAGCCCGTAGTCACTGCTCCACCCGCTCATCTCGGTTTCCACGTTCGACTCATCGTCGCTGAGATTGGGACGCTGCGGGCGCAGCACCGTAAGGTTCGGGGCTGTTTTGGAATCCGTTTCCGGTTGTAACAGGGGTTTGAGACGTGAACGACGACGCAGCTTTTGCGTGGTAACGAATTCACGCTCAATGACCTGCTGGATGTGGGCTTTCGCCCGCGCTAAGCTGAAACGGTCGACCTGCTGCTGTTGGGCATTCACATACTGGCGGATGACCCGGTGTTTTGCCAGCGACAGCCCGCGAGTGTAGTCAGGATTCGTGGAACGCCATTCCAGCCATCCGGTCGGACTGCTGCTGTCGCGGACGTATATGCAGTCCATGTCATCCGGATTGTACTTGAAGCGCACCCGCTCTTTTCTGTGCTGTTCACGTAGTCGCGCCAGTTCCACGCCCCGGTAGAAGTTTCCTTCCCATTCAATCCCGCGCACTTGCAGTGCTCGTTCCGCACTGGGCAGCAGAATACGCTTCAGCGCAACCGCGTCCTCGAATAAGTCCGGTTGAAACAAACTGGCGCTCGCCTGCCAGCGCTGCATGGGGATGGCTTCCAATCCGTCGTGCCAACTGTAGGGGTAGATGTCCACCATGAAAATATGGAAGACCTCCAGAAACGCGGACAGCGAGATGACCGCATCTTTCTGCGCGTCATAGTCTCCCAACAGCACCACATTTCCAAACGAGTAGCCCGGTTTTCCCTTGAGCAGACGCTGGTTGACGCTGCGGAAGTACCGCTCAATGCTGCCCTTAAACCACGGTGTTTCTTTGGGCATTTCCTCGCGGATAATCCCCAGTTCCGCCAGCGCGTTTTTGAGGTCTGCGCTCTTGAAGTCCCGACCCTGGTCAATGCACAGCTTCTCAAACAACCCGTACACCGGATAGTCATGCTCGGTTCCGTAGAGTGTGTGGTAATCCGGTTTGGGCAGGAAGGCGTGCAGCAGGCACAGCATAATGCTCTCGTATCCGCCCTGGTTGAAGCCAATGTGCCAGCCCGGTACCAACCCGGAGTGTTTGTCAATGCAAGCGGTGATGTGGGGTCTGCCAATGGGCAGTCCGTCACGCTCGTCAACGACGAACAGGTCGAGCGTCGTATGGTCAATCTCGACCCGTTCCAGCACGCGCGTCGGGCGTGGTCCGGGCAGCGCTTCCGCTTGGGCTTTCTGCTCGCGTCGGGAAAGCTGTCGTCCGAGCACTCGTTGTTCGCCTGCTGCCCGAATGCGACGACGAATGGTTCTTGGATGAGGTAGGGCAAGTTGTTCCGCAGCAGACCGGTAGCGATTTTCGTTCGCAATGGCGTTAACGACTTCCGTGACAACCTGGTCAAGCGTTGACTCGCGTTCCGTGAGACGAGCGTAGCGCTCCAGAACCGAGGTCACTATCTTTTCGACGGTTTCGTCCAGACGTGTTTTCCCTCGACCGCCTTGTTGTTTTCGTTTGGGCACCAGACTGCGAATATCTCCGCCACTCGTGACCCACGCGCTTACATAACGCTCAATGCTGCCCACGCTGCTGCCAGATGCACGGTTCGTCCCCTGACCGAGATGCTGCAAGTACACTTGAATCTCCTGACGTGTCAGCAGGCGAGGCGTTTCTACGCCATGAAACTGGTAGACTGCCAACACCAGTTGGTACCGTCGCCATGTTTCTGCCCGAATACGTTCAGGTAAACTGGCGAGGTCATCTTCCGCGAAACGTGTTCTGAGAGGAACGTCGCCATCCTGTACCGCATTTGAGCTGCGCACCTCAAACCGCAGTTCCCCGCGTGACCATGCAGTGAGGATGTCCTCGTAGCTAACGTTCTGTACTTCGCCTGTACTCAGATTCTCGACTTGGAGCTGCTGGTCGGACCAGATCTGCTTCACACTCCATACTACGTGTCGGTAAACATAGCGGGTTCCGGGCTGCACATGAATATGTGCCATTGTTTTAGCCTTCCGTAAGCCAGAAAACTGTAGTGGGCGTGAATGCTTGACCCAGTTCCATTTGGAGGTATTGGTGGAACAGCAGGTGGCAGATTTGCGGGATGACCTCACTGGGTACAAGCTGAAGCTGCTGGCACACCTGCTCAACCGTACTGGTTTTGCACCCGCTGACACACTCTAAAATGCGGGAAACATTGGGAAGTTCTCGTAACCGTGCATACCGCCAAAACAGCTTGAGGTTGTTGAGTTGCTGCCCGGCGCGCAATTCTGCCTCCGTGTAGGTCACGAAGCGATATCCGTTGGTTTCCGCCCATACCTGCCCAATCTGGCGCTGCTGCTGTGCCTGTGCAGACTCTAGGCGTGCTTCGGGTTTGCATTCGACCAGCAAACGCTCGCTTCCCTCATGGATTTCGTAGTCGGGGGTATAGCGGTGCAGTTTTCCATCTGCCAAGACCTGCTCAACGTTAAAGGGCTGCTCTTGGTACCATGTCACCGAGCGCTTATACTCCAAGAAGTACAACAAGTCGCGTTCGATGGTGGAACCGTACCGCACCATCCGTCCTAACTTCAAGCTGGGAAAGTCACCGCGAATGGGCGCAGTTTGCACCATGCCATGATCCTACTTAGAGAGGTTTACCGCAGAAACTGTGTCACAAACGCAGCTTTTCCGCAAAAACTCTGTCATGGTGGCGCAAAAACTCTGTCAAAAACCCTGAGTTTCTCGCTCAGGGTTCAGCAGAAACTATGTCACGCTACAGGCGGCGGGATCAGTTCA
>JALHNT010000006.1:150271-189554 GCA_022843385.1 Anaerolineae bacterium | reverse complement strand
TCCAGTAACTTTATCGCTCGTTTACGCATATCCACGCTATAGGCCATCATTCCATCCCTTTCTTGACAATGGCACAATGATACCAACAAGTTGCGTAACTCCTAATCTGCTCAACTATATCATAGCGATCTCGCCTGATGGAGAGCGAGTTTTGTCTATATGGGGTATTTATGAAGCCCGGTTGTGGGATACGGAAACGGAAGAACTGATCTGGCAATTTCACAACACAGGTTCAGATGCTTCTCAGATCAGTAGCGTTGGCATCTCCGGCGATGGTCTGAAGTTCTTCATCAGCGATCTAGAGAGAGTTATCGTCTGGGACAGTCTCACGCTTGCTGAGGTAGGGGTGTTTTCACGCCCTGAACGGTCCCCACTTTACACCAGAGCGATATTTCTACCGGATAACAAGCACCTCCTCGTTGGTGGTGACAGTTATGGCATTCAGCTTTGGGATATTGATAGCCAACAATTGCTGCACATCTTTCCAGGTATTGGGCAGCCTATCGTGTCGCCCAATGGTGAGATGTTTCTTTCAATGCCAGACCTGGAACCAATAAGCTGGGACTTGTGGAATATCAGCACACGACAAAAACTCTACAACTTCCCGATTGTGAGTCCTCCGGAATTCTCATTCGATAACCAGAACCTATTGACCTACGAATGGGATCGAGGATTGGGTTTGTGGTCGTTGAGCGATATTCGTCTGCAAAAGATCCTTTACCCGCCTCAACCATGGGGAGTAGGCAGGATGTTCTCGCCGGACAGTCGCTTTGTCCTTGTACGGTATGTGGATACCGCATATCTCATCGATATCAACACCAATGGAATTGTCCACACATTTGAGGATGTGAAAAGCACATTGCTGATCTATGAACAAGATTCAATCACGGCGATAAAATTCCTGTTCGACAATGACGACGGATTCGCCGAAGTGCGGGTATGGTCAACCGTGGATTATGCCTTGAAGACCAAAACGATGATACAAATCGGATCGACAATCGATCATGCTATGTCTGCTGACGGTAAGTATTTGGTGACCGTGAGCAGCACACACGGGGTCAGACTTTGGGATACGGATGATTTCAGCACATTCAAGCAACTGTGCTGATTGCCCTGAATGCCGCCGCAGGGAAGGGGACGAGAGCAATCAGGAGGTGACTGCTCTCGTCGGGCTGGTGGGGACTACCAGCGATTGAAGGCGGGACGATAGGTGGTCAGGGCGCGCATGTACTGGGCGCGTTCAAAGGCACTGGGGTCTTCGGCGTGCATCTGGCTGACGCTGCCGCGCATCTGTTGCACCGACTCATACTCGTTGATTTCCATCCACTCCCGCAGCCCCTTCTCGACGGTGCGGATATGGTCGATGCCATTCTTGAGCAGCGCCGAGGTCATCATGGTGACGTTGGCACCGGCCAGGATCAGCTTGACGGCATCGGCACCGCTGTGGACGCCGCTGGTGGCCGCCAGATTGGCCTTGATGCGCCCGTAGAGGATGCCGATCCAGGTCAGGGGCAGCCGCAGCGCCTGCTCGGTGCTGAGGATGACGTGCGGTTTAACTTCCAGCGTTTCCAGATCAATGTCCGGTTGATAGAAGCGGTTGAACAGCACCAGCGCATCCACGCCGCCATCATCCAACTGCTTCGCCATATAGCCCATGTTGCTGAAGAACGGGCTGAGCTTCATGGCGACGGGAATTTTGACAGCGGCCTTGACGGCGTGCAGGATGTCGATGTAGGTCTGCTCGACCATGGCGCTGCTCAGGTGGGGATCGGTGGCGATGTAGTAGACGTTCAGTTCAAGCGCGTCGGCTCCGGCCTCTTCCATCCGGCGGGCGAAGCGCGTCCAGCCGCCAATCGAGGTGCCGTTCAGGCTGGCGATCACCGGCATATCGACCGAGGCTTTGGCGCGGCGGATCAGATCGAGATACTGGTCGGGGCCGGCGTGATACTGTTCCGGCTCCGGGAAGTAGGATAAGGCTTCGGCGAAGCTCTCGGTGCCATAGCTCAGGTGATGATCTAGCGCTTCGCGTTCGCGGCGGATCTGTTCTTCAAACAGCGAGAACAGGACGACGGCACCGGCACCGGCGTCTTCCATTCGTTTGATGTTGTCTACACTCTCCGACAGTGGCGAGGCCGAAGCCACCAGCGGCGAGCGCAGTTTCATGCCCAGATAAGTGGTACTGATGTCCATGGTGGCTCTCCTTAGTGGCTGCTATCGCCGCTGGTTTTGGGCGTGCGCGACGCGAGATATTCATACATGGCCCAGCGGGTATTCACATCCTCCTGGGCTTCGGCGAACAACCGGCGCGAGACTTCCGGCTTGCTCAGTTCGAGCATCTTGAAACGATTTTCCATGCGCAGATAATCCTTGACCGGAATCTTGGGCGGGCGCGAGTCGAGCGTCATGGCGTTTTCGCCCTGGGCTTCGCGTTCCGGGTTGAAGCGATAGAGCAGCCATTGACCAGAGTCGACGGCGGCTTTCTGATTCCGCATGGCCTTGCCCATGTCGATGCCGTGGGCGATGCAATGGCTGTAAGCGATGATGAGCGAGGGGCCGTCATAGGCTTCGGCTTCGAGGAAGGCGCGCAGCGTTTGTTCATCCTTCGCGCCCATTGCCACCCGTGCCACATACACATTGCCGTAGCTCATGGCGATCAGTCCCAGGTCTTTCTTGGCGCTCGGCTTGCCGCTGGCGGCGAACTTGGCGACTGCGGCGCGCGGCGTGGCTTTGGACTGCTGCCCGCCGGTATTGGAGTAGACTTCGGTATCCATCACCAGGATGTTGACATTGCGCCCGCTGGCGAAGACATGATCGAGGCCGCCGAAACCGATGTCATACGCCCAGCCATCGCCGCCGATGATCCACACATCCTTACGCACCAGGGCGTTCGCCAGACCGAGCAGGCGGGTGGCATCGGGATGATTGACGCTGGCGAGTTGAGTCTTGAGGATTTCGACCCGTTCGCGCTGGTCATGGATGCCGGCTTCGCCTTTCTGATCGGCGTTGAGCAGGGCTTCGACCAGTTCGCTGTTCAATTGTGGCGCGAGGCGCAGCAGCAGTTCACGGGCGTACTCGGCCTGCTTGTCGAGCGAGACGCGCATCCCCAGGCCGAACTCAGCATTATCTTCAAACAGGGAATTGGCCCAGGCTGGCCCGCGTCCATCGTTGTTCTTCGACCAGGGGGTGGTGGGCAGGTTGCCGCCATAAATCGAGGAGCAGCCGGTGGCGTTGGCGACGACGGTGTGATCGCCGAAGAGCTGGGTGACGAGCTTGATGTAGGGCGTTTCGCCGCAGCCGGCGCAGGCACCGGAGAACTCGAACAAGGGCTGCTGCACCTGCTGCTGGCGGATGCTGCTGACCTTGATGTTGCGCCGATCCAGTTCCGGGATCTGGGTGAAGAATTCCCAGTTGTCGCGCTCCTGCTCGCGGATGGGCGGCTGCGGGCGCATGTTGATGGCTTTGAGGTTGACGGCGGATTTGTTGCGCGCCGGGCAGACATCGACGCAGAGGCTGCAACCGGTGCAGTCTTCTGGGGCGACCTGGATGGTGTACTTCAGGCCGTCCCATTCGGTGTCACGGGCGTCGATTGACTTGAAGGTTTCCGGTGCGCCGACCAGAGCGGCTGGCTCGTAGGCTTTGATGCGGATGACGGCATGGGGGCAGACCAGGGCGCACTTGCCGCACTGGATGCAGATATTGGGGTCCCACACCGGGATTTCATCAGCCAGATTACGCTTCTCCCACTGGGTGGTGCCGCTGGGGTAGGTGCCGTCGATGGGCATGGCGCTGACGGGGAGCAGATCGCCTTGACGCGCGATCATCCGCCCCAGCACATTCTGCACGAAATCGGGCGCCTGACTGGTGACAGCCGGCTCCATGGCGATGACGCTGTTGACGGCTTCGGGGACGGCCACTTCAAACATATTCTCCAGCGTGCGATCGACCGCCTCCAGGTTCATGGCGACGATCTCTTCGCCCTTCTTGCCATAGGTCTTTTCGATGGCTTTCTTGATGGCGGCGATGGCTTCCTCACGCGGCAGCACGCCGGAGATGGCGAAGAAGCACACCTGCATCGGCACATTGATGCGACCGGGCATACCGCTTTCTTTGGCGACCTTTAGGGCGTCGATGACGTAGAACTTGAGGCGCTTCTCGATGATGTGTTCCTGGGCCGAGCGCGGCAGTTTGCCCCAGACCTCGTCGGCGCTGTAGGGCGTGTTCAGCAGGAAGGTGCCGCCGGGCATGACCTCGTTGAACATCTCGTAGCGTTCCAGGAAGCCGGGCTGATGACAGGCGACCAGATTGGCGCGGGTGATGAGGTAGTTGGAGCGGATCGGATTCGGGCCGAAGCGCAGATGCGAAACCGTCATCGAGCCGGACTTTTTCGAGTCGTAGACGAAATAGCCCTGAGCATAATTGTCGGTGTTTTCGCCAATAATCTTGATGGTATTCTTGTTCGCGCCCACCGTGCCATCGGCACCCAGACCGTAGAAGACGGCGCGCACCACCGAGTCCGGTTCAATCGAAAAGTCGGGGTCGTAATCCAGGCTGGTCATCCCCACATCATCGTTGATGCCGACGGTGAAATGATTCTTGGGGGTGGGCTGCGCCAGATTGTCGAAGACGGCCTTGAGCATGGCCGGGGTGAATTCTTTGGAGGACAGTCCGTAACGTCCGCCAACGACGCGCGGCATCGTTCCCTGCTGCCATTGTTCATGCAGTGCCATCACCGTATCGAGATACAGCGGTTCGCCAGCGCTGCCGGGTTCTTTGGTGCGATCCAGCACGGCGATGGTCTTGACCGAGGCGGGCAGGGCAGCGACGAAGCGGCTCATGTCGAAGGGGCGATAGAGGCGAACCTTGAGCAGGCCGACTTTTTCGCCGCGCGCATTCAGATAATCCACTGTTTCGTGTCCGGCTTCCGCGCCTGACCCCATGATGATGATGACGCGCTCGGCATCCGGTGCGCCGTGATATTCGTACAGATGATACTGGCGACCCGTCAGGCTGGCGAACTGATCCATTGCGGATTGCACGATGTCAGGACAGGCGGCATAGAAGGGATTGACCGTCTCCCGCGCCTGGAAGTAGACATCCGGGTTCTGTGCTGTGCCGCGAATGAAGGGATTATCCGGCGAGAGCGCCCGCGCCCGGTGCGCCGCGATCAGGTCTTCACGGAGCATGGCGCGCAGATCATCATCGTTCAGCAGTTCGATGCGCGCGATCTCGTGTGAGGTGCGGAAGCCATCGAAGAAATGGATGAAGGGGAGACGCGCTTCCAGCGTGGCGGCCTGGGCGATCAGGGCGAAGTCGTGCGCTTCCTGAACCGATGCCGAAGACAGCAGCGCCCAGCCGGTCTGACGGGCAGCCATGACATCGCTGTGGTCGCCGAAGATCGACAACCCCTGGGCGGCCAGTGAACGGGCTGCGATGTGGAAGACGGTGGCGGTCAGTTCGCCGGCGATCTTGTACATGTTGGGGATCATCAGCAGCAGACCCTGCGAGGCGGTGAAGGTCGTCGCCAGCGAGCCGGTCTGCAACGCGCCGTGAATGGCACCGGCAGCGCCGCCTTCGCTCTGCATTTCGATCACCTGTGGCACGGTTCCCCACAGATTGGGCTGGGCCGCGGAAGCCCATTCATCGGCCCATTCGCCCATTGGTGAAGCGGGCGTGATGGGGTATATGGCGATGACTTCGGCGGCTTTATAGGCGATCCGCGCCGCAGCCTCATTTCCGTCAATCGTCGTGAATTCACGTTCAGTCATACTGAGCATCTCCTCGATATGGCATCTGATTCCCCTGTCGTCATATCTTGCCCACTGGCAACATAAGCGAGTATGCCCTCTATCATGCGCTGTTCTCTGTCATGTCAACAGTGCTGTCCGTAATCAGGAAGGGGTAGCATTCATCCATGTTCTGCATGAGTCGGGGTGGTTCTGGCGCACGCTCATGAGTGCCCTCCGGTCAGGACTTTCGCCATTCGCCTGCTCAAAACCATGACATTGTTCATGCCGTTCCGTCGCTGGCACGGCATACAATCAGAGTAGCCGGGATACCTTCGCGAGCGACTATGTCAATGCAGCTTCCCACCTGGGATGTCATCATCATCGCGATCTTCTTCTTCTACGGCCTCGCCTTCTACTCGATGGGGTTGGCGCTGCTGGTCGAGTCGGTACGCGCTTCGGAATTGGGTCTGGCGCGTTCGATGCGGCTGCTGGCGGGGTTTGGCCTGCTGCATGGCATTCACGAATGGTTCGATATGGTGGAGCAGTCGGTCTGGGTGCATTACCAGACGACCATGTGGCTGTGGATGCTCTGGGCGCGGCTGGCGATCCTGGTGACGTCATTCGTGGCGCTGCTGATGTTCGGCGAGCATCTGCTGGCGCGGACTCAGAACCGACCGACGCGCTGGCGGGCGACGATGGCCGCGCTCGTCCTGTACACCCTTTCGTGTATTGCGGTGCGTTTCATCTACAGCCTGGATGAAGCGGCCTGGCTGGAAGGCTGTGATGTCCTGTCGCGTTACATCCTGGGCGCACCGAGTGGCGTGATGGCCTGTTGGGCGCTGCTGCAACAACGGACGGCCTTCCGCGAACGGGGGATGGATCGCTTCGTGCGCGACCTGACGATTGCGGCGGTGGCGTTGGCCTTCTATGGCATCATCGGGCAGCTCATCCCCAGAGCCAGCGCCATCTTTCCGTCGATGTTCATCAACAGCGAATTGTTCCTGCAAATCACTGGATTTCCAATTCAATTGTTCCGTACCGCGATGGCCTGCATCGTGGCGGTGTCGATGATCCGGGTGCTGCGCGCCCTGGAGGTTGAGAGTCAGCAGCGGTTGGAAGCCAGCGAACGCGCCCGCAGCCAGACCGAAGAACTCAGCCGGGAACAACTGGCGCGGTTGAACGCCGAATTGCAGTCGGCCAACGAGCAAACCTCGCGCCTGTTGAGCGAAGTGCAGCAGCGCGATGCTCTGCGGGGTGAATTCTTACAGCGCGTGACCAGCGCCCAGGAGAATGAACGCCAGCGGATTGCGCGGGAGCTGCACGATGGCACCGGTCAGGCGCTCACGGGTGTGGCACTGGGCTTGCGTGGGCTGGCCGCCCAGTACAAGAGTGATAACCAGCACCTCGCCCAGCGGCTCTCGCTGCTGGAGACGATGGCGACCGAGTCGGTGGGCGAATTGCGCCGGCTGATTAACGATCTGCGCCCGCCGCAACTGGATGATATGGGGTTGGTGGCGGCGCTGCGCTGGTTGAGCGAACGCTTTCGTGATCAGCCGAAGCCGCTGGTGCGTTTCAACGTGCGTGGGGAGTCCCGTCCACTGCCGCCTGAAGTGGAGACCACGCTGTTTCGCATCGCGCAGGAGGGGCTGACCAATGCCCTCAAGTATGCCCAGGCCGATCACATCTGGATCACGCTCAATTACACCGCCGGGGCAGCCTTGTCGATCCGTGATGACGGCATTGGTTTTGACCCGAATGCGGCCCAGCCCAGCCACCGCCTGAGAACGGCCTGGGGACTGGTCGGGATACGCGAGCGCTGCCTGTTGATTAATGCCGAGCTGAAGGTGGAGTCACAGCCGGGCGCGGGCAGCCACCTGCTGGTGACACTGAATGATGTCGATACCAGGATGATGCAAGATGCCAATCAAAGTGTTGATCGTTGATGACCATGCCGTTGTTCGTTCCGGCATACGGATGCTGTTGGAGAGTGATGCCCAGCTTGAGATTGTGGGCGAGGGGCAGAACGGCGAGGATGCCATTCGGCTGGCGAAAGACCTTCAGCCGGACATCATCGTGATGGATGTGACCATGCCCGGTATCGATGGCGTGGAAGCGACCCGCCGCATCAAGGCGCAACCCACGCCGCCGGCGATCCTGGCGTTGACGATCCACGAAGGGGCGGACTACTTCTTTCATATGCTGCAAGCCGGCGCTTCTGGTTATGTGCCGAAGCGCGCCGCGCCGGATGAGTTGCTGCGGGCGATCCATGTGGTGGCCGAGGGCAATGTCTATCTCGAACCGGCGCTGGCAAAGGACCTGGTGGCGGATTACCTGACCCGCGTCCGGGATGGCAATGAGCAGGGGAGCTACGATGGCCTGACCGAACGCGAGCGCGAAATCCTGACTGGTATTGCTGAGGACGAAACCAATCAGGGTATCGCCAATCGCCTGAGCATCTCGGTCAATACGGTCGAGCGTCACCGCGAAAACATTATGCGTAAGCTCAATCTGCACACCCGCACCGAGCTGGTCAAATATGCTATTCGCAAGGGGCTGGTCTCGCTGGACGACACGCGCTAGGGCAGTTGTTAGTTGTTAGTTGTTAGTTCCTGGATTAATACAGACCCGTCCACAGCTATTGACATCCGACACGATGCGTTATGAACGGTCTTGCCAGACCATCAGTATCTGTTCATCTTGCCCTGATTTTCGGACGTGCCGTTGCACGTCCCTACGAAGTGCCTGCCGTGTAGGGACACCCCATTGGGTGTCCGCATGGCCTCCATCACGGATAGGTGAATAGATACGACCATCATCACGGCTTACAGGCACGAAAGGTTAGTAAACCCTAACTTTTGCCTGTTCTTGCCTGTTTATCAGGCCCAACCTGTACTCAACTGTTTAGGCAGTGTGCGATCTGATCCGTTCACGCTGGTCTGTCACGGGTCACGAGCCGCCCAATGAGCGCAGCCAGGTATACAGATCGACCAACTGCTCGTCACTCACCTGTTCCTGACTGAACGGGTGCATATCTGCCGGGCCGCGCCGGACGGCATCGACGAAGGTATTCAACGAGATTTCGGTTCCCGCCAGAACGACATTCATCGACTCGCTTTGCCCTTGCGCGTTCTCCCCATGACAGCTTTTGCATTCCAGCGTTTGCCAGAGGGCGGCACCGCGTTCGGCATCGCCCGTGAAGGCGCTGAAATCAACCAGCGTGTTCGGCTGACTGAGCTGGCGCGGGATGGTGGCGATGGCTGTGCGCTCGAAGGTGACGAACCAGATTAACCCCGCGACCAGCACAATCGTCATGACGGTGGCGTAGGGCCAGAAGCGGCGTTGACGTTTGGCGATGATCTCTGCGGGTGGATCGACCGGCTTCTCGCCGCGTTCCAGCGCTTCCAGTTCTTCAGCGTGTTCTTCGACCATCTCTTCGTGGGTGATCTTGCCGGTGAACATGCTGCGGTTGAAGCGTTTGACGTGGACGTTGTACATATGCCAGGCGATGATCGAGAGGACAGCCAGCAAGGCTTCGCCGCCATGCGCCGCGCGGGCTGCCGGGATGACTTCGCCGGGCAGATAGGTGACGGTGGCGATGGGATTCCACAGCATGAAGCCGGTGATGACCATTATGAGCGTCCCCCAGACGACGGCGAGATACTCGAACTTCTCGCCGAAGTTGAAGCGCGGCAGGTGGGGATGCTGTTTGGCGATCCCCAGATTGAAGCCGATCCAGTGAACAGCGTCACGGGCATCGCGCAGACCCGGGATCATGATGGCGCGCCGACCCAGGACATAGAGTTTGTAAGAGATGATGCCGCCGTGATAGATGCACTCGGCCATCAACAGCGTCGCCAGGATGCGGTGGACGATGCGGATGCTTTCGATGCCGCCCATCAGGTCAATCAGGGTCTGCGCCCAGCCCTGATTGGCAAATGTTTGGGGCAAACCCGTCAGCGCCAGGCCGGAAAAGGTGACGATCAGGATGATATGTTCGAAGCGCTGACCGGCGGTAAAGCGCGGGTATTCTTTGGGTGCGGTTTGAGTAGCCATAATTTAACCTCCCCGCAGCCGGGTGCGGATACGGCGGAAGACATCGGTTGCCACCAGCAGCAGCATACCGCCAATGGTGACTGGGATCACGATGGCGTAGAACAAATTGACGATGAACATCAGCGGGTGTGACTCGATGGTGGGCGGGAAATGTCCGACCCAGGCATCGGGGAAGTCGCTGGTCGCGCCGGGATGACACGACTGGCAGGTTTCCAGCAGCTTCTGTCGCACCACTCGGCTCTTGTCGTCGTCAGCACGAGCGATGTCGTGGACGCCGTGACAATCGAAGCAGACCGCTTTATTGGTGGCAACGTTGGGGTCCTGCTGTTCAAACAGGGCGACGGTTGACCCATGAAAATCGGTCAGGTAACTGTCGAACACATTGGTGCTGATGTCGTACTGTGCCATCATCTCGGCATCAGCGTGGCAGGTGGCACAGAGTTCGGGCGAACGGTTGCGGAAGAGGGCGTTGGTCGGGTTCTGAATGCCATGTACACCATGACAATCGGTGCAGGTCGGAGCGTTGGCGTCGCCCTTGTAGAGCGCTTCGCCGTGTACGCTGGTTTCGTATTCAGCGAATACAACCTGATGACACTCGCGGCAGGTGGTGGAAGTCTGTTCGCGCGGCTCGTCCGGTTTCTGGACATTGTGTGCGCCATGACAATCGGTGCAGGTGGCGGCGGTCTGGTTGCCGTTCAGCAGCGCCCGGTAATGAACGCTGTCCACCATGTCGGCTGTCTGATCTTCATGACAAGTGGTGCAGGCCGCCGATGACTGGATGGTGAGCAGGCGCGCTGTAGCGGGTTTGGTCTGATTGTGGGGGAAGGCGCTGTCGCCATGACAATCGACGCAGCCCAGCGCCCCGGATTCGTTCTGATCGCCATGCACCGATTGCGCGATGACGGTTGGATCAACGCTCAGGTCGATGCTGCTGCCATCGGCCAGGGTGTAGCTTTGTCCTGGTTGTCCATGACAGACCAGGCAGTAGCTATCATCACCGGTTGGTGCTGGCGCATCCTGAGCCTGAACGGTTGGGACGTTCGTCAACATGAACAGGCCGGCGATGATGAGCATTCCACCCACGATGAAGGTGAAAGTGGCGGCGCGATAGGTGTGCTTCATGCGTTAGCCAGACCTCCTGCCGAAGAAGGCATATGCCGCGACTGCCAGGATGAGTCCGAAGAGGCCCAGCAGGATCAGCGATGGTGTCGATAAGCCCGTCTGGACGGCTGCCGAAACCGGCGCGGTGACCGGCGCTTCGGGCGGCAGCGTGGGCAGGTTCAGGAGTTCAGCAATGTTGATATTCTCGTTGGGCGGCGTTCGCAGACCCAGTTCAATCTCGACCTGCGTCAGAATGTTGCGGGTGTAGTCATAGTTGTGGACGCCCCGGCTGCCATCGCCTTCGACGAAGTCGAGCGCCTGTGATACCCAGGCCGGGCTGGTCTCAGTGACGGCGGCGCGGGCGGCGGTCAACCGTGTTTCGACATCGCCCTGAACATCGTCGATCAACTGCTGCATCTGTGCCGGCTGGCTCTGTTCTTCATGACAGTTGGTGCAGGTATCGATGAAGCCGGCGACATTGATGGCCTCGCCGGGCAGAACCGGGTTCATGCTGTGGCTAGCGCGGCTCGTGCTTTCGACCGGGACGCGCGCCAGATGACAGGTTTGACAGTTCGGACCCTCTTCAGCCGAGAAGTGGACGCCGACAGTTCCCTCGATCTCAGCGATGACGCTCGTCCCCTCGAACATCTCCTGTACCGGATGATGGATGCCTTCCTCGATGCTGCTGTTGCTGTGACAGCTCACACACAGGGCGTAGGGTTCTTCAACCAGATTGAAGGGCTGTTCGCCTTCGCTGTGGGGATAATGACAGGTGGTGCAGGTGATGCCGAGCTGCGCTGTGGTCAGCGTCAAGGGTTCGAGCGGCTGACCAGCGCGATCCCCGCTTTCGACCAGGGCAATGCGTTCCTGGGTGAAGCGATAATCCTCGCTGTGGCAGCGCAGGCAGGAGTCGTCAGCCCCCTCACTGGCCTGTAAATCGGTCAGCGATGTGGCATGGGTGCTGGTCACCCACTCGTTATACTGCATATTGGGGTGGCTGGCCTGACCGCTGGCATACCAGTGGTCGGTGTCTTCTGGTCCAAACAGGGTGTATTGCCCTTCGAGGGCCAGGGTTTGGCCGGGCTGATAGTTGATGGGGAAGGCGGGTGATCCTTCCGGCACCGCGCCGCGGCTGTGGCATTGACCGCAGACCTGGGCATCGATGGCGATGTTGATGGCAGCGCGCAGCGCCACCAGTTCCTCGTCATTGGGGCGGCGTCCGGCATCATCGGCCAGTTCTGCGTGTTCGCTGCCAGGGCCGTGACAGGCTTCGCACTGCACACCGTCGTCCTGCCAGCGCCCACGCTCGATGTCCAGCCCGACAGTGTGGCAGCCGGCGCAGTTCTGCACGAAGTCGAAAGCCGGGTCGGGCCAGCTTGTCGCCAGCGGATAGGCTTCCCACTGCTGCGTGACCGTGTTCCATTTAGCCGGGAAGACCTGATACTGACCGCGTTCGACCTCGAAGACATAGGCCTGGCTGTAGCGACCGGCACCAATGGCATAGGCGATGTCACCAGCCGTGAAGGGTCGAGCCTCGCTGTCGCCGGGGAAGGTGACGCTGCGGAGGTCTGTGCCCTGTTCAAAGTCAGCCAGGATGCCTTGTTTGCGGCGGCTGGTATCGCGCAGCGCCAGTCCATGCGCCCCCTCTTCATGGTTGCGGGCAATGTCCCGATGGCACGACTGGCATTCGTCGGCACCGATGTACTCCCGGTCTTCCTGCGCCTTGACCGGGGATTGGCCGAGCAGCAGCAATCCTAGGCCGATCAGGACACAGCCGATGACCGAAAGACCGGCGATCAACACACGTTGCATAACACACTGATCCTTTGCTGGGCCGCTATAGCTGTCGCGCCGGTCGATGACATTGCTCGCAGACGATGTTCGGGATCAGACCCCGTTCGGATGGCGCAAATGAATTGAACTGCTCCAGCCACATCCGGCCAGCCCCCTCTGCTGTCCAGCGCCAGCGTTCGGGCAGCAGCCGGTAGCCAGCGCCGGTCTGGACGAAGTAGTGATGATTCTGATCAGCGGGTAGGTGGCTTTCAGCGGCATAGGGTTGGATGCCAAGACCGGCCTCGACCGGCAGCGCCGAGTCGGCTGGCGCATCGGTGACGAGCGCAGTCGTCTTCAGGCTGAAATCCTGAATAGCGATCGGTTGGGCAAAGCTGTCCCAATCATGCACTTCAGGGTTATGACAGGTGAAGCAGGTGTCCGAACTGATGTAATGGGCGCTGGCAGCAACTGTTTGTATCGTGAAATGCGGTTGCAGCGCCAGGATCACACCCAGGGCGCAGACCAGAGCACCAACCGTGAACAGGATGATGGATAGTTGTTTCAAGCAACGACCCCTTTCCACAAGACTAATCGGGAATCAACTGACAGGATGTCAGAACTCCCCTCACCTATTGTCATCTCAAGCGAAGCATTGGTCATCCATCGCGGTGATGATTTGCTGTCGTTCGCCAGGATGATTTCGGCCTTCAATCGACCAGCTTTTGCCGCACTGCCAGCAGCGCCGCCTGCGTCCGATCCGAGACATGCAGCTTTTGCAGGATATGCTGGACATGTGTCTTGACGGTCGGCAGGCTGATGTTAAGTGTCTCCGAGATGGCGGCGTTGTTCAGTCCATTGACCATCAGCCGCAGCACATCCTGTTCCCGATCGGATAGCGCTTCAATCGGCATATCGACGGGTTCCGGCGTGGGTTGGCTCATATCGAGCGCCTGATGCAGTGCCGCTTCCAGCAGGGTTCGGTCAATCAACTGGTCCCCCGCCGCTGCCAGCCGCACCGCGCGCACAATCTTCTCCGGATCGGTTTCTTTTGAAAGGTAGCCAGCCGCTCCGTCATTGATGGCGCGCGCCAGGTAGCCGGGATTGGCGTAGGTCGTCAGCATGATGACGCTGGTGTGTGGCGAGACCGACTTGATGATCGGCAGGCTTTGCAGACCGTCGCCATCCTTCATGCGAATGTCCAGCAGCATGACATCTGGCTGATAATCGCGCGCCAGTTGTACGGCGGCATCGCCGCTGCCGGCTTCACCGATGACCTCGATACCCGGTTGGGTGAGCAGGGCGCGCAGCCCCTGCCGGACGATGCCGTGATCGTCAACGATTGCGACGCGAATAGCGCGTTCATCCGGGTTCATCGTGCCGACCTCCATGGATTGTGGTGAGCGGGATGAAAGAACCGTCCTGGCTCTGCCAGGGGATGGCGACGACCACGCTGGTGCCACGGCCTGGGGCGCTGGTCAGGGTACAGCTCCCATTCAGCAGGTGAGCGCGTTCGTGCATGGTGGTAATGCCTAGTCCGCGTTCTTCCCTCACCACCGTCTGTGGATCAAAACCGTCGCCGTTGTCGGTCACCGAGAGGAAAATGCCGTTACCGTTGCTCAAATGAACCTGAACCTGGGTGGCGGAGGCGTGCTTACGGATGTTGTTGAGCGCTTCCTGAGCGATGCGGTAGAGCGTCACACTCACACTCTTTTCCGGCTCGGTCTTCAGCGGGCGGATGTCCAGCTTCAGATCCCAGCCGGCGGTTTGGGCGCTGCCCTGCGCCAGTTCAACCAGCGCGGCGCTCAGACCCAGATCATCCAGCGCGGCCGGGCGCAACCCTTCGATGATGCGCCGTCCTTCAATGATGGCTTCGGTGAGCGTTTCACAGCCTTTCGCCAGTCCCAACTGTCCATTGGCGGCCTCGATGGGACAATGCTGGCGGCAGGTTGTCAGTTGCAGACGCGCTCCCACCAGTTGTTGCAGCAGACCATCGTGCAGATCGAAGGCGACCAGTTTGCGCTCTTCTTCCTGAGCGCGGATCAGGCGTTCGATCAGCAGCTTGGATTCGCGCCGCTTACGCTCCAGCTCATGCGCCATGTCGTAAAAGGTGCGTGAGAGCTGCCCGATTTCGTCGTCTGGCAGATGATCGGGTGGCAGCGGTGCCTCGCCACCTTGCCCCAATCGGGCGGCCTGCCGCTGGAGATGGAGCAGAGGATCGACGATGTTATGACCGACATAGGCGGCGATCAGGATTGCCAGGCCGACAGCGATGACCGTGAACAGGGCGGCCTTCTGAAAGAAATCGGTCACGCTGGCGAAGAGGACATTGTGTGGTGTGTCGCGGTACAGCACCCAGAACGAGTCCGGGCGGCTGGCTGATGGCACAATGGTGTCGTATACGTAGACGTTGCCCTGCGTTTCGAAGGAGCCATGTCCGCCGGAAATGAGCAAATCCAGCCCAGGGCTGATGGTTGCCAGCCCTTCGGAAGAGGTGGCGACTGGTTGGTAGTTATCCGGGTAGACCAGATAATGCCCGTTATGGTCGATCAGCGCCCAGGTGTCGAACTGGACGTTGGTTGGCAGGTTATGCAAAATCCAATCGGCGTGAATATCAATCAGCACCAGACCGTCAGCGCCCAGCGTGATGGTGTAATGGACTAACGGTTGTTCGGGATTACTGTCTTCTTCGTCCAGCGCGAAGGATGAAACGAAGGCACTGCCGGTGGGCAGCGAACTGGCTCTCTCGAAATAACTGGCGGCGCGGCGATTTTGCAGGCTGGTGACGGGCAGGTTGCGGACTTCGCTGCCGTCGGATTCGACGCGGATCACTTCCTGGCTGGTGCTATCGATATAGCGCACATTCTGATACATCGGGCGCACTGAGAGCAGCACCATCATGTCCTGCGCCGCTTCTTCACGCCACAGCTCCCGATCTCCCGCTAACTGGGGGTCGCTCTGCAAACGACGGAGCATCGACAGGCTGCGGAGCTGTGACAAATGGAGCGCGTCGCCCTGCGCCTGACCGAGCGACCGGACGATATGCCCGGCCTGAAGCTGAACTTCACGGGCGGCGCTGTCCAATATCTGCTGCGACATCAGCCGGTTGGTGAAGAGATAGCCATACAGCACGATGGCGATCACCGGAACCAGCATGACGAACTGGAAGGCGATGGTCAGCTTGATGTGCAGACGCTTGAACGGTTGTAAAGCGGACACGATTTGCCTGACGTTAAGAGTAACAATCGCGAAGAAATTCGTGTTGGGGAGGTGGCTGCCTCCCCACATGGATATTGGCACTATGACTCGTGCTTCAGTTGTTCCAGCACATCCAGTTCCTTGCGGGCATTGCTGAAACGGATGACGGTGGCCGCGAGGTACAGCCCCAGGACGGCGAACACGACAGCCAGTCCTAGCAAGAGATAAGCATTGGTATCGGGCATGATCATCCTCCTAGAGATGGATAAGGCGGGTTAGCGGCTCAACGAGTCGACGCGTTCGATTTCGACCTTGCGCGTCAGGTTTTCCAGACGGATGCGCCACCAGATCAGCACCGGCGCGATCAGCAGACACCAGATGGCGGAATTCATGCCGAGGGTGGTGCGCATGTTTTCGGCCATCTCGAACGTTCCCTGGGCGTTGGCCGGGCTGGGGCCGATCACGGTTGGGTGAATCGTGTCCGGGCGGATGCGCGTAATCATGAAGGTGATGATGACGGTCGAAATCGCCAGGATGCTGTAGACCGCTGCGAAACGCCGCCGCCGGTCACCATTGTCGATGCCGCCGCGCAGCATGAAGTAAGCGGCATAGGTCAGCACCATGATGGCGGCCGAGGTCAGCCGCGGGTCCCATGTCCACCAGGTATTCCAGGTCGGACGCGCCCAGACCATGCCGGTGAACAGGGTAATCAACGACAGGCTGAAACCGACTTCAACGCCAGCCAGCGAGAGCGCATCCCACTTGATCTGCTGGGTGCGCAGATAGGCCGCGCCGCCCACCAGCCCGGTCACAAAGGCGACAGTGGCACCGGAGAAAGCCGAGACGTGCATGTAGAATATCCGCTGTACATTACCCTGGGTCACATCCGTACCGGCCACCACGAGGGCGTAATACAGCCCGACGATGAAGCCGACGACTGCCACGAGGGTCAACCCCTGCAACAGGCGCAGCCGATCCGTTTGCCGGCGTTCCTGTGTCTGGGGCTGATAAGTCGAAGGCAGACTGGGGGCTACACTCATGATCGAAACTCCTTAGGTGAAAAAATGGGTCAGGCTTCTTTTTCTTTGACCAGCTTCATCAGCTCGGATTTCAGGGCTGAACGCTGGCTTTGATAGACTTTGTTCTTGATGCGTTTGGCCTGGAACTCGACATCCAGCGCCGCGATCTCGCGCACCAGATCATTGATCCGGGTTTGAGCATCGGTTATTCCAGCCGCTGCCGGAAGCGGGGTGCGCCGACGCTCCACCCAGTACAGCGCTCCGGCGGCACCAATCGTCAGCACACCGGCTCCGATGAAGAGTAGCGGCAGGATAGGGGTGGTCGGTGGATTGCTGACAACCGCCTGTTCCGGTGCGAGGATTGGCGTTCCACTCACGGTAAAGCTCAGGTTGGCACCGGCGGGCAAGGCATTGGAATTGGTGAAGCGCATCATCGCGCCGTGATTGGCGTCGATGCCACCACGCGCCTCAATGCCGTCGCCTTCCAGGGTCACGCCCGGTGTGTCGAGCAGGATGTCATACCCCTGTGAAACTGCATACGTGAAGGGTTGCTGGAGGCTCATGCCATCGGTGTAGGGCAAGGAGTAGGCCAGGTGGATGGTATGCTCGGCGTTCGGCATGACCGGCACGGTGTCGGTGATGGTTGCTCCGTCCGCGCCGTAGACGAAGCGTCCACCCTGATTCATGGCAGTGTTGGGCTGCGCACCGGCAGGCAGGGCGAACTGCACCGAGGACTGTCCATCCGCTGCGCGGTAGGCGCGATCGGAGTTGTTGACCAGCGAGATAATCTGGGTCACTTGCAGACGATTGTTTTCCACGCTGACCTGCGCCACCATGCGATCAATCGTGACGATGCTGGGGTCGCTGCTGAAGTCGTAAATCGGCACATCGAGTGTGATGCCGCCAGCCGTGGGATCGCCCGGCAGAACGTTACTGACGAACTGACCGCCCTGATATTCGGTAGTGATGGCATAACCCTTGTTGGCCTGAAGCGGAATATCGTCAAAACGGAAGCTGCCATCCGGGTTCACCACGGCCTCGCGTGTCTCATCGTTGCGGGCATGTTGATCGATGATATGCAACGTGACGCTCATCCCGCCGGGGATGACCCCGCCCGCCGTGCCATTGACGATCTGACCGCTGACCGGCCCGGTGACGAGCTGCTGATTGGCCGAGAGGGTAAAGAGGTAGTTGGTGACAGCCCAGCGCTCGGCCTCGCTCAGTGCGTCTTTCCAGGGCGGCATGAGCTTATCCAGCCGGCCTTCCGTGATGACCTGATACCAGTCTTCGGGGCGGGCATTCTGAGCAACCGCCGGGTTGGTGAAATCGACCGGCATGACGACCTGACCCGACTGCACCATCTCGCCATCGCCACGACCGGTGATGCCATGACAACGGGTGCAGTTTTCGGCGTAGATGCGCGCACCCAGGGCCGCGTCCGGTGTGACCTGGGCGACACCCGCGATGTCCGGCACACCCGACGAACTGACCGATTCGGGTGGCAGGGTCGCCACCACCTGGGGTTCGCCGGCCAGACCCTCACAACCGGCGGCGGCCAGGCCGACCACAATCACCCAGAGCCACGTAAATTTCACAAGCCGCGTCATGCTTAACCCTTCCCGGCTTTCACCCGAACATAATCGGCAATCGCCCGTTCAACAGCATCATCCAACTGGTCATCGGGATTGGTTTGAACGGCTGCTTTGGCCGGGCGTTTGGTTTTGACCGGAGCCGGGCTGGGAGCATAGGCATCGAGCGCTTGCAGCACCGTCACGCCGCGTTCGGCCCATTCGGCCCGTTCGGCCTGATACCGTTCGGCTGCCAGTTTGCCTGCCTGATAATCCTCGTCCAGATCGCGGATGGCGGCGAGGACGCGCTCATAAGATGTGAGCAGGGTATCCCGCGCTCGCTGCTGTTCGCTGTTGAGTCCCGGATGACGGGCGGCGTTCCAGTACGGCCAGATCAGATAGGCCGCGCTCAGTGCCAGGATCACCCCGGCGGCGATCAATCCTTCGATGCTCATGCGGCTTATCCTTTGAGTAAAAGCTCGTCGACAATGGTTTGCAGGGCTGGGGCGCTGACGCCGGCGTAGATGAAGCGTGCCACCTGACCCCTTTGGTCAATAATGAAGGTCTCCGGCACACCCTCGATGTGATAGGCTTCCGAGACACGCGTACCCAGATCGGGCGCGTTCAGGTAGCTGATGCCAAATTCTTCGAGGTATGCCAGCGACTTTGGACCGTTATCGGCATAGGCCACTCCGAGGAAGACGACCTTGCCGCTGTCCTCATAATATTCCCAGGCGGCCTGGAGTTCAGGCGCTTCATCGCGGCATGGACCGCACCAACTGGCCCAGAAATTGAGGACGACCACCTGACCGCGAAAGTCCGATAGCTTGTAGGACTGACCCTCGAAGGTGGTGAAGGCGAAATCCGGCGCGGGGCCGTTGGTCGGCTGCGCCTGCCCCTGTCGTGAGAGCGCCCAGCCGAAGACGATGGCGGCGACGACCACACCGAGCAGCAGGACGATTGAACCCCATCCCATCCGACCTGATTTGGCGGGGGCGGGAGACTCATTGGTCACATGAATAGCACTTTCCATCGTGTTAACCCTCTAAATCCCGGTTCAACTGGTCATAGTAACGAGTGGTCTCGGCTGGAACGGGCGGCGCAGCCGGGGGCGTGGGAGCGGCGCTGCGCCGCTGGATGACGAAGTAGCCTACCGCGATCAGCCCCAGGCCGATCAACAGAACGGGCGTCACCAGCGACAGCGCGCGCAGGATGGGGTCCTGGGGTGTGCCGACCACCCGATCCCCAAAGCGAAGCACGAAGTCATCGATGATCTGGGCTTCGGTCATGCCCTGTTCCAGTTGCAGGCGGATTTCATTGCGCCAGTCATCACAGGCGGCCGTGCCACAGGCATCCAGCGGGATGTTCTCGCACACCGGACAGTAGAGCTTCTGCGCGATAGCGTTCACATCGTCATCGGTTACGGTTGATGATTCCTGGGCGGCGACACTCAGCACCGCCGCCAGGGCGATGAGGAGCGCGATCATCCAACGGAGCGGTTGTGACATGTCTAGACCCCCTTTGGCAGCGCCGCGCCGACGGGCAGCGCCTGCGTTACGCGGGCGGGTAAGGTTTCGCGCGGCCAGACCGCCAGGATGGTGCCGAAAATCAGGAAGATACCGCCCCACCACATCAGGTTGATGAGGGGATTGATGTAGACCTTGAAGGTGGCCGCGTTCTGATTGATCGGTTCCCAGTTGACCAGCAGGACGTAGAAGTCGTTCTCCAGCGTGCTGTGGGCACCGGCGATGGTCATCGACGGCATGTCCCCCTGTGGGAAGAAGTCGCGGCGCGGGCGGAGATGCGCCAGTTCCTGTCCATTGCGGAGGACGGTGACTTCAGCGATGTCCATCCGCCGCCCATCTTCCGAGATCTGCCCTTCGAGCAGGTTGTCATAGCGCAGGGTGTAATCGGCAATGGTCAGGCTTTGACCGATAGCCAGCGTTTGCTGCGTTTCTACTTGAAAGATGGTGCTGCCGATGACGCCGATGCCAATGACGGTGATCGCCAGATGAACCATATAGCCACCGTAGCGGCGTGGGTTGCGCTGGAAGATCTGCTGCAACGATTTCAGCACAGTTTCCTGTTGGGTTTTCTGGCGGCCGGCTACTGCGCGGATGGTTTCATAGATGGCGACCCAGCCCGCCAGCAACACGATGCCATAGGCGATCAGGGCGACGGGGGTGGACATGCCGATGGCGACAAAAACCAGCAGCGAGAGAATGGTCAATCCCAACGGGATGAGCATGGCGCGTCCCAGGCGGATCAGCGATGTGATCCCCCAGGCCGAAACCGGCGCGACGCCCATCAGCAGGTACAGGATGGCGAACAGCGGCGGCGTGACGCGCATGAAGTAATCGGTGCCGAGCGTGATGTTGGTGTTCATCAGCAGTTCGGAGAGGATTGGCGCACCGAAGCTGCCCCAGAAGATGGCGATGAAGAGCGCCAGGAAGATGAAATTGTTCAGCACGAACAAGGTCTCGCGGCTGAAGATGCCCTTGATCGGATGCTCATCCTGCAACTCGCCACGATTGCGCCGCCACAGGATCAGCGCGACCGAGACGAAGGTGAGCGTGAACCAGAACAGGAACATCGGTACGCCGATGCCGCTGCGGGCGAAGCTGTGAACGCTTTCGACCAGGCCGCTGCGGGTGGCGAAGGTGCCGAAGATGACCGCGCTATAGGTGCCGATGACCAGGAACATATTCCAGGTCTTCAGCATCCCACGTTTCTCCTGCATGATGACGCTGTGGAGGAAGGCGGTGCCGACCAGCCAGGGCAGGAAGGCAGCGTTCTCGACTGGGTCCCAGCCCCAGTAACCACCCCAGCCCAGCACATCGTAGGCCCAGCGTCCACCGAGCAGCAGACCGAGTGTCAGGCAGAGCCAGGCACCTAGTGCCCAGCGCCGCGACACTTTGATCCAGTTGGTCGAGAGATCGCCGGAAGCCAGCGCCGCCATCGCAAAAGCGAAGGGGATGATGAAACCGACGAAGCCCAGATAAAGCATCGGCGGATGGATTGCCATGCCGAAGTGCCGCAGCAGCGGGTTCAGGCCGTTGGCGCTCTGGGCCAGTTGAGTGCTGCTTGGGCTTACGGCTCCCTCAGGGATGAGCGCTGCCTGCACCACTTGCTCATTCGCCGCGTTGGTCGGGATGACCCACCAGCGCGTGAAAGGATTTTCAACGAACAGGTTCAGACCGACGAAGAAGGCGACATTCGCCATCATATAGACGATGGCGTAGGGCATCAATCGCCGGTGACTGCGCCAGTTCAGGGTGACCGCAGCGGCTGTGAATGCGCTCATCAGGAATGACCAGAAGAGCAGCGAACCGGCCTGTGATCCCCACAGCGCGGTGGCGCGGAAGAAATCCGGCATGGACGGCGCACTGACCGACCACACGTAGGTGATCTGATACTGTTCGGTCATCAGCGCGATGAACAACACCAGAACGGCAACCAGGAGCAGAATGAACGTCAGGATGACGGCATTACGACCACTGCGAACCGTCGCTTCATTGCGCGAGATGCGTTCGCCATAGAATGAGGCGGCAATGGCATACAGCGACGCGATGAACGCGAGAAACGTTGAAACCAGACCCACTTCTGCCAGCATACATTCCCCTTTACCACTGAAAAGTAGCTATCTCAATAAAGTTGTTTAGCTGCTCGCCGCCTGCACCTGTGCCGGAACATTTTCCTCATAGCGGCTGGGGCATTTGAGCAGGAGTTCGGTGGCATAGAAGATGCCGTCTTCGCCCAGCGTACCGCTGATGATGGCCTGTGCCTCGTGTTGCAGCAGATCCGGCTTAACCTGGTTTTCCAGATGAACCTGAAGCCGGGTGGCCTGGGGGTCATTGACCGCGTTATGGAGGGTGGCGGCCAGGTCTTCCGTTTCGGTCGGGATATTGGCGATGGTGAAGTCGAGGATCAGATTGCGGCTGTCGTACTGGATGCTGTCGCCGATGACGGCGCCAGAGATGCGGACTGATCTGCCCACATACTCATTCTTCTCGACAACATCATTGACCGTGAGGAAATACTGTGCGCCGGTGGTGGTGCCGCTGAAAATCAGATACACGACGGCAGCGATCAAAAGACCGCCTCCGACGAGAAACTTCCAGCGTTCCGATGGTTTGGTGGGCGTTTGCGACGCTAAGGCCTGGGGCTTTTCCCAATTCGATACAGTCATCTTCAGTTAACCTCCGTGCATGGTTGAGGATTTGCACCAAGCGTAACTGATAATGTCATGTCCACCATGTCGCACATGTTATGTCTTAGATGTGACGGTTGTCATTTGTTCCGTTTGGGAAACGATGTTGATCGATGGCGATTGGCATTGCATAATGCCGGTCTGTTCATCAGACTGACTGCAATTGAAAGAAAGATCACCATGTCATTTCAGGGATTATTCACGGTAGAGCGCCCCATCATCGGCATGGTGCACCTGCTGCCGCTGCCGGGTGCGCCAGCCTTCGCGGGCGACATCGAGGCCATCTATGAGCAGGCACAGGCGGATGCGCTGGCGCTGGCACATTCCGGCGTCGATGCGCTGATCGTGGAAAACTTTGGCGACGAACCCTACCTGATCGGCGAACCAGAGTCACCGCAGTTGGCGCTGATGGCGGCTGTCACCCGCGACATCACCCGCCTGGTCAGCCTTCCAGTGGGCGTCAATGTACAGTTCAATGCCTGGCGGGCTGAGGTGGCGATAGCGGCCATGTGCCGGGCGCAGTTCATCCGGGTCGAGGTGTTTGTGGATCGTGTCATCAGTGCGCAGGGGTTGGTCGAACCGTGTTCAGCCCAGATCATGCGCTATCGTCAGGCGCTTAATGCCCGTCAGATTCAGATATGGGCTGACATTCAGACCAAGTACACCAGCAATATCGTGCCACAACCCATCGCCGCATCGGCCCGCGATGCCCAGAACGCCGGGGCGGATGCGCTCATCGTCACTGGAGCAGCAACCGGTAGCGCGACGCCGCTGGATGATGTGCGGGCGGCGAAGGGCGTGGTAGCGCTTCCGGTGGTGGTCGGCAGCGGGACCACCGCGGCTAACGTCCGCGACGTGCTGCAAGTCGCCGATGGCGCGATTGTCGGCTCCGCACTCAAGGTGGATGGGAAAGCCGTTCATCCCGTCTCGGCAGAACGAACGGCGGCGTTCATGAAAGCGGCGCGAGGATAGTCTTCAGCGCAGGCGTCCGCCGGTCACTGGCAGGATCAATGCCGATGGATGAGCCGGATCGTGAAAAATCGTTTGCCGGGCGGACTGCATCTGGGTCGCTTTGGCCGGTGCTTCACCTGTGCCGAGGTTGCGCATCCAGCGCGGATGAGCTCCGCTGGCGACCAGCAGCCGAATCCGGTGTCCGGGCTTGAAGCGATAGGCCGTCGCCCAGAGATCAATTTCAAGGCACCAGGTTCCGTCCGGCTGCTGAACCGGCGACTCCGGTGTGATGTGGAACAGGCCATCGCAGATATTGATCGAGCGGCCATCAGGGTGAACATCGCACAGCCGGGCGAAGAAGTCGGCATGGGTCAGGGATGATTGTGCATACAGGTTCAGGCTGACGCGCCCGATGATCTCCAGTGGCTCGGTCAGCTCCGGGCTGGTGTAGCGGATGACATCCGGGCGCGCTTCCAGGCGGCGATTATCTTTCGCCCCGGCCAGCACATTGAA
Source organism: Anaerolineae bacterium (assembly GCA_022843385.1). Lineage (GTDB taxonomy): Bacteria > Chloroflexota > Anaerolineae > Aggregatilineales > Phototrophicaceae > CFX2. The sequence goes on along the minus strand of JALHNT010000006.1, from coordinate 165,445 downwards.
CTGGGCCCCGCCGACGATGGGCGTGGGGTCGGCCGGGTTATAGACATAATGATCGGGCGGATTATCGGTTGCCGGCATCTGGCGCAGCAGGCCGTGCTGCGGCTGCAAGTAGAACTGGGTCGGCTGCGAGGGTGGCGGCCAATCGGGCAGCGAACGCCATTCATTCGCCCCCATCACATAGATCTTCACCGGCTGCTGTCGGCACTGATGCGCCTGTTCCTTCAGATACGTGTCGAACCATGAGACCGCTTCGTGCAGCACATCGGGCGTCGCCATGCCAATGAAGTGGTGATACGGGCCGATGGTCAGATAGGGGCGTTCGCCCTGGGCTTTCAGCGTAGCATAATCGGCCAGCAGCGGGCGCAGGAAGAAGTCGTACCAGCCGCCGACCAGATGCACCGGCACGCCTTTTGTCAGCCGGATGCGTTCGCGGATGCCATCCCACAGCGGGTCATCCGGCGTGGCATGTTCCGTCCAGCGCGCGTAGTAATCGATGCTGTGTCCTACCGCCACTGCATCGGCATTTTCCAGCGGCAGATGACGAAACGCCGGTCGGATGGCGCGTTCAACCCTCGGCAAGAGCAGCGGCGAGGTCAGGTAAGGATGGCGTTTGCTGTGTTCGAGCAGCTCCAGAATCGTCACCCAGCGGATGGCTAATCCCAGATCAAACGAGTTGTCGGGGAACAGGACATCCTGCAAGCTGCTGGTGGTCACCATCGGGAAGAGTGCTTTGACTTCGGGCGCGTGCGGCGCTAACGCCCACTGGGTGATCCCCAGGTAGCTGGGTCCCCACAGGCCGACTTTGCCATTGTGCCAGATTTGCCCCCGCAGCCAGTCGAGCGTCGCCAGACCGTCGTCGGTTTCATCGAATGGCGGGTCGAAGTGACCGCCGCTGTCGAAGCGACCGCGCGTGTCCTGCACCAGCACATGATAGCCGCGCTCGGCGAAGAGATGCGCGGCGATGCTCAGATACAGGCCGAAGATGCTGGCATGGGCACCCCGTCCATAGGGTGATCGCACCAGGATGGTCGGCTGGGGCTGGCGGGTGATGGGGAAGTAGTGATCGGTGGCAAGCGGGACGCCATCACGGGCCGGAACGCGCAGGCCGCGTTCCAGCCCTATGTGATACTGTGGATCGGATAGGCCGAGCAGCTTCCCCAACAACCAGCGATGCCCACGCCACAAGAGTCCAATCAGCACGAGCAGGCTCAGGATCAGCCAGTTGAATCGCTTCATATTGTTGCCCTCAGCGGGTCGGCCTGGCCCGGTTACGCTGGCGTATATTCCTTTCGGGCAGGTTCAAGCCGACCCGTCGCTACAAACTTATTCAGGAAGGTGTTCACCAGTGTACGATCAACCGGTGGACAAATAAAGCCTGATTTGTCGAGCGCCTGATGGGTGGCGTCCTGACCCAGTGCCCGGAAATGCGAATCGGCGATGCCCAGCATCCGGCGGGCGAACTGGATGTGGAAGAAGGGCAGCAGCGGATACAGCGGGTTGGTGCTTGGATTGGCTTTCTCTTCGACCGCCTCGACCCATTCGTGGAAGGCGAGCTTGGTCGTGGGATAGCCGGCTTCAGCCACCAGATCAAAGATGTCGCTCCAATGAATCGGGTTGGGATTGAGCAGGTGGAAGACCTTGCCCAACGAGTCGGGTTGGCGCGACAGATAGATCATGGAACGGGCGATGAAATCAACCGGCGTCATGTCCATTGCGTTGTTGATGTCCGGCGAGTAACCAGCCTGGATGCTGCCGATCAGGATGCGCGCTACGAAGTCATCGGTGTTGCTGGCACCGGTGCGGCTGTCGCCGACGATCAGACCGATGCGATGAATGGTCACCGGGATGCCGCGATCCCGCGCCAACCGGACGACATGCTCGCCCGCGTATTTCGACCTGAAGTACCCCACATCCGGGCATTTCTTCGGATCAAGATCATCTTCTTCGCGCCCGCCGATCAGATTTTGGTAGGCCATCAGGATGCCGAGCGACGAGATGTAATGCACCGGCTTGGCTTTGCCCATCGTCGCCAGCCGCAGCACTTCCTCCGTCCCGGTGACGTTGGCGGCCTTGAGATACTCATAGGGCGCGACATAACTGAGCTTGCTGCCACAGTGATAGATGACATCCAGTTCAGCCGCCAGTTGGGCGAAATATTCCGGTGTCATCCCCAGCCGTTCATTCTTGAGATCGCCGACGACCGGGATGATGCGCAGGGCATCGTCCTCGTTCCAGATGTCATACTGCACCAGATTCTGTCGGATGCGCTCCAGGCCATTCGCCTCGTCGCTGGCGCGTACCAGGCAGTAGATGCGGGCGCTGGTCTGGGTCAGCAGTTCGCGCAGCAAGAACGCGCCGACAAATCCGGTCACGCCGGTCAGGAAGATGGCCTGGGGTTCCGCGCTCAGATCCACCGGATTGGGTAGCGGTTGGATAGCTGGGTCGAGCGTGGCTTCAGCGTGTAAATCAAAATTGTCCTGTTGGGAAGGAAACATCTCATATCACCTTCTGCATATCGTTTGATCTTCTGCCTTTGGGTATACGTCTTTAACCCGGTCAGCGGCTAGTGTCAGATAACTGATTCTGGTGGGATGTTCATCATGGTCATGTCGAATGGCGCACCTTTGGATGATTTTTGTCCGTAACTGGCAATGGCTCAACTGCAATACACTGACTACAACAACAGCGGTTGGTGAGGAGTCGTCCAGAAAAGAGGTCATGATGACGGGGGAGATTGATTTTTTAGGGCCAGTGGATACGGCTTTTTTGTATGCTGAGAGCGATATTGCCCCGATGAACCTGGGGGCGGTGACGATTTTTGAAGGTCAGATTGCGCGTGAGTCGCTGATGAAACACGTCGAAGCCCGCCTGCATCAAGCGCCGACCTACCTGAAGCGGCTGATCGAACCACCGCTGAACATCAGCCAACTCCGCTGGTCGTTTGACCCAACCTTTCGCATTCAAAATCATATCTTCGCCACCCGCGTCAACGCGCCGGGGACGGATGACCAACTGCGCGAAGTGGTGGGGCGGATCGTCAGCCGGACGCTGGATCGCTCCAAGCCACTGTGGGAAATTCATGTCATCAATGGCCTGTCCGAGGATCGCAGCGCCCTGTTGTTCAAAGTCCATCACGCGATGGTCGATGGGTTGGCGGCGGTCGAATTGTTCACGCTGCTGATGGACCCCAGCGCCGATGCCACCGATATGCCCGCCGAAGCCCCGTTCTTTAACCCTCCCGAACTGCCGGATGCCGCCCAGTTGGTGCTGGACTCGGTGACCCATGATCTGAACTTCAAGTGGGATATGCTCAACAAGATGGGTGCCCATCTGAATATGTTGGGGTCGATCATGGGGAATGGCGACCAGCGGCGCAACTTCCTGCAAGGGGTGGTCAACCTGGTCAGCGACGCGCTGAGTCCGATGAAGCCACTGGCTATCAACGGCAAGAATGGCGGTGAGATTCAACTTACCTGGTCAGAATTTCCGCTGGCGGAAGTCCACGCCATCCGCGCCAAATATGGGGCATCGGTCAATGATGTCATGCTGGCGGTGCTGTCGCGGGCGGTTGATCTGTATGAGAGTTACTATCACGGCATCGCCGGACGCGCCGGGAAGTCCTTCCGGGTGTTGATCCCGGTCAACATGCGCGTGCCGCAGGAGAAGGGCGAACCCGGAAACCGCATCTCGCTGCTGCCGATTGAAATTCCGCTGGCGATTGACGACGCGCCTTCTCGACTGAAACGGGTAATCGAATACACCCGCACCATGAAGCAGTCGCACGTCGCCAACGGCATCGATGTCATCCTGACTCTGCCGGCGCTTTCGCCAGCCATCACGCAACCGCTGATCTGGTCAGCCGCGCCCACCCTGTTTGCGCTGGTCGCCCATAGCTGGTGTACCAACGTGGCCGGGCCGCCCATCCCGGTTTACATCATGGGGCATCAAATGCTGCACAGCTACGGCTTCTTCCCGCTGAACCCGTCGATGGGGTTGGCGTCGGTGATCGTCAGCTACAACGAACGCATCACCCTGACGCTGGTGACCGATAAGGCCATCATCCCGGATGCCCAGGCCATCAGGCGCAATCTGGAAACGGCTTATGCTGAACTGCGGACGGCTGCCGGGGTTCAGCCGATGGATCTGCCGACCATCACGCGCCAACAGCCCCGACTGCCTGAACCGGTCGCGCCAGCTTTGCCACAACCGCCCGTGGTGATTGAGACTCCCGCACCACCGGTGCCGGAACCGGTGCCGGTCATTCAGACTCCGCCGCCAGCGCTTCAGGTGGTCACCGAGCCGGTGAACCCGCCACATGTCAATGGCGGTTCGCCTGCCGCCGAACCCGTGTTGGTGGTCGAAGCGCCGCCTCAGCCGGTGGCAGCCGCCGAGCCGGTCAAATCCCCTTCGGTCAATGGCAACCACGCGCCTGAAGTTGTGGTACAGCCGGTGAAGACAGCGCAAGTGGAACCCACGCCATCTGAACCGCCGGTATTCCGCTTGTTCAGTGAAAACTGGGCAACAGCCTTTCGTGAGGCGGTGAACCATAATGTGGCCTATCAGAATTCATCGACCAACTGGCGCGCCGGTTCGCTGGCCTTTGTCCTCAAGTTGGGGGCGCGGTATGGCGCGGCGACGGGTCGGGCGGTCTGGCTCGATTTGTATCGCGGGGATTGTCGTGCTGCCGAGGCGATGCCAGTGACAGAAGCCAGCGCCCGCGCCACCTTTGTGATCGAAGGGGACTATCGCTCCTGGATACGGGTGCTGCGCGGCGAGATCGCGCCATTAGCAGCCCTGATGCGTGGTGAGCTGCATCTGGGAAAAGGCTCGCTCATCAAGCTGCTGCCCTTCACCCAATCGGCACAGGAATTGCTGCACAGCGCCCAGATGGTGCCGCTGGAAGCGGAAAGTCTGTAGCCTGCGCATGACATTTGTCATGGTCGTTTGCTGACATTGCCGTGCAACCCGCGCCGGAGCCGGTGCGTAAACGAATTAGAAGATCGATCAATGAGTATCTATGAGGTGAGTCATGACTACCAAAACCCCCACTCGCAATCGCAAAGTTGAAGCGGTTGTCGAACCTGCCGAGGTCGTCGAGAAGGTCAAGAATGCCATGCCGGAGGCCCTCGACGAATTCATCAGCCGTCAGCGCAAGGCGCTGGAAGAGACCGGCGAAGCGTTGAAGTCCTTCCTGCCCAAGGAATTCCAGGATCACAGCCGCGCGGCCTTCAAGGAATCGGTTGAGGGCTATCGCAACCTGTTTAACTCGATCATCGACAGCATCATCGATACGGCGGAAAAAGCCAAGATCGAGCCGGAAAAAGACGGCGACAAGAAGTAAACCCTCGCCATTCGAGTCAATCAGCCTGAGACGCCGCACCCCCGCGGCGTTTCTCTTTAACTCATCAGCATCCCGCCGTTGATGTGCAGCGTCGTGCCGGTCATGTAGGCTGCCGCGTCCGAAGCGAGAAAGACCACTGCCGGAGCGATCTCTTCGGCAGAACCAAAGCGCCGCATCGGAATCTGTGCCAGCCACTCGGCCTCGCGCCCACTCATGCGGCTTGTCACCATCTCCGTCAGGATGCGACCTGGCGCGACCAGATTGACGGTGATGCCGCTGGTCGCCACTTCCTTCGCCAGTGAGTAGGTCAACCCGTTCAACCCGGCTTTGGCGGCGGCGTAATGGGCATGGTTGGCCGAACCGGTGTAGGCGGCCTGTGAGGTGATGTTGATGATCCGCCCCCAACCACGCGCTTTCATGCCGGGGATGACGGCCTGACAGCAGCGAAAGACGGCGTTGAGGTTGACCTGGATGGTCTGCATCCACATCGCATCAGGCAGGGTTTCCACCGGCGCATCGCTCATCTCGGCGGCGTTGTTCACCAGAATGTCGAGCCGTCCCCAAGCGGCAATCACGCGCTGGATCAGGTCAGCCGGAGCCAACGGGTCAGCCATGTCGGCGGCAAAGATGGCGGCCTGTCCACCAGCCTGTCGGATGGTATCTGCAATGGCTTCCGCTTCTTTGGGCTGGGTGCGATAGTGGATCGCCACTGTTGCGCCAGCCTCTGCCAGCCCCAGCGCCAGCGCCCGTCCGATGCCGCGCGATCCGCCGGTGACCAGCGCTACTTTTCCGCTCAAATCCAGTTTCACGGCGATGAATCCTGTGGTGATTAAGGCACTTCGGCCAGCCGGTTGAAGTCTTCGCGCACATGCTCATATAAGCTGCGATAGATGGCGTACAACCGCGAGTGTCGCCAGGCATGTTCCGGGTCCGGGTCAAACACGGTCCTGATATGCACCATCTCACGCAGCGCACTCAGCACATCCGGGTACAAGCCTAACCCCAATCCGGCCAACACCGCGTCGCCAAAGGGCGCGCCGACCGAGGCTTCCGGCAGCAGTATGGGTAAGCCCAGGATGTCGGCTTTGATCTGATTCCACAGCCGGTTGCGCGTTCCGCCACCAACGGAGCGAATCTCGGTCACCTGAACGCCAGCTTTGCGCGCCACTTCAATGTTATGGCGCAGCGCGAAGGCTGTCCCCTCCAGGATGGCGCGGATGATCGCCCCGCGTGAGGTCGATAAGGTCAGCCCGAACAAGACCCCGCGCGCCTGGGTGTGCCAGATCGGTGAGCGTTCGCCCATCATATAGGGCAGGAAGATCAGGCCGTTGCTGCCGTTGGGGATGCGCGCCGCCTGCTGCGTCATCAATTCGTAGATGTCGTCATCGGTCTGTTGGGCATCGCTGCGCTCGGCGTTGCCGAACTGCTCCCGATACCAGCGCAGACTGGCTCCTGATGAGACCATCGCTCCCAGCAGCAGGTGCAGGTTGGGCAGGGCGTGGGGCATGGCGATGAAGGCCGACTCGGTGATGCCGCTGGTGTTGGGCATCAGCAGAACGGTGGAGGTTCCGGTCATCTCGGCGGCGACCCCGGCTTCGGCGACCCCAGCTTCGACAGCGGCGGCTGCGCCATCGACCGTCCCGACCATGACCGGAGTCCCAGGGCGTAGTCCGGTGGCTGCGGCGGCCTGTGCCGTGACTTCGCCCAACTGATGATGACCGGGATAAATCGGCGGGAATTGATCGGGCGAGACGCCGCAGGCTTCACATAAAGCCGCCGACCAGTCACCTGTCGCATAGTCACGAAGCTGTAACAGCGCCGCGTGAGCCGAGTCGAGCGAATAGCTCCCGGTCAGACGTAAGTTGATATAACCGGGTATCTGAATGAATGTGCGCGTCCGGCGCATGACATCCGGCTCGTATTTGTTTAGCCAGCGCAGCTTGGCCGCGACGTAAAACGGGTCGGATCGGTTGCCAGTGATCTGATAGATATGTTCCGCGCCGATGCGTTCGTTCAACTCCTGAACTTCGGCCTCCGCCCGCCTATCCATCCAGATGAGCGCCGGGCGCAGCGGTTGCCCAGCCTCATCCAGCGCCAGCAGGGTGGGGGCCTGAGCGCTGGTGGCGATGCCGAGGATGCGGTCCCGTGCCTGAGGTGTCTGACCCAGGACGTGCTGGATAGCGGCGCAAGTGGCGTTCCACCAGTCTTCCGGTTGTTGTTCGACCCAACCGGGGCGGATATGGTGAGTGGGATATTCGACAGCATGAACCGCTTCCAGATGCCCATCCACGCTGAAGAGGGCGGCTTTCGCGCCAGTGGTGCCGATGTCGATGCCGAGCAGAAGGTGTTCCATGTTGGCTTGTTATCTCGTGCCTCAATGAGCTTCGATTATAACCATGCCATCCTGCCCTCACAATCAGACCGCGTTATACTCGGTGTCATTCATGGAAACGAACTGAGGGATGATCGGATGAAGCGGCAAGCCATCATTGAACACTATCGGCAGCAGCCAGCAGTCAGCGTCTTGATTATCGGCGCGGGCATCAATGGCATCGGCACTTTTCGCGATCTGGCCTTGCAAGGGGTGGATGTCCTGCTGGTCGATAAAGCCGACTTTTGTTCCGGGGCGAGCGCGGCTTCGTCACGGCAGGCGCATGGTGGGCTGCGTTATCTGGAACATGGCGACTTCAGGCTGGTGCGCGAATCGCTGTTGGAGCGCAACCGGCTGCTGCGCAATGCACCCCACGCCGTCGAACTGCTGCCGACCACCATTCCGGTATACAGTTGGTTCTCTGGTATGCTCAATGCTCCGCTCAAGTTTTTGGGGCTGCTCAAGAAACCGAATGAACGGGGCTATCTGGTCGCCAAGCTCGGAATGCTGCTCTATGACTGGTTCACCCGCCATGATCGGGTGACCCCGACCCACCGGATGCTCAATCGTGATGAAGCGCTGAAGAAGCACACGCGCCTGAATCCCAATATCGTCGGTGCAGCGACTTACTACGACTGTCTGATGCCACAGGCCGAGCGAATCGGGCTGGAGCAGGTACTGGACATTGAGTCCGACGTGACTAACACCCACGCGCTCAATTATTGCAGCGTGGTATCCGGTAGTCAGGATCAGGTCGAACTGCGCGATGAAATGAGCGGCGAGACATTCACGGTGCACCCGAAACTGGTCATCAATGCTGGTGGAGCGTGGATCGATTTTGTGAACCGCAAACTGAACCAGCCCACGCGCTTCATCGGTGGCACCAAAGGATCGCATATCGTCGTCGATCACCCGGAACTGGCGCGGGTCATCAATGGCAGCGTGATCTACTTCGAGACCCGCGACAGCCGGACGGCGATCTTCATGCCCTTCTACGATAAGGTGATTATCGGCGCAACTGATATTCGGCTGGAAGACCCGGATGCAGCGGTGTGCGAAGAGGATGAAATTGCCTATTTCCTGTCGTTTTCTGATGATGTGCTGCCGGGTCTGAAGGTGGATCGCTCGCAGATTGTGTTCCACTTCTGCGGTGTGCGTCCGCTGCCGGCCAGCGATGTGGAGTTCGTTGGGCTGGTGACGCGCGATCACAGCATCCGGGTGACTGAGCCGGACGATCAGATCAGCTTCCCGGTCTATTCTCTGGTCGGCGGGAAATGGACGACCTTCCGCGCCCTGTCGGAACAAACGGCTGACAAAGCGCTGGACTATCTGGGGCGTTCGCGCCGGGTTTCGACGGAGAGTCTACCGCTGGGCGGGGGCAAGGATTACCCGTCCGACCCGGCTGCGCGAGAGCACTGGATAAAGCAGACCGCCAGTCAGGTCGGGCTGCCGGTTGACCGAATGCAGACTCTGTTCAAGCGCTATGGCACCCGCGCCGCGATCATCGCCGAATACATCGCCGCCGAAGCTGATCATCCGCTGGTTGGCCTGCCGGATTTCAGCCGGCGCGAGATCATGTTTCTGGCGGAACAGGAGAAGGTCGAGCATCTGGATGACATCATCATCCGCCGCTCACTGATCGGGATGTTAGGACTGACGACCGGTGAGAATCTGGTAGCCGTCGCTGAAGCAGCAGGGGGTGTTCTGGGATGGTCAAATGAGCGCATCCGGCAGGAAGTCGAGCGCACGATTACGGTTCTGACCACACGGCATGGTGGTAGCCCGGAGCGGCTGCGGCTGCCAGCCACCGCCAACTCATGAGGCTGATTTGGTGTATTTCACCTGATGGTTGATCTGCCAGGTGTCGATGATCGCCATCACCACCGCGTCAATCGGCTTGGTATCGGTCTGCTGCGTTTGGCGGGCTGTGCTGCCGGTGGCGACCAGCACATACTCGCCCACTCCCGCGCCCACGACATCGACAGCCACGAGGTAACTATCGGTATCATCGCCCTCCGGGGTGATGCGGCGCACGATGCGGAGCGCCAGACCCTCCATATTGGCTGTCTTGCGCGTGGCAACCACCGAACCAACGATCTCGCCGATGAACATCGCTATTCCTTGCGACCACTGGCGGGTTCGCGTCCGACCAACCCCTCAATCGAAGCCAGGGCCGCGCCATAACCGGCCATGATGTCCTGTTCTTCGCCACCCAGATAGACGCGGCCAAAGCTGCCGAAGGCCTGCACTTCCAGAATGTTGATGTTGGCGGCTTTTTCGGCCTCGTTGGCGGCCAGCGCGGCGTAGCCAGCCGGTTCGACTTCCAGCACATACAGCGTTTGCCCGGCCAGGATCATTTGACCATGCCGCAGCCGGTTGATGAGCTGGGTCTGGTGGGCATCAATGTTACGGATGATCTGGCTGGAGATGATGCGTGGTTTCAGCCGGTCTTCAATCTTCACCCCCAGCGCATCGAGGATGGCTTCACCAGCGGCGCGAGTCTCGGCCTGACTTTCCGAGTGAACTTCGAGCAGACCATACAGCCGCTCGACGATCTGTAGGCCGGGGCGCACCGAGGTGGCTTTGAGGGCGACATCCGTGATGCGGTTGATCTCGATGCCAGGTGAAATCTCGATCCACAGCGAGGCATCGCCGGGCAGGGGCAGGAAGCCGCGCGCGACGGTACCCATAAACGCGGCGTGCTGGGGTTGAAGGCTGTCCAGAAAAACATAGCTGCGTAAATCGACGCTCACGGCTTTATCCTCCGAGCGGTAGTTTCAGTTGGGTCAAAGGCTGTCAATTTCAGACTGGCACGACTGGCTTCGGTGCTGTCGCTGATGCCCAGCAGGTTCTCCAGCGCTTCGACGGCCTCGCCGTCGAATTCCTGATGGTGACACACATCGCACTTCCAGATCGGCATTTCGGGCGCACTAAGTAACTGACCATCAATCAGTTGCAGATAGGTCGCGGTGGCGGGGTGGCACACGCCAATCTGGCAAACCGGACAGGCATATGTGGTCGTTTCGGTCATGGTAGCCTCTTTCCGGGGTGAACCCCATTCCAGAACGGGATGGCGGAGGTCAGGGCGCAGCCGCAAATGGATTATCCGGGTAACGGATGGTGGAGACAATGCCCCAGTCTGACGGCGGCCAGTAGCGCACCAGCGCCTCGCCGATAATCCGATCGCGCGAGACCACGCCGAAGCGCCGCGAGTCGCTGCTGTGATTACGATTGTCGCCCATCATGAAGTATTCATTCGCGCCCAGCGTCCATTCCTGATCGCGGCAGTTGGTGGGCAGGCACGGTTCGTTGATATACGGTTCGGATAACTGCTGTCCGTTGACATAAACCAGGGTATCACGGATTTCGATGGTGTCGCCCGGCAGTCCGATGACGCGCTTGATGTACGGCGGTTCATCCGGTGGCTGGTTCGGTGGGTTGAACACCACGATCTGACCACGTTCGGGATTGCCGAGCAGATAATTGACGCGGCTGACCATCAGCACTTGTCCGGTATGAAAGTTTGGCTGCATACTGGGGCCCTCGACGATGAAGCGGACCGTCGCCAGATTCACCAACGCATAAATCGCCCCGATCAGGACAATCGTTTCCAGAAATTCGCGTCCAAAACCACGTAATCGGAGGGCGGGGCGTTTGAGGAGCGGGGCGGCTTCAGTTTGTACCGTTTCCAAATTGGCATTCTCCATGAGGGCGCAAACCAAACCTGCGCTGGATGTGTTGATAGCGGCGATTATAAACCCGCTGCTTCACCCCGTGCAATCCTATTGTGATTTTTTGATGAGCGAATTAACGGTCAAAAGTGAATCTGTGTAATATACTAAATGGATGTAACCTGATTGGCGCTAATCTGATTCGAGGCTTATTTTGGCGGGCGAACGAATTCTGGTTGTGGACGATGGTCGCGAAAACCGTGAATTCATCGTCGAATTTATTCTAGAACCCAACGGCTTCATCCCTTTGATTGCGAAGGACGGCAAGGAAGGTCTGGAGATCGCGCTGGAGCGTCGCCCCGATCTGATCCTGCTGGACTTGCAGATGCCGCGCATGAATGGTCTGGATGTGATCCGCAACCTGGCGGCGGCCCAGGCCGATATTCCGATCATTCTGATGACCTTTCACGGGTCAGAAGAAATCGCGGTGGAGGTCTATCGCCTCGGTGTGCGCGACTACATTAAGAAGCCGTACACCGTCGAAGAGATGACAGCCGCCATTGAACGCAGCCTGTCTGAAGTGCGTCTGCGCAAAGAGAAGGAAGCGCTGACCGAGCGCCTGATCCAGGCCAATCGTGACCTCCAGAATCGCCTGAAAGAACTCAACATCCTCTACAGCGTCGGCAAGAGCGTGACTGAGCTGACCAATATCCTCGATCTGCTGCCCCGAATCGTCGATGCGGCGTCGATCATCACCCAGTCTGAAGAGAGTTACATCTATCTGCTCGAAGGGGAGCGTCTGGTTTGCCGGGCGCATAAGCGGCACAATTCGGGTAAGGCTCGTCCGGCTGATTTTGAGGTGCAGGACCCGGTAGCGATACAGGTGCTGCGGCAGAGCAAGGCCGTGATGCTGGGGCCGGAGCAGCTTGGCGAGGGCGCGAAAATGTTCTCGGTCGCCTATGCGCCGATGGTGCTGCGCAACAAGGTCATTGGCGTGTTGGGGGTCAGCAACCTCACGCCCGATTCGCATGTGTTCGCCAAGCACGAGACGGCGCTGCTCAGTACCCTGACCGATTACGCCGCCATCGCGATTGAGAATGCCCGCAATTTTGAGGCGCTCCAGAACACCCGTGAACGCGAGACCGAACAACTTCGCGGGACGTTCGAGCGCTTTGTCCCGCCGTCGGTGGTCGATCAGGCACTCAGCCACCCCGATCAATTGAAACCGGGTGGCGTCCGGCGCGAGGTCAGCGTCCTCTTCGCCGATATTCGCGGGTATACCTCGTGGAGCGAGAATGCGCCGCCGGAACAGGTGATCGAGATGCTGAACGATTATCTCAGCCTGGCAGCGGAAGTGATCCTGGCCTGGGGTGGAACGCTGGACAAATTCCTGGGCGATGGGCTGATGGCGATCTTCAACGCGCCGGAAGAACAGGCTGACCATGTGCATCGGGCGACCGACGCGGCGTTGGCGCTGCTCAAGGCCGGCGAGGAGATGCGGGTGCGGCGCGGCGATGAACTGTATTACAGCATCGGTGTGAATGTGGGCGAAGCGATTGTCGGCTTTGTTGGCACCGATCGCGCTATGAATTACACCGCGATTGGCGATGTCGTCAATACCGCCAAACGGCTGCAAGAGCTGGCTCCGCCGGGCAAGATCTGGGTCGAGTCGGCGGTGGTCGAACGGTTGGCGGATCAGATTCAGGCGCAGCCGCTCGGTGAACTGAAGATGCGCGGACGCAAGCAACCAGCCTTCGCTTACGAATTGGGCGGCCTTAAGCCGGTTGGACCCAAGACCGCGCCCTTCAAATAGACTGCGCTAGTCTTTCTCCAGCCCACCGTCGCGGGGGCGGAAGCTGAGGCGTACCGGCGTCCCCTCGAACGGGAACTCGGCGCGCAATTGATTCTCCAGAAACCGCTTGTAAGTGAAGTGAACCAGCCGCGTGTCGTTGACATGGAACAGGAATACTGGCGGATTGATGGCGACCTGCGACAGGTACATCAGCTTCAGGCGCTTGGTGCCTTTGGTTGGCGGGGGATGTTTCTGTACCGCCGCCCGCAACATCTGGTTGAGCTGTGGCGTTGAAATGCGATGGAAGCGGCCTTCCCAGACGCGATTAGCCGTTTCCAAGACCTGATGCACCCGCTGCCCACTGAGGGCGCTGATGAACAGCACCGGCGGATCGGGCAGGAAGTCGAACTTGGCGCGGATGTCGTCCATGAAGCGGTTCATGGTGTGTTCGTCTTTCTCGATGGCATCCCATTTGTTGACGATCAGGATGACGCTCTTGAAGGACTCCATGATATAACCGGCGATGTGCATATCCTGCTCGGTGATGCCATCCACCGCATCGATCAGCAGCAGCGCTACATCAGCGCGTTCCAGTGCATTCATGGTGCGCACCACGCTGTATCTTTCCACCCCTGGCTCGATCTTGCCCCGGCGACGGATGCCGGCGGTATCAATCAGCCGAACGGTTTGCCCATGCCAGGTGATCTCGGTGTCGATGGCGTCGCGGGTGGTGCCGGCGATGGGACTGACGATCACCCGTTCTTCGCCCAGCAGCAGGTTGAGCAGGCTGCTCTTGCCGACGTTGGGTCGCCCGACAATCGCAATCCGCAGAATGTCCTCATCTTCGGTATCGTCTCCCAGCGGCAGCCCGGCAAAGGCTTCCACCACCGCATCCAGCAGATCGCCGACGCCGCCCCCGTGAATGGCGCTGATGGGGAAAACTGGCCCGACACCGAGGCTGTAGAACTCGAAGGCGTCGTCATTCCGTTCCAGATTGTCGGCTTTATTGGCCGCGACTAGAATCGTTTTGCCTTCGTTGCGCCGCAGGATGCCGGCGATCTCTTCATCAGCAGCGGTGATGCCAAAGGTCGCATCGACCAGCATGACGATGACATCGGCTTCTTCGACGGCTTGTAACGCCTGGGCTTTGATGAGTGGCACGAAGGCGATGCTGCCCTCGGCGAATTCGTTGGTGTTGCGGGTGCCTTTGGGTTGATAGACTTCGATACCGCCGGTATCGACGACGTTGAACAACACATTGCGCCATTCCCCTTCCGCCTGGATGCGGTCACGGGTGGTGCCGGGCATCGGATCGGTGACGGCCATGCGTTCGCCGACCAGCCGGTTGAACAGGGTGCTTTTGCCGACGTTGGGGCGGCCGACCAGCGCGACGATGGGTTTGCGCGCCATAATGCTTTCCTTGCCTTCGCTCATGAACAACTGAAAGGGCATGTATGTCAACATGCCCCGCCTGCATTGTAACAGAACTCCATCCGTTAAGATATGGCTTTCGTGCGTCCTGCCGCTAGCGATTGACGACCTTTACCACAGCATGCCATGACCTGCGGACATACCAAAGGATACAAGTCTCACCGCCAAGACACCAAGAGCTCCAAGAAAGAAGAAGATTCGACCACAGAGGCGCAGAGGACACAGAGAGAGCAAGCAGAGCAAACCTTCGTAAAATTCTGCAAATGCGGCAACTGCAAAAGCTCCTTTTTTGCAGTTTGTGAATCAGTTGATAGTCGAAAGTCAACAGTCATCAGAACAGTCCGAGAGAACACGTTGCAGAAAAGTCACATAATTCGTCAAATTCGTCAAAGTCACTCCTGCACTTTGTGACTTTTGGCGTTCGCTTTCAGCCCACCGACTGCCCTGTGGCGGCGGCGGCAGTGGCGGCAGTCCCGGTTGTGGCAGCGCTGCCAGTGCACTGTTCCGGGGGTTGTCGCATAGCCCCGCCCAGACGATTAACCCCCCGTGGGCCCGGAGCGGGGGACTT
>JALHNT010000006.1:34104-150261 GCA_022843385.1 Anaerolineae bacterium | reverse complement strand
CTTGTCGGCTGGCCCGCCCGACATGATGTTGTGCGTGCCTGGCCCGAGCAGCACCCACGGGTGGTCGTTGTGCCGCGCCTGGTGACCCTCGCGAGCCGGCGGGGGCTGGGGCGGCAGCCCGGTTTGGGGCCGCGGTCCCAGGCCACTGGAGCGGCGATTCGCGAATCGCCCCTACGAGAAGATTACCCCAGGTTGCCCCGTTACGGGTGAACTTTTGGTAAACTTTTTGGTACGGGTTACGGCGTGTTGGCGCTAACCGTTTCAGGCGAGCCGAGCCGGATGTCGGGAGATGGTTAGGGAATGGTTGGAGAAAATGTGGATTGAGAGAGCATGATTCGGCAGGTTGTGGAAATGACTCGAAAAGGATGGTGACAGGTGACAATCCAGTATGTGACCGGCGACCTGTTCGCCAATCGTTATCAGGTGGCGGCTTTCGCACACGGCTGCAATTGTCAGGGTTCGATGGGGGCGGGCATTGCGACGACGTTTCGCCAGCAGTATCCGGCCATGTATGAGGAATATCGTCGGATGTGTAAGGCTGTGCCGCGCCAGTTCAACCTGGGCAGTGTGTTCTTGTGGCAAGAGCCGGGCAAGCCAGCGGTCTTCAACCTCGGTACACAGGAATTCCCCGGACGTACTGCCTCCTATGCTGCGATTGAGACGGCGCTGACCCAGATGAAAACTCTGGCGGACGATCATGGCATGAAGAGCATTGCGATGCCGGCGATTGGCACAGGCTACGGACGATTATCCTGGGCGAAAGTGCGCGTCATCATCGAAACCGTCTTTGCCGACTGGCCGGGCAGCCTGGTGGTTTATGAGAGCTATGCGGCTGAATGAATCCCTTTGAGTTGCTGGTACCTATCTATTGCTGTTTCTCAGACTGAAGGGCCTCGGCCATCAAGTGCAGGTCGGCAGCACAGGGGGCTGGCAGGTCAGCAGTGGCATCCAGTTGCGCGATAAACTGCTCATACTGCCCCGCGTCAATCAGCCTATCGGCGGTCGCTTGCAGGCGGGTATCACTGCTGCATTCGGTCAGGATTGCTTGCATCCGTTCGGGTGAGGCGACAGGAGCGAAGATTTGGAAGGCACCACCCAATTGCGTTTGACTGAAGGTGGAGGTTGGGCGCAAGGTCGTATCAACCAAATAAGACGTGACGGGGCTATCGATCATGCCAACCACTAAGCGCCCACCATTTGGGCTGTACTTCAACATATAAATGAATTTCTCTGGTGGCAGCGCGTAGCTTTCCACCACTGCACCACTAGTCGTATCCCAAACGTACAAACTGGCACGATTTGAACCACCCGCCAGATATTGACCATCAGGAGACCAAGCGGCATATCCAATACTTGCTGGCAAGCCTTCAACATGAATCCTGTTGTCACTCGGCACATCCACGATGAATAGCGATTCCAATGTTGCTTGTGTACCTGAATCAATAGGTCGGCTGTTGGGCGTGCCCGGCTCAACCATTCTGAATGTAAACAGTGCAAAGCGTGTCCCATCAGGATTCCATATTGGCCCACCTACTCTTTCGCCTGGGAAGACATAATTGGCGATTTCAGCGTCGGTGGTGGCATCCATGAATCGAATTTGATCAGAGCCGCGTTCACCTGGCGCTATAAAATAAGTCATATCGAACCCCCAAACTCGCCAATACGGCAGTTCACGGATCAAGCTGCCATCTCGCGCACTGTAAATCTGGGTGATGCGCGGCAACGTCAAAATCATCTGGCTATCAGGACTCCATTGTCGCGGCACTGTCGAGTCATCCGGCGGTAAGATTGTCACCGTCTCCAGGGTGGTGCTGTCCCAGATTTCGTCCAGTATCAAAATACGCCTTCCATCCGGACTGAAATAGGGTTGGATGTAGAGATAGTCGTTTTCAGACGCATAGGCTCGAAAATTAATGGGGTTGAACTCCGCGTCGTACAACGTCAATCCTGCTATATTGGAAGTCGCAAAACGTGTACCATCAGCGCTCATGTCCATCCGATAAACCGCGTTAGGGTCGGTTTGGGCGCTTACATCTCCTGCTGCCACACATAACAGCACTACACTGAGCACCAGAGTGAAGATACGCATAAAACAGACTCCTTATGATCTCATTGTTTCCACTGCCAGTCGGGATCAACATAAAGTTGCTTTATCACTGGGTTTGTACCTGCCGATGCCTGTATCCTCAACCTGTCGGCGTGGGCGTAAGCGAGGGCGTGATGGTTAGGTCGGCGCGGATTTCCACATCAATGTCAGCCGGCAGGATGGTGATGTTGCTGGGGGCGATCTGTCCGCCGCTGATCGAGATGCTGGGGGCGAGGGTGTAGTTACCCGGTTGCAGGCCGTTGAGATCGAGCGCCACCCGCACATCGGCATCGGTCAGGGCGTCGATTTGCGGCTGCGGGCCAGTGACCAGCACCGACACTTCGTCCGGGGCAACACGGGCGCTGAAGTTCTCCGGCAGTCCCAGCACCTCAATCGGGATGTTATCGAACTGACGGCTGGCCGTCACCGGACTGATCTCGACCGAGACGTTGATGGTTTGCCCCGCCAGCAGCAGCAGATTGTTGGTGGGCAGGATGACGGGAACCGAGGTGTCGAAGGTCGAGGTGCGCTCGGTCAGGTCGATGGGCTGGGTGCCGATGGTATCGGGCAGGGCGGCCAACTGCGCCGGCGAGCCGCTGATGAGGACGGTCTGCGGTTCATAACTGATGGCGTTCAGCACGTAGCCGCTGGGGGGTGTCCCCTGGATGGTGGGGCGGACGCTGATCTCGCGCACATCATCGCGGCGGCGGATATTGACGCTGACCCGTACCACCGCCGGGTCGAGGGTGACATCAACGACGGTGTTGCCCTCGGCATCCACCGGGATCAGGCGCAGGTCGGCTTCATAGGGGTTGCGCTGCTGCCGCAGATCGAGTTCGACCTGGGCGGCCACCACCTCGTTGACCTGGCCCGCGGCACCGCTCACCAGCGTTTGATTGAGCGTCAGGTCGAAGCTTGGTTCATCGTGCGAGTATCCGGCGGGCGGGTCACCGATGACGACGGCCCGCAGCGCCACCTGCCGTTGAGCGGATTCTTCCAGCGTCACCTGGATGATGCGCGGCGATATATCCACGACGCTGCCCGGTTGGCGCAGCAGGCTGGCCTGCAATTCAATCGTGTGTTCGCCAGGGCCGAGTCCGGTCAGATCACCCGTCAGCCGAATCTCCTCGGCGGTCAGCAGTCCCAGTATGGAACCGGGTGCGCGGACGACGACTCGCGCTGTGCGGTTGTTAGCGGTGGGTTGGGTGATGAGCAGTCCGGCATCCACCGTCAGCCGGATGGGGATGGCCTCGGCGAAGCGCTGCTGCTGAATCGGATCGGATTGAAGAGTGGCGAAGACCCAGACGATGAAAGCCAGCACCAACGATCCCAGCAGCCAGACCAGATTATCCAGTAGGGTGCGGTTGAGCTTTTGCATCAGACTTGTGTCCGGCGCTCGCGCAGGGCAGCGATCACCTGCTGGCTGCGCCCAACCAGTTTGGTCAGCGGATTGTCCGACGCCCGCGCCTCGCCATAGAAGGCAACCAACACCGTTCGCAGCCGGGTATTGTCCAACCGAGGGATGATGCGACCAGCGTTGGTGATGGAAATCTTGCCGGTTTCTTCCGAGACTACGATACAGACGGCGTCACTGACTTCGCTGATCCCCAGCGCCGCCCGATGCCGGGTGCCGAGCTTGGGGTCGGGCAGGTTGCGGCTGGCGGACAGCGGCAGCACGGATGCGGCGGAGGCCAGGCGACCATCCTGATCGATGATGGCCGCGCCGTCATGCAGCTCGGTCTTGGGCCAGAAGATGGTCAGCAGCAGTTGCGCCGACACCTCGCTATCGAGGGCGATGCCAGTGCGGATGTACTCCTGTAAATCAACCTGCCGCTGCATGACGATCAGCGCACCATGTCGCCGTTCGGAGAGTTTTTCGGCAGCGCGGCAGACTTCATCAATCACGCGCTGGCGTTTGCTCTCCGGTGCCTGCCGGTTCATGAACAACCCGGCGCGCCCCAGATGTTGCAGCGCCTGACGCAGCTCTGGCTGAAAGATGATCGGCAGTGCCAGACTGAGCACGACCACCAGATTTTGCAGCAACCAGCTCAGAGCTAGCAGGTTGAGCAGGCTGGAGAGGATGAACAGGGTGATGAGGACGATCAGGATGCCGCGCAGCAGGGCGACGGCCTGGGTTCCGCGAAAGAAGAAACTGGCACCGAAAAACACCAGCCCCACCAGCAGGATGTCCAGCACAGCCTGCCAGGTCAGGTTATCCAGCACCCAGATCAGGTCCACCGTCAGCCGCCCAATTGACCCAACAGCCGTTTGTAGTCTTCGATGCCGGGCGGGTTCATGGCGATGATCTGGCGGATGGTGGTGATGGCATCCTGGTGCAGACCGGCTTCCAGTTGCAATTCGCCCAGCGCATCGAGCTGCTTGATGGCATCTTCCTTACGATTCAACTGGCGGTAGATGGCGGCCAGGCGCGAACGCAGGCCGGTATCGTTGGGGTAGGTCGTCACCAGTTCTTCGAGCAGTTGCGTGATGCGGTTGGGCTGCTTGTTACGGGCATAAATCTTGAGCAGCCCGTCCAGCTTGCGAATGGCTTCAACCGCGTTGGTCTGGCGATAATGCAGATCGACCAGCATCCGGTGCGCCCGTTCGTCGTTCGGGTCGATCTGGATAATTTCTTCGTAGGTCTTCTGGGCTTTGCGCATATCCAGCCGCATCTGGTCGATGTCGGCGATGCGGTGCTTGATCCGTACCAGTTTGTCGGTGGAGGCGTTGACACGGTGCGCCATCCGTTCGGCAGACGTGAACACATCGCGCGCCATATCGAAGTTGCCCAGTTGATGGTGGGTATCGGCTAGATCAACATATTGATCCAGCGCTTCATCCCACCGCTGTTCGCTTTCGAGCAGCTCGATCAGGCTGATACGCACCGAAATATCCAGCGGTGCCATCTCCAACACTTCGCTCAGGATCGAAGCGGCGCGGTCATTCTCGCCGCGTACCAGATAAGTCTTGGCGATCATGTTGTACTTGGTGATGGCCTGGCGCACCCGGCCTTCGCGCATCATGATCTCGGCCATGTAGACATGCACCGGTAGATAGAAGGGCGAGAATTCAACGGCGCGGTGGGCTTCGTCCAGCGCAATAGTGAAGAGTCCCTGCCGCATATAGCGTTCGATTCGGGCAATCGACTCGGTCAGTTCATCACTGCGGTTGGCGGTCAGCAGATCAACCGTGGCCTGCTCGCCCTGGGTCTGAAGTGTTTCCTGAAGCTGGCGTCGGGTCTCTACGATGCGCTGTTTCCACTCCTTGCCGCTGAGCAGATTGAGGAAGCGCTGATTGATCTGCTGCAAGGTATCCACCGGACGGCTGGCGATGACCTGGAGCAGATCGTCGTAGACCTCAGCGATGCGCCCCTCATCCTCCCGTGCCATCGACAGGTTGATGTCCACCGCCTGAAGACTTTGCATCAGGTAGTTGGTGGCCTGCTTTTGTTTATCCAGCTTGGCGTAGGCGACCCCCAGAGCGTGGAACGCGCCGGGCGCGAGTTGGGGATGCATCGAGGCTTCGCCCAGGTGCTTGACCGCTTCATCATAGCGTTCTTCCAGCACCAGCAGCCCACCCAGATTCATCTTCAGCGCCGGGTGATTGAGGCGGGGTACCGCCCGCAGATAGGCCGCAATCGACTCATCGAAGATGCTCTGCCGCTGGAGTTCAAGCGCTTGCAGGGCATCCGCGCCGGAGGCATCCAGCGCCATGTTCTCGAACACATAAGTTGCCAGCAGCCCCATCGCTTCGGTCAGACTTTCGCCCATCGGCCCCAGCGGATCGGCCTCGGTGACCATCGGCTGTGCGGCTTCGCGTGGCTGGCGCGCCGGCGCAGATGGGACGGACTTCACCGGTTCTTTCTCTTTGTCGCCACCGGGAATCACGATGTCGGCACCGGCTTCGAGGGCGCGGCGGGCGTTCAGCACGGCGGCATTACGCGGGTCGAGCCGGATCGAGCGCTCGATGGCCTTGAAGGCTTTCTCCCGGTCACCCAGCCGTTGAAAGTTGGCGGCCAGCACGGTGTATTCGCGCACGGCTTTATCTTTTTCGCCCAGCCGTTCGTATGCCTGCGCCAGCTTGCCATGCACACTGACCATGCCGGGTGTCAGGCGGGTGGCCTGCTTCCAGTTTTCGATGGCCTTGTTCAGGTCGCGCTGTGCCAGATAAACATCGGCGACGTTGACATACTGTTGCGCCGCGTCTTTCAGTCGCCCCATCTTTTCCAGAATGTCGGCGCTCTTTTCCAGCGGAATGGCGTCGTTCGGTGAAATCTGGTGGGCGCGATTGTAGACCTTGAGCGCGTCATCCAGCCGCCCGACTTCGAGCAGAGCCAGCCCAAAATGGATGTGGGCTTCGTAGTCGTCCGGGAATTCCTTGATGGCCTGGCTGTACGCGGCGACGGCCATCTGCCACTCTTTGTCCCAGGCGGCGTTGTGTCCCGCGTTCATCGCATTGTCGTAGACGTCACGGTTTCCGGGCATAGTTCCTGTTCCGTATCCACTCAAGCCATCAGTTTAACTAAGATTGCCTTTTGCATGTGTAGCCGGTTCTCCGCCTGTGGGAAAATGACCGACTGTGGCCCATCGGCAATCTCGTCGGTGATCTCCTGCCCGCGATGGGCTGGCAGGCAGTGCATCACAATTGCGTACTGGTTGGCGCGGGCGACCAGTTTGTGATTAACCTGGTACGGCTCCATGATCTTGAGCCGCGAAGCCGTCTCGGCTTCCTGCCCCATGCTGACCCAGGTATCAGTGTAGACGATGTCGGCACCCGCCACCGCCTCATAGGGATCATTGTACAGGTTAATCTTGCCGCCGTTGCGCTCGGCAATCGGGGCTGCTTCGTCCAGCACGCCTTCCGGCAGCATGTAGCCTTCCGGTGCGCCGATGGTGAAGTGCATTCCGAAGTGCGCCGCCGCCAGCACCAGCGACGCTGCCACATTATTGCCATCGCCGACATAGGCCACTTTCAGCCGTTCCAGACGACCGAAATGCTCATAGATCGTCAGCATATCGCCCATCACCTGACACGGGTGATGCTCATCGCTCAGGCCGTTGATGACCGGCAGCGGCGACCATTTCGCCAGTTCCTCGATGTAATGATGATCGAAGACGCGCGCCATGATCCCCTGGGTATAGACCGAAAGCACCCGCGCTACATCCGGCACGCTCTCGCGCTTCCCCAGCCCAACTTCTTCCGGCCCCAGATAAATCGCATCGCCGCCAAGCTGTTTCATGGCGACCTCGAATGAGACCTTGGTCCGCAGCGATGGCTTCTGGAAGATCATCGCCAGCACCTTGCCGTGCATGACGGGACGGTTGCCGCCGGAACGCAGTTCGTATTTTAGATGTTTGGCGAGATCAATCAGATACCAGAGTTCTTTTGTTGCCCAGTTCGAGAGTGAAATAAAGTCTTTCATGTTGTGCAGTCGTGAATGAGAAGCGCAGTGCATCGAAGTATAGCATAACACCCCCGATGGCGAAATAAGCCAAAAGGGTTGCCGAGGTGTTTCAGGTGTGTGCGAAGCCCTCATCCCCCGCCCCCTTCTCCCACTGGGAGAAGGGGGTCTGGCCCGGTCGGATGCGCTATTCAGGCGGATGGTACTCTACTGTGAAACACACCCAAAAGAGTCGCCAATCATCAGAAGCTGGTCATGTCGCGCCAGTTGTCGCCGTAGCTGGCGTTGGCGCGCAGCGGCGCATCCATCATGTAGGCGCTTTCCATCACGTTGACCACCAGATCGCGGGTGGTTTGCAGCTCACTTTCAGGCACTTCCAGCACCAGTTCATCATGCACTTGCAGGATCATGTGACCGGACAGGCGGCGCTGCCCCAGTTCACGATACAGGTCAATCATCGCCCGCTTCATGATGTCGGCGGCCGTCCCTTGAATCGGCATGTTGATGGCGACCCGTTCTTCGCCCTGTACCGCCGCCTGGTTGCTGCGCTGGTTGGCGGTGCGCAGAATCGGGAAATCGCGCCGCCGACCAAACAGGGTGGTGATGGACTCGTGCCGCGCTTTTTGTTTGGTCTCATCGAGATATTGCTTGACCCCCGGCAGCCGGCGGAAGTATTCATCGACGAATTCACGCGCCTCAGCCAGCGTCAGCGAGCTTTCCTTTGCCAGCCGGAAGGCGCTCATGCCATAGATCAGGCCGAAGTTCACCCGCTTGGCAAAGTTACGCTGGGCTTTGGTGATGGTCTCCAGCGGGATGCCATAGACCGCCGCGGCCGTCGCGGCATGAATGTCGAGGTTGTGGGCGAAGGCATCCAGCAGCGTCGGGTCACGGCTGATGTGCGCCAGGATACGCAGTTCCACCTGGCTGTAATCGACCGACAGCAGTTTAGTCCCCGGTGCCGCCACGAACGCCCGCCGAACTTCGCGCCCGGCTTCGGTGCGGATCGGGATGTTTTGCAGGTTGGGGTTGCTGCTGCTGATGCGCCCGGTGCTGGTGCCGGTCTGGTTATAGCTGGTATGCACCCGGCCCGTCTGCGAATTGATGAGCAGGGGCAGGGCATCGACATAGGTGCCTTTGAGTTTGGTCAGTTCGCGGTATTCCAGGATGCTGTCGATGACTGGATGCTGCCCCTTCAGGCTGTCCAGCACCCCGGCATCGGTGGAGTAACCGTGCTGTGTTTTGGCGATGTCTTTGGTCGGCAGGTTGAGTCTGCCGAACAGGACATCATTCAACTGTTTGGGGCTGTTGATGTTGAAGCGCCCGTAGCCGCTGACGGTGTAGATGGTGTCTTCCAGGTTAGCGAGCTGCCCGGTCAACTGGTCGCTCAGTTGCGCCAGATAACGCCGGTCGAGCGCCACGCCAGCTTTTTCCAGGGCGCAGATGACCGGGATGAGGGGCAGTTCCAGCGTTTGGTACAGCGCCATCAGGTTTAGTTCTTCCAGCGGGGGACGGAGTTTTTCCACCAACCGGTAAGTGATGACGGCATCGGCGGCGGCATACGGGGCGGCTTTTTCGACCGACACCTGATCCATCGTGATTTGCTTCTTGCCGCTGCCAATCAGTTCGCTGATCTCGGTCATGTGGACATCGAGTTCCTGGCGCGCCAGATTCTTCAGGCCGAGGAACTTGCTGTCCGGGCTACGCAGCCACTCGGCCACCATCGTATCGAAGGTGATGGGACTCACGTCGATGCCGTTGCGCTGCATAATCACCAGATCGTAACCGGCATTGTGGGCATATTTGGGGATGGCCGGGTCGGTCAGCGGCGGGCGGAGCGCCTGAATGATAGTTTCTTGTGGAAGCTGCTGCCCCGCTTGATGCCCCACCGGAATGTAATATCCCTCATCGGCGTTGACGGCCAGCGAGATGCCGACCAGCCGCGCCATCATGTGGTCGGTGCTGGTGGTTTCGGTGTCGAAGGCGATGGCATCCGCCTGATTCAGAGCGGCGACCAGCGCTTTCAGCCCGGCTTCATCCTGGACGATGATGGTTTCGCACACCGGCGGGGGTGGCTCGGCGGGTGTGGCTGGCATATCGCTGACCGTATTCATATCGAACAGCGACATCTGCGCCTGGGCTTTTGGCAGGCGATCCCGCAGCGAACGGAATTCGAGGTCGGCGAAGAGTTGATCGACCCGGCTGGCGTCGTAATCATGAGTCAGGCACGACTCCAAATGGAGCGTGATCGGCACATTGCGGCGGATGGTCGCCAGGTTGTGACTGAGGAAGGCCATCTCGCGCCCTTCGATCAGCTTTTTCTGCGTCGCGCCTTTCAGCTCGTCGATGTGTTCATAGATGCCGGCGATGCTGGTGTACTTCTTCAGCAGGTCAGTGGCGGTCTTCTCGCCGATGCCCCGGACGCCGGGGATGTTATCCGAACTATCGCCGGCCAACCCCTTGAGTTCGACCAACTGCCAGGGTTCAAGCTCGTACTCGGCGCGGAACTTCTCGACATCGAAGACGACATCGGCCTCGCCCTTGCGCGGAAGCTGCACCGTCACCTGCTCACTCAGCAGTTGCAGGATGTCGCGGTCTCCTGTCACGATACGGATATTCACATCAGGGGCCTGGGCGATGACGCTGCCGATCACATCGTCGGCCTCATAGCCTTCCAGCGCCAGCAGCGGCATGTTGAAGGCTTCGACCAGTTGGGTGATGCGCTGCATCTGCGTCACCAGTTCCCCCGGCATTTTCTCCCGTGTGCCTTTGTACTCACCGAAGAGGTCATCGCGCCCGCTCAGACCTTTGTCAAAACTGACGGCGAAATACTCTGGCTTCTCGCGCTGCATGATGTCCATCAGCGTGCGGGCGAAGCCGTAGACGGCGTTGGTCGGCTCGCCGGAGCGGGTGTTGAAGCTGCTGACCGGCAGGGCGAAGAACTGGCGGTAGGCCAGGGCGTGTCCGTCGATGATGTAAAACATGGGACGCTGTGCCATGCGAGACCCCTTCATGGGTGAATCGGAACATTTGGGCGAATTATAGCAGTTCGACCCCGAAGTTGTCATGGATGAGCAGGCGGGTGATCTGAAACAGCGCCGAGTCGATGACCCATTGGAACAGGCCGACTTCGGCGTGATAGTGGAAACGCAGTTCGGAGAGGTTGGTATCGGCGATGCGGATGCACGGGCGTTCAGCGCCGGGGACGACCAGCAGATTGTTCATGCAGGCTCGCTGCGGCTGCCGCATCAGGCTGGCTTTGAGGCACTGCTGAAAGCCGATGTTGCCCAGAAAATCGACGCTGACGCGATACTTCTGGATGATGGCGCGGTTACCTTCGGTGATGCGCTGTAAGTCGTCACCGGTCGCCGGATAGTTGAGGCCGGTCAGGAATTCGGATTGCGGCAGCCACTGCTGCACGATGACATAATCATCCGGGTCGGTGCGGGATTGCAGGACACGGGTGGGGATGATGAATTCGCCCAGATGCTCCAGCAGGATGTTCAGATCGCGCACGATGGTCTCGTGATGAAACGGGCCATACACCTTCATATAGAGCGAACGCTGCGGAATTTTGATGACTTCGTCAACGCCATAGCGGTAGATGGTGTGCTGCCGCCCGGCGGAGATGCGCTGCCCCATCTGTTCGGGCTGGACATCAAAATCCTGGAGATAACGGTTGATCCATTCCGGTTGCGCCACTGGCTACATCATCCGCTGGAAATTAATGAACTCCTGGATTTCCGGTAGGCTCATCTCCCGACCCGGCGTCAGCACCAGATAGCTATCGGCCCAGAGATGAGTTTTGGCGAGGCTGCGATCAACCGTGCTGGCGATCTCGCTGGCCCGTTTCTTCAGGTCGCGCACGACGGCATAGGATGGCGTCTCGCCCGGCACGCCAGCCAGCAGATAGACATAGTCTTCTTCAACCTGCACCTGCTGCACATCCCAGGCCAGTTCGCGCAGTTGGGTGGTCAGCCCGGCGGTGATGGCGGTGGCGACGGTGGGGCTGAGGGGTTTCTGTGGATCGTTCAGCAGCCAGAGATAGGTGAAGCGTTCGCCAACCGGCTGCGTCACCAGCGCCTGGGCTGGGCGGCTGGGCGCTTCGGGCATTTCGGCTGCGTCTTCCGGGACGGCTTGCAGCGCGGTCGCCAGCTTGCGGCTTTGTTCGCGGATGACGCTCAGAGGCGTCTTGCCATCGAAAATGGTGGATAACACCAGTCCGCCCTCGGTGCGGATCGAGTACAGCAGATAATCCTTGCCGCTGCTGGGCAGGGTGAAGTAGCGCAGCCGCGCTCCCCGTCCTTCGGTGCTCCAGTCGTTGTGGATGAGCGTGGTCAGTTCAACCGTGTCCTGGGTCGAAAGATGACCGGATACGGCGATGATCTGGTTCTTCTGCGTGAGCAGGGTGCCTTCAGCGCTGGTTTCCAACGACATCTGCGTCAACGTCAGTGCCATCCGCGCCAGCCGCATCTCTTCTGGCGAGAGCGGTGGGGCTTCGGTCTGCGGGTCGATGCCCCAGTCATCAATGATCTGCGGCGCTTCCGGCTCGGCGGTTGCGGCGAGCGACCAGGCATCGTCAGTGGGGGCGTAATCGTGGCGAACGGTTGGCTCGCTGGCGAATTCCGGCAATTGATCGGGCATCGGCGGTGGCGCAAGCTCGACCGGTTTGGATGACCGGGTGTCGTCCAGGTCAATCGCGTCGATCAGCGTTTCTTCGATCTGATTGGCGCGCGTGTCAAAGGTGTCGAGCGTGGCTTTTGATGCCCGTGTCGTCCACACATCGCTGGCATCCGCTGTCGGCAGTTCGGGCGGAATCAACTCGCCGGGCGGCAGTTCGCCGGGCAGGAAGCCGGGTTCGCGATTTTCCGGGTCGGTCGGGACACTCACCGCGGCTACATTGAAATTGGTCGTATCCATGTCCCACGACGGCAGCGGGCGGATGCGCAGTTGATGCTCCTGAAGGCGAGCTTCAATATCGGTCAGCAATTGCTCAACCGAGACCGACCCCTCGCCGCGCGTGTTGTCGAGCGTGCTTTCCAGCACCACCTGGGCGACGCTGGCTTCTTTGTCTACGGGTGGTTCCTGTGCCAGCAGCTCATCAAAGCTGCTCTTGATGACCTGATCGGTCGCTTCGTCAGTGAACTCCTGCTTGCCGTAGAAGCTGCTGAACGGGTCTTCCGGCGCAACCGGGTTGATGCGCCCGGTCTTGCGCGTCGTATCAATCACATCATCGGTCGGCTTTTCGCGCAGGAGATCCAGCACCGAACGGAAGTTGCTGTCATCGATCCGCACCATAAAATCACTGACCGTGCCGCCATCCTGAAGATCAGGAACGGGTGGCTCTTCGGCGGCCAGTCGCCCGAAGGTATCGCTGTCATCGACAGCCGGTTCTGGCGGAAGGGTGGCTGGCGGCGCTGGGCGCTGCACATTGACGACCATATCGACCAGGCGGCTGCGGCGCTGCGGCAGCGGCTCCACCTCGTCCTGTGGTGCCATCGACGTAATCAGGTTGTCGAAACTGGTTGGTGCATCCGATTCAACCGTCGGGTGGTCATTCTCGATCGTGCCCAGGATGTCGCGGAAATCATCGTCCTGGCGTGGATCGCCGCTGGTCGCCAGGAACTGCCGCAGTGCGCCCGAGTCTTTGGTCGGCACTTGCAGCGTATCGCTCTCTTCTATCGGCGGCTCGATGCCAAAGTCCTTGACGATCTGCCCCAATGAGGCGATGGTGGGCGGTGGAACGGGGCGGCGCTCCGGCGCTGCGGGTTGGGTCGGTCGTTCGGTCGGTGGGGCGGTGGCCGCCGCGACTTCATCCGTCCGGCGCGTCGGACGCGGTGTGCGCGAGGCAGGTGGTTCAGGCGGCGCGGGTTGGGTGACCGTCGGGTCGAGCGCCTTCCGTAGTACCGTAATGAGTTCGCGGGCGGTAAAGGGCGAGTCGATCATACCCTGGATGCGTAGAGAACCGATGTCGTTCTGGCGCGGTGTGACCACAATTGCCAGATCCGGCTGAGCGGCGCGAAGCTGCTGGATCATCTTGCCCGCCTGCTGGCTGTTGGGATCGGCATGAATCAGCACGACATCCTGCGGATTGTTGCGCAGCAGGTCGAGCGCCGGCTCGGCCTTGATGAAGCCGTTGACCACATACTCGCGGGTTTGCTCCAGCGCTTGTTTGAGCTTCACCACCATATTCATCTGCGGATGGATAATCAGTAACCGTATCGCCGCCATAGCTGTGTCCCGAAAAAGAAATAGGGAACGTTGTCGTTCCCTATCCATCATACACCAATCTCGATTTTAAGAAACTGAAACCTGGATCGTTCCGGTGTTATTCACCTCACTGACTTCATTCACCTGTTCACCGGCATCGGCGCGGAACAGGATGAGAGCATTGCCAGTCGTGGTGAAGTTGATGTCGACTGTCAGGGTGATGCTTTCGCCAGCGTTCAGGTTCGGGATGATGTCCAGATTTTGCTCGACGCCATTGGGCTGCGTCACCCGTGCATAGAACGGGCCGCTCGGGCCAGTGCCGGTATTGGTGATGGTGACGCTGTACGGCACTGGGCTGGCGGCCACCGTCGTTGTGGAGGGGCCGACGATGCTGGAAATCACCAGATCAGGCCGTCCCGGCGTCGGGGTGATGCTGGGGCGCGGCGTGGCGCTGGGCGGGATAGTTGGCGCTGTGGTGGCGGTGGCCGGAGTGGTCGTGGGCGTGGGCGGGGCGTTGACCACCGGGACGGCAGTGCAGATGCCATAGACCGAGGTGAATTCCGCGCTCACCCAGCCGACGGTCAATCCTTGCTGAAGCTGCCACCAGGTGTTGTTGCTCACTCGCCCGACGATGGGGATGACGCTGCCCGCCGCCAGGGTGCGGATGATGTCAAAGTTGGTGCCGGGGCCGGTGCGCAGCCGCAGCCCGGTGTTGATGAGGGCGCGGCAGGTGGGGTCATTCGGGTCAATGACCGGGCCACTGGTGCTGCCGCCTCCTCCGCCTGAAACCGGTGGGCTGGTGGCCGCCTGTTGACTCTTGACGACAATATCGATCACTGCCGGGTCGCTGGCGATGGCACCGCGATAAGCCAACACCTGAAGTTCGACCTCGCCGGCCTGGCGCGGGGTGTAATCCAGAATGCCCTGGAAATTCTTCTGCCCGCTGGCGTCGGCCACGATGGTCTTGACGATCTGATTGTTGGCGATGAGCTGCATCCGCGTGACACCGACCGTGTCGGTCGCGGTCGCCGTGACGAGCACCTGCGTGCCGACCACCACTTCGGCCCCCTGCTGCGGCGAGGTGATGCTCACGCTCGGCCGGCCGCTCTGATCCTGCTCGGTAGGGATTTCAATCGGTTCTTCGGTTGGCGGTTCGGAACTTAAGTTGCAGGCGCTCAATAGGAGCAGCAGCCCAACGATGATGAGATGCATTCTACGCATGGCTAACCCCAGTCCTGGTGATGCTGTCACTCGCATTCTAACACCCCTGCCAAGTCCGGGCAAAGCACGCCCGACCACCGTCTGTCTGACGGACACTCTACGCTGTATACGCAGCTACCATCGGGTGAGTGGCGCATGATGAATACTTGTTCCATAATGAGGGGCGGATGTCGATCTCTCAGAAAGGGAAAACTGATGGCTGACGAAGGATTATGGGTGCTGGCGGCCCCGATATTTCTCTCCCGCGATCTACAGGTATCGGAGAATTTCTACGTCCAGTTCCTCGATTTCACGCTCGATAGTCGCTATGACAATTACCTGATCGTCAGCCGCGATCAGGTGGAACTGCATCTGGCCTTAGCGCCGACGCTCGATCCGTTGACCAATAGCTGTCAGGCTTACATCCGGGTAGAAGGGATCGAGGCGCTCTATGAACAGTACCGGGCGTATAACGTCATCCATCCCAACGGCGCGTTACAGATTCATCCCTGGGGTATGAAAGAATTCGCCGTCCTCGACCCCGATCATAATCTGCTCAAATTCGGTGAGGATGCCGAGGCGGGCTGAACCGGGTAGGGCGATCTCGCCTCTGATCTGTTATATGCTTTGCCCTCATCCCCCCGCCCCTTCCGCTTGCGCGACCGGGAGAAGGGGAGAGGACGTAAACGAATCGTCTTTGAAGTCCCTCGCCCTGAGGGAGAGGGATTTAGGGTGAGGGCAACTTATCTGCCACAAGATTTCATGATGGGCACTCACGGAATCAGCGCCCGATAAAGGTCGTTGAATTGCTGCGTTCGGGCGTCATAGATGCCGAAGCCGGAGGCCAGTTCCCAGTAGCACCAGCCGATGCCGTTCGCCTCCGCCGACTCGCGCACCGCCTGGGTATAGAGCCGGCGCGAGGTTGGGTCAGCCGCGCTGTAGGCTCCGAACTCCCCCAGCCAGACCGGAACTTGATGGGTTTCAGCCCAGGCTTTCACGGCAGCGAAGTCCTCATCCAGCCGTCGATAATCGGCGCGTGTCCCCCAGATGGTGCCGCGCCACGCGCCCGACCCATCGACCCATTCCGCGCCCTGATGGGTGAACTGGAACGGCTCGTAATAATGGAAGGTGACGATCAGGTTGCTCCGGTCATCCGGCAGTTCCAGTTCATCCAGGGCATACAGACTGTTCCAGTTGACCGGGCCGAAGATGATCTGCCGGGTGGGGTTGCTGGCGCGGACAGTCTCGATCAGTTGGGGATAGAGCGCGTTCCAGCGGTCAGCGGTCAGGGCGGTGTTGGGTTCATTGAGCAGTTCAAACACCAGCGCTGCTGGATAATCAGCGAAGTGTGCCGCGATCTGCTGCCATAAACCGATGAGGCGGGCTTCATGCGCCGCCGGGTTCTGCGCCATTTCGTCGTAGTGATGGATGTTGAGGACGGCCTGCAAATCCTGCGCCAGCGCCCAATCGACCACCTGCTGTACCCGCCTCATGAAGGCTGGCTCAATGGTGTAGGGCGCGTCCTGATCGGCATGCCCCGACCACTTCACCGGGATGCGGACGGTATCGAAGCCGGCGTCCGCCATCTGCACCAGGAAGTCTTGCTGCACCACCAATCCCCATTCGCCCTCACGCGGCGCTTCCAGCATGTTGCCCAGATTGACGCAGCGGTTCAAGCGGGGTGCCTCGGTTTGTGCCTGCGCGGGCAGCATCAGCGTGACCCCCAATACACCCATCAGCATGAGCATCCAGCGGATCATGTGCGCTCCTGTCTGTTGATGATGACCATTGGTGATTCTACCCATTATCACGACGATGCCAACCGGTGTTGCTGATAACCCGGCGCGGGGTTAGACTCGCGCTGTTTGCCTTCATCATTACGAGTAAGGAATGGCATCATGCCCTCAATCGGACTTCAATTGTACACCCTGCGCGACCTGCTGCCCGGCGATTATGCCGGTGTTATCCGTAAAGTGGCGGAGATGGGCTATGCTGGCGTCGAGACAGCCGGCTTCCCTGGAACCACGCCCGAAGCCGCCGCGAAGTTATTCAAGGAACTCGGCCTGGAAGTGCCAAGCGCTCACAGCGACCTGCCGCTGGGGGACAAAAAGCAGGCAGTGTTGGATACATTTGGCGTGCTGGGCTGCAAGCGGCTGGTCTGCCCCTTTTTCCCGCCCGACCAGTTCACCACCCGCGCTGGCATCGCCGGCATCTGCGACAAGCTGAACGAAGCCCAGGCCGTCGCCAAAGCCAATGGTCTGACGCTGTATTATCACAATCACTGGTGGGAATATCGCGAGGTGGTCGAGGGGCGTCCGGTCAACCAGTGGATGCTGGAACTGCTCGACCCCGGCGTGCATCTGGAGATTGATACCTACTGGGTGAAGACCGGCGGCGTTGACCCGGCCAGTGTGCTGCGCGACCTGGGCAACCGCGCCTCGCTGCTCCACATCAAGGATGGCCCGGCAGATGAGACCAAGGCCATGCTGGCCGTCGGCAGCGGTGTGATGGACTGGGCAGCGGTGCAGTCCGCCGCGCAGGCCGATTGGTGGATTGTCGAACTGGATCGCTGCGACACCGATATGGTGACCGCCGTCAGCCAGAGTTATCAGTTCCTTGCCAGCAAGGGTTACGCGCGCGGCACGAAGTAGCGCCTTTAAGCGTGTCATTCACTCGTTAGCCCTCATCCCCCCCCGCCCCTTCTCCCACTGGGAGAAGGGGAGATGCTGTGAACGTAGTGCCTTTAAGCCCCTCGCCCCGTGGGAGAGGGCTGCGTAGCGTGGGGTGAGGGCAATACGAGAGCGAAGTTCAAGACACCCTCTTAGCGAACCCCCCAGAACAGCATCAGACCGGCGACCAACCCGATCAGGCTCAACAACGTCATGCCGATGCCGACGCGGGTGAAGTCGCCGACGCGGTATCCGCCTGGCCCCATCATCAGGATGTTGACGGCGTGCGATAGCGGCGTCAGGAACGCGGTGGAACAGGCGATGGCGACGGTGACGGCCATGGCACGCGGGTCGAGTCCCAGGCTGACCGCGCTGGTGATGGCGACCGCGCCGACGATCAGCGGCGTGATCTGCCCGCCGAGCACCTGAGCCAGCAGCATGGTGAACAGGTAGACGCCGACGTAGATGCTGAGACCGCTGAAGGGCGTCAGCCAATCGAGCATCAGGCTCTCCAGCCGTCCGCTCAAGCCGCTCTGGGTCATGGCCGCGCTGACCGGGATGATGCCGGCGATGAGGAAGATGACACGCCATTCCACCGCCCGGTAGGCGTCGTCCAGTTTCAGGCAGCCGGTGGCGATCATGGCGGTTGCTCCGGCCCACATCACCAGGGTGGTCGGCAGCGGCGAGAGGATGGTCAGCAGCAGCGTCGCCAGCACGATCAGCAGGGCAGCCGGGGCGCGCCCTGGTGCCGGCGGCTGAGTGGCATGGCTGCTCTGCAAAACCAGATAATCGCGATCCTGCGCCAGTTCGCGGATGCGGTTGGCTGACCCGGCCATCAACAAAGCATCGCCTTCTTCCAGCGCCATCGTCCCGACATCGGTGCGGTAGCTGCATCCGGTGCGCCAGAGCGCAATCGCCGTCAGCCCAAAACGTCCGCGAAACCCCACATCCTTCAGCGTCTTGCCGATCATGTTCGAGCGCGGCGGGATGATGACCTCGGTCAGATCGAGCGCCAGCGCATCAGCCGACTCGGTGGCGACTTCGACCTGTGCGCCCCATTCCTGTAACGGCTCAACCCGATCCCGCCGCCCCAGGATCAGCAACCGATCCTGACTGTTGATGATCTCAATGGGACTGGGCATCATCAGAACCCGTCCGCCGCGCCGGATCGCCAGCACGGTTACGCCCAGCGCCTCGCCAATCCGGCTGTGACTGAGGGCGGTGTTGACCAGCCGCGAACCAGGGGGAATCGTCACCTGCCACAGCCGTTCATCCAGTTGATAGGTAGCGAACAGGCTGCGCGAGATGCCCCGCGCCGTCAACGGTTGGCCTTCGCCATCGTGGTGCGGCAGCAGGCGGCGTCCGATCAGCACCATGTAAAGTAGCGTCAGGGTGACGATCAGCCCGCCGGTGGGCAGGAAGTCGATCATGCCCAGCCCGCGCTGCCCCTGATCGAGCAGCAGACCGCTCATGATGATGTTGGCTGTGGTGAAATAAGTTGCCATCCCGCCGACCATCGTCCCGAACGATAAGGGGATCAGCAGCTTAGAGACCGGGACGCGCGAGTCGCGCCCGACCTGTACTGCCGCTGGCAGCAGCACCGCCGCGGCCGCGATGTTGTTCATCACCAGCGACAGCAGCGCACCGCTCCCCATGAACAGCGCGATCAACCGCACTTCCGAGCCGCGCCCGATCAGCCGGATGCGGTTGGCGAGGCGTTGAATCACACCGGTGTTTTCCAGCCCTTCGGTCAGGATGAAGAGCGAGATGATGGTGATGATGGTGCTGCTGCTGAACCCGGCGAACACCGCGTCGGGGGTCAATAAACCGCCGAAGCCCAAGCCGAGCAGGACGAGCATGGCGACCCAATCTGGCCGCACCCGATTGGAGATCAACAACAGCAGGGCGATGCCCAGGATGATACAGAGCAGCAGCTCAGGCGGCGTCAGCATCAATCACCCAGCGCGACGGCGGCGCGGGCTTCGTGCCGCTCCAGCCACTGCGTCGTCAGTATCCAGATGCCCAACGGAATCAGGCTGATGACTCCGCTGCCGATGGCAATCGCCGGGGCGCTGCCGGTGCCATAGCTGTCGATCAGCAGGCCGGTCACCAGGGTGCTGACGGTGACAGCGGCGTAGTAACCTATCCAGTCGAGCGAGAACACCCGCCCCATGTAAGCATCGTCAGCGCTCAGTTGCAGGATGGTTGAGCTGTAAGTCCAGGTGGCTGACCCGGCCATCGCCCGCACCAGAATCGCCAGCGCCGCTACCCACAGCGCCGGGGATAACCCCAGCAGCAGCCAGCCCACCGTCACGCCGGCGAAGCTGACGATCAGCAGTCGGCGCATCCGGGGGATCAGACCGTTGTTGTAGCGGTTGAGCAGCAGCGGGCCGGCCACCGCGCCGATGCCAAACGCGCAATACAGGATGCCCAACGAGCCGGTGCCGTTGATGCCGATGACGAAGAGGTAGGTGCCGTAGATGCTCATCAGCGCGTCCACGCTGCCCATGCTCAGACCGAACTTGACGCTCAACGCTGCCAGCAGTCCCGGACGTTTGAGCACATACCGAACGCCATCGAGGAAACCCGTTTGGGCGCGATTCTGCGGCGACTTTTCCGGGCGATTGGGGACGGCTGCCATGCGGATGCGGGCGATGAACACGGCTGACAGGCCAAAGCTGAGGGCGTCAACCGTCAGCGCCACCGTGATACCAAAGAGCGTCGCAATCAGACCGCCGGCCGCCGCACCCACCGCCAGCAGCACCGACCAGGTGGCATTGCTCAGGGTGTTGGCGGTCAGCAGGTGTTCCTGCGGCACCAGGATCGGCACCAGCGCCCCGCGCGCCGGTTCAAAGATGGCGGACAAGACAAACTGACAGATGGTGGCGAGGTAAATGATGCCCCAGCGCTCTGGCGAATCGGCGAAGAGCAGGCTGATGCCGATCAGACCGCGCAGCAGGTCGCTGATAATCAGGATGCGGCGCCGGTCAAACCGGTCAGCCAGCACTCCCGCCAGCGGACTGGCGATCAATGGTGGCAGGACCCGTGCCAGCAGCAGCGCGCTCACCGCCGTCCCAGCCGACTCGCCGGCGTAGCGATTGACCATCGCCTGAAGCGCGATGAAATTGAACCAGTCTCCAAACAGACTGATGACCTGGGCGATCCATAACTTGGTGAATTCAGGATAGCGACGAAGAAGCTGGACGTAAGCCTGCACAATCATCCCCCTCTGGTTGGCCTGTCGCTAGTCTAACACAGGTCGCCAGAACCCAAATTGTCCTTTGGTTCAATTGGACTTGCGGTACAATTGAGCGCAGGTCGTTTATGGAAAAAGGTGAATTTCATCATGGCATCCTACGAAAAAGTGAGTTTCAAGGGCTGGTCGAACTGCGCCCGTCTGAGCAATAAACAGATCGAGCTGATCGTCACCGGCGATGTCGGGCCGCGCGTCATCCGGTTGGGCTTCATCGGTAAGGGCAATCTCTTCGCCGAGTACGCCGACATGCTGGGCAAGACCGGCGGCGATGAGTGGCGCATCTATGGCGGGCATCGTCTGTGGCACGCCCCGGAGCATCCGCTTCGCACCTATTTCCCGGATAACAACCCGGTGACCTTTGAAGATCACGGGTCGTTCCTGCGAGTGAAACAACCGGTTGAACCGACGACGAACATCGAAAAGCAGATCGATCTCACCTTAGATGCCGACAAAGCGCATGTCCGCGTGGTGCACCGGCTGGTGAATCATGGCGCGTGGGATGTTACTCTGTCGATCTGGGCGCTCTCCGTCATGGCACCCGGCGGGGTATGCGTCCTGCCACAGCCGCCGCGCGGATCGCATCCGCAGGATTTGCTGCCGGCCAATAGTTTAACGCTATGGCCGTACACCAGCATGTCCGACCCCCGCTGGACCTGGGGTGAAAAGTACATTCTGCTGCGCCAGGACGCGAAGGCCGCCCGTCCGCAGAAGATCGGTGCCAGCGTACCGGATGGCTGGGCGGCCTACGCCCTCAATGGTGATCTGTTCGTCAACCGATTCAAGTATGTGGCTGGCGCAGCCTATCCCGATCTCGGTTCGTGTTTTGAGACGTTCACCAATGCCGATATGCTGGAAGTGGAGACTCTCAGTCCGATCCTGACGCTTGCGCCAGGGGCATCCGCCGAGCATGTCGAGGACTGGTATCTGTTCGACGGCGTGACGGCACCATCCAACGATGCCAGCATCGAGCGCGATGTCCTGCCGCGCATTGCCCAGACGCGGTAGCGCTCGCTGCCCTATCATTGTCATTGCATGAGGCGGATTGATTTCCGCCTCTTGTTTGTTCTGAACAGGAGTCGCTGCCATGCCCGAAATCATCAAGGTCATCATCCTGGGTATCGTTGAAGGAATCACCGAATTCCTGCCCATTTCCTCCACCGGTCATCTCATCGTCGCGTCCGCTTTGCTGGATTTTCAAGGGGCGGTGGGTGGCACCTTTGAGATTTTCATCCAGCTCGGCGCGGTTATCGCGGTGATCGTCTTCTACTGGCCGCAGTTGTTCCAGCAGGTGCGAACGGTGCGGCAGGATAAACAGGTGCAAGGGCTGTGGCTGAATATCATCGTGGCCTTCATCCCGGCGGTTGTGCTGGGTGTGCTGTATGAAGCGCTGGAACTCGATCAAGTTTTGTTCAACCCGACGGTGGTTGCCATCGCCCTGATTGTGGGTGGTATTGTATTCCTGCTGGTCGAGCGCCGTCCGGTGGTTAAGCAACCCGTCACCACCGATCTGAAGGCCATCACGCTGCGGCAGGCGCTGGCGATTGGCGTGGCGCAAGTGGTGGCGCTCATTCCCGGCGTTTCCCGTTCTGGCGCGTCGATCATCGGCGGCATGTTCATGGGACTGGATCGTTCGACCGCGACCGTATTCTCCTTCTTCCTGGCGATTCCCACTCTGGGTGCGGCGACTATTTTCAAACTGCTGACCTCGCTGGATCAGATACAGCCGGGCGATTGGGTGAACCTGGCTGTCGGCACTGTGGTGGCGGGCATCGTGGCCTGGCTCTCGATCCGCTGGTTGCTCAATTTCGTCTCGCGCAACAGTTTCGTCGTCTTCGGCTACTACCGCATCGTAGCTGGGATCATCATCCTGATTCTACTGGCGACGACCCCGCTGCTGGGATGAGGATATGGGTAGATTTCTCAACGGTTATAATGAGAAACGACGTTATAATCCTGTATAGGGGAAGTTATCGCTCCTGTAGTTACCGTTGAGGACGCCTTATGCCGACGAAAATTCTCATCATTGAAGATGCCGACGCACTCCGTAATGACATCATGGAGATGCTGCGCTATGAAGGCTATGACGTGTATGGCGCAGCCGATGGCGTCGATGGCGTCCAGGCAGCGCGAGACTGCCATCCTGATCTCATCATTTGCGACATCATGATGCCGCGCATGGACGGGTTTGAAGTGCTGGAAACCCTGAAACAGGATGGCGCGGGGATCACCGTCCCCTTCATCTTCCTGACCGCCAAGACTGATAAACTCGATATTCGCGCCGGGATGGATTCGGGAGCTAACGACTACCTGACCAAACCCTTTGCCGGACACGAATTGATCTCCAGCATCCAGCAGCGCATCAAGATGGTGGATGGCATCAATAAGATCACCAATGAGAAGCTGGATGAACTGCGCGAGAATATTATCCTGGCGCTGCCCCATGAACTGCGCACCCCCCTGACCGGCATCCTCGGCTTTTCCGACATGCTGATCCAGGATGCTGCCGATATGGAACCAGATAAGGTGGCGGAAATGGCGCAGTATATCTACAGTGCTGCCCAGCGCCTCTATCGACTCACCGAGAATTACGTCATCTATTCACAGCTTCAGATCCTCCGGTTGGATCGCCAGCGCGTTGAGATTATGCGCAGCTTCAAAACCAGCGAACCCGGCGATCTGATTGAAGACGTTGTCCTGCTTAAGTCGCAGCAATATCACCGCGAGATGGATGTGCAGGTGGATGTCGATAACCACGCCAGCATCAGTATCCTGGATGATAACTTCCGCAAGATTGTCGAGGAACTGGTCGATAACGCGCTGAAATTTTCCGCTGCCGGGACCCCGGTAGAGATTTCGGGCAAGTTTGAGGCCGATCATTACACGCTGACGATTGTGGATCGGGGGCGCGGGATGCGCCGCGACGAGATTCAACGCATCGGCGCGTTCGTCCAGTTCGGACGCAAGCTGCATGAACAGCAGGGGTCTGGCTTTGGCCTGGCGATTGTCCAGCGCGCTGTTGACCTGCACGATGGCGACTTCGCCATCGATAGCATGCCCGGCGACTACACCCGCGTCCGGGTGACTCTTCCGGCCGTTCCGGCCCTGGAACCCAGTCAGGCATAGGCTGTCACAGACACTTCATTCATTATCACAAATCGTATGGCTACGGTTTGAATTTTGCTTGCTGATTAGCCGCCCTAATGGTAGACTGTCATAGAACTCACGGTACTCACTCCGACGTTTGTTTCAGGAGGCCCCTACATGGAGAAACCAGTCATGCGGCGAATGGGAGCAGTGGGCAGCATTGCCCTCTTATTGGTGCTCAGCGGGTGCTTCCAGACAGTGGGTACCAGCCCGGATCCGCTTGCGGCGCAAATTCCGCCGACCTGGACTCTGCCGCCGCCGGTGGTGGAAGTGCAGCAGGTGGAAGTGGTCGTCACAGCGACAACCGATCCGGCGCTGCTCGATTTTGCCAGCAATCTACCGACAACCGATCCCGCCTTGCAGGGCATTCCTTTGCCGACGACTGACCCAGCCATCGGCGGGCCAATCGTATCGCAGCCGCAGGATTTGAGTGGTCAGGTCGGTGTTCCCAGTTCCCTCAGCGATCTGGACATGACGGCGACCGCCATCGTATCTGGTGCGACCGCCACGATTGATGCCATGTTCACCCAGACGGCGCTGGCCTTGTTCCCGCCAACCGCCATCCCGACAGCCACGCCGCAGCCGGTCACAGGGGGTACGACCCTGCCCTTAGGCGGGACTGATTGTATCCACGAAGTGCAGGCCGGTGACCGTAATCTGTATCGTATTTCACTGGTCTACGGCGTCACCGTCGATGAGATTGCCCGCGCCACCGGTCTGGCGAATCCCAATCTGATCGTTGTCGGTCAGCAGTTGATTATCCCCGGCTGCGGGCGCACTGGAGCTGTCCCGCCAGCCACTTCGATCCCTTCTACGGATGGACAGGGCGGAGGCAGCGTGGCACCGGTCACGGGTGGTGGGACGACCTACACCGTGCAGCAGGGCGATACCCTGTTCAAGATTTCACTTCAGACCGGTGTTCCGGTGGCTTCGATTGCGGCGGCCAATAACATCAGCGACTGGGATCGCATCTTCATCAACCAGCAGTTGGTCATTCCGGCTGGCTAAGTGATGTACTGAACGTTCATGGCGATGGGGTGGCACTTGACCACCCCATTTTGTTTTATGAGGTAAACACGATGGAAGAGAAAATTCTCAGACGCCAGCCGATCCATACCGGACGTATCTTCAGCCTGGAGCGTCTGGACATCGAACTGCCGGATGGTCAGCTCAATCACCGCGATGTCATCCGTCATCCCGGCGCGACGGCGTTGGTCGCGGTCGATGATGAAGGCAAAATCCTGTTGGTGCGGCAGTATCGCGCCGCGGCGGAACGGGTGCTGCGCGAGATTCCCGCCGGCACGCTCAACCCGGCTGAACCGCCGCTGGACTGCGCCATCCGTGAATTGCAGGAAGAGACTGGCTATCGTCCTGGCAAAATCGAACCGCTAGGTGGGTTCTTCGTCGCTCCTGGCTATACCAGCGAATATATTCACTTGTTCCTGGCGAGCGACCTGATCGCTTCGGAGCTGCCCAAGGACGAGGACGAATTCATTGAGGTCGATCACGTCAGCCTGGAGGCCGCGCTGGCGATGATCGAAGCGGGCGAGATCGTGGATGGCAAGACCATCATCGGCCTGCTGCGTTATGCCCGTCAGGTGGGGCGCTGAAGCAGTTGCACCACCCGTTCGGCTAACAGGTCGCCGACCAGCCGGTTGAAGGCCGCGCTGGCGTGGGCATCGCGTGGGCTGACAATACGCTCATTCAGCGGCATCTGTTCGGCCTGGTCGAACAGCTTCAGAGTGTAGCGCTCGTCATATCCGCGACTCTCGAACACCTGCGCCACCCGATCCAGATACGGTATGCTGCCCACCGCATCCAGCATGTTTGGGAATATCACCACCATCAATTGAGCATCTCGCGCTTCAACCGCCGCGATGAAGGCTTCGAGTTCCTGCCGGTGAATGTCCCAGACCGAGCTGTTGTCATACATGCTGTAGAGCCAGCCCCAGTAGGTTTGTTCGCCGCGCAGGCCGGGTTGCAATCGGGGAGCCAGTCGCCAGTAGAGGAAATTCGCTAGATACGATTCATTGGCCCAGCCGGGCAGGTTGCGCGTCGGGTCGAGACCGGGGTCTAACCCCAGACTGAGCGCGGCGTGTTCGATGTCATTCAGATAATATTGCAGCACCACCACATCAGGATGGGGCAGGGGATAGCTATCCAGAATTGCGGTCTGATCGACGGTATTCGTCCCTTCCTTGCCCAGATTGATGACGGCGACACCATCCCCTAGCCCTGCCGCCATCACATCGGCGAACCGATCTTCCGGGTTTTCGATCCCCCAGCCAGCCGCGAACGAATCCCCCAGCACCAGCACGGTCTGTTTGTCCTGCCAATCTTCGGCTTGCCACTCGCGGTCGCGGTATCCCTGGGTATTCGTCTGCCAGTAGCGCCCCAGCCAGTTGCGCGAGGCCAGTGTCGGCAGCCCGTCCGACTCGGCATAGGCGAAGCGGAAGTAGGCTTCACCGGCCAGCAGGATTAGGGTGATCGTCACATAGGTCACCAGCAGCCCGGTCATCCACTGCCGCACGGCTGTCCAGCGCTGCTGCCGCGCCAGCATCACCAGCGCCATACCCAGCACGCTGTAACCGATCACACCGCCAATCATATCGCTCTCCTGTCCAAGTCAGGGATACACCATAAGCCGCTGCCTGCGTTCTGTCAACACTCAAGCTCCCCTTGTACCCCCTTATCCCCGATGCTATAATGCCCGACCATTGTGTCCGCAATTCGACTGCGCCCATCGGCACAGTTTGTCACAGGGAGTTTGGTTATGCATGAGTTACTGAGCGCGCTCGAAGCGCCACAAGCCCAGCATCCGCAACTGGCGGCGGGCGATACCGTCAAGGTTCATGTGCGCATCGTCGAAGGGGATCGTGAACGTACCCAGATCTTCCAGGGCGTCATCATTCGCTATCGTGGGGGTGGCAACAACGCCAACTTCACTGTCCGTCGCGTTGCCAGCCACGGCGTCGGCGTCGAGCGTACCTTCCTGCTGAAGAGTCCCCGCGTCGAGAAGATCGAAGTAGTGCGCCATGCCAAAGTGCGCCGCGCCCAGCTTTACTACCTCCGCGATGCGCGCGGGAAGGCAGCTCGTCTGAAGGAAAGACGAGGCTAAGGCTTGCAGCCTCTCATCGGCATCACAACCTCCACCTACGTCGCTGATGGGACAGGGTGGGAATACAATCGCGCCTTTGTGCCGATCATTCGCGCCGTTGAACGTGCCGGCGGCCTGCCGGTTCTGATCCCGTTGCGGATTGCAGATGATACCTTACGCGCCATCTATGCCCGGCTGGATGGCGTTTTGCTTCCGGGTGGCGGCGATGTGCGCCCCAGCGCCTACCAGGCTGAGGCTCATCCCCTGACCGGCAATATTGATGACCGGCGCGACCAGGTGGAGATCAGTCTGGCGCAGTGGGCTGTCCGCGATGACCAGCCTGTGCTGGGCATCTGCCGCGGTCATCAGGTCTTGAATGTGGCTCTGGGTGGAACGCTGGTGCAGGACATCCCCAGCCAGGTGACCACGACCATCAATCACGATGGCAGCAAGCCGCGCGGCCTGCCAGCGCACGATGTGACGATTGACCCCGCCAGCCGTCTTGCTGGCATCATCGGTTCGACCCGCCTTGCTGTCAACAGCCTGCATCACCAGTCGGTTGAACAACCGGCCCC
This sequence comes from Anaerolineae bacterium, assembly GCA_022843385.1. Classification (GTDB taxonomy): domain Bacteria; phylum Chloroflexota; class Anaerolineae; order Aggregatilineales; family Phototrophicaceae; genus CFX2. Next base: position 122,626 of record JALHNT010000006.1, on the reverse strand, counting down.
CGATATGTGTGTCACGGCTCACGCGCCGGATGGTGTCATTGAAGGCCTGGAAATGCCGGATAAACGCTTCGTCCTGAGCGTGCAGTGGCACCCCGAAGATATGTTTGAAGACGACCCGGCCATGCTGCGGATATTCCAATCCTTTGTTGGGGCAGCAGGTGGCAGCCCGACCCGCTAGCATCGGTGTGCTGGATTCGGGCATCGGCGGCCTGTCAGTCCTGCGCCAGCTACACCAACTCCTGCCCCATCACTCCACCCTGTACCTGGCCGATCAGGTTCACCTTCCCTATGGCCCACGCGCTGAAGCCGAGATCATCACTTTTGTCGATGGCATCATTCGCTTTCTGCTCGATGAAGGTGCGCGGGTCATCGTCATCGCCTGCAACACCGCCAGCGCCGCTGCCCTGCACCAGGCGCGCGCCACTTTCCCCGACATCCCGATAGTCGGTATGGAACCCGCTCTTAAACCGGCGGTCGCTGCCACCCGCAGCGGGGTGGTCGCTGTGTTATCGACCCAGGCTACGGCTGCCGGTGCGCCCTATCAGCGCTTGCTGGATCAATACGGGCAGCAGGTGAAGGTCATCACCTGTGTCGCGCCCCAATTGGTTCAGATCGCCGAAGCCCAGACGCAGCACACAACGGAAGGGCGAGCCGCTATTCAGGCCGTCATTGAGCCGCTGCTGCAAGCCGGTGTGGATGAGATTGTGCTAGGCTGCACCCATTTCCCATTCCTGATGGATGCTGTACAACCGATTGCCGGGGCAGGGGTACACCTGATCGACCCCAGCCCGGCGGTTGCGCGACAGACGGCGCGTGTCTGGCCGGCTGCCGAAGCACTCCCGTTGCCGGTTCAGCACAGGTACTTCACCACCGGCTCGCCGCAACAATTGCAGATGCACCTTGGCCACTTGCTGGGCATCGCCGCTGTGCCAGACGCGCTGCACTGGGACGCGGCTGGCGCGCTCAGTCGTTAGCGCAGGGGTGGGTTGGCGAGCGAGAGGGGACGGTCAGCCGGGTGCAGCGGCAGCCAGATCGAGAAGGTTGAACCGGGGAACGTCTGGGGATTATAGCCGGGGCTTTCCGCCCAGATCTTGCCGCCATGCCCCTCGATGACCCCGCGTGTGATGGTCAGCCCCAGTCCCGGCCCGGCTCCCATGAACTTATACGTGCCAGTGGAATGCAGACCAGGGTCGAAGGCGCGGTAGAACTTCTGAAAGATCAATTCCAGATTCTCGTGATTGATGCCGACGCCGCTGTCGCTGATCGTCAAGCGGATGCCGGGCTGATCCTCGTCATTCGCTTCAGCCTGTCCGGTGATGTCGATCCGTCCACCATCCGGCGTGAACTTGATGGCGTTCACCACCACGTTCTGAATCGCCTGCACCAGCCGTTCCGGGTCGGCTTCCAGTCCCGGCAGGTTCCGCAGTTCGCGCGCCGAGAGCGTCTGTTTGCGCTGTTTCAGCACATCCATCAGCGGCTCGACGGCAGTCCGTACAATGTGGTCGATGGTGGTCGCCTCAAAGTTCAGGTTCATGGCGTTCACGTCAATCTGGCTGACATCCAGCATGGCCGCGATTAGCGTCTCCATCCGTTCCGAGGCGCGACGCAGGTTCGACACAATGCTGGCCGCTTGCTCTGCCTCCATCTCATCCAGACTGTCGAGAATATCGATATAGCCGCGCAGTTGTGCCAGCGGCGTGCGCAATTCATGGCTGGCGATGGTCACGAAGTCAGTCTTTACACCATCCAGCTTTTTCATCTGATCGTTGGCGTCCTTCAGGCTGGCGTTCAAGCGGGTCATGTTCCGGTTGAGCAAGCGCATGTCGTCCATCAGACGGGCATTGCGCACGGCCACGCCCGTCTGGTTTGCCAGCGTCAGCAGCAGTTCCAGATCACGGTCATAGAACGGCGTGTCGTTTGACTTGGCGCTGCACATCAGGATGCCGATCAGTGCTTTCTCCACCACAATCGGCGCATAGGCGGCCATGCGCAGGCTGCGCAGATAATCGCGCTCAGCAACTGGTGTCGACTCATACAACGGATTGAACTCAATATCGAAATGCGACAGCGGCTTTTCATTCACCGCCAGTTGGGTGTATACCGGCCCGTAAGTCGAGAGGTTTCCGCGCAGATCGCCGAGTTCCTGCGCCGCCGGCCCCTTCACGATCATGCCGATTTTGCCCTCCTGCCGTGTGTCATTAATCAGCAACATGCCGGAGCGCCGCACCCCCAGGCTGGTCTTCAGCGTGTCGTTGACGACCTCCAGCAGCGGATTCAGTTCAACCGATTGTGACACCTGCTGGCTGAACAGGCGGGTGATGGTGGCGACATCCGGCTTCTGATGTCGCAGCAGCCGGGTGTACAGTTTATCCAGCGCGACTCGCGCCGGAAGATAGATGATCGCCATCAGTACCGCCACCACCAAGAGGATGAATCCGCGCTCGATGCGGCTGGTTGCCCCCAGCGAATCGCTGATGTTCAGCGCACCAAACAGGACGATGCTGGTGATGAAGAGCAGGGTGATGATCTGTAAAGTGGTGCTGATCCCCTGCCGCAGGTCAAACACCCGGTAGGTGGTGCTGGCGTAAACCAGGCCGGCCTGACCCGCCAGCATTAACATCAGGCCGATGATGTTCACGACCGCGATCCCGCTGATGGCGAGGACGATGCCCAGCAGAAGCAGCGCTGCATCAATCACCCGGTACAGGGCACGGTTGGCGCTTTCCGGCAGGGCGGCCGCATAGAAGGCATAGAATTCGCTACCCAACAGCAGCAGACTGGCGATGATGAAACCGCTGACGAACACGCCGCTCACCAGATTGGCCTGGGTGATGCTGGCGATGATCCAGCCATCATTGCCGATGACCAGCGGATGGTCGGTCAAGACCGCAGCGCCCACCAGCGCAACCAGCCACAGGATACTGATGCCGAGCCAGAGCGCCATCAGGTTGCGGCGGATCGCGAGCTGCGTCTGCGACAACATCACCCGGCCAAACAGCGTCAGCGTAATCAGGATGAGCAGCGCGAGGATGAATCCCGGTGTGATCCGGTCAACAGCGGGCAGAGGGAATGGGGTTATCAACAGGAGTGCGCCCAGGGCACCCACGATCAAGGTGGTACCTAGCCAGAGCGCCTGCTGCCGGAGCATCGCACGCTGCCGCCACAGCGGGTACAGCAGGCCGGCGTACCCGGCAGTGATCGCCACAATCATCCCATTCAGCAGCCAGTCCATGCCAACGCCCTGACTGTTCGGTGTGCGTTTGATTGCCGCAGACCGCCCATCATTTCAGAATGTAGTACGTTCCTTTTTTCGAGCCGACCTTCAACAGAATGCCCTGCTCGACCATATCCGCCAGATCGAGGCGCAGCGTTTCCGCCGAAACACCCTGACACAGCGACCGATATTCGCGGTTGGTGATCGACCCATGATCGCGAATGTATTGCAGTGCCCGCGCCTGCCGGTGATTGGTGTTGCGCGCCCACTCCGGCGCTTTCTGCTTCTCGCGCTCATTGAACAACGTGACGGCGAAGCTGTACGGGCGGGCGTCGAAGTAGGGCGGCTTATGCCCGGCCTGCTGCATCACTTCCATCATCCGGTCAATGCCCAGCCCCAGCTCTTCGATATACCCCCACTGGAACAGCCCGTTGACAATGCGCGGGTTGCGGCTGAAGTGTTCATCCACGATATTCTCGACCGTGATGAAGCCGGGCAGACCGCCGGGCGAGATCACTTCCAGCCGGTCGGAATACATGCGGATTTCAATGCGGCGGCCCTTCAGCCGGTAATCGCGGTGGCACACGGCGTTCACAATCGCTTCGCGCACCGCAAACTGGGGATACTCAAATGTCTCTTCCCGTTCCAGCCCTTTGACGACGGCGCTGACGGCCATCTCGCTCCAGATCAGGTTCCACGCATTTTCGATCAGACGGGGCAGGGGGCCGGTCAATTCTTCGCGCCGGGTATAACCCGCCAGACCGTTCTCGCCGCGCGGTGTCTTGCCGACGAACTTGGCGAAGACCACGCTGGTCTGGGGCAGCCAGTGCTGTGGGTATTCGCTGAACAGCATGATGCCGCTGACAGTGGCTTTGCCAGTGGTATCGACGGCACCAATTTCCTTCAGCAGATCGGCGATCTTGCCGTTGTAAGGACGTTTGGTGCGTTCGGCGCGTTTGGCGAGATATTCGGTGATGATCTTGTTGCTGAAGTCATCCATCGTCGCGCCCGGCACCGTTTCCGATTCGAAGTCGCCGGTGTTCTTGGCGCTGGCGAGCTTCAGGATTTCCTGCCCACCCAGCGGGCGGTTCTTCACGCCGCTGCGGATCAGCACCCGTCCATCGTTCAGGGCATGCAGCTCGGTGCTGCGTGGCACGCGCAGCGTGAAGACCACGCCTTTCTCGGTTTCGACTTCCTCAAAGTTGCCGATCACCACCGGCGGGTTGCAGATGCCGTCGGCTTCACGCAGCGACTCCTCCAGCTTTTTGTTCTCAATGTTCTTCTGCGCGACTTCGCCATCATCCTTCAGGCCGAAGACGATCATGCCGCCTTCGGTGTTGGCGAACGAAACCAGCGTCTCGGCGATGGCCGTCACATCGAGCTTTTCCAGAAAGGCCAGTCGCGGGCCTTGTTCGGACTTCAACAGATCAAGATTTGGCATAGTGACTTACGGGATACATAGAGCGCTCAGTATGAATAATCATTTCGCTATTCTAACATGGATTGTCCCAATCAATGGTAGAGCATTGTGCGGCCTGGTTACAGACAAGCAACCTCACCCCCCAGCCCCCTCTCCAATCCATTGGAGAGGGGGAGTCGAACGCAGTGAGACGGGGGTGAGGTCAATTGATTGTCCTGCTACCCAAAACCTTGTATGGCACCCCCACGGCTGATTTCTGTTGCAATCCGGGTTTCAGGCGGATTATACTGAGATCATGAAACCCAAACACCTGCTGAATCTCGTCAGTGATCGGCTGCACACCCTGCCGCTGGTCGTCCTCTACCTGACCGATGGCTGCAACAGCCGCTGCGTCACATGCGACATCTGGCGCAGCCCGCGCCGCAACATGAGCCTGGAACGGGTGGAGCAGATCGCCCGTGACTTCCGTGAGCTTCAGGTGCGCTGGGTGCTGTTGAGCGGAGGCGAGGCCATGCAGCATCCGCAGTGGCCGCAGATTGCCCGCCGCTTCCGTGACGAGAACACATTTGTCATGCTGTTGACCAATGGGCTGCTGCTGCGTAAACAGGCCGATGATCTGGTCGGCAATGTCGATGAGGTGATCGTCAGCCTCGATGGTGGCGATGCACCGACGTATGATGCCATTCGCGGGGTGGATGCCTTTGACCTGGTGATGGAGGGCATTGGCGCGGCGCGGGAACGTGGGCTGCCGGTTGCTACCCGAACCACCATCCAGCGCTCCAACTTCCGCCAACTGCCGCTGATCGTCGAGGCCGCCAAAGCCGCCGGGGTCAATCGCATCAGCTTCCTCACGGTCGATGTCAGCAATGAATATGCCTTTGGCCCGCGCTTCGCGGCTGATGCCAGCCTGCCGGTGCTGGGGTCTGCGGCGCCAGCGGTCTCCAACGCGCTCTCGCCAGATGAGGTACAGGAATTCGGGGGCATCGTCGAGGAGATGGTGACGCGCTTCGCCCCGGATTTCGCCAGCGGGCTGATCGCCGAGTCGCCCGACAAGCTCCGCCTCATGGTCGATTATTTCGCTGCCATCAATGGCGCTGCCGGGTTCCCGCGTCCACGCTGCAACTCGCCCCATATCTCGGTGGTCATCGAAGTCGATGGCACACTGCGTCCCTGTTACTTCCTGCCGGCCATGGGGCAGTTAGCCAGCGGCGATACCCTGCGCCAGGCCATCAATCGTTCGGCGGCGCTCTCCCTGCGCCAGCAGTATCGCACCGGACAGCGGGCCGAGTGTGAGCGCTGCGTCTGCCCGCTCTACAAAGGGCCGCGCGCCTTGTTGAGGATGTGAGGTATGAATGCCCTGTTGATCCTGGTGACGGCTGCCAGCTTCTTCTTCCTGCTCCGTTCAACCCTGGTGATGCTGGGTCTGCTCAAGGAGCCGCTGCTGCGTACCTTTGAGCAGTACGGCCCCAGCGAAAGACCGTATCTGGTGGCGCTGCCCTTCCTGACCTGGTTATCGATCTTCATGTTCTCTGGCGGCTTATGGGTATCGCGCTACAGTCAGTTCTCCTTTGTCCTGTCTTTCATCGGCTTCATCCTGGCCTTCATCGCCGCGATGGCCTACAACTACTACGAGCAGACCGAACGGCTGCACAACCGACTGGTGCCTTTTCCGCTGTGGTATCACGAGCTGCGCGAACGCACCACCCGCTACGAACGCCGCCGCATCGCCTATATGTGGTTGCTGCTCCCGTTTCGGACGCGCCTGACCTACAACAGCAGCGATAAGTTGTTCTTCATCTGGGCTGACTTTGTCATCATGGGGACGATCCGCGAGGAAGTTGATGAGGCTGGTCCGATCCGCGACGCCGGTTACATGTTCCGCGATGACTGGGTGACGTGATGCATAAACTCCTGCGTCGTCTCTGGCCGGCTCCAAATGTGTCCACCCTCTCCAGCCTCTCGGCTTATGAGCGCTGGGCGGCTGCCTATCCCCCTCATGCCCACAACGCCCTGATGCAGGCCGAAGAGGCCGCCATGCTCAGTCTGCTGCCGGCGCTTTCCGGGCAGCGCATCGTTGATCTGGCCTCCGGCACCGGGCGCTATGGACAACTGGCGCTGGAGCAGGGAGCATCGCAGGTCGTCGCCCTCGACAACAGCCCGGCCATGCTCCACCATAACCGGCTGGTCGAACGCGCCCTGGCAACATCCGAAGCGCTGCCGCTGCCCCCAGCCTGTGTCGATGGCGTGATCTGCGGTCTGGCGCTCGGTCATCTGCCATCGCTCATCGCCAGCCTCGCCGAAATCAGCCGCGTCTTGCGTCCTGGTGGTTGGGCGCTCATCAGCGACTTTCACCCCTTCATCTTCCTCAACGGTCAGCGCCGCACCTTCACCGCCCCCGATGGCCGCACCTATGCGGTTGAGCATCATGTTCATCTCTATGCTGATTATCACAGCGCGGCGGGGGCTGCCGGTCTGGTGATCGAGGCGGTGCTGGAACCCCGGCTCGGCCTGGACACGACAGTGCGCTTCGCCAGCGCGGCGACGGCGCAGGGGACGCCGGTGGTGCTGGTGCTGCGCCTGCGGAAACCGGCCTGATTTCTATTCGCGTGTGGGTGTTGGCGGTCAATTGATTCCAACTGCCGACTCTACCGTTGATTAGCCCGCAATGATCCCCTGCGCGAAAAACGCATCCAGCACAGGATTGTGGTACAAGGGATACACATCCCGAATCATGGCAAGAACAGCATCGCGCAACCGAATCAAACTCGCGTCACTTACCCCACCCAGCTCAAACGCGACCTCCCGTGTGCCATGCTTGGCATCAATCCATAGATTGATTCGGGGGTTCACGGTAGTGGTGATTGTTTCATATTCATCCACAATCAGGTTGATGCCCTGTAAGGCTGGCAAGACACGATCTTCTATGTGAGAGGTATCAACATATCCCAAACCGTCACATTCATCGATCAGAATGGCAGCCCGTTGTGTATCGGTCTGATTGTCAGGATAAGGTGTACGGGATCCGTTAACGGCCAGCGTCACTTTCCCCATTTGCCAGTAATCACTGAGTGTTACAATCCAAACATATCCATCAATATATATAAGATTAACATTTAACGCCTGCTTCACTGAAGCCTTGATCGAGTCCGTGTAGTCGAACAGTGTGTCAAGCAAGATCGCCATTGCGGTAAGCCTCCGAACTATTCAATAATCCCAAACCATACGGTCTCAATGACTTCAGTCTGATAAGCGACCGTCTGAGGATCATTATGCATTCGTCAAGGAGAGAATTGATCACCTATACTCCCCTCGCTCTCTACAGATCCGGCTCATCTCAGGCCAATCACGTATCCCGAGAGCAAAAAGCTCATCAAGCTCAGGGCGATGATAAAGAGGCTTTACATCAGAAACCATTTGGATCGTAACATCTCTCAATCGAATCCAGCTTTCATCTTCCATATCACCTCGGTGATATTTGATGTAGCTGTATCCGCCAGGTGTTGCGATAGACACATTAAGTATCGGCCAATCATTGGCATCACCACCAAACGCTCGACGATCAGTCGCGATGAGATTCATCCGCTGCAAAGCCGTTTTGACCGGATCATTCATATGAGAAATATCGACTATTCCCATAGGCTTACAATGAATACCCAGAAGTACAGCGGCCAGCAGTTTGGTCTCCCGTTCTTGAGCTGTCCTAAATTTACCAACGGCTAATGTCACAATATCTTTCCAGTGACCGGCAAGCCGAACTGACCAGAGATATTCAGCGTGAGCCTGATCAAATTCTGATCGTTCACTATTCCAGAGTGAATGCATGACCTGAGCTGAAAACGCCTTCAATCCCAATGCCTGTGCCACGCGATCTTCCATGACCTTAAAAGGGCTTGGTCTCGATTTTTCTGTCGTCACGATGTCCTCATTTCTGATGTATCAACAGGCATGGACGGCGACTGCCATCGAAACGGCCTGAGCGTGTCGCAATTCATCATGTCCAATATCGCTCCCTCAACCCCGATTTTTCCCAACCGTTCTCTAACCTCCCGCCGACGGCCTTAACCCTCGCGCTCCCGCAAAATGGTTAGCGCCGACTCGCACTAAGTCGTACCAAAAAGTTTACCAAAAGTTCACCCGTAATGGGGAAAGTGGGCGTATTCTGAGGGCAGGAAGTCGTCAGTCAACAGTCGTCAGTCGATAGTCAATAGAGGAAAGACTCATTGCTCGTCACTCGTCACTCGTTACTGACCGAAATGTTCACAAAATGCACTTTTGACTTTGACGACTCTTTGAGTTGAAAGTGCTGAGTGCTGAGTTGAAAGTGAAAGACCTCTGCTTTCTCTCGGTGTCCTCTGCGCCTCTGTGGTCAAGTCTTATTCTTCTTGGCGGCGGATCGCTCCCGTCGTTCCGCCACCGCAAATCCGATCCGCCGGCGGCAAAGGAGTCGAGGAGTTGAAAGTGCTGAGTGCTAAGTTCAAAGTGAAAGACTCGCAATGTGCTCTGTGTTCGTCTTTTGCTGAACGCTGATAGCTGAAGGCTGAAAGTTATTCTGCACAAACTACAAAAAAGGAGCTTTTGCAGTTGCCGCATTTGCAGAATTTTACGCAGTTTTGCTCTGATTTCTCTCTGTGTTCTCTGTGTCCTCTGTGTTGGTCTTTCTGTCTTTGTCGTTCTGTCGGTGTCTGTCCGACGACGACGACACAAAATCGGGGTTGCACCCGTAGTCTGTTGTCACCAGTCGGTAGCGGATGGCCTCAAACAGCAAATTCAGCAGCAAAGGGGGGTATGGTCAATCAGCAACACAAACACCTGAGCGTCTTTTCTGACGACTATCGACTGATGACTGATTCACGAATCGAAAAAGGAGTGATGCGAATCTGACGAATCTGACGAATCGTGTGAATCAAAATCCGGCCTGTGCTTCACGGTCATGAAAGGGCGAGGATAAGAGTGCGTCCTACCCTCCGCTTCCCAAATCGTCCACCACTTTGTGCTACAGTTAGCGCGCGATGTGATGACGTGAAGTGAATGAAGCGAGGACTGATGACACACATGCAAGGGAAAACCTGCCTCATAACCGGCGGTACGAATGGCATCGGCAAAGCTACCGCCCTGGAACTCGCCCGCATGGGGGCAACGGTCGTGATCGTCGGGCGCAGTGCCGAGAAGACCCATCAGGTTGTGGAAGAAATTCGCCTGGCAACCGGCAACGTCAACGTGGACTCATTGTTGGCGGATTTGTCGTCCCAGCAGGATGTTCGCCGCCTGGCGAGTGACTTCAAGGGTAAACATGCCCATCTGCATGTTCTGCTGAACAACGCTGGCGGAATATTCATGACACGCCAGCTCAGTGTGGATGGTATCGAAATGACCTTTGCCCTCAATCACCTCGCCTATTTTCTGCTGACGAACCTCCTGCTCGATACCATCAAGGCCAGCGCATCAGCGCGGATCATCAATGTTTCATCAGGCGCGCATGCCAGCGGCAAAATCGAATTCGATAACCTTCAGGGGGAACGCTCGTTTTCCAGCACCGCCCCTTATGGCAATTCCAAGTTGGCGAACATCCTCTTTACCATCGAGCTGGCTCAGCGCCTCGCGGGAACAGGTGTGACCGTCAATGCCTTGCATCCCGGTCTTGTGAGCACAGGACTTGGAAAAGACAATCCCGGCTTCCTCATGAAAGTGATCCGGGCCGTTGTACCTTTCGTCGCCCGTTCTGCGGAAAAAGGGTCGGAAACATCTATCTATCTGGCGTCCTCACCAGCCGTGGAAAACGTCAGCGGGAGTTACTTCGTGGATTGCAAAGTGTCCCAGCCGGCTCCCCAGGCAACGGATCGGGCTGTCGCCAGTAAGCTGTGGGATGTCAGTGCTGAAATGGTTCATCTCGCCTGAGGCGAGTTGGCAAGGGGAGGTGCTTTGTCATTGAGTCGCTCTAACCGGCAGATACCCCGGAATGGGACTCTTCTACTTTGAACGTAGCATTCAGCACTTTTCACTTGTTTTGATTGGGTCGAACGAACAGGATGTACACTCCCATGAGGGCGGCGATCACCGCTGGTGGGATGCATAGGGCGGCGAACAGACGCGCCGGCGTTTCAAACCCGGCCTGTCCCAGCACCACCCACAAGATGATGAACAGGGCGATGCCCAGCCCGGCTAATCCGAAACCGGCGATGCTGGCGCGCCCAATTTTCTTTCCGTCCAGTGGTGAGTTGTTCATCCATCGCATCCCTTCTGCTTTCAACGACCATTATAGCCGAACCGGAGAATCGGCTGTGATGGCGACGGATTCTCCGGTTCGGGTTATAAAGGTCAGCGCGCTTCGTTCTTTTGCAGCTTGGCCCATTCATCCTTGAGCGTGACGGTGCGGTTGAAGACCAGTCCATCCGCGCCCGAATCCGGGTCAACACAGAAGTAGCCCATGCGCTCGAACTGATAGCGCGTTCCCGGCGCGGCACCGACCACGCTCGGCTCGATCTTGCAATGGGTCAGCACTTCCAGGGACTGTGGATTGATGGTGTCGATGAAGTCCTTGCCCTCAACATCTTCGGGAGTCGCTTCCGTCAGCAGGTGGTTGTACAGCCGCACTTCGGCGTCGATGGCATGAGCCGCTGAAACCCAGTGAATCGTCGCCTTGACCTTGCGGCCATCGGGCGCGTCGCCCCCCCGTGTCGCCGGGTCATAGGTGCAGTGCAGCTCGGTGATGTTGCCGTCAGCGTCCTTGACCACGCTCTCGCACTTGATGAAGTAGCCGTAACGCAGCCGGACTTCGCGCCCTGGTGCCAGGCGGTAGAACTTGTTGGGCGGGTTCTCCATGAAGTCCTCCTGCTCGATGTACAGCACCTTCGAGAAGGGGACTTTGCGCGTGCCCATCGCCGCGTCTTCCGGGTTGTTCACCGCATCCAGTTCATCGACCTGGCCTTCTGGGTAATTCGTCAGCACTACCTTGAGTGGACGCAGCACGCCCATCACCCGCGCTGCCCGCTTGTTGAGGTCCTGGCGCACACAGTATTCCAGCAGAGCGATCTCGACCATGTTGTTGTTGCGGGCGACGCCAATGGTATCGCAGAAGTCGCGCAGCGCTTCCGGCGTATAACCGCGCCGTCTCATGCCGGAGATGGTCGGCATACGCGGGTCATCCCAACCACGCACGTGGTTCTCTTTCACCAGCCGGATCAGCTTGCGCTTGCTCAACACGGTGTAGGTGATGTTGAGCCGGGCGAACTCGATCTGCTGTGGGGCATAGATGCCGATATTCTGGATGAACCAGTCGTAGAGCGGACGGTGATCCTCGAATTCCAGGGTACAGATCGAGTGGGTGATGCCCTCAATCGAGTCTGACTGCCCATGTGCATAGTCATACATCGGGTAGATGCACCACTTGTCGCCGGTGCGGTGATGCTCGGTGTGAAGGATACGATACAACACCGGATCGCGCAGGTTGAGGTTGGGTGAGGCCATGTCGATCTTGGCACGCAGCACCCGCGAACCATCGGGGAATTCACCGGCCTTCATCCGCTCGAACAGATCGAGGTTCTCTTCTACCGACCGGTTGCGGAAGGGGCTGTTTTTACCGGGCTGCGTCAGCGTCCCGCGATGCTCACGGATCTGCTCGGCCGTCAGGTCATCAACGTAGGCTTTACCGTCTTTAATCAGCTTGACCGCCCATTCATAGAGCTGGTCAAAGTAATCCGAGGCATAAAACAACCGGTCTTCCCAGTCGAAGCCCAACCACTTCACATCCTCCATGATCGAGTTGACGTATTCCACCTCTTCCTTGATCGGGTTGGTATCGTCAAAGCGCAGGTTGCACTTGCCGCCGTAATCCTGCGCCAGTCCGAAGTTCAGGCAGATCGACTTGGCGTGACCGATATGCAGGTAGCCATTGGGTTCCGGGGGAAAACGGGTATGGACGCGCTGGCCGAAGCGACCATTCCGGTTATGCTCATCCACGATCTCACGAATGAAATGGGTACGGGCAGGGGCTTCTGTGCCACCGGCCTCTGTGCGTTCAGCTTCAGGCGTCATCGTCTCACTCAACTCCTGACTCACCATCGCGATAAACAAAAAACCCGTAGACGAGCTACGGGGTTTGCTGGGGGACCTGGATTCGAACCAAGATTAACAGGGCCAGAACCTGTCGTTCTGCCGTTGAACTATCCCCCACTATGGGTTGCCAGCATCGTATCATGCTGGCGCTCCTTTATCAAGGCTCAGTTAAGAGACTTTCTTCTCTAAACCATTCAGGCTGTCCAGCGCCAGCCGCAGCCGGCGCAGCGACTCGGCCTTGCCCAGCACCTCCATCGTCTCGAACAACGGAGGGGAAACGGTCTGACCGGTCACAGCGGTTCGCAGGACGCCGAACAACTGGCTATTGTTCAAGCCAAGCGGCTCGGTCAGTTTTTCCACTGCTGGATAGGTGTTGTCATGGCGGAAATCGTCCACTGTTTCCAGGGCATCAATCGCTTCCTGTAACGCCAGGCTGGTCTGCTGGGCATCCATTCGTTTCTGCGGCAGCTTGTCGGCTGGCGAGGGAATGAATTCCTCACGGAAGAAGAAGCCGGCCATCGTGACCGCTTCGTTCAGCGTCTTGATGCGGGTCTGAATGATAGGTGCTACCTTGAGCAGGATATCGACATTCACTTCAAATCCGGCCTTCTCCAGCACTGGCTTCAGCCGCCGCGCCAGCTCCTCGACCGGCATCCGGCGCAGGTGTTCGCCGTTCAGCCACCCCAGTTTCTCAGTTGGGAACGTTGAATTGGCCGGATTGATGCGCGTCAGGTCGAAGCGTTCCACCGCCTGATCGATGGTGAAGACTTCTTCATCATCACCGAAGTTCCAGCCGATGTTCGCCAGGAAATTGTCGAGCGCTTCCGGCAGATAACCGGCCGCCATGTAATCATGCACCATCACCGGGATGATGTTGCCTTTTTCATCTTTCGGCGGGTTGCGCTTGCTGATCTTACCCTTGCCGTTCGGGTTCAGGATGACGGGCAGGTGAGCATAATCGGGCATGTCCCAGCCGAACGCCCACCACAACTGAGCGTGCAGGGGGTACGACGGCAGCCATTCGTTGGCGCGCATCACGTGGGAAATCTGCATCAAGTGGTCATCGACCACATGCGCCAGATGATAGGTCGGGAAGCCATCCGACTTCAGGATCACCATGTCCTGTTGCAGCTTGTTGTCGAAGCGCACTTCGCCGCGGATCTGATCCTGGACGACGGTCTCACCTTCGAGCGGCATCTTGAAGCGGATAACATATTTCTCGCCAGCCGCTGCTTTCTCGCCGGCCTGGGCAGGTGTCAGGTGACGACAAAAGCGATCATAACCTGGCTGCTCGCCGCGTTCGGTTTTTTCTTTGTTCACCTGTGCCAGCCGTTCCGGTGTACAGAAACACCGATAGGCTTTGTCGTTTTCGACCAGCCAGTTGGCCCAGCGCTGATAATGTTCCAGCCGTTCTGACTGGACATACGGGCCGAATTCACCCCCAACCTCCGGGCCTTCATCCCATTGTAGACCGGCCCAGCGTAGCGCCTCGATCAGCGTTTGCAGGGCAGTGGGATCAAAACGTTTCTGATCTGTATCTTCGATCCGCAGGATGAACGAACCATGATGGTGGCGGGCGAACAACCAGTTGAACAGGGCTGTTCGCAGGCCGCCGATGTGCAGCGAACCCGTCGGGCTGGGCGCGAATCGCACGCGCACCGGGCGTGAATCGGTCACAGAGGTCTCCTCAGACAACACAAAACAGAGGTTAATTTTACCAGATGACAGAGCGTTTGTAGAGATGGCTATCAGTGCTTGCGCGCCCGCATGATGACGCTTTGCGCGAGCCCGATGCCGGCCAGCATCGAGAGCAGGGATGTGCCGCCCGAACTGATGAAGGGAAGGGTCAGGCCGGTCACCGGCAGCATGTTCAGATTCATGCCTATCGAGACCGTCGTCTGGAAGAAGATAATCGCTGCCACGCCATAACAGATCAGGCTCCCCAGCGGGTCAATCGCCATGCGCGCCCCACGCAGGATGCGAGCGATCACAATGCCGATCCCCACCATGACGGCGGCACCTCCTGCCATGCCGAACTCTTCGGCGATGACGCTGAAGATGAAGTCGGTATGGCGCACCCGCAGGAATCGGAGCTGGCTTTGCGAGCCGTTGGCGTAGCCTTTGCCGATCCACCCACCGGAACCAACCGCGATGCGCGACTGTTCGATGTTATAGGTGGTATCACGATCCTGCTGATCGGGGAACAGAAAGGTGGTGATGCGAGAGCGCTGATAGTCTTCCATGTTGGCCCAGACCACCGGTGCGCCCAACACGAAGACGAGAGCGAAGATGCCGATATGCTTCAGGCGCAGCCCGGCAGCCCAGATCATGGCAAACCAGATGACCATGAAGACGATGGTCGTCCCCAGGTTAGGTTGTAAAAAGATGAGTGCTGTCGGCAGTGACATGTGCACGAGTGAACGAATCACAGTGCTGAGTTTGTGCAGTTGGTCGTAATTCTGGGCCAGATGATAACCTAGTGTGACGATGATGAGGATCTTGCCGATCTCAGACGGCTGAATGCGAATGCCAACGTTGATCCAGCGCTGCGAGCCGGCGTCACCTTCGACACCGAGGAACTGCACCAGCACCAACAGCCCGACCATGATGGCATATAGCCAGATATGCAGGCTGCCGAGCAGACGATAGTCGATGGCGGCCAGGGCAAAGACGACGACGATGCCGATAATGGCGTAACGAATCTGATCGGGAACCCGGCTGATAAGGTCGGTGTCAATTGCACCCAGCGTGGCGCTCCGGATCATCAGAATTCCAAACACAATCAGAATCAGGGTTGTGACGAACAACACCCAATCGAATTGACGCCACAGGCTTCCAGTACGTGTCATCATGGCATTACCTCACTCACCAGCCCATCAGTATAACGAAAAGCGGGGCATGGCTGAAGCCTGACTAGCCATCATCAATGTTGTTATCCACTGGCGAGTCCAGGCGACGGCGGGCTTCATCCTGGTTGGGATTGCCGGTAAAGGGAATCTGGGCTTTGATGAGGCTTTCGCGGTCACGTTGTTCCAGGAAGATGTCGACATTCTCGCGATCAATCGACACGTATTTGGAGATGACTTCCATGATTTCAGCCTTCATGGCTTGCAGTTGTTCAGGCGGCAGGCTGATTCGATCATGCACCAAAATGAATTGCAGTCGTTCTTTGGCAGTCGTCCCACTTCCTCTGCCACCAGCGCGTCCGAGTAATCGCTCAAGAAAGCTCGCCATCAGATCGTCCCTCTCTTCACTCGGATTGACCGCCAGAGAATAGTCGTGTAATGCGCTGGAAGAAACCACCCGATGAGTTCAGCTCCATGAACGGAACCTCTTCTCCCGAAAGCCGCCGGGCAATATTGCGGAAGGCCTGCCCAGCTTTGGAATTGTCGTTGAGTGAGATCGGTATGCCGCTGTTAGAGGCCGGGACTACGCCATCATCTTCCGGCACAATTCCGATCAGCTTGATGGCCAGGATGTCGGTCACATCATTGGCTGACATCATCTCGCCCTTGCGCACCATTTCCGATTTAACCCGGTTCAAGATCAACCGACCGGGGCCTTTATTGTTGGCTTCCAACAAGCCAATGATACGATCGGCATCGCGCACAGCGGAAACTTCCGGGTTGGTCACAATCAGCACTTCATCGGCTGGCGCAATCGAGTTGCGGAAACCGCGCTCAATTCCGGCGGGCGAGTCAATCAATACGAAGTCAAATTCCGGTCGCAGCTTGTTAGCGATCTGGATCATATCGGTTGGGCTGACAGCGGTTTTATCGCGCGTCTGGGCTGCCGGTATCAAAAATAGATCCGGGAATTGTTTATGCTTTATCATCGCCTGACGCAGTTGGCAGCGACCTTCGATCACGTCCACAATATCGTAGACGATGCGGTTTTCCAGCCCCATGACAATATCCAGGTTGCGCAGGCCAACATCGGCGTCGATCAATACAACTTTTTTGCCAATCCGGGCTAAGGCGATGCCAATATTGGCCGTTGTGGTGGTCTTGCCCACACCGCCTTTGCCGGATGTAATCGTTACGACTCTTGCCCCCATAATGCCTCTTTTCAGTTCGTCCATGGCTCGACGATAATCTGCCCTGCCCGCACAGACGCCATTTCCGGCTTCGGATTACGCCGTTTATCCGGTGGGGATGTCGTGATATAGCCCGCGATGCGGAGCTGTGTGGGCGTCATGTCCAATGCACACACCACCACATCTTCATCACCCGATGCCCCGGCATGGACGATGCCGCGCAGCCGTCCCCACACAATCACATCGCCTGCTGCGATAATCTGCGCCCCCGGATTGACATCACCCAGTACCACCACATGCCCTCGGCTGTTGACCGTACGCCCTGATCGCAACGTCCGCTTGATCAGCACCCCGATGGTTCCATCTTCTTCTGATGGAAATTCATCCCCATCCGTATCTTCGCGCCCTGGGATGCTGTTGGTGGTACTCGTCTTCAAATCCAGGGACTGCGCGGCGTCGATAGTCGTGGTGCTGTCGCTCAGGACGGACCACAACGACAACCCACGCCGTTCCAGCAGTGCCTTTAATGACATCAGCTCATGCTTTGGAACGGGACGCTCCCCTACATCCAGGGTGATGCGCGCCCCGGCGAAAAAGTTACTCTGCTGGTCAATCCGGGCTGCCAGGTCGGCGGTGATGGACTGCCATTCCTCAGTCGGACTGACTGAGATGAGCAATCCTTCCTTGATGCCCTTGATCGCGACCCTCTGTTCTTCCATTAATGTGTCCTCTGAGAGGGCTGAAACAAACGTTAACGTCAACTATACCTGATTTTTGATTGTCTGCTATACAATGATCTGTTGCAAGAGTGCCATCAGCAGCGGCACAAACAGCGCCGGTGTGACCCAGCGTACAATCCGACCGTTTCCCTTAAAACTCTTTTCTAACCATTGTCCCAGCGCCAGGATGGCATAGGTAATCCATACCATCTGGATCATCAACATAGGCAAGAGAAGCACCGGACTGTCGTTGCCAAAATACAGCAAGCCAAAGAGGGCATAGGCGGCATAGGCCACTAAGGTCACAATCCCAACCGGTGGATACCAGCGCGCCAGCCGGGCTAACCCGACGATGCTCAGTATCGTTCCAAGTAGCGTAAACTGATTGACCACCAGTTGAATCAGATACACCCAGCGTGATCCCTGTTGCCAGGCACCAGCCATGGTGTAGGGGACGCGAATGTTGAGGGCTTCCGCCTGATCGACAGGAAATAGCCACCAGCCAGTATCAATGTATTGGACGATAATCCCGCGTATCCCAACGAGAACGAAAGCGATCATGATCGCCCAGTACCATCCTGGCACTGTCGTTCGTGAGAGGCTGAGACCGAGCAAAACGGCTGGCGTGAGCAGCGTGAACAGCGGATCGTTGAGTACACCGACCGCCACCAATACCAGCAGTCCCAGTGTGTGATAGGGCCGCAGTGGATTGGCCCCAGGACCATCTGGGCGAGGATTGGCGGTCAGCAGCGCATCAATCAACAGATAGAGCGTCCAGGCGCTGAATATAGTGGTCAGCCGCAGGCTGCGCGGTGTTCCAGTCAACGTCCAGAATAACAGCGCGAAGACAATCATGCCCGCCGCCAGACCCAGGAAGGGTATCTGCCGATTCCATACTAGCACCGTGCCGATGACCAGCGCTACCACCAGCAGGATGCCGATCACCGGCTCCGGGGTAGTGCCGCCGGTTTGTGACCAGAAAGCGGGACTGAGGGCGAATGCCAGACTTCCCAGAATCGCCAGCGCACTACCAAACCGGCGCAGCGCCAGACTGACGCCCACAATGCTAACTGCCAGACCGAGCGCGCGGATCAGCGGGGTTTGCCCGATGACCACAAAGCACAGCAGGGAAAGGATGCCCGCCAGCAGGGATGGCCCGCCATTCGCTAGGCTCGTCTTCAGGGTCAAACGCTCCATCATGAGCTAGCCTGCACAATTCCACAGGATTGAGTGACACCTGGTGTATCGGATGGTGGTGCTTCAGGGATTGGGCCGCCTTCACGGACCGCTTTTAGCCGGAAGTATTCCGCCATGACATCGCAGACGACTGGTGCAGCATAACGTGATCCTTCCTGCCCGTTGTAGATGAAGGCCACAATCGCGATCTCCGGCGCATCATAGGGTGCATATCCAACAAACCAGGCATGGGAAGGCCACGCACCAAACTTGCATAAGCCCAACGGCCTCGCGATGTCGTCACAATACTGGGCAGTTCCAGTCTTGCCTGCGGCGCGGGCATAGGGAATGTTGGTTTCCAGCAGTTGAGCCGTGCCGATGGTGATCGTGTAGCGCGCACCCTGCTGCACAATATCAAAGTTGGACTGATCGACAAAGGCGGGGCGGTAGCGCACATTGAAGCGGTTCGGGTTGCATACCCGCCCATTGAAGACATATTGTTCAGGAACAAACACGCTGTACTCTCGGACATCTGGCACCAGTGGATCGCCACTCACATCCACCGTGTTGCGATAAGTCGGTGGATTACACCGCACCGAGTTATAGTATGGGCTGTCCGGTTCGCAGGTGCAGGCCAGACTGTCCGGCCCTTTCATAATCATATCCTCGACCAGGAGCAGACGAAGGCTTCCCTGCACATCGGCCAGATCAATATTGCGCAATACCTGAGGCTGGAAGGGCTGAACGACATCTCCCTGTGGACTCAGGTAAGTCTCAACAAGAGTAGGTTGATACAGCGTTCCGCCGTTAGCCACGGCAGTGGTCATGGCGAGGAGTTGCAACGGCGTGACATTGACATAACCCTGTCCGAGCGCCGCGTTGTACGTATCACCAGTGGACCAGTTCTCGCCATAACGCAGTCGTTTCCAGGTTGGCTCTGGCATTCGGCCTGGATTTTCGGCTGGCAGTTCTACGCCCAGCTCGGTGCCGATACCGAAAGCTGTCGAGTAGCGGAACAGATCATCAATACCCAACCCGCCAAGGCGCAGTGTGGCCTGTGAAACTTCTGGATTGCCCCCCCCGACCTGATAAAAGTACACATTGCAGCTTTGCGCGATACCGACCCACATATCGACTGAGCCATGCCCATCGCGTTTCCAGCATACGAACGGCTGTGAGGCAGCCGGGTCGTTCGGAGCATATTTGTTTTCAACGATGATCCGCCCTGCATCAAAAAGTTTGCTCTGAGGAGCGATGACATTCTCCTGTAACGCACCGGAAGCAGTGATCAGCTTCCAGACTGATCCGGGTGGGTAGAGTGAACGGATGGCATTGTTGACGAGCGGGCGCAGCGGATCATTGAAGACTTCGAGGTAATACTCAACATCAATCGTGCGCGAGAACCGGCTGTTGTCATATCCAGGGAAACTGACCATTGCCAGAATTTGTCCATTGCGAGGATCCATGGCAATGACCACACCCTGCTGGCTTTGGCGCGTCGGATCGCCACGGTAGTCGATGTTCAAACGCAGAATACGATTCTTGAGTGCCTGTTCGGCGGCGCGTTGTAGATCGAGATCGAGAGTCAGGCGCACATTCAAACCAGGAATCGGCGGAATGACTTCTTTCGGGGTACCGATTTGCTCACCGGCAACATCAACCTCGCGCAGGATTGAACCACGCTGTCCACCTAACTCGCTGTCGAGGAAGAATTCGATACCATCGACGCCGATCCGGTCAAAATTGGGGTCATACCCCTGTTCGATGAGCGCCTGGGCTTCCTCAGCCGGGATCGGAGCCATGTAGCCAATGATATGTGCTGTCAGTTCTCCGGTGGGGTATTCCCGTACGCCAACGGCCTGCACCGTCACACCCGGTAATGATTGGCTCTCCTCTTTGATCTGGAGCGCGACCTGAAAATCCACATCGCGGGCGATGACTACCGGGCGGAACGGGGCAATACCCGCGCCCTCACGGACCAGCTCTTCGATGCTGCGGATGCGGCGTCCAGAAGCAGCCGCGATGTCTGCCGTTGGTGGAACCCCGACCAGGGCTGACAGGCGATTGTAGATGTCAAGCTCAAGATTGCGATCATCTGGCAGCGCCGCCGGAATCACCGTCACATTGAAAGCAGCCACGTTCTTCGCCAGTTCGACTCCGGTGCGGTCATAGATGACGCCGCGCGGGGCTGCGACGGGCAACCGACTCAGACGATTTTCGTCTGCCTGAGCGAGATAGGTCTCATAGCTGAGGATTTGCAGGTCATACATACGGATGCTGAACAACAGAAATATGGCGACCATGACCGCTAAAAAGAATGTCAGGCGCCATCCCTGGAATGGCATTAAGCGTCTTTCCATCGGAACTGCTTTCTACTGATGACCGAATGTGAGGCGGGTATCACCACCCACTCGGCGCTGGATGCGGCGGATTGTCCAATAGACCGGCAGCATCATGACCAAGTTATAGACGATGCTCGGCAGGACAAAGTAGCTCACCTCGTCCAACAGGGTGCTGATGCTGCCCGTCGCTGGTCCAAAACCAGCCACGAGCAGGATGGTGATGACCGTAACCTGCTGGATGACGGTTCCAATGAGCGTGACCCAGATCAGGGTGAACAGGCCGACGCTGTACAATTGCTCGCGAATGCGCTGAACGGCGAAAATCCAGATCACCAGGCCGATGACCGACGTTCCCAACGGGGCCGCCGACAGCAAATCCTTGCAGATTCCTCCGATAAAGGCCCACAGCACGCCATCCTCCAGATTAGCGTTGAGTGACCATGCCATGACGATCAGAAAAATCAGATCGGGTCGTCCGCCCTGGATGCTCACTTGAGGTACCAGCGTGACCTGCAGGGCGGCTGCTAAGGCCAGGATTGGCAGGCTGAGGAAGTTACCCATGATTAGTTCTCAGCCTCAGGATCGTCAAACACCGACAGGTCAATCGGTTGGAAATTGGTGACAATCAGGACGATTTCCAGCGAATCGAAATCGATCAGACTGCGCACCACTGCCTGACGGAAGAGACCATTATCGTTCAAGCGTGAACTGGTCACCTGTCCCAACACCAGATCAGGCGGCAGATTGCCCCCCAGACCGGACGAGATGACCAGATCACCGCCTTCAATCGCGGCATCGAGCGGGATGAACTCCATGATGAGGTCACCGCTGGCCTGACCGGTCACGCTGCCCTGAGCCCGACTGGTTTGTAGCCGCGCACTGATAGCGCTGGAAATATCATTGACGAGCAGCACCCGTGAGGCGGTTGAGGCTACATCCAGCACTCGCCCAACCAGACCGTCATCGGTGACGACGGGCATCCCGACCGCGACTCCATCGCGTCCACCGCGATTGATGACGATAGTACGCAGCGGGGCATTGGCATCCGCGATGGCGATGACATCGGCGCTCAGGAATTCCTGATTCTGGACGCTGGAGGTATAGTTGAGCAATTGGGTTAGGCGGGTATAGTCGCTGGCGATCTCGCGCAGTTCCACCAGTTCGGATTGAAACTGGGCCAATGCCTCTTCTAGATCAGCATTGCGCTGGCGCAGCGTCTCCACATCGGTGAAGCCATCCAGTCCGTCGCTGATCTGATTGCTGGCACCGTTGAACAAGCCGCTGATCCAGTTCAACGGGGTGGCGACCAACCCGCGAACTGGCCCCAGAAGACCCGTCTGACTGGCGACGATCAACCCCAGACAGAGAAACAGACTCACAAGAAAAAAGAAGACGCGATTGGAACGCCAACTTCGCAATATCTGCTATCCTTACTCGCTGCACGGCATTATAGCAGAAAGGGCGGCGGGTTCGTCAAATGGCTAATGCTTGGTGCTGCCGCGTTCCAGGCCAACCAGCAGGCGGCGCAGGTTATTGTAATCTTCGAGGACGCGCCCGGCACCGCGAGCGACACATGTCATCGGATCTTCAGCCAGATAGGCGCGGATGTTGACCTCATCGGTCAGGCGATCCTGTAGTCCCTTTAGCTGACTGGTGCCACCGGCCATACAGATACCGCTTTCCATCAGGTCGGCTACCAGTTCCGGCGGGGTCGCATCCAAGGCTTCCTTGACGGTATCCACAATGATGTCAACTGAACCGGAGATGGCTTCACGGACTTCGATAGAACTGAGTTCGACTACGCCGGGTAAACCCGTCATGAGGTTTCGTCCCTTAACGGCCCAGGTGCGCTCCTGGGGCAGGGGATAAGCGGATCCGACGGCGTGTTTGACACCTTGAGCGGTTGGCTCTCCAATCAAAAGGTTGTGCTTGGTACGCATGTACTGCACGATGTCTTCATCCAGTTCATCGCCAGCCACCCGGATTGAACGGCTGATGACAATGCCGCCCAGCGAGAAGATGGCGACCTCTGTTGTGCCACCACCAATATCGATCATCATGCTGCCGCGCGTCTCCTGCACCGGCAAACCGGCACCGATGGCGGCCGCGACCGGTTCTTCGATCAGATAGGCCTCGCGGGCACCGGCGCTGATGGCCGCATCCCAGACGGCGCGCTTTTCGACCTCGGTCACGCCGCTGGGGATACCGATAACCACACGGGGACGAGGAATCGGTACCCAGCTCTGCTCATGGGCTTTGTTGATGAGGTAGTTGAGCATGGCCTCGGCCACCTCAAACTCGCTGATAACGCCATCGCGCAACGGGCGCACCACTAGGATGTCTTTGGGGTTTTTGTTCCACATCTCTTTAGCGCGTGCGCCGACTTCAATGGGACGACGAGTTTTCTTCTCCAGCGCCACAAAGGAAGGCTCGTTGATGACGATCCCTTTGCCACGCACATAGACGAGGGTGTTGGCCGTTCCGAGGTCAATGCCGATGTCGAGTGAGAATAAGCCTAAAAGAAAATCGAACGGACTGCTCGCCACGCAAAAGACTCCTCAGGGTAAGCACCGCGCGGCATTATAACACGCTGCAAATGCTGGTCAAAAAGCGCACTCATGCGCCACAATCTGTCTATAATACCGTTCTTTAGCCATCAACAGGAGATCAAGTTGCTCGAGCGGGTCAGGCATACGCTACAGAAGGCTAAGTTAATCCCATCCGGCAGCCCGGTTGTGATGGCGGTTTCTGGTGGGGCTGACTCGGTCGCCTTGCTTCATATCCTGTGGCAGTTAGCACCCCGCTTGGGATTCCAATTGACTGCGGCGACGCTCGATCATCAACTACGCGGCGAGGAAAGCGCAGCCGATGTTCTGTTTGTCGAAACCATTTGTCGGGAATGGAACATCCGACTTCATAAAGGTCAGGCAGATGTCCGGCGGTTAGCCCTTGAGCGTCACCTGAGTCTTGAGGCAGCAGCCCGCGTCGCCCGTTATGATTTTCTGGCGGCTGTCGCTCACCAGGTTGGTGCAGATTATGTCGTCGTGGCGCATCATGCCGGCGATCAGGCGGAAACCGTGTTGATGCGGCTGCTGCGCGGCACTGGTTTGCGCGGGCTGGGGGGGATGCGGCTGCGGGCCCCGATGCCTGGACACCCGGATATATGGCTCATCCGCCCGCTGTTGAACATCGCGCGCCATCAGATTGATGCCTATTGCCAGGAGCATCAACTCGATCCACGACACGATTCGAGCAACTCGGACCTCACCATCTGGCGTAACCGCCTGCGCCATGAAGTTCTACCGTATCTCGAAACGATCAGTCCAAATGTAGAGCAATCATTGGCGCGGTTGGCTGACGTGGCGGCAGTTGACGATGATTACATGGAACAACAGCTCCGGCAGCTCATCGAGTCGGACGCCGTGAGGAAAACGGAACAGACTATCCGGTTGGGACGAACCTTCTTTCGTGATCTTCACCCGGCCTTGCAGCGCCGCCTGCTTCGGTGGGCAGGGCAGCAGTTGGGCGCGGTCGATGATCTGGACTTAGCTCATGTGGTGGATGCGGTGGAGATCGGGCTGCATGGCCGGCAGGGGGCTTTGGCGCTCCTGACCGGTGATGTGCGGCTGCGGGTCGATTATCATGCGATTGTGATTGAAAGCCAGTCATCACCCGATATTGTGCCTGATATACCGCTGCTCTCTGCCGGGGATGAGTACCCGGTGACGATTCCGGGGTTGGTAACGCTTGAGGGTTGGGAACTGGTTATCGATTCTCGTCTGTCAGATACAAACGAGGCAGTGACGCGGTTGGCGATTCCAGCCGGTGCAACGATCACGCTGCGGACGCGCCGGGCCGGCGATCGGTTTGCGCCGTTGGGCATGAAGGGACACACGCAAAAACTCAATCGGTGGATGATAAACCGCAAGATTTCAGTGAAGATGCGCGAGCAGATCCCGATCCTCTGTATCGATGATGAGGTAGCTGCGGTCGTCTATGGTGATCCCTGGACTATCGCCGATAAATTCGCAGTAGGGAATAGTGACTCTTCCACAATCTATTTTCACTTTCGCCAGCATTCATGAATCTTTTGGAAAACTTGTGAAAAACACCCTCAGTAAGACGTTCGGTATGTTGCGAAAAAAGATTGAACCCTGTATCCTTAAGGAAAGATGAAGTAAGTCATAACTTATCTACCGTATAGGGTGGGCAATTATGGATATAACCACTGAGGCGGCCACTGTTCTCGTTGTTGATGATGAAGGTGCCATCCGCTACTCGGTCAGCAAAACGCTTCAGCGCATCGGCTATCAGGTGGATGAAGCGGCCAGCGGCGAAGACGCGCTCGACATGATTAGCAAGCGCGAGTACGATGTCATCCTGACGGATATTCGGATGCCAGGGCTGACGGGCGTTGATCTGCTCAAGCGGATCAAGGACATTTCCAGCGATGCCATCGTCATTCTGATGACCGGTTATGCAAGCCTGGGGACAGCGGTCGAGAGCTTGCGACTGGGGGCGCACGATTACCTGATTAAGCCCAGCTCCAGCCAGGACATCCGGCAGAGTGTGGCGCGTGGCGTGGATCGGGCGCGCAACCTTAAGCGTCGGCGTTCCCTGTTGGATGCCATCCGCAGCAATGTCTTCGAGCTGGCGCGGTCGGATGTGGACAAACTGGCGGCTGTCTTTGAAGAAAACGAACCGGCTCCGATGCCGGAGTCGCGCTATGAACCCACGCCTATTGCGTCGATGGGTGAACCCGTCACCGGGAACATGACGCTGGGGCCGCTGACGATCTATCCCGGACGCTACCAGATTTCGGTGGGCGACCAGCCGATTGACCTGACCCCGACCGAATTTGACCTGCTGCTGTATCTGGCGGCGCATCGCGGGCGGGTGGTCTCGTGCCATGAGCTGGTGCGCGAGGTGCGCGGCTATGCGGTCGATGAAGCCGAAGCCCGTGAGGTCATTCGTCCACACGTCAGTAATCTGCGACGTAAGCTGAAACAGACCGGCAAGGATGCTGATCTGATTGTCAATGTGCGTGGGATCGGTTATCGTCTGAGTGAAACCGGACAATAGACCTGATTTCACGGCGAGGCGGTACATGGTCGTATACATCAGGGACTGGTTGCGCCAGTCCCTTCTTTTTTGCCTGATGGCGCTGCTGCTGGCTGGCACAGCCCAGGCGCAATCGGTTGAGGCGCTGACGCTGGAACAACGGGTGGCGCAGATGTTCATCGTCAACATCTACGGCAGTCAGTTGACTCAGACGGGACGCGAGTTCCTGACGCGCTACCAACCCGGCGGACTCGTCCTCCTCCCCGATAACATCGTGACCCCGGAACAGATCACCAGCCTGACCAACAGTTATCAACAGACGATGCTCGAGGTCGGTGGCTTCCCCTTGTTCATCGCCGTCGATCAGGAGATGGGGCCGATTGCCCGGCTGCGCGATGGCTTCACCATTTTTCCCACACCCTCGCTCTTGACCGCAACCGGTGAGCCGGAGATGGCCTACTGGGTGGGCGAGGCGCTGGCGCGGGAATTGATCGCGGTGGGGATCAATATGAACCTGGCACCGGTGGCCGACCTGGAGACCAATCCACAGAACCCGATCATCACCCGTCGTTCCTTCGGCAGCGATCCCGCACAGGTCAGCCCGATGCTCGGCGCTTTCGTTCAGGGGACACAGGCGGCGGGGGTGCTGGCGACCGCCAAACATTTCCCCGGTCATGGCGACAGCGCCGAGGACTCGCATACCACCCTGCCGGTGATTGACCTGAGCCGCGAACGGCTGCAGGCGGTGGAGCTGGCACCCTTTCGGGCAGCGATTGAGGCCGAGATCGCGGCGATCATGGTGGCGCATATCTGGTATCCGGCTTTGGATGAACAGGCTGATCGTCCTGCTTCACTTTCCCCGCGCGTGATACAGGATGTGCTGCGCGGCGAGATGGGTTATCAGGGGTTGGTCGTGACCGACGCCCTCGATATGGACGCGATAGACACGGTCTACAGCTACCCTGAAGCGGTGGTCGCGGCCATCAGCGCCGGGGCTGATCTGGTGCTGACGGCGCACATGAGTCTGGAGTCACAGGTGGCGGCGATCCAGGCGGTGGTCACAGCGGTTGAGAACGGGACGCTCGACGAAGCCCAGATCAATGCCTCGGTACAGCGCATCCTGGATACCAAAGCCCGTTTTGGCCTGTTGAACTGGCAGCCGCTTGACCCGGCCGGGGCGGTTGCGCGGATTGATCTGGAAAGCCACGCCGCCCTGGTGGATGAACTCTTCCTCAAAGGGGTGACGGTGGCGGTTGACCGGAACGGGTGGATACCGCTCAACCCGGAAGGCAACACCCTGCTGATTTATCCGGCGACCCGCATCCAGATCATGAACGAGTGTCGCATCCACGCCCCGGCAGTGAAAGGGCTGGGAGTCTCCGAGGCACCGACCAGCGAGGAGATTGAGTGGGCGCGGGTAGCAGCGCAGCAGGCGGATCAGGTGGTGGTCTTCACCCAGAACGCGGTTGACTCGCCGGCGCAGCAGGCGTTGGTGCGGGCGCTGCCCCCGGAAAAAGTGATCGCGGTGGCCTTGTGGTCGCCCTATGATTGGGATGTGTTCCCGGATGTCGCCGCCTATCTGTTGACCTACAGTCCGCTGCGTCCGGCCGTTCCCGCTGCCTGCGCCGTTTTGTTTGGTGCCTCGCCAGCGCTCGGTCAGCTTTCGTTGACGCTGGATAATCTGCCCTGAAATGCTCTTTAGCCCTCATCCCCCCGCCCCTTCTCCCACCGGGCGAAGGGGAGCGGTTGTGAACGAGTCTTCGTTTTAGTTGCCGGGGCGCATCCGCTTGCTCTCGGCGTTGGCATGGAAGTTTAGGTAATGGAGCCAACCGGTTATCGTCAGGCCGCCGAACATATTGTGTTCGACCTGGGTTGATGCCGGGGGATGGCTGCCCAACTGCCGCGCCAGGGCGATGGTCTCGGCGCGGGCGATCTGAAACTGATTGAGCAGATCATCCCAGCCAGTGTCCTGGGTCGGACGGTAGGCGTCGTACTCGTCGCGGACGAAGGGTTCACCCAGAAAGACCTTCAGCCGGCGCTGCCCCCAGCGTTCGATGCCGATGACATGGCTGAGGACTTTGCGATGATACGGACTGTCGCCCAGGCTGCGAACCCGGTTGTATAGTGCCGCGCCATCCCGTTCCATCCGTCCCGCCAGGTCGACCGGGGTGCTGGAGCGGGCAGGGCGTTCGAGGAAGAAGGTGGCTCCGACGCGCATCAGTGTATCCTGTAATCCCATCCGGTCATTGCTCCCATGACTTGTTGAACACGATGTCCAAAATTGTAGCGAGAGTCTGGAAGTGGGGCGAGTCATTTTTTG
This sequence comes from Anaerolineae bacterium, assembly GCA_022843385.1. Classification (GTDB taxonomy): domain Bacteria; phylum Chloroflexota; class Anaerolineae; order Aggregatilineales; family Phototrophicaceae; genus CFX2. The sequence continues at coordinate 94,286 of JALHNT010000006.1, read as the reverse complement.
CTGCTGTTTCATAACACCGGGGTTTGCTGCTGATTTTGCTGATTGAAGCCGCGAGCTCACGGTCAAAACACCACCATCACGAGAAAAAGACGAAGAATTGACCACAGAGGCACAGAGGAAACAGAGAGAAATCAGAGGTCTTTTCCTTTCAACTTCGTACTTCGCACGACCTGATTGCCGCCGGCGGATCGACCGTTGCGGTGGCGGATCGCTCCCTGAGATGCGCGGGTATTCACGCGACCTGTTACAGAGTCGATCAAGTCACCGCGTTGATTCACAAGATTCTGCAAATGCTGCAACTGCACCAGCCTGTGTTTTGCAGATTTGCTCTCTATTAGAAACGAGTCACGCATGATGCATTCTTTTTCTGATGATTGATGACGGTGGACTTACTGCGAAAAGTCGTCAAAGTCGTCAAATGCAAAACTGCCTTTTGTGACATTTCCCTGATCCGGTGAAAGTGTTGCAAAAGTTGCAAGTGTTGCAACTGCATGACTCTCTTTTTTGTGCAACTCCGTTTTGTGTCGTCGTTGTCGGAGCGACACAACCGCCAAATAGACGACAGTCGTCAGCCAGATGTACGTTCTTCGCACCATTTCTCGCTTGTCCATTGATGTTTGCGTGGCACCACCAACCACCACAGGAGTGATGCGCTGGCGGGAAGTCACATCACTATGGCGCAGAGAACATGGATGGCGATCAGGATCAGTCGCTCTCACATACGCTTACCTGACATCTTACTGTTGTGGCCTGTTGCTGTAGGTGAGTCAGAAACGTCATCTGCTGGTGAATCTGTTTGAGACGATGTTTCGTGATTCTGTAGAGTATTAAGTAGATTGAGTCTAAGACGATGAGTTTTAGGTACTTGCTCTTTGGTTTCAAATAATCCTAAAAAGTTATTTTCAACTGCTGATACAGCTATGAAGCCACCTAAAGCCAGTAGACCAGCTTGAATAGCTGTATCGCTATTACCTGTAATTAAACTGTTAACAAATACTGGTAACGCCCAAGTGAATGCCACACCTCCTCCAATTAATGTCAAAGCTAACCCCAAAATTCTTTGCGAGGGTGTTTTTTGCGGTTTGTTTGAAGCTCTCTCTAGCAATGCGTTTAAATTATTTGATACTCCTCGCTCAGATATTAATGCGTTTCGTGTGGTCTTAAGTCTCTTGTGTACAGATACAAGTTCTCGCTTAAGCGATCCGTTATTTTCATTGGCTTTTGTCAGTAAATCTGTAGTATGGTTTAGAGCGCTTCGTTGCGTTTCTAGTTCTTGCTCAAAATGCTTTTCTAATTCACGTGACTGTGTTACTTCAAGTTGCAACTGAATCTCTAGTGCGTCTATTTGTTTACGTTGATTATCTTGTACTACTTTATAGTCATCTAATTGTGAAATAAGTTGAGGAGAATGATCATTTATGTATTGTTGTATTACTTTAGTGAGTGCGCTATCGTAAATTTGATCAGTGAGTTTCTCTACATCTCCATCAACAATCTGAAGTGCTTCATTGAATATACGTACTTTGAAGCTGTAACCCATCTGTTCGATGCGCTTGGGCAAGCTGTTCTCAATATTGTGTTGGGACAAACTTGCTATCTCCTTTTGAGAAATTCATAGGATTGAGCTAAAGATAATACAAGCATAATAGTGATCATTACTACAGTGAATGCATAAAAGGGTGAGTTGTCAATGCCGAATGAATCAAATAAGGAAAGCATGATTGCAAAAAGTGCAGCAAAGGCTGGGAATGCATCTCGCCTGAGAAAAATATACCTTAAGGAACGTTTGTTCCTATCGAGTCTTACCGCTTCCTCGTATGCTCTTATCGAGAATTGTAAAGCTTCAACACTTCTCAGTAGCGTAGATCCTGTTTCTATCTCTGTATCATTATTACTATATAGTGATATTATGTATAGCAATTCGGAAAGGTTTTCTAATAAACGATCTATCCGAAATCGCCAGTCAGCATCGCTTGATTTAGAATAAGAATCGACCTCTATGGCAAGCCTTAACTCCAGAGTGATAACATTTACTATATCAATTTGATCCTTCAGATCGCTAGGCGGGATCGCATTAGCCAATTCAAGACTCTTGCGAATGACGATAATTACTGCATCATGTATAGTGCGGCGTTGCTCTAAGTCGAACAAAAAGCTTATCCTTTCCAACTTATCTGATTATACAACCTCAAACATTTACCGACAACGAAAATCGTACTTTTGGATCTGATTTCAGCTAATTGGGAAAGGTAGCGACGCATTTCACTTTGGTGCACTTACATACATAATATGAATAGATATCCGTTTCGAATCCAACCGGGAAAACTGAAGTGATTTCCTCGGACTGTGACGGAAGGGTGATTTCACGCGAAGTACGGGTGTCAATATGAAGAATGGACACTGTATTGATTGTGCCAGTGAGTTGATAGGCTAAATACTGGCTGTCAGGACTCCAATCGACATACGAGATATCACTATTGAGAATTTGCTCCCACTCAATCACCAGTTGATCGGTTGTCGATTGGGTAAAAGCCGGGTGGAAGGGGAATAGCAGCAGAATGCTCAACAGGCCCAATAGTCGATACGGCGTCCTGATCATGTGGCGGAACATGGTCATCCCCTCAATCGCTGTCTGATGGCACGGATTATAGCGCCAGACCCCTTCGATCTGACGACTGTTATCCACCAGCCTAGCATCGATTGCCCGCTTACGGGTGAACTTTTGGTAAACTTTTTGGTACGGGTTACGGTCAGACGGCGTTAACCGTTTTGCGGGAGGGCAACGGTTAAGCCGGTCGGTGAAAGGTTAGAGAAGGGTTTGGAAAAACGAGGTGTGAGGGAGCGAAAATCGCCCCCTTCATGACGACAGGGCGGCGATGGTCGGGGATGGCTGCCCCAGTCGACTGAGCAGGTCGGTCAACATGCGCGGCGAGACTGGCTTTTCCAGATAGAACTCGACGCCCACCGCTGCACAGGCTTCGCGGAATTGATCTTCAGCCGAGATGACGATGACACGGGTGTGATTGGCATACAGGATGGCCTGCTGCTCGATCAGCAGGTCGATACCATAGCCATCGCCCAGCCGCATATCGCAGAGAAAGACATCGAAGCTGATATGACGCAGCAGCACGCGGGCATTCTCCAGCGACGTGGTGGTGAATACTTCGTAGCCGGCCTTACGGACGATCTTGGTGAACATCTCGGCCAGCGACGGGTTGTCTTCCAACAGCAGTACGGTACGAATGGGGTTCATGCGCTTATCCATCGAACACTGACATTGTAATAGATTGTAAGGTCAATAGGCGGATTTTCCTATCGGATAGGTGGCTAGATTTTGCTGGTGAGGTGGCCTGGTCAGGTGGATAGGGGAGGGGTTAGTTGTTAGTTATTAGTTCATAGTTGTTGGTGCGGCGATGCTCAATTCTAAGCCGTGATTTTCTCTTCGCGCTCTGCGGGAGAGTTACTCTGCAAGTGATGGCGTGAAAGCAGATGATGGCGCTGGGGGCTAAAGCCGCCCAGCTACCGGGAATTCGGTAAGCGCACTAAAGGCGCTGAAGAGAGTAGACGGGCAGCCTCTTTGGTGCGTTTGTCAGAAAGAATTAGCAGGAGGGGGTTGACCCCGTATGCCGCGCTGTACCAGTGACCGGTCAGAAGCGCCCCTGGGTGTTGAACATGAAGGCGAGGAAGTTGAGCTGCTCCTCGGCGGTCATCGGGCGGGGACGGGCGTTGTCGTCGATGATGCCGGTGAACACATCCACCGTCAGCAGCCGCCCCTGATAAATCAACAACTGATCCATGAAGAAGCGCATGTTGCCCCAGAAGGGTTGGTCGAAGAACAGATTGCCCAGTCCATAATGGATGAAGGTCGGTTTGCCGCCCCGGCCGGTGTAGAACTCATAGGTCTGGGGTTTATGTGCCTGGGTGCCGAGGACGACATCCGCGCCCAGGTCGGCCAGGCCGCGAAAGTCGCTCACCTGCTGCGGCAGCGGTTGGTAGTCCTCGACTTCGAGATACTGCACACTGACGATCAGGACATCGGAGGCCGCATCCAGTTCCGGCAGCGCGGTTCGCAGCCAGCCCCAGTCACAATCGGCGGCACCGGGCGTATCGGCTTCGGCCAGGGCGTAGTAGGGGCCGACGGCGTTGCAACTGAGCCAGATGATGCGGTTGCCGTGATGTTCCAGCGTCAGGGGCTGCCGCGCCTGTTTCAGCGTTTCGCCGCCGCCAACGGTGAGGATGTTGCGCTCACGATACCACTCCAGCGTCGTGAGATAATTCTCGCTGCCGAAGTCGAGGTTGTGGTTGCCGCTGAGTTCCACGATGTCCAGCCCCAGATCGGTCAACAGGCTGAAGTGAGCTTCTTTGGAGCAGAACGCGCCGAGTTGTTCGCCATCGGCCTGGGGACAGAGGGGCGAGAACGAGACTTCGTTGCTGGTGTGGAAGAAATCGACCTGCTCGACATACGGGCGCAGCGCTTCGCCTGCCCAGGTGACGCCGTTGCGGTTTATTGTCTCGCGTGTCACCCGCGTCAGGGCGGTCACGCCGGAGGCCATGATGCGCGTCAACTGATCGGGTTGATAATTCGGCGTGGCTGAACTGAAGGCCAGCGGATAGGTCGCCAGATCGAGGTCAATTGGCAGCGTGCCATCGACGGTCAGCATCCGGTAGCGCGGAGTCAACTGGTCGAAGGGCAGTAGGGTGAAGAGCGAGCGGTCTCGCCACAGGGTATTGAGGAGGGCATCATCGGCGACGGTGGTGATGCCATTCGTCCACATGCCATAGGCGTTCAAGCGGGCGGCAGCCGATTCAGATAGCGCCAGCTTCGGCACCGCCTGTCCGGTACGGATGTCCATGAGCGTCTGGGTCATGATGCCGGTCTGAAGGCTGGGGAAGGCGACGGCTGGCACGAACAGATCATAGCTGGCGGCGGGGATCGGGGTGGCGGTCAGGAAGGGGGTGTTGGTGGCGAAGATCAGCGGCACGGGCGTGAGCGTCGGCGCGGGCACCTGATCGGCCCAACTGGCGGCGTAGAACTGGAGATAAGTCAGCACATGCTGCCGCCAGTAGCTGTTGGCGTGCTGCCCTTCGGGAAAGATGGTGTATTGATGGGGGATGCCGCGCGTCGTCAGTCGCTCGCGCATCAGATCGAGGCCGGGGGCGGCGTAATCCTGTGCGCCCCGATCCAGCCATATCGCCAGCGTATCGAGATCGGGCGCGTTGAGCGCCAGCTTCAGCGGGTCGTAATCGGGCGGGGCGTTGCCTTCAGCGAAGAAGGCGCTGTGTCCACCGACGGCGCTGAACCGGTCGGGATGGCGGAAGGCCAGCTCGAAGGCCCAGAAGCCGCCGCGCGAGATGCCGCCGATGGCGCGGGCTTCACGGCGCGGGTCGATGCGGTAGCTGCTTTCGACCAGCGGCAGCAGTTCTTCGAGAAAGACATTCTCCCAGGAAACGCGATCAAATTGATTCTGATTGGCGATCCACTCGCCGAACGGCATGACCACGATCATTGGCGGCAGCGTTCCGTCGGTGATCCCGCGATCCAGATGCTCCTGAATCCCCAGCCGCCCCCACTGTCCGTCATCCTCGTTGGAGCCGTGCATCAGGTACAGCGCCGGGTAGGTGCGCGTCTCCTGGTCATAGCAGGGTGGGGTATAGACCGAGAAATACATGTTGGTCTCGGCGATGAGGCTGCGATACTGGCCGCGCGTGATGCTGCCCTGGGTGGCGTCACAGATGGCGGACTGGGCAGCGCCAGCGAACAAAAACAGTACAATACACGTATAGAGTGGGATGACTCGGTGATGTGAGATCGTCATATTTCTGACCCAGGCTGTTTCAATTCAGCTTACTATAACACAGGCTTGACCCGCGCCAGAACCCGACTCACGCTTGTTTCTGGTGCGCTTTCAGGTTAACTTTAGTAGCGTTCGTCTGCACGACCACAGGACAAATTCAATGGGAACGTTGAACCCCGATTTGCTTTCGAAGGACCTTGACGCCGTGTTGAATGACGCGGTGGCGCTGAAAGATCAGTATCGCAAACCGACCATCATCCCGGAAGTGATCCTGTTGGCGCTGCTGCGGCGCAAGGATACCGCCGGGGCGCGACTGCTGGAAGTGTTCAGGAGCAGCCGCGGCGTCGATATGGAGAAGCTGGATCGTCAGGTGCATCTGGCGGTGGAGGGTCGCGCCGATCAGAACGGCAACCTGGACTTTGTGGCGAAGGGCAACCGGCAGGTTCCGCTTTCCAAGCAGGCTATCATCCTGATTGATGACTCGCTCAGTCTGGCGAATTCGCAGGATGAGGTGCGGGTTGATACCGACCATCTCCTCTCGGTCATGGCCGAGCCGTCGATGTCCACCAGCGGGTTACTGCGGCAGCACGGCATCACCCCCAAGGCGATCAGCGATCTGCTGACCGATAACAGCCAGGTGCGGCTGCGCCCGGATGGGACGACGCAGGATGTGGTGGCGCAGGCCAAAGCCGGCAAGCTGCGAGCGGTGTATTTCCGCAATGATCTGCTGCGCGATATGGTGAACATCCTGTCGCAGGCGGTCAACCGGCATATCATCCTGATCGGGCCGGATGGCGTGGGCAAGCGGACGCTGGCCTACAGCCTGGGGCTGCTGATGTCCGAAGGCAAGGGGCCGTTCGGCCTGTCGAATCTGGTGCAGATCGACGAGACGGCACTGCTCGACAGCGACCAGAAGGCGGTGCGCGCCGGCATGAGCAAGGCCGCCGGGGGCATCCTCTTCATCCCGCATCTGCATCGCTTCTTCGGCGGGCCGATCAAGGCTGAGTTTGGCAAGGCCACGCCGCTGATCCAGAAAGCCTTCCTGGCGGATGATCCGGTCATCATCGGTACCTCCAGCGAACAGGATTATAAGGAACGGCTGGCGGTGGTCAGCGCGATCGCTGAGAACAGCCAGGTGATCCGGGTGCCGGAGCCGTCAATGGACGAGACCATCGAGATTCTGAAAATCCTCAAGCCGCATCTCGAAGCCGACTACAAGCTGCACATTGTTGATGAAGCGCTGACACTCTCCGCTCGGCTGGCAAAGCGCTATCTGAGCAGCACGCCCCTGCCGCGCAGCGCCGAGCAGCTCATCCACCGGTCGGCGGCGATGGTCGCCATGAGCCACCAGAGTCAACTTCCCTTCACCAGTCAGCGCACCGGCGATACCAGCCTGGATGCTGAGGATGTGACGCTCACAGCCAGCCAGATGACCGGCATTCCGGTGAACAAGCTGGGTGAGGATGAACGGCTGCGCTACGCCAGCATGGTCGAGCATCTCAAGGAGCGCCTGATCGGGCAGGACGAAGCGGTGCTGTCGGTCAGCCGTGCCATCAAGACGGCGCGGGTGGGGCTGAAGGATGCCAAGCGCCCGATTGGGGCATTCCTCTTCCTGGGGCCGACCGGCGTCGGTAAAACCGAACTGGCGCGGGCGCTGGCCGAGTTCATGTTCGGCAGCGAAGACGCCATGCTGCCGCTGGATATGAGCGAGTTCAAAGACGAGTCCAGCCTGAACCGGCTGATCGGGTCGCCCAGCGGTTATGTGGATAGCGAGGCGGGCGGTCAGTTGACCGAACGGGTGCGGCAGCAGCCCTACATCATCGTGCTGTTCGATGAGGTGGAAAAAGCCCACCCGCGCATCATGGACATTCTGTTGCAGGTGATCGAGGAAGGCCGCCTGACCGATGGGCGGGGCAATCAGACGCAGTTCAGCGAGACGGTTGTCATCCTCACCAGCAACCTCGGCTCGGAATATCTGGCGGTGCCGGTGGTGACCGATGAAATCCGCGAAGAGGCGATGGAAGAGGTGCGCACCTGGTTCCGTCCGGAATTCCTCAACCGTCTTGATGAAGTCATCATGTTCAATGCCCTGTCGGCAGACAGCCTGCACGACATCCTGCTGCTGCTCTTGAAAAAGGAAACCAAGATGGCCTCCGAGCGCGGCCTGGAACTGGATTTCACCGATGCGTCGGTGGCCTGGATGCTGGCGCAGAATGACGAACCGCAGTATGGCGCGCGTCCGCTGCGACGCATCATCCGCCGCTTTGTGCGCGAACCGCTGGCCGATTATCTGCTGAAGGCCAACCCGCCCGCCGGGACGCTGGTGCGGGTGGATGCGACCGACAGCGGCCTGACCTTCGCCGCGCTGGTGGACGGCAAAGAGATCAGCGTGGGGCAGTAACACATTATGTCCCATATCTCTAAGGTATATCCCATCTCTTCCGAGACTGATGATAGTTACCCGTACTACCTTCAAATAATGACGGAGGCCTTCTATAGTGAATATATGCAGATTTGGTATGGGCATGGTGTTCCGGTCGATATCGATTGGAAGCAACATCGCATACACACAATTGCTTCAGTAGACTTGTGTGTTGTATTTGTCTCAAGTTACTTCTCTAAGTCACTTGTTGCACAATATGAGATGTTAGTTGCTTTGGATCTGAAGAAACCCATAGTTTGCGTATTGACTCAGACTATGTCCCTCCCCGACTTGCTACTGGATAAGCCTGTCCTTGATATCCCCGCATTCGACGGCGATGATTGGACAAAGCATATTTTGGACTATCTCCCTGGCCCACAGACTCGTGCGAGTCATAGTCCGTTTATCTTCATTGCATATTCTCACAAACAACATTTCTTGGCTAATCAACTGTACAGGATGCTAATAGACAACGGCTTCTTAGTGTTTTTTGACAGAGTTATGAAGCCAGGTGAAAGTTGGCGTCAGCAAATTCAGATCGCACTTGATCAGTCTGACTGTGTTGTTGTCATTTGGACTTCTGATGCTGCAAAGTCCGAAGAGGTTAATCTAGAAGTGGAATATGCTATATCTGAGAGAAAGAAAGTGATTCCACTTGTAAGTAGAGACGGATCAAAACTTCCGTATTACATGCAGAGTTTGCATTACATTCCTTTTGACGATAGTTTATCTCAGATAGAAAATGAATTGATCAAAGCATTGGGCCATTTTTCTCGTAAAGAGGAATTCTCACAATAATGCGACGGCTTCTGGCGCTGGTTCTGGGTGGCATGGCGCTGGCAGGCGGTATTCTGATCCATCGACCGGATCGGGAGGGTCGGCTGCGCCAACTGCAAATTGGCCTGAATGAGCTGTCGTGGCTGCCAGCGTCGTTGGGGTTGCTGGCGGTGCTGCTGGCGATTCTGGGATCGCCCTGGTTATGGCTGCCGCTGCTGCTGGGCGGGGCCGGGACGCTGCTCTCGCTCAAGCCATTCATCGATCATCGGGCAGCGGCTGAGGACATGGCGTCGGCTATGCGGATGGGTCTGGGACGCGATTACGAGAGCCGCATTCCCTCCGCCGTGCGGCTGCGTCTGTTGGATACGGTGTGGTCGCTGCCGAATGCGCTGGGGGCGCGCGAACGCTCGACCCGTGTCGGCATCTGGCGTGACCTCGAGTATGCATGTCCGGATGGTCACCCGCTGCTGCTGGATGTGTATGAGCCATCACTGCCGCCCTTAGTCGGGGATCGGTATGCGGCGGTCATCGTGCTGCATCCCGGCGGCTGGCGCGAGGGTGATCGGGGGGGCTGGTTCGAGGCCAGCAACCGTCTGCTGGCGCAGCAGGGCTACAAAGTGTTCGATGTGCAGTACCGGCTCTCGAATCGGGTGAAATGGCCGGCGCAGTTGCATGATGTTCAGTCGGCTATCCGTTGGGTGAAGGCTCATGCCGACCAGTACCGGATTGACCCGAACCGGGTGGCGCTGCTGGGGCGGTCAGCCGGTGGGCATCTGGCGCTGATGGCGGCGATGCGGGCCGAGGCGGATACTCAGGTGCAGGCGGTGGTCTCGATCTACGGACCACTGAATATGAAGTGGCCTGATCTGGAACCAGACTCGGCTATCATTGATTTGGTGGGTGGGCGCTACCCGGAGAAAGCCGATGCTTACACCGACGCCAACCCGCTGGATTGGGTGCGGGATGATCTGCCGCCGCTGCTGCTGGTCGAGGCGATGCAGGACACGCTGGTGCCGTATGTGCATGGCGACCTGATGCTCAAGCGACTGCTGGCGACCAACACTCGCTATGTGTTCCTGCGGGTTCCCTGGGCGCGTCATGGCTTTGATGCGCTGTCGTTTGGGCTGGGGGCGCAGCTCATCCAGTATCATCTCGATCGATTTCTGGCCTGGAGTTTTTACCGGGAAGGCTGACAATGCCCGAAACGCATGTCTCGCGTCCGCTGCCGCAGCGCCCGGCCAATGGGCTGCTGGCCTGGCAGGCCACGATCGGTTACATCCACAAGCAATATGGGATGGAAGCGCATCTGGTCATTCGCGCATCGGCAGGTGCCGCGATCAGTTGGGGGGCGACGGCGCTGTGGGGCGATAATCAGGAAACAATAGCCGATAAGCCGAGTCTGATGGCCGCGCTACGCGATCTCTGGCGCGACATCGATGCCAGACATCTGATCTTCGCCAGCCGCGAGGCGCTCATCAAGCGTCCGGTCAATTATGGCGATCAGGAATGGCTCGACCTCGAAACGCAGGTGATGCTGGAACGGTTGCTGCAACTATTGAACACTTTAGCGCCGGCGCAGTGGCAGTTCGTCGCCACCTACACGCCATCCGAGGTTGCCACCGAACGTTTTGTGGGTGAGGTTGTCCGGCCAGGGCGGACGACGCAGGCTCAGGCCGCGACGCTGCGCGATCTGTGCCGCGAACTCTATCGTCAGACCGCCCAGGCGTCGGTCATGAATAACAAGGACAATGAGCGGTGACGATGGTTCGGTCAATCGAGTTGTTAGTTGTTGGTTGTTGGTTCAGATAGGGTCTGTTTGCAGCTATTGATAGCTTTCAAGAATTGTTGTGAGCGCTTTTGCCAGACGATTGTATCGGTTCAGTGATCCGTGATCGATGCCGTGCGGACACCCCATTGGGTGTCCCTACACAGCGGAATGTTTGTAGGGACGTGCAACGGCACGTCCGAAAAGCTATGGTAAGGTCAACCGATACGACGATCATTCAGTCAGTTTGCTCTGATTCACCATCAAGGAGAAAATAGGAATGCCACCGGTCAATACCACCATCTTTCGCAAGTATGATATTCGCGGCACGGTTTCCGGCGCAGACGCGCAATTGACTCCGGCTTTCACCCGTCTGGTGGGGCAGGCGCTCGGCACCTATCTGCCACAGCAGTTCCAGACCGAGCGCGTGTTCGTCGGCTGTGATAACCGCGAGTCGTCGCCGGGGCTGAAGCAAGGGCTGATCGATGGCTTGACCGCTGCTGGCATGAATGTGACCGATATTGGCGCGGTGCTGACGCCGACGGTGTACTTCGCCTCGGCCAGCTATGGCGAGCGCGGCGCGGGTGTGATGATTACTGGCAGCCATTTGGATACCCGCTATAACGGTATCAAGATGGCGTATGGGGCGCTGGCGCTGGCTGACCAGCAGATTCAGGATTTGCTCAAGATCATTCAGACTGATGCCTTTGCCAGCGGTCAGGGGACGGTCAGCCACGACCCGGATATGATCCACAAACACATGGACACCATCGGTTCCAAAGTGACGATTCACCGCCCGCTGAAGGTGGTGCTGGACGCGGGCAACGGTCTGAGCGGGTCGTATGTGCCGGCGGTGCTGAAGAAACTGGGGGTCGAAGTGGTGGGGCTGTACCTCGAATCAGATGGCACCTATCCCAATCATCTGCCCAACCCGGAGGACCCGGAGACGACCAAAGACCTGGAAGCCAAAGTGGTCGAAGTTGGAGCGGACCTGGGGCTGGGCTTCGACGGCGACTCGGATCGCTGCGGCTTCATCGACGATCACGGGCATCATATCGCGGCGGATCGACTGCTGGCGCTGCTGGCGCGCGATCTGTTGAGCCGTATGCCGGGAGCCTCGATTGTGTTCGATGTCAAGGCGTCGCAGGCGCTGCCGGATGAGATCAAGAAGTACGGCGGCGTGCCGGTGATGTGGAAGACCGGTCACAGCCTGATGAAGAAGAAGATGCACGAAATCGGGTCGCCGCTGGGGGGCGAGGTCAGTGGTCATCTGTTCACTGGCGAGAATTATTACGGCTTTGACGACGCGCCGCTGATCGCGCTCAAGACGCTGGAGATCATCTCCAAGACCGACAAAACCGTGAGCCAGATTTTCGACGAGATTCCCAAGCTGTTCGCCACGCCGGAAATCATCCTCTCCGCGCCGGATGCGGTCAAGTTCCAGATCATTCAGGAGATCACTGACATCCTGTCGAGCCGCTACCAGGTCATCACCCTTGACGGCGTTAGGGCGTCGTTTGAGGGCGGTTGGGGTATGGTGCGCGCCAGCAACACCCAGCCAGCGATCACGCTGCGCTTTGAAGCCTATACCAAGCCGCAGATCGTCGAGTATATGCATATCTTCAAGGCCGAACTGGATAAACATCCCGAAGTTGACCAGGGCAAGCTGCTCGACCAGATCAAGGCGTTCAGCTAGTGTAGTTCCTGGTTGTTAGTTCTTAGTTGTTCACACATCTGACTTTGATCGTGGAACAGGAATGGCTTGAGGGGTGTGTTATCATGCACCCCTGTTGTCTCGTTCTGAGTTGCCTGTAAAGGCGCGAAGGGTAGTGATGTGACTGTGCTATTGAAGGATGATACCCGACTGAGCGATTTAACGGTTGGCGAATTCAAAGCATTGTTCCGCGAGATTGTGGAAGATGTTGTCGCTCAAGCGGTATTTGAATTACAGCAAGAGTTGCCCGATCCAGACGGTGATCGCCCGATGAAACCGGCGTTTATTGCGAAGCTGCAACTGGCTTTGGATGAGTCCGGTGAACGATACACGTTGGATGACCTGAAACGAAAGCTGGATGAATGACCAATGCATATGTCATCAGCTTTAGCAAGACTTCATTCAATCAACTTCTCAAATTAGATCGCAGTGTAATCGAGGCAATAGTAGACAAATTACTTCGTCTAGCCCGTACCGTTGATCTGGTATCGCACAAGGCATTGACTGGAGAGTGGCGTGGCTTGTATCGACTGCGCGTTGGTGATTACCGTGTGATCTACAGCCTCGATCATCTCAATCGGGTTGTGATGGTAGAGATCGTTGGACATCGACGCGAGGTATATGATGAATAAGCGGATCTTTTCGATAGACCCAGTCTTTAGCCCATTTTGATGATTGAGAACCAAAATGACCGACCATTTCCAGACCATTTATGCACATCACGCCGACCAGTATGAAGCGCTGATCGCCCGCGAGGATTATGAGGGTAACATCCTCAAAACCCTGAGCCAGATTCGTCGGCTGGATGGGCTGGATGTGGTGGAGTTTGGGGCCGGGACGGGGCGGCTGACGCTGCTGCTCGCGCCGCTGGTGAAATCCATCCGCGCCTATGACGGATCCCAGCACATGCTGGATGTGGCGATTGCCAAACTCAAAGGTAGTGGCTTCACCCACTGGCAGGCCGAAGCGGCCGATAACCGGTCGCTGCCGGCTGCCGATCACAGCGCGGATCTGTCGATTCAGGGCTGGAGTTTTGGTCATTACTGCAGCTGGTACCCGGAGAGCTGGCGGGATGAGATCGGAAAAGCGTTGGCGGAGATGGAACGGGTGCTGCGACCCGGCGGCACGATCATCATGCTGGAAACGCTCGGCACCGGGCGCGAAACACCGCAGCCGCCGACACAAGGTCTGGCCGATTACTATGCCTGGATCGAAAGCGAACACGGCTTTACCCGTCAGGCGATTCGCACCGATTATCAGTTCGAGTCGCTGGCGGAGGCGGAGAAATTGACGCGCTTTTTCTTCGGCGCGGAACTGGCTGATGAGGTCGTGCGGCGCAACTGGGTCATCCTGCCGGAATGCACCGGCGTGTGGTCTAAGGTTGTTCTGTAATGTGAATCGAAATTTTACCTGTTATTGCCTGTTTATCAGGCCCAGTTCAGCATAAATCGCCCGGAATTGTTCGACGGTATGCTGGATGGTGAAGCGTTCGCGGACGGCTTTGAGGGCAGACTGTCCGAGGGCGAGGCGCTGCCCCGGATGGTGGAGCAGCGTTTCAATCGCAGCCGCTAGCGCAGCATCATCACCCACCGGCACGGTCAATCCCAGTTCCGGGACATCCGGCAATAGTCCGACGGCCGTGCTGATGGTCGGCACCCCACAGGCGGCTGCTTCCAGCGTGACCATCCCCAATCCTTCATGACGCGAGGTGAGCAGATTGAGAGCCGCTTGCCGATACCAATGGGGCAGGTCGAGATGCTGCGCCGCGCCGACCCACCGCACCCGGTCAGCGATGCCCAGCGTGGTGGCGAGCGTTCGCAACCGCATTTCTTCCGGGCCAGTCCCGACGATGTCCAGATTCACCGAGGCCGGTAGTCGCGCGAGTGCCCGCAGCAGGGTGGCCTGATCTTTCACCCCGACGAGCGACGCCACATGAATCAGACGATGTTCAGTTGGTTGATCGGGATTGTCAGCCGGGTGAAAGACCGCTGGATCGACGCCCAGCACGACTGTTCTGAGGCGCTTATCCGGGACTTCGTAGCCGCAGCGAACGATCAACTGACGGACATAAGCGCAGGCGGCTGTCACGCAATCGGCCCGTAATGCCTGGCCGACGACCCAGCGGCTGAAGCGGCTGCGCTGCAAGCCATAGGCAATATCATCCAGCCCGATCAATTCACCGCCAGCGATGGAGACCACGCTGGGGATGCCGAGCCAACGCCCGGCCCAGACCGCCAGCAACCCGGTCTCATCAGCCCACATGGCATGGAGGACATCAAATGGTTCCTGCTGATGCAACTGCCGGAGTGTCCGCATGGCATCCCACCACAGCCGCAAGCGTGACCAGCCGCGCACCTGTCCAACGCCGAGCGAATGAACGGTTGCGCCGTGAATGGGGTAACGATCCCGGCGATGGGGATAACGGAGCGCCAGCACCCGTACCGCATCGGCCTGCGCCATCTCGCGGACGAGGTTGAGTTGTACTGGAATCGCCCAATCCTGCTCATCGCTGCTGAAGCCGGGCAGCAACAGACCAACACGCATTATTCGATGCGCTGGACCACAGTCGGCAAGCGCAGCGTGTTCAGCACCGGACAATTCATCTCGACCGCCAGATGCATCTGGTCAATCGTCTCGGCTGATGCGGAGCATTCGAGGTGGGCGGTGTAGCGGATGTCGCGCAGGGCCGGCGGCAGATCAACCGGCAGTCCGACCACGCCCTTGTAATCCAATGTGCCGCTGACTTCGACCTCCACATGGTCGATGGGGATTTGTTTCATGGCGGCTTCGATCAGATAGGTGTGCAGCAGACAGCTTGCCAACGCGCCCAGCAGCATCTCCGGCGAGGTCGGCCCCAGCGCATGACCGGCCAACCCCGGAGCCGAGTCGCTGATGATGACGTGATCGCCCATACGGGTCGGGCGCGCCCCGGTGATGCCGGCGACTTTGGACGAGGCCTTGATGCTGACAACGGCTTTGTCCGGGTTGACGGTCCAATCCATCTGTCGTTCCTGGAGCGCCTGAGCTTTGCGTATCATGTAGTTATCCAGCTTTGCCATGTTCATCCTTCATCGGCTAGGGTGTTTGGTTGGTGCGACATTCTAAACAATCCTGGCGCTTGATGCACTTTTTTGCAATGACCAGACCAGCAGCGCACAGCCAACCGCATCGCTCATCAGCAGCGCCAATGCCGCCCCGCTGACGTCGTAAGCGCCGATCAGCGGTGGAATCAGAATCATCTGCGTGATAATCGTCAATACCATGACCGAATTGGTGATCTGCTCACGACCAATGGCGTAGGCATACAGCGTCAGTCCGCCGCGCAGCAGCGAGGGCAGCAACCCCCACATGGTGACCTGCAAGACCGGGATGGCCGGGGTGAAATCGTCGCCGTAGGTCAGACGGATGATGAGTGGCGCGACCAGCATTGTTATCGCTCCCAGACTGCTGCCAAACAGGGTCAGTCCCAGCAGCATCCGGCGCAAGCTCTGGCGCATCTGATCGGGCTGCTGTGCCAGCATTGTCAGCGCCGGGAACAGGGCGCCGAACAGGGCATTGGGGATCATGCGCCCGGCTTCGACAAAGCGGGTCGCGGCAGCATAGTAACCGACCTGTGCGCTGCTGGTGAGTTGTTCGAGCAGGATGGTGCCTGAGCGTGTTTGAATGGCCGCCAGGATGCCCGCCAGCGCGAACGGCCAGGCGGCTCGCAGCAGCGAGGAAGTGCTAAGTGCCAGGTGAAAAGTTGAAAGTGGGTCGGCAGAAGTTGCTCCATCTTTCACATCATCCACTGTCTGAGTATCTTTATCCTTTGCACTTTGCACTTTCCACTTCGCACTTCGGTAGACCCACCAGGCCGCTGCCAGTTGCCCGGCTGAGGTGAGGGTGTTGACGACCAGCGCGGCCATCACATCGCCGCCTACCAGCACGACCCCCAGCGTGAGGATGACCTGGGCGATGAGCATCCCCAGATTGAGCAGCGGGATTGACTCCATGCGTTGTTGGGCACGGAAGATGGCGGTGAAGGCACCGAAGAAGGGCAGGATGAGGATGAAGGGGGCGGAGATTTGCAGACCGGCAATCAGCCTCGGATCAGCGGCGATGAGGGGCGCGGCCAGGAACAGCACCCCGGTAAGGGCGAACCCTAACGCCAGACGAAGCGCCATCGTCGCCCGCAGATGATGTTCTGCCTGCTGCGGTTCGCGGGCGATCTCGCGGGTCATCCAGGTGCCGAGTCCGAACTCCGCCAACAATGCCAATGGGAAGACCCAGGCCTGAGCGCTGGCGTAGATGCCCAACGCCTCGCGCCCCAGCCCCCGCCCGATCAGCACCGATAACAGGAATGAGAGGAAAGCGCCCCCGACATTGCTGATGAGCAGGGCGAGGGTGTTGCGACTGAGGCGGCGCATCTTACCAGGACTGAGCTTGCGATTTGCGCCTGGCAAAAAACTCGTAGGTCAGCGTGGTGTCATGGCCCTCATGCTCGACCCAGGCCGCCAGCTTGCTCCCATCCTTGTGATTCCAGATTTCCTTCGCGCCGTAGTAGATGCTGAAGGTGATGGTCTGGTCGCAGCTCTTGCAATGAAAGACGAACTGGACGCGCGGCCACTTGCCAGTGGGTTCTGAAGGCATGATACGCTCCTGGCAGTTGGTCACTGTGCTTCCAGCACGATGTCAAAGGTTCCGGTCAAGGTCTGGTCGCTGTTTTCGACGAGCGGGATGAGCAGCGCCGGGTCGGCACCGCGATTGTCACCGCCTTCAAAGTAAAGCTGTGTCGTGAGGAGCTGGGCCTCCGGGTGGCTGATCTTCAGATGAATATGGCGAGGACGCGGTTCATAGATGCCGGGCAGGATGGTCTCGAATTGATAGCGCCCGTTCTCATCGGCTCGCACCCTGCCGCGCAGAATGTACTGGTCGGAGAAATTGTACTGGCCGCTGGCATCGGCCTGCCAGATGTCAATGATCGCTCCGCCGTAGACAGTGGCACAGCCGGGGCCATAGACCGTGCCGGAGATGATGAGGCGCTCCCCGCTGACGCCCGGTGGTGCGATGTTGTCTTTGAAGGGCGCATCAGCGATGTAGTACGGGCCTTCCATATCCGATGGCGTAGGAAAACAGGCTTCCCCGGTCAGGCTGTCCGGGGCGGGGACGGTAAATGAATCGAGGATGCCGCAGCCAGCGGAAACCAGCAGAACGATGACGAGGGTCAATAATCTGATGTGCTTCATGTCTTTTGGTACTCCACCCAATAATGATCGGCCAGCAAGGCCAGTTGACGAACATGACCGAAACGCTGCTCCAGACTCAACAGCAGCCGGAGCAAACGCGGTCGCTTCTCGATGACGCCGAAGACATCGCTCGGCGGCAGGAACAATCCCAGCGGACGGACGTAAACCGGGCGGAAATGGGGCGCGAAGTCGCGGTTGAGACGGCGCAGGGTAGGATAGGTGACCGTGATCGGGGTGGCGTTGTCATCCGGTTGAAAGCGGGTAGAGCGTCGCCAGCGCCGGGTGGCGATCCTGAGAGTCCCGTGCAGTCCATGCCACAGCGGCTCCCACAGGCAGAACGGACTCATCACGCCCAGCCCGATGATGCCGCCTGGTTTGACCCGCTGCGCCAGCCATTCAGCCAGTTCGCGCCATTCGGTCAGGCAATTGAGCGGGCCGAAGCTGCTGTACACGCCGTCAAAAGGTGAAGTGCTGAGGGAAAAGTTTGGGTTGCTGTCGCTTGAAAGCTGCTGCAAGTCGAGCGGCTCAACCCGAACCGTCGGCTGCGCGGCGCACTTGGCCTGGGCAACGGCTAACATGCGCGGGCTGGCGTCGGTGGCTATGACGCGTACGCCGCGCTGTGCCAGCCAGAGGGCATCCTCGCCGGTGCCACAACCGAGTTCCAGCACATGGTCGCCCGCGTTGAAATGCTGCGCCAGCCGCGCCTGCACCTGATCGCGCAGATAGCGCCCGATGATGGTATCGGTGAAGGCCGCGTCGTAGGTTGCCGCCAGCGGGTCGAAGGCGTGGTTAGTGGTCATGTGAGACTGAAGCGATGGCCGGTGTGATCGGCTGCCCTTGCTGTTCCTGACTGCCTTTGGTCAGTTCCATGCCCAGCCGCCCGATCCTGGCGTTGGCCCACAGCTTGAGTCGCCGTTGGGGTGAGACGCCGCCTTTCAGCCGCGCCCGGTTGAGCGCGACCTCGCTGACCATCCAGCGAGTGGCAAATTGGTAGAAGCGGCGCGAGTAACGCCCGGATACCGTCAGGTCGCGGTCACTACGGTCATCCCAGTTCTTGTCGCTCAGGATGCGGCTTTCGACCTCGGCGTAGTAAGCCGTGCCTTTGATGGGATAGGCCACCGTGGTCAGGAAGATGTCCGGGTTGGAAATCTTGAGGTGATCGACCGTCTCCTGCAAATCCTGAATCGTCTCGCCGTCGTAGCCGAGCATGATGAACATGCCGGTTTCGATGCCATAACGCTGGAGCAAGTGGGTCTTTTCCTGCACATCCTTGACCTGTACCTTACGATCCATCGCATCCAACACGCGCTGCGAACCGCTTTCCGAGCCGTTCCACAGCCGATAGCAGCCCATCTCGGCCAGCGTTTTGACCACCTCTTCATTCAGGCGATCTGCCCGCGAGATGCACTCAAAAGGGATGCGGACGCCGCGCTGCTTGAGTTCCTCGGCGTACTGGAAGAACCAGCGGAAATTGATGGTGAACACATCGTCGGCATACCAGATCAGGTCGGGGTTGTAGCGCTCTTTGATCCACAGCACCTCGTCGGCAGCGTCGGCGGGGGTGCGGCGGCGGTGGGTGTTGCCATAGACCGAGTGGCTGCACCAGCGGCAGGTATAAGGACAGCCCCGCGCCTGGATGACCGAGACCGAGCTTTGACCGTGATTGTCCTTCCAGATCTTCATGTACTGCGGAATATCAATCGCTTCCCGATCCGGCCAGGGGTTGGCGCTCAAATCCTGAATGAAGGCGCGCGGCAGCGTCTCGACCAGTTTGCCCTCGCCATTGAGGAAGGCGATGCCGTTGATGAAATCCAGTTGGGTCAACCCATGCTGTGCCAGATGCGGCAGCAGCTCCGCCAGAGTCAGCTCGCCCTCGCCCTTTACGATGATGTCGGCCCCACGCTTGAGGTAATCCTCGGCATAGTAGGGCGGCTCCGGCCCGCCCAGGATGACGATGGCTCCGTGTTGCTTGCACAGGTGTGCCATTGCCAGCACATTGCGCTTGGTCATCATGTTGGTGTAAAGGCCGACGACCGTTGGCTTTGCCTGTGCCAGCAGCGCGCTGAAGGCTTCGAGCGAACTGAAGGTCGAGTCGAACACACCGACATCGAAGCCCTGTTTTTTCAGGTAGGATGAGATGTACAGGATACCCAACGGTGGGTAGGGCTTCATCACTTTCAGTTCGTGCGGGTCGTCATAGAGGAAGTACCCGTGTGCCAGCAGAATGTCCATGTTGCGTCCTGGTGCAGTTGCTCGTTGTTAGTTGCTAGTTCTTAGTTGTTTGTTCAGATCAGGTCTGTCCACGACTGTCATGAGTTCTTCAGGACTGTTGCCAATGTTTCCAGACGATTGTTGTATCACATCCCGACATCATTTGGGATTTCCTCGCCACGTTCCAGAGCGACTTCGATCCATAGCTCGATGGCTTCCTTGATGTTGGTCGTTACTTCCTCCCGGGTGTCACCCTGGCCTTGACAACCGGGTAAGCTGGGGCAATCAGCCCAATAGCCATTGCCATCTTCATCCAGATAGATGATGACCTGTCGCTTGCTCAGTTCTGCAACCTGGTTGGGATTAATGTCCATTCGCCTGACCTCGATTTACTCGTTTGCCACAACCGATTGTAGCGACTATCCGCCGATCGTCACATTGCTCACCCGCGTCGGCTCATGGGGCAGCTTCGCCAGCGTATCCAATCTGGCCTGCGCCTGCCCCAGCGTCAGGCGGTGATAGATCATGGCTGCGGTCTGTTTGAGATGCCCGGCGTGCAGATTAGCGGGGTGGCGGATTAAGCCTTTGAGTTCATTCCAGGTCTTGCGCGAGCGATAATCCTTATGCACGACCGTGTGCAACTGGCGATAGAACTCGGTGGCGAAGGGGCCCTTGTAGAGCATCGCCAGGTCGGCGCTGTCCAGCCAGTTGACCCGTTCGCCCAATTCATGTTTGACCTTCTCGTAGAAGGTTGTGCCGGGCAGCGGATAACTGACGCTGATGCCGATGTCATCTGGCATGAGGTCGCGCACCATTTTGAGCGTGAGTTCAATGTCTTCGCGGGTTTCACCGGGATAGCCGAATTGCAGGAAGAAGGCCACCTTCACCCCATGGGCGTGGAGCTGGCGCGTCGCCTCATAAATCTGCGTCACCTGGGTTCCTTTTTCCATCGCATCCAGGATTTTCTGCGAGCCGCTTTCCGCCCCGACCCAGACGATTTTTGCCCCCGCCCGTGCCAGCGCCGGGATCGTCTTGCCCCGCAGCAGCAGATCAACCCGGTTCAGGCTTTTGAAGGGAATACGCAGCCGGCGCTGATCGAGCAGGTCGGCGAACTCCTCGATCCAGCGATCCTGAATGCCCATGATGTCATCCATGAACCAGATGTGATCGGGGTCAAAAGTGTCTTTGAGCCAGGCCATTTCCTCGACCACATTTTGTGGGCTGCGGACATTGTACTTCTGTCCCCAGATGGGTTTGGCGCACCAGTTACAATGAAAGGGGCAGCCGCGCGTCGTCACCAGATTCATCGAGTAGTAACCGTGATGATCCTGCCACACGCGGCGATAGCGATCACGATCCACCAGTTCCCAGGCGGGGAAGGGCAGGGCGTTCAGATCACGGATGACGGGACGGGTCGGTGTTTTGACGACGCGGCCATCATGCCGGTATGCCAGACTCTGGATGCGGTAGAGTTCGGCATCGCCCGGTTGGGGCGTGTCGCGCAGCACATCCAGCAGCTCACCGAGCGTGGCTTCCCCTTCGCCGAGCAGCACATAATCCGCGCCCTGCTCCAGATAGGCTTCGGCATGGTCAGTCATGTCTGAACCGCAGGCGATTACCGTGCAGCCCTGGGCTTTGGCAGCGGCAATCATCTCAAAAGCGGCCTGGCGCATCCGCAGCAGGCTCATCTTGCTCAGGTAATTGAAGCTATCCTCGAACAGCACGGCATAACGTGGCTGATGCTGGCGCAGCGCGGTTGCCCATTCCGACGGCCCCTCGGCCAGCATGGCGTCGAACAGCGCGACCCGATAGCCTTTTGCCCGGACATAGCTGGCGGCGTACAGCGTCCCCAATGGGGGATACGGCTGCATGGCATCCCATAGCTTGGGGTCGAATCGCAGGTAGTAAGATTGTCCAAACAGGATGTCAGTGGTCACAAACGATGTCTTTCTCTAAGCCTGCTGCCGGATGAAGCTGAACCATTTCCCTTTGGGCGGCGCTTCAACCTCCAGCCCGGTTTCTTTCAGGCCACACTGATGAATACGCCGCGCCAGGCTGCGCTGGATGGCTTTGAGTTTGCCGTCAAGCTGTGCCTCAACCGTCTGGATATGGGTGAACTTCCGCATGATTGCTGGATCGCCAATCTGGGGAAGACCGCCCTTCACCACCAGCGCGGTGAACTTGCGGTTCCAGCCGGGATGGCCTGGGATGAAGAAGTCGGCAGCCGCACCCGGCGCGAACGGGTCAGTGGTGAACAGGTTTGTCTCCAGGCCGCGATCATCCATGATACCCTGTTTATCGAGTTCGTCTATGAGAGACGGGAATTCGTGCGTCAGATCGCCAGCGCTCGTCAGCCGCGAATCGCTGCCGATGGCATACTTTCCGCCGGCATCCACCCAGGCTTTGATGTTGGCGACGGCGTTCAGCAAATAGCGATTGGTGGTGGGGCAGATGGCCAGGGCGCGGACGCGGGGGGCAGCGTCGCCGATGTCCTCTTGCGTCAGCCCGACACCATGAATCAACACTGTTTTTGGGCTGATGCAGCCCAGTGCTTTCAGTCGTTGATACTCGCTGGCGGCGACTGAGTCAGTGCCTTCGGCCAGATGGATGAACCACAGCCCATCAGGGGGCGTGCGCTGAAAAGAGTCGCGGATTTCCTGCTCGGTGCTGAAGCGCAGCGAATGCGCCCAACCGTAATTCTTGTAGACCCGCACCGGAAAGTCAGGACGAAAGAGGCACTTGTGCGGCGGATTGTGATGGATGACGGTGGTCGCCCCACACAGCAGGTTCTTCAGCCCGCCGATGAAACATCGATCTTCCAGCGGATAGGCGCGCAGGGATCGATAGGGTTCTTCATTCAGTCGGGCATTCATGTCTTCGCCCCACTGGCGGGCGTTGTCGTAGGTCTCGCGAAACTTGCTGCGCGGATAATGATTGAGTTCGAGGTGGTCGTGGGCGTTGACCAGACCGGGATAGAGCGTAGAGCCTTCGAGATCAACCGTCAGCGCGTTTGGATGGCGCTCGGCGCTGAAGCGCTCGCCATCGGTGAACAACTCCTGTGCCACCTCCTGTTTGCCATTCCTGATGTGCGCCCCGCGAATGTGCAGCGGTTGAACCATCGACTCATGCATCCCAACTGACAATCTATGGACGCAGATTATAGTCGGTGCTGCCCGCTGAAACCAATTTCGTCAGGCAGCTGGTGGATAGAAGGCGCGAGCCAGGAACAGGTTCTTAACCGTTTGAGGTTCCTCCGGGTTCGGATACTCACGCGCCATCACCTCGTCCATCGCCGCTAGTCCGAGCGCTAGCTCCTCATCACTGAGCCGCCAGGTATGCGACCAGATGCGGTTCTTCATGGCCTCGCGCAATTCCCGCGGCGCACGCTCAAAGGCATAGTCCAGTTGATGAATGTCGCCCTCGCGCCAACCGTGTTCAATCAGGAAGGTGTCATTATGCTCGAAACGCACCCCAACATCGATTTCACGAGTCTTGGGCAGAGCCGACCGGCAGGCATCCAACAGATTGCTGAATATATCGTCGGATTTGGTCCAGCAGTGGATCAGTGGTGCGCCCGGTTTCAGCACCCGTCCGACTTCATTGACGGCATCCTGCCAGTTGGGGATGAGGTGAAAGACATGCACGGCGATCACGGCGTCGAGCGAGTGAGTGGGGTAGGGCAGGCGGGTCGCATCGCCCTGAACCGGAAAGATGGCCTCGCCATTCTGCTTGAGGCGCAGACGGTTCATCATCAGACGTGAGAGATCTAACCCAAAGTATGCGCCGACGTGCTGCGAAACCGGCAGCGCGATGCGCCCGGTGCCGATGCCGATTTCCAACACCTGGCTGTGTGGGGTGAACTGCCCGGCCTGGGCGATCAGTGCCGCAGCCGGCGTTTCGACACCCGGTGGAAAAGCGCGTGTCTCGTCATAGAATTCAGCAGCGCGATCAAAGACGACGGATTGGGTCATGCTATTCGTTTCCACTGCCCAGCGTGGGCGCATATTTGCTGACGGTATCTTCGCCCAGCTTATCGACTAGCTTCTTGCGGAGTTTCGGCGTCTCTTCAGCCCATTTATCCTTGAGCTGCTCTTTTGAGGCGTGGCGCGAATCCCCAGCGTTGGTGAGCATTCCGCCCGCGATACTGGGTGCCTTGACGATCAGGCGTTGAACGGCAGCCTGACCACAATGGGGGCAGGCCGGTGTTGGGTCATTGAAGCCATGCCGTGCCTGAAACGGCTGGCTACAGACTTCGCAGCGATAATCATAGAGCGGCATGATGTTTTTCTCTCCATGATGCAGTTGGTTTCATTATAGCGGTCTTCCCGCGCCTTTGGCTATTCCAGGCGGATGCGCGGATTCAGCAGGGCGTAGAGAATATCGGCGGTCAGGTTGGCGACGGCGAAAAAGAAAATGATGACCATGACAATCGCTTGCAACAGAAACAGATTCTTCTGCTTGACGGCATCCACCAGCAGTGCACCCAACCCTGGATAATTGTAGACATTCTCGATCACCACCAGCCCGCCGATCAGCCAGCCGAAGCTGATGGCAATGACCGTGATGGTTGGCAGCAGGGCATTACGCAGGACATGGCGCAAGATCACTGTGCGCCAGGGAAGACCCTTGAGCAGGGCGGTGCGGACATAGGGTTTCTTGAGTTCGTCGATGACACCGGCGCGGGTCAGGCGCGAGATGTAGCCGAGCAGGACAAAGGTGGCGGTGATGGCGGGCAGGATCAATTGATTGATCCAGTCGCCGATGGTGTTATCCGGCACCGATGAGGTAGCCGGTAATCCTAGCCCGCGCAAGCCGAGTGCCAGCCCGTTGATGAGCAGCAGCCCGGTGACGAATTCGGGCAGCCCGACCACTGCCAGCGCCGTCAGGGAGATCAGACTGTCCAGCCACGAGTTTTCATAGAGGGCGGCGATGATACCCAGGAAGACCGACAGCGGAATGCTGATGAGCAGCGTCATCAGCGCCAGTTTCATCGAGTTGCCCAGCCGTTCCAGCACCTGTGGACGCACATCCTGATTGGCACCGGTGAATGAGCGCCCCCAGTCGCCCATCACGAAGCCCATCAGCCAGTTGATGTATTGCTGCGGCGCGGGCAAATCCAGCCCGAACTCCTGTCGCAGCGCCTGTAACTGTTCCTCCGAGGCCTCGCGTCCCAGGATTAGTTTGGCGATGTCACCGGGGACCAGTTGGGTGAGGGCAAAAATCAGCGCCGAGGTGATGAGCATCGTCACCACCAGCAGGGCGGCGCGGCGCAGGATGTAGGCGATCATGAAGGCTCCCTCTCGGCAAGTGACGGAAGCGGATTCGTCTGCAACAGCGCCAGTTCCTCGGCTGGGATATGGCAGCGGATGTGATGGCCGTCGCCGGCGTCCTGCCAGGGGGGAGCGTGCTGTTCGCAGATCGAGCCAACCTTGCGCGGGCAACGGGTGTGGAAGCGACAGCCCTGTGGAATATCTCGTGCGCTAGGGATGTCGCCGTCCAATCGGATGTGACCCTGACGACGGGTGGGGTCTGGCTCCGGGATGGCAGAGAGCAGGGCTTCGGTATAGGGGTGCGAGGGAGCCTGGTTGAACTGATCGACCGTGCCTTCTTCGACAATCTGTCCCAGGTACATGACGGCGATCCAGTCGGCCAGGTAGCTGACGGCGCGCAGATCATGCGAGATGAAGAGATATGACGCGCCATCGTGACCGCGCAAATCCTTGAGCAGATTGAGGATGACCGCCTGCACCGAAACATCCAGGGCTGAGGTTGGCTCATCGGCGATGACCAGCGCTGGCTGGGTGGCGAAGGCGCGGGCAATGGCGACGCGCTGTTTTTCGCCGCCACTCAACTCGCTGGGATACCGATGCTGGTAATCGTCAGGCAGGCGTACCCGGTTGAGCAGGGCGCTGACCTGTTCACGCACGGCTTCGCTGGTGGGCGGCGCTTCCGATAACTGGCGGATCGTTCGTTCGAGCGCCTGTCCTATTGTGCGATAGGGATTGAGTGTGTCATTGGGATTCTGAAAGACCATCTGGAGATTGCGGCGCAAGGTCTGCGAACGCCCGGCCAGCGCGGGCGGAACCGGCATGTCGAGCAGATCCAGCGTGCCGTGATCGGCTGTTTCCAGGCCAATGATGCAGCGCGCCAGCGTGGTCTTGCCACTGCCGCTTTCCCCGACCAGACCGAGGGTGGATTGCTTGTGAACAGCGATACTGACATCATCAACAGCGGTTAACTTGCTGCTCCCCCGCCCCATGAGCCGTTGCAGCAGGTTTCCACTGCCGAATTGTTTGACGAGGTGGGCGGCTTCCAGGATGGTTTCATGTGGCGACGGGGCTGGGGTTTCGTCCGCCAGCGCCATCACCTGGTTCGATAGCATCAGCTCGCCCTGGGCAATCTCCTGCCAGCGATGGCATTTCACCCGGCGTCCTTCACCAATCGTTTCCAGCGGCGGTTTCTCGCTGAAGCAGATCGGTTGCGCAACCGGGCAGCGCGGCGCGAAGACGCAGGCCGAGGGGCGCTGACTGAGCGAGGGGGCGATGCCATCCATCGTCGGCAGGCGGGTTTCGTGACCGCTGGTGGGGCGGGGGATGCTCGCCAGCAGGCCAATCGTATAGGGGTGGATCGGTCTGGAATAGAGCTGTTCGACGGTGCCGCTTGCCATGACTTCGCCGGCGTATAACACCGTCATGCGGTCACACATCTGCGCGATCACGCCCAGATTATGGGAAACATACAGAGCTGCCGCTTCGTTCTCGCGGATCAGATCGCGGAACAGGTCGAGGATGGTGGCTTCGGTGGTCACATCCAGCGCTGTCGTCGGCTCATCCAAAATTAGCAGTTTAGGTTGGGTGCTGAGCGCCATCGCAATCGTCACCCGCTGCTGCATCCCGCCGCTGAGTTGATGCGGATACTTACGCGCCACCGACTCCGGGTCGGCGATGCGCACCCGTTCCAGCATTTCAACCGCTTTGCGCCAGGCCGCGCGAGAAGCCAGTCGGTCATGCAGTTGGGTGACCTCGGCGATCTGGTCGCCGATGCGCTGTGACGGATTCAGTGCCGCTAACGGGTCCTGCGGCACCAGGCTGATGCACTTGCCCCAGATGTGCCGCATCTCGGCAGCAGTTTTTTGGAGCAGGCTTTGGCCTTCAAAGCGAATATCGCCATCGCTGATGCGCGAGTTCTTCGCCAGATAGCCCATCAGCGCCAGCGCCAGGGTGGATTTGCCGCTGCCGCTTTCCCCGACCAGCCCGTGAATTTCCAGCGGCGCGATCTGGAGCGAGACCTGACGAACGGCGTTCACCCACTGCTGACCCAGGCGATAGTCGATGCAGACCTGATCCGCTTCGATGATGAAGCTCACGGCTCACCTGCTTTCGCTAAAAGGTTAGAATACTCTAACCCTGAAGAATCTCAATGCTTCTCAATTGACTCTCAACGCATAACGTCATATTCTGAAATTAAGACGCTTTGCATTTATCCGGTCTGCGATTTTAGGAGAACTCATCATGCTGTACATGCCTCGTGAAGAAGGTCAGGGTCTGGTCGAATACGCGCTCATCCTGGTTCTGGTCGCCGTCGTCGTCATCGTCATCCTGGCGCTGCTCGGCCCGGCCATCGGCAACATCTTCTCGAACCTGGTCCGCAACATCTAGCTTTCTCGGTTTCCTCCTTGGGCAAACGGGCGACTCATATGAGTCGCCCGTTTAATTTCACGCCTGTCCCTCATAACGGAACACCCGCCGCAATCCATCCGCCAACAGATTGACGCCGATCACCAGCATAGCAATCGCGCCAGCCGGGAACCACAACGCCCAGGGCGTCCGGGCATACCCTTCACGCGCTTCATTGACCATCCGTCCCCAATCGGGCGAGGGCGGCTGTACCCCTAATCCGAGAAAACCGAGCGATGCCGTCAGAAAGATGGCGTAGGAAAAGCGCAGCGCCGCCTCGACTGTCAGCGCCGGCAGCACCCCTGGCAGGATTTCACGGAACAGAATGTAGAAGGTTGATTCGCCGCGCAACCGCGCCGCTTCGATATAGCCGCTGCTGCGAATGTTGAGCGTGGCGCTGCGGATGACGCGCGTCACAATCGGCAGGTAAAGCAGGACGATGACGATGACGATGCCCACCGACGAGGTGCCAATCGTCCCCAGCATCACCAGCGCCAGCAGCAGCGCCGGAATTGCCAGCAGGCTGTCCAGAATGCGCGAGACGATTTCATCCAGCCAGCCACCGACATAACCCAGCAGCAGCCCCAGACTGGCCCCCAGCATCACGGCCAGCGCCGTCGCGATTCCGGGCAGGGTGATGATCTCCCGCGCACCCCACAGCACACGACTGAAGACATCCCGTCCCAGCTTATCCGTGCCGAACAGGTAATCTGCCGATGGCGGTTGACGCGCCGCGCCGCGAATCAATTCGTCGTATTCGTAAGGGGCGAGCATAGGCCCGAAGAGCGCCATCAGGAAGAACAGGCTGACGATCAGCAGGCCGAGCAAGGACAGCGGACGGACGGCAAGCTGCCGCACCACGCTGAAGACGGTGCGGCTGATGCGTCCAAGCCCCGATGGAGTGGCGCGGCTGTCCGCCTGGCTGGTCTGGTCAAAGGCTGCCATCGCGTTGTTGGGATGGGGTGTTAGTCCCATCCCATTGTTGATCCACTACCCGCTGATCGACACCGCGCGCAGGTCGGTCAGGCCGGGGAACGGTGCCATATCCAGGCCGCTGACACCTTCGCGGGTTGCCCCGAAGACCGGTGCGAACCAGGGGACGATGATGGGGCCGCGCTCGTTGAAAATCGCGGCGATCTGGGCATAGATAGCGGCACGGGCCGTCGTGTCGCTGGTGACTGCCGCTTCGTTGATCAGCGCGTCGAGTTCGGCATCTGACCAGTGGGTTTCGTTATAGATGCCGGTGCTGATGTACGCCTGCGCCAGATAACCCTGCGGCACCGGACGATCTCCCCAACCGGTGATGCCCAGCTCGGCTTGCAGCCAGTTGTCGGGATTGTCATCCGAGTAGTAGAAGCCTTCCTCATTCACCTGAATTTCGGCGTTGATGCAGGCCGGTTCCCACTGCTGTTGCAGCACAGTTGCCAGTTGATCGTAACCCAGGACGTTGATGGTCTGGAGGGTCATGCTCAAGCCATCGGGGTAGCCCGCTTCGGCTAACAACTCACACGACTTAGCTGGGTCATAGGATGGATTCTCAATCGCGCTGGCGAAGAACACGCCGAAGCCGGGGCCAATCGGATCGTTATTGCCGATGACGCCACGCCCTTCCAGCACCAGATCATTCAACTGTTCGCGGTCGGTGGCATATTTGAAGGCCTGGCGCACCCGCACATCCTGCCCAGGGCCAACATCGGTCCGCAGTCGGATGACCGGGTGCTGGTTGGTGGCTTTCTGGATCAGCTTGATGCCGCTTTCGCTTTCCAACGCGCTGATCTGATCCGGGCTGATCTTGAAGATGAAATCGACCTCGCCGCTGCGGAGGGCATTGACCTGGGTCACCGGGTCGTTGATGAAGACGAACTCGATGCTATCAACCGCCGGCTGACCCTCCAGCCAGTAACTGGGATTCTTGCTGACGATGGCGCGTTCGCCTTCGCGGTATTCGGTCAGGATGAACGGCCCGGTGCCATTGAAGTTGATATACGGGTTTTCC
Organism: Anaerolineae bacterium; assembly: GCA_022843385.1. GTDB lineage: Bacteria > Chloroflexota > Anaerolineae > Aggregatilineales > Phototrophicaceae > CFX2. The sequence continues at coordinate 64,705 of JALHNT010000006.1, read as the reverse complement.
CCATCGGTCAGTTCATTGGGTGCGGTTGCGCCATCCTTGACGATCAGGGCGAAACGATCCGCCACGCCATACAAGAAGTCGGCGTTGGGGCTGGTCAGGCTGAAGACGACGGTCTGGGCGTCCGGCGCGCTGACGGTGAATTCGCCCAGCAGATTGAGCGCGGGCGACTGAATGGTTTGCAGACGCTCAAATGTGTAAACGACATCGGCGGAGCTGAAGGCCGCGCCATCGTGGAAGGTAACGCCTTCGCGCAGGCTGAAGGTGTAGGTCAAACCATCTTCGCTGACCGTCCACTCGGTTGCCAGATTGGGGGCGATGGTCTTATCCGGTTTGGCTTCAACCAGGTAGTCATAGATACTGCGATTGAACAGGACTTCCGAGTCGTTCGATCCCTGGGCCGGGTCCAGCACCTGTGGCGCGACCATGCCGATACGCAGCACCGATTGTGCCTGCGCGCTCAATAGACTTCCCAAAAGGAAGAATAGGACCATCACCACCAGGGCGGGGCGAATGACTGCTCGTTTCATAGCGAACTCCCTTGTAGGCTGAACAAATGGGACTGATAAACGATTAGACGCCGATGAAGCTGCGATCGTTACAGTGAAAGGCTGCCGAATGGATGCCTGTGCATCCACCAATGAAAAGAACCCCTGTTCCAACTCTACCGGATGAGCGCAAAATTGCAAGGACAGGGGCTTAAAAAAGCATGGATTAGGGTTAAGGTTTTCATGCGTAATCAATGGTTTGAGCGAAAAAGCGATTCGTACCCTTACTAATGATTACAATCACAGCGGCGTTAACTCCAGCAGCACGGCATCGGCCTGCACCTGCTGTCCGGTCTGGAAATACACCACTTTGACCTCACCGCGATAGGGCGCTTTGATGCGATGTTCCATCTTCATCGCTTCAAGAATCATCAGCACATCACCTTCGTTCACTTGCTGCCCGACGATGATATTCACCAGACGCACCTGACCCGGCATGGGGGCGTGCAGCGACCCTTCGGCCACTTTGGAGCGCCCGGCTTCCGGCAGCGGCGATAGCCACTTGAGGGCATGTGCCTGACCATTGATGTGCAGCCACCACTCGTTGTTCCCCCCTTCGACGACGGTCACCGACTGGCGATGTCCATCCAGCGAGAGTGACAGGCGCACCTCATCGGCTGACCAGACCTGTACTGCATACGTTGTGCCGTTGATCGTCGCCTGATACTGACCGCTGCCCTGCGGCGTCAGGCCAACGGCATAGGCTTGACCGGCGAAGGTGAATTCCTGGCGCAAGGGGCGAAAGGCATTGTTGCGCCAATGCTGTGCCATCGAACCGGCCATCGAGGTCGGGCGGCTTTTGGAGGCGGGGACAAAGTCGGCAAACTGTGGGCCACCTGACTTCATGATGGCTGCTGCGACCATCGCCGCTGGTGGAGGGGACTCGTTCTCCGACAGCAGTTCGGGGTGCTGGCTGATGAAGGCGGTGGTGAAGTTCCCGGCCAGATGATCGGGATGCAGCAAGACGCGGCGCAGGAAGGCGATGTTGTTCCGCAGCCCCAGCAGTTGTAACTGGCTCAGGGCGTGGTCGAGCCGGCGAATGGCTCCACCGCGATGTTCGCCATAGGCGATGATCTTGGCGACCATCGGATCGTAATACTGGCTGACGGCATCGCCGCTGCGGATACCGGCTTCGACGCGCACATCAGCCGGCGGCTGCCAGTGGAGAATCGTACCGATAGCCGGCAGAAAATCGGTAGCCGGGTCTTCGGCATAGATGCGGACTTCGATGGCATGACCGGCGGGATAGATGTCGGTGTCGGGCAGGGGATGTCCCTCGGCCACCATGATCTGCCAGCGCACCAGATCGACGCCGGTGGTTTCTTCGGTGACCGGATGCTCGACCTGTAAGCGCGTGTTCATCTCCATGAAGTAGAAGTTCAGCTCATCGTCTACCAGGAATTCCACCGTACCGGCGCTGGTGTAGTTCAACTGCTGGCCGATGCTGACAGCGGCTTCGAGCATCTTCTCGCGCAGTTCGGGCGTCATGATGGGCGATGGCGTTTCTTCAATGATCTTCTGATGCCGCCGCTGGATGGTGCATTCGCGTTCGCCCAGCGCGATCACCTGACCGGACTGGTCGCCAAATATCTGCACCTCAATGTGGCGCGGGTTGCGGACGACTTTCTCCAGAATCAGGGTATCATCGCCGAAGGCTTGCAGCGCCTCGCGCCGGGCGGCATTTAGCGCCTCTGGCAGTTCATCGGCTGCGCTCACCTGGCGCATCCCTTTGCCACCCCCACCGGCAGATGCTTTGACCATGATGGGGAAGCCGATCTCGTCCGCCGCCGCGATCAGCCGTGCATTCGATTGATCCTCGTCGGTGTAGCCCGGCACGGTGGGGATGCCCTTCAGCATGAGCTTGGCACCGCGTTTACTGCCCATCGCCGCGATCGCGCTGGGGGAGGGGCCAATGAAGATCAGCCCGGCATCGATACAGGCCTGGGCGAAGGCCGCGTTTTCTGCCAGGAAGCCATAACCCGGATGCACCGCATCGGCTCCGGTTCGCCGCGCCGCTGCGACTAGTTTCTCGATATGCAGATAGCTATCCCTGGCCGGGCTGGGGCCGAGATGCACCGCTTCATCGGCCAGCTCGACGTGCAGCGCCTGGGCATCGGCATCGGAATACACGGCGACTGTGCGGATGCCCATCTCGCGGCAGGTGCGGATGATGCGGCAGGCGATTTCTCCACGATTGGCGATCAGTATTTTGTGGATCATGATGTCCTTGTCCATGAGGCGGAACGTTTTTCGACGAAGGCCAGCATCCCTTCCTGACCCTCCGGGCTGCGGCGCAGTTCGGTCAGCAGCCGGGCGCGGTAATCCAGCGACTCATCCAATGCTTGGCGGCTGACGGTGAACAGCAGTTGTTTGCAGGCGGCCAGGGCATTCGGGCTGCACTGGCGCAGCTCATCCAGCAGGCTGGCGATGCGCCCATCCAGTTGGTCGGTTGGCACGGCTTCCTGGGCGATGCCATAGGTTTTCGCGGCTTGCCCATCGAAGCGGCGACCGGTCAGCATCAGTTCGCGGGCGCGGGTGAAGCCGATGCGCTGGATGACATAGGGGGAGATGAGCGCCGGCACCAGGCCGAGCCGGACTTCCGGCAGCCCCATCCTGGCGTCGTCGCTGACGATCACCATGTCTGAGACGCAGATCAGGCCAAAGCCCCCGCCCAGCGCCGCCCCCTCGACGCGAGCGATCACGACCTGGGGCGCTTCATTAACGCGGCGCAGCATCGTATCCAGCGGCGCGGCGAACGTGTCCGTTTGGTCGCTCTGGAAGGCCAGCGCCATCTCCTTGATGTCACCGCCGGCGCAAAAAGTCCCGCCCGCGCCAGACAACACCACCGCCCGGATGTCGCGGTTGCTGTGCAGCCACTCGAAGCAGGCGGTCAGGTCCAGCACCATCTGGGTATTCATGGCATTTTTGACGGCTGGCCGGTTGAGCGTGACGTGGGCGAAGGGCGGCGTCAGGCTTAGAGCCAGGGTTTCATAGGTGGGTGTCATGTTAAGTCTCGCTTTCAGGCTTGGTCGCCCTGCCAGATGGGTAGATCGAATTCAAAGCGCACGCCGGTTTCAGTTTCGGATAGGATGAGTTCGCTCTGGTGATTTTCCAGGATAAGGGCGGCGATGCCTAAAGGGTGAATACCCAATCCAACGCGATACTGCCCTGGGTGAAACTTATTGATAGTGTTTCGTTCAATTATGAAATGTACAAGGTGTGAGAGGTTTGTTGAAACCTCAATTCTGCCTGGGCTAACGACACCCTCCCATTCCTGTGAAAGTGCCAACTGGTCAAACAGGAGTTCAATCTGCCACTCTTCACAATAGATCGACTGCGATTTGAGCAGATAGGAGTCTCCATGAATAGTGAGAGATAGTTTCTTTTCAATTTTATCTATCAGTTCGTTGTACCTGACGAGGCTTTTCTGGTGATCCAAAGGGTAAATACTCGCCCAGGCTTCGATTTGGGAGACTTTCAACTGGATACCATTACCGACATTGTCTATCACTCTCAGTAATTGGTGTTGTGTGTTATTGGATGTGTCATCAAATAGCTCTTCCATCATTTGACTTACTGTGCGAAATGAACTTACTGGTGCTCTGAAATCATGAACCAAGCCACTGAGCATTCTTTGTGTCCCGCCTACCTCAAACGCCAGTGCCTCTTCCAGATCGTCGCGGGTGAGTTGGGGATAATCCAGCAACACCTCGTCCAGTGGTTTCGCATAGACAACCTGCCGCACGACTTCGGTCACGCTGATGCCGGTATCGCGGATACAGGGCAGTCCGTTCTTGACTGCTGGATCTTTGGTGATGCGCTCGAATGCTCGCATAGTGTGTCCTGTCTGGAAAAACACAGGCCGGTCTGCCGTTGCCCGTCACTACGAATCGTCATGGTGTAACGGTGGGGCAATCGCCAGTTCGGCCAGAACCAATCTACTCCCACTCCATATACAACAGCGCACCGGCTAAAGACTTACCCAGGTTGTCGATTCGCAGGGAACGGGTGGCACCGCCATCCAACGCCTCGTAACAGACGAAGTTCAGCGCTTCGATGTTATCCAGTTCGTAGCGGATGACCTTGCCCTTCACCCGATCACCGAGATGGGCTTTGACGCGCTCGGCGGTCAGCCTGGCCTTGATCTCCTGATAGGCTTCCGGTGTCCGGGCGATGACGCTCAGGTTGGCGATGTTGCCTTTATCCCCGGCGCGCCCGTAGGCTAGGTCGTAGAGTCGTTTGGTCATGAGACCTCCTAGAGGACAAAATACTTTCGATCATTCACGTATGACAGGGCGATCTTGGTTCCCTCTGGTGGAATGGGTCTCCCATCCAGCAGTGTTGATTGATTAATACTGACAATTGCTGTTCCTGTAATTTGTTGTCCCTGGGGTGATGAAAAGTTGAAGTGTGCAACTGTTGTGGGCGTCGGCTTCCTGTATGCTCCATTAAGGCGAATAGACTTTGACTCGTAAGTAACAATGGTCGCTTCAACTACTACCCCAGAGTTTGCGACGCGATTGACGTAATATTGTTTTAGAACAACCACTCCCACAAAAATCACTGCTGGGTATGTAATGGCAACTACTTCTATTACCGGATCGAGATCGAGATCTCTACCCATCAGATAGATAAACATCAGTCCTATGCTCGTGCCCAGAAGACATGCCAACCACATTCCTCTGTTGCTCTTTGCCCACCTCAATGTGCGTCTGAGAGGTGCTAAATCACCAATGTAAGGCGAATCGCCATTCACGAATGCACGATTGCTTTCGTCAAACAAGAAAACTCCATCTGATTGGGTCATTTTCCTCAACTCATGTGTAAACTTGATTTCGGTCCGTAGGCCAGGTCATAAAGTCGTTTGGTCATGTGACCTCCACATATTCCACCATTGGCTGGATAAGTTCGCGGCGGACGAGGGTCGGCCACAGTCCGATGACGTAGCGTGGTTCGCCGCCAACGGTCGTGCCGCTGACGCTCATACCGGCTGGCCCACTCAGGCCGGTGGTGAGAATCTGGCGCACCACATTCTTGAGGGTATCCTGATCCGGCGCGGTGAACATCACCCGCACCAGCACCTCCAACGGGTCATCGGGCAGCGGCGCGACGGAGCCATACAGGCTGTTCAGTCCCAGGTAGCTGTAATCCACCCGTTCCACCGCCGGATTGCGCTGAAAGAACTGGTTGAGCATGGTCTTCATCTGCTCGACTTTGCGCCAGGCTTCCGGCCAGCCGATGGTGAAAATCAACTCGCGGCTGAAGCCTTCCAGCCGCCCCAGGTTGAGCTTGAGCGTCGGGGTGCGCGGCCGGCCAGTGACTCCGCTCACCCGCACCTGATCGGGCGCGACGGCCTCCAGGCGCAGCGTGGTCAAATCGGCGACGACATCGGGTGTGATGTAATGGGCCGGGTCATGAATTTCATAGAGGAGCTGTTCCTTGACCGTCTCCAGCGTCACACAGCCGGGGGTGTTGGCGGTTTTGGTCAGGATGAACGAGCCGTCGGCTTCGACATGGGCAATCGGATAACCCAGGTAGGGCAGGGTGGCGGCGTCGGTCTCATGGATGCGCGCCAGACTGTTGCCGCCCACCACCTGACCGGTGCATTCCAGCAGATGGCCGGCGACGATGCCGCTCGCCAGCTTATCCCAATCATCCCAGCTCCAGTCATAATGGGCGATGAGCGTCGCTAGAAACAGACACGGGTCAGCGACGCGCCCGGTGATGACCATATCCGCGCCGTTCCGCAGCGCCTCGACAATCGGCTGCGCCCCCAGGTAGACGTTGGCGGTGATGAAGTTCTGGTTGCTGCTGGCGGCCAGCGCCTCGCCAGTTTCCAGATTCGCCAGCGCCTCGCCCGCCCCTTGCAATTCCCCCAGCCGCCCCAGCACATCATCACCGGTGACGGTGGCGATCTTCAGCCCATGCAGCCCCAGCCGCGCCGCCGTATCTTTGACCATCTCGGCTGCACCCTGGGGATTGAGGCCGCCGCCGTTGGTGATGAGCGGGATTTTCCGGGCGAAGGCGTGGGGCAGAATCTTCTCGGCGATGATCTTGACATCGAAGGTGTAGCCGCGTTTGGGGTTTGCCAGTTTGTCCTTTTGCAGAATCGCCAGCGTCAGTTCCGAGAGCGCTTCGAAACACACAATATCCACTTGGCCGCCTTCGATCATCGGCAGCGCCCGCGTCACATCATCGCCATAAAATCCCTGCGCCGAACCAATCCGATAGGTCATGTTGCCCTGCCTTTCGCTCGCTGGACGCCGAGGGTTTAAACCCTCATATCATTTCCTGGGAAATCTTGCTGACTGCTCCTCTACCCTTCCACCTTCTTGCGGCTGGGCATCATCCCCTCCAGTTTGGCGATGATCCCCATCATCACCTCGTCGGCACCGCCGCCAATCGAGAGCAGGCGGGCGTCGCGGTAGTAGCGGCTGACGCGGGTTTCGTTCATATAACCCATGCCGCCGTAGAATTGCAGACAGACATCGCCGACTTCTCGCGCCAGCCGCCCGGCCTTGAGCTTGCACATCGAGGCGATCTTGGTGATCTCCTCCGGCGACATCTGCGCCTGCATCATGGCGGCGCAGTGATAATTCAGATGCCGCAGCGCCTCGATTTCGGTCAGCAGCTCGACCAGCTTGAATTGAATCCACTGGTTATGGATCAGCGGTTGGCCGAAGGTTTCACGCTCGGTGCAGTAGTGCATCGTCTCGCGCACCATCATTTCCATGCCGGTGGTGGCCGAGAGCGCACCGACCAGCCGTTCAACCTGGAACTGCTCCATCTGCATGTAGAAGCCCATGCCCTCGGCACCGATGCGGTTGGTTTGTGGCACACGCACATTCTCGAAGGACAGCACGGCGGTATCGCTCGACCAGTTGCCCAGCTTATCGAGCTTGCGGCTGACGCTGAAGCCCGGCGTGTTGGTCGGCACCATAATCAGCGACATGCCCCGGTAGCTGCGTCCGGGGGTGGTGCGCACCAGCAGACAGACCCAATCGGCCTGGGTGCCGTTGGTGATATACATCTTGGCCCCGTTGATGAGGTAATCATCGCCATCTACTTCGGCGCGGGTGATGATCCCAGCCACGTCGCTGCCCGCTCCCGGCTCGGTGACGGCGATGCAGCCGACCATCTCGCCGCGAATGGCCGGGGCGAGGAAGCGCTGCTTGAGTTCGTCGCTGCCATATTTCGCCAGCGCCGGCGTACACATATCGGTATGCACCATGATGCCCATTGGCACACCGGCAGCGTGGCAGCGCCCCAGTTCTTCCGCCAGCACCACCGTGAACCAGATGTCGGCGTTGGCTCCGCCCACATTTTCGCTGTAATTCAGCCCCAGGAAGCCGAGCTGCCCCATCTTCTTCAGCACCTCATGCGCCGGCCACGCGCCTTTGGCCTCCCATTCATCGATATACGGGTTCAGTTCCTTCTCGACAAAATTCCGCACACTCTTGCGGAACATCTCGTGTTCCTCGGTGAACGGCGTGGCTGCGAAGGTCGGGGTAATAGTCGGGTGTTGGGTAAGCATGGTGAGATTTCCTTATCGAACTATTCAACCAATAAATCAGCAAGGTCAAAACAATGATACTTGGCGTAAGGATTGCGTCCCTGCCGCATAACCTGGAGATTCAATTGTCGCGCAGCAGCGAGGACGGCTTGGTTGTCCAGCAGTCGTGCCAGTGCATAAGGCGAGTCAGTCCGGATTTGCAGGCAGTCGCCTTTACAAACCTTGTAGTTAGCATCTGAGCGCAACTCGACCTCATCAAAGTCATCGGTCAGTACATCAAGGTCGGGGTAGAAATCCTGAAATCGTGTGCGTGATACATTGACAAATCCCCACATGCGATCTGGCTCATCGCGGTAGTGACCGACAACAAATGCCTCGAAAAAGTACATGCTGATGCAGGCCAGCCTGGGCCATTCGGGACTGGTTGTATTCGGCAAACAGCTAATGCTCCAGAATGTCTGCTCAGTTCCCACGTACAGGGGTATGCATTTCTGGATGTAGTCTCTCAGGATGAGCTTGATGATTGGATAGATCGTATAGGTTTTCATTTTGCCGAACTGTCGGCCAAATTGTAGCCGCAGGGCTAAATCATCTTTTCGCGGCCCGCCTGATCCAAACACCTTATGATCTTCCAGCCACCGCTGCTGGTCATCTTGAGACAGCATTTCATCGAAGTTATCCATATCTAGCTGGTCATCCTTCATCGCTCAATTGCTTCCCGCAGTACCTCTTTGATTTATCAGATTCTAGGTTTAATGACCTTTCGGGAATTGGGATCTGTTGCTGTATTGAACTCACAATTTTGAAATCAGTATCCGAGCTGCTTCAGTGAATGCCGGGGCGCAGCGATGTTCGTTTTGAATTCGTTCCGGTTCCATAAATCCTCCATCGTATGCCAGCAACTTCTGCCACCCAACAACCGCCTCGTAAGTATGGCCTAACTTGTCGAGCGTTATTGCCCGGCCAGCAATGCCGAATTTGTAATTGGTGTTGATCTCAATGGATTTCTCAAAATCGCTTAAGGCTTCTTCGTATCGACCCAGCAGATAGTAGATGTGACCTCGGTTTCCGAGGCAGTCCGCCTCGTTCGGTTGAAGGGCAACAGCCTGCTCATAATCGGCCAGCGCCTCGGCTAAATTCCCTCGGATCGCTTGAACGGTGCCACGATTGGCAAGTGCCATCGTATTCTGGGGGTCGATTTCCAGGCATCGGCTGTATCGGGCGAAGGCATCATCCCATCTTTGTTGAATGCCATAGTAATACCCGAGTGTTTGTTGGATTGTTGCGGATTGCGGATCGAGTTCCGCAGCTTTCTCCACATCAGTTACTGCGCTTTCCACATTACCAGTCATTATGTAAAGCGTTGAACGCGAAAGATAGCCACTTATCCGGTTTGGAGCGAGTTTGATGAGTGTGTTTGAAGCTGCAAGCGCTTCCTTTAATTTGCCCAAAGCTCCGTAGCACAGGCTCAAGTTCACGTATGCTGTCAGAAAATCGGGCGCAAGTGAGATCGCAGCTTTGTAGCTTTCGACAGCATCCTGAAAACGTTGTTTTGCCAACAATGCATTGGCTTTTTCATAATGGAAGATGGCTGCCTTCGGATTGATGCTTATCGCGCGTGTAAATGATGCAATGGCATCATCGAATTGTCGATTGCAATAGAAGACTCTCCCGCGCGCCAGATGCCCAAAGGCATAGCGGGGATCCAATCGTGTCGACTCGTTGGCATCCGCAACAGCAAGGTCATATTCTTTTTTGCCGGCATACGCCATAGATCGAGTCGCATAAGCATGAGGCAACTTACTGTCGAGGCTTAGTGCGATGTTTGCCTGTTCGATGGCCTTGTCCCATTCTTCGTTCAGAACATAGACTATCCCGCGATTGCTGAAAGCAGTGCTAAATTCTGGATATTCAGCGATGGCTTTGGCAAATAGATCCAATGCCTCATCAAATTGACAATGGTTGAGCGCTTGCTCACCTTTTTGGTGAAATTCGACGGCTTTGGGATGCTTAAGCTGTAAACCTAATGCTCTAAACATCAGCACACTTGCTCCGTTGGGACTGATCGCATCATTGTATTTCGTCCAGTTGCTTGATCAGAGTTTTGATTTGTTGCCTCAAAATAGGCAATTGGTTGACAACTACTCGCCACACGGTTTCGAGGTCAACATTGTCATAGTCGTGATGAGTGTTGCTCATCTCACTCCACCTCCACCTCGCGGAACAGGTCGCGGACGCGAATGGAATAACCGGGGACGACATCGCCGCCGTCAACGATGCTGTCGGGGCCGGGGAGGTGGCGCTCGCGTCGGTTGGCTGCGGTGCCGACTTCGATGTGCATACTGTCGGCGTAGATGATCCACAGCAGTTGAACGCCGCGATCAAACGCTGTGTCGATGCGCTCGCGGTGTTCATGCCAGTTGACCCGGTCTTCCAAGTTGATGATGATGGCCTCGAAGCCCTCAGCTTTCGGCAGCCGTTCCTCGATCACACGGTAGGTTTGGTAGGGGACATCCTTGCCCGTCAATGGCGTACAGTTAAACGCCTGACCCAGCGCGTAAATGGCGACGGGCGTGGTCACTTTGTCCTCGACGGCATCGCTGATGGTGCCTTCAAAGATGATGTGGTAGGGATAGTAGCGCTTGCGGCAGAAGGCACGCGCTTCGGCCTCGGTGTCGAACTGGCTCATCTCGATCTTCTCAGACAGGTTGACGGCCACGTAGGGCATGTTAGGAACCCTTTCGCTCAAACTGAGGCGGATAGAGCTGACGGACAGCATCAGCGGCGAAGGCGATTGCAGCGCGGATGTCGTCTGGTGTCAAACGCGGATAGGCATCCAGTACATCATCGAATGTCATCCCGTCAGACAGTTCACGGATAATTTGCTCGACGGGTATCCTCGTTCCCTTAATCACCGGCTTGCCCACCATGATGTGCCGGTCAAGCGTGATGCGTTCGTACTTCATGCCAGCCTCCTTCGTTGCCATGATCTCTTACACTATACACCCGTCAACCTTCTCGTCACTCACTCCCAAGAACGGCTAACCAACAACCAACACCTAGCGACGCATTCCGCGCTCCGACAGGATGCCGACAACAGCCAGCAGGATGAGTCCGCCGCAGCAGACCAACAGGGCGGTCTGGCCCACCCGTGAGAACAGAAAAGCGGCCACTGCCACCACAATCATGCCAACAATGATGACGCGGTAAGTGGTGCGGGAATGGAGGGCAAAGCCTCGCAAGCGGGATTTCATCGATTAGCCTTTCTACATACGGAACACGCCGTAACGTGGCTGCCCCTCGCTCACCCAATCGCGGTTGTAGCTCATCGACAGGCCAACCGTCAGCGCCATGCGGGTGTCACGCGGGTCGATCAGGCCATCGTCCCAGAGCCGGGCGGTGGCGAAGTAGGGATCGCTTTCTTCATCGAACTTGAATTTGACCATGAACTTCATCTGCTCGATCTGCTGGAGGTCGGGTTCTTCACCTTTGCGCCGGGCGGCGTCGGTCTGGATGATCCCCAACACCCCGGCAGCCTGCTCCGACCCCATGACGGCGATGCGGCTGGTCGGCCAGGCGAAGAGCAGTCGCGGGTCATAGGCGCGCCCGCACATGGCATAGTAACCCGCGCCATAAGCTCCGCCGATCAGCACGGTGAACTGTGGCACGGTGCTGTTGGCAACGGCATTGATCATCTTCGCACCATCCTTGATGATGCCGCCGGCCTCATACTTTTGACCGACCATGAAACCGGTGATATTTTGCAGGTAGATGAGCGGAGTGCGCGAGTGGTTACACAATTGGATGAACGACGCGGCTTTGTTGGCGCTTTCGGAAAACAGGATGCCATTATTCGCCAGGATGCCCACCGGAAAGCCGTTGATGTGGGCGTGGCCGCAGATCAGCGTGCTGCCGTAGTCGGGCTTGTACTCCACCAATTCCGAGTCATCCACGATGCGCGCCAGGATTTCGCGCATATCCAATGGCTGGCGGATGGTATCCACCGGCACAATACCCAGCAGTTCATCCGGGTCATAACGCGGCGGGCGCGGGGTTTGCACATCAGCCCGAATGGTCTTGCGCCAGTTCAGGCGTCCGACGATGTCGCGCCCGATGCGAACCGCATCAGCATCATTCTCGGCGATATAGTCTGCCAGACCGGAAACACGTGCGTGCATGTCGCTGCCGCCCAATGTTTCTTCGTCCACTTCTTCGCCTGTCGCCATCTTCACCAGCGGCGGCCCGCCGAGGAAGGCCAACGCCTGCTTGCGGACGAATATGGTGTAATCGCTCAGGCCAGGGATATAAGCCCCGCCAGCGGTGCTGTTGCCGAACACCAGCGAAATCTGCGGGATGCCCAACCCACTCATGCGCGCCTGATTGGCGAAACCGCGCCCACCATCCACGAAGATATCGGCTTGATGCGGCAGATTCGCGCCACCCGACTCGACCAGATACAGGCAGGGCAGGCGGTTTTCCTCGGCCATGGACTGCGCCCGCAGCGATTTCTTCAGCGAGATGGGGTAGACCGTCCCGCCTTTGACGGTAGCCTCGTTGGCGTTCACCATACACTCGACACCGTTGATGATGCCAATGCCGTTGATCGACCCGGCACCGGGACTCTCATCGTTGTACATGCCCCAGGCGGCCAGCGTACTCAGTTCAAGGAAGGGGGTTCCTGGATCGAGCAGCAGTTCCACCCGTTCGCGGGGCAGGAGTTTTCCGGCGTCCAGATGTTTTTTGACGGCGCGTTCGCTGCCACCGGCGCGGACTTTCGCCTGCCGTTCCGTCAGTGTCTGCACGAGCTGGCAGTTATGATCGTAATTCTTGCGGAAGTCGTCGCTGAGGGGGTCAATCTGCGAACGGATGATGGGCATTGTGGTGTGTCCAATCATTTATCAAATAAGCGTTTGATTTTGAGTTATCTTAACCTGCAACCGGACTGGCTGCAATTTGCCGTCCTCTGCCGGTAGTGAGGCGCTCATCATCTATTCAATCTAGCCAATTGGGGTTAGCTGAAAATACCAATTGACACTCAGTTGGTTTGGGTGTATTCTCATCAACGATTAATGTTATCAAGGATAACGTTTCCACTATGCGGCTCCGTAGACCAACGGTGTCTACAGTAACGACTCAATGGTCGTGTGCTGACCTTCTATTCTCTCCCTATATGCGTCGATTGCCTTCCTGATTCACAAGACAGGTTCATTTTGAAGTGTGCCTCAATCAGGCTTATGCAAGCCGCCTGATTGTTTTTTGTTGTGTGCATTCTGTATTCATGAGCGAGGGGGAATTCTATCATGAATGTAGGGCGTATTCTGATTGGCAAGCCTTTGGAAACAAAGGATTTGCCGCACCAGGCGATCAGCCGGGTGGTAGGGCTGGCCGTGTTCGCTTCGGATGCCTTGTCGTCCACTGCTTATGCGACGGAAGAAATTCTGATCATTCTCTCGTTGGCGGCTATTGCTACAGCGACTCATCAGGAAATCTTCGGCATTTCGATTCCAATCGCGATTGCCATTGCTGTGTTGCTGACGATTGTCACAGTCTCGTATCGCCAGACCATTTATGCCTACCCCAATGGTGGTGGTGCGTACATTGTCGCGCGAGATAACCTGGGCGAAGTTCCGGCGCAGATCGCCGGCGCGGCGCTGCTGACCGACTATATCCTGACCGTAGCCGTCAGCATCTCATCGGGGGTGGCACAGATTGTGTCGTTCCCTGCTTTCCGAGACTTACAACCGTACCGGGTCCATATGGCCGTTACGGTCATCGTTATCATGACGATTGTCAATCTGCGTGGCGTCAAAGAGAGTGGCCGGATCTTCGCCGTCCCGACCTATTTCTTCCTGGGCATGATGTTCATGACGCTGTTGGCCGGTGCATACCAGTATTTCACCGGTACGCTGGGTACGGTGCAGAATGTCGAGGAACTGCATCACAGTGCTAATGAACTCCAAATGCTTGGTCTTTTCCTCATCCTGCGTGCCTTTTCCAGTGGGTGTACGGCATTGACCGGAATTGAGGCGATCTCAAACGGGATCACCGCCTTCAAAGACCCCAAAAGTCATAACGCGGCGGTCACACTGATTTGGATGAGTTCGATTCTGATTACCCTGTTCCTGTCTATCACGCTGCTGGCGCATCAGATTGAAGCGGTGCCAAGCCACACTGAAACGGTCATCTCCCAATTAGGCCGCACCATCCATGGCGACAACAGCATCTTCTACGCGCTCACGCTGGCCGGTACGGCGCTCATCCTGCTGATGGCAGCCAATACCAGCTACGCCGATTTTCCCCGTCTGGCGGCTTTGCACGCCGGCGATGGTTTCCTGCCGCGTCAGTTGACTTTCCGTGGCGGCCGCCTGGTCTTTTCCTGGGGCGTCCTGGTGCTGGCTTTCTTCGCCATCCTGCTCGTCGTCTTCTTCAACGCCAGCACGACGGCTCTTATCCCGCTGTATGCTATTGGTGTGTTCCTCAGCTTTACCATGTCGCAGAGTGGTATGGTGGTGCGCGGTCTGAAGATCGGCAAGCTCAAGCCAGGCGAAAAGGTCAAAGGTCTGGAAACTACAATGGAATATGATCCGCATTGGCGGATTCATGTGGCGATCAGTGGACTGGGTGCGGTGTGTACCTTTGTCGTGATGATCGTTTTTGCCGTGACCAAGTTCACTGGCGGTGCCTGGTTCATCATCGTCCTGGTTCCGGCGCTGGTCTGGATCTTCTTCCGCATTCATCATCACTATAAGGCTGTGGCCCAGGCGCTCAGTTGGGAAAGCTCGCCCCCAGAAACGGAACGTCGCGCTGTTCAGACTTTGATCCTGATTGACGGCGTCCATGCTGAAACGGTGCGGATGGTCAACTTCGCCAAATCACTGGGTCACCCCTGGAAAGCCATCCATGTTGGGGTGAACCCGGAAAAAGCAGAGATCGTCAAGCAGAAGTGGAACGAACGCATCGGTGAGGGCGAGCTGGTCATCCTGCCGTCTCCGTTCCGTCAATTGGCTGAACCGATTGAGGAATACATCGCCCATCTCCAGACCGAAGTGCCGGGTTCATACGTCCATGTCATCATGGGGCATCTGGCGATGGATAGCTTCTGGGAGCAGGCGCTTCACCAGAACAGCGCGTTCATCTTCAACCTGGCGCTGTCGCGTATGGAACGGGTGGTGGTTACCACCGTGCCGTATCAGATCAATACCGATGAACATGGACAACTGGTGACCGAAAAGGTGATGGTCAGCAATTGAGCTGGCAGCATCCCAAAAGCTGGGTCAGGGGCCTGTCCACCGGATAACCCCTGACTCTTACTCGGCTGTAGCCAATGGTAGCATGACCGAGAAGGTTGAGCCTTCGCCCAGCTTACTCTCCAGCCCAATCTGTCCGTGATGGGCTTCCACCAGACTCTTCACAATCGCCAGCCCAAGACCGGTGCCTTCAATCGTATCGGTTTCGGGGCGGCGCACCCGGTAGAAGCGCTCAAATACATGAATCTGATCTTCTGGACTCATGCCCATGCCGTTGTCCTGGATGGCGATGCGGATCATCTCGCCGCGCCGTTCGGCAGTCACTTTTGCCCACCCCTCTGCCGGGGTATATTTCACTGCGTTGCTGATGAGGTTGTTCAGGATTTGTTTGATGCGACCGTAATCGGCCATCACCGGCGGCAAATCAGCCGGTATCTGGTTGGTCAGATTAATCGATTTCGCCTGAGCATTCGGCCTGATCTGATCAATGCATTCCGCCACGACCGCGTTCAGGTTCAGCGGCTTCAGGTCAAGCTTGATTCCGGACTCAATCTTGGTCAGATCGAGTAAATCATCTATCAACTGGCGCATGTTCTGGACTGAGCGCTTAATCATGTTGACCGAGTTCATGGCGCGGGGCGAGAGCGATTGCTGCATCATCAGCAGTTCGACATAGCCGTTCATCACGCTCAACGGCTGCTTGAGGTCATGCGACACCGTGCCGATCAACTCACTCTTGAGCCGATCCATTTCTTTGAAGGGTGTGATGTCGTGCATGACGATGATCCACCCGATACCCTCAAAGAAACGAAAAGCGGCATGGAAGACGCGCTCATTGGGCATGATGATTTCTTCGGTGGAGGCGTCGCCGCGCTGCTTCGCGCGTTGGTAGGCAGCCAGCAGTGGTGTGTTCTTGAGCAGATCAACAGCAATCTGATGGGCATATTCCTGAGGTTGATACAATTGCAGTGCGCCCAGCGCCGATTGATTGATGAGGCTCACTCGATCATCTGTGCCAACCAGGATCACCACATCGGCAGTGTTGTTGAGGATGTGAGAAAGCTTCTCTCGCTCACGCACCGATTCTTCATAAAGACGGGCGTTATCAATCGCCACGGCGGCGCGGGCTGCTAGCTTTTGCACAAAATCCAGATGGGCGTCGGTGAAGCCGTTGATCTTGCGGCTTTCGAGTGTGATGACCCCGATAACCCGATCTTCGCGGGTGACCGGGACGCACATTTGGGCGCGGGTACTGGCAAGTAACCGGACGAAATCAGGGTCGGCCGTCACATCCGGGATCACTTCAGCGCGGCCTGAATGAGCAACACGGCGGGTGACGCCATCGCCATAGGTTTGCCGGAGTGAATGCAACTGCTCTGAGGAGACATCGTAACCATACTCCATCAGATAATGAAGGGTATGATTATCCTGGTCATACAGTGCCAGGGAGATGGCCTGTGAGTTAGAAAAGCGCAGCGCCCAATCCAGGGTCATGGCGAAGACATGATCGAGGTTGATGGTATCGCTCAACTCGCGGTCAATCTGCTGAAGGATATTCAACTCGCGCACATTGTCAGCCAGTTGCTTCAGCGTCTGTTGATGGAGACGGGCATTTTCCAACACAGGCGGGATATGTCGGCTGACGCTGATGAGCAGGTTTTGTTGTACTTCGGTCAATGGGTTCTTGCTGGCAGGATTATCGACGAAGATCACGCCGAGCAACTGACCCTGATAGAGCAGGGGGATGCTGAAGGACGAGTGCGTGCCCAGAACCTTACATATTAGCTCTTGTTGCGGGTTTGGCTGACTGCTCTCATCGGCGATCAGTCGGCTTTCCCCTTTAGTCCAGCCGTCTACCAGAGAACCAGGCTCAGGTTCAAACAGGCGAAAGCGCAATTTGGCGATAGCACTTTCCGGGCTGATCCGGTAATTGCTGGCCTTGAATTCCAGATCGATTTTGGGTTCATCCACCAGAAAAAGGATCGTTCGCTCACAGTTAGCGGCTGCTACAATGGCGCTCGTCAGTTCATTGAGGAATGCCGCCAGATCCTGGGCTGTGCTAAGGCGCAGCGCGATATGATTGACGATTTCCAGTTCATGCGCCCGCACCCGTAATTGTGTCAATTCCAATTCGGGTGTCAACAATTCATGTGTCGTCATTAGCGGTTGCTCTTCAATATCAAGATGCGACTCATTCTTTATGGGCGATTATACTGCGCTTCCCCGTTACACACATGTAAAGATAATCTCAATTCAGCACCGCTCGTTTCGTGATACGATGAACACGGTGCGTTTGCTCACGATGCCGTTAAGGTCTATAATGCCGCCAGATTGACAGGCCTTTTCGGAAGGATCAACGATGGACCTGAAAGATGTTTCGGCGCGCTTCAAGGCGAAAAAGGCCGCTACCCAGGAGATGAGCAAAGCGAAAGCCCCGGACTTCGCCGAGTCGTTTCGCATTCGCGCCCGAATGATCGGCGTGTTGATCCGGGATGCGCGCCTGAATGCCGAACGAACCGTCGAAGATTGCGCTCAACTGCTGCGTGTGAGTCAAGACGAATTTCAGGCGTGGGAGTATGGCGATTCGGCCCCCAGCCTGCCGCAGATTGAACTGCTGGCCTATTACCTGGGTGTGCCGGTCAGTCATTTCTGGGGCATGGATACGCTGGAGGCCAAGTTTGGGCGTCACTTCGATATTCAGACCGAGTATGTCAACCTGCGCAACCGGATGATTGGTGCGCTGTTGCATCAGGCCAGGGAAGATGTCGGCCTATCCATTGAAGATGTCGCGACGGCAGCCGTGCTGACTCCCGCGCTGATTCAGCAGTATGAGCTGGGCGAACTGCCCATCCCGATGCACGAGTTGAGCGTACTCTCGAGTATTGTCAAAAAGAACACGAGCTACTTTCTGGAGTCATCGGGTTACATCGGCGAGTGGCTGGCGGCGCGCGAAGAGTGGAAGCACTTCATGCAGCTCCCCGATGAACAACGTAAGTTCGCGGCCAACCCGCGTAACATTGGCTTCATTGAAATCGCGATCATGTTGAGCAAAATGCCGGTGGAAAACCTCCGGCAAGTGGGCGCAAGCATTCTGGATATTACCCGATAGTTGCCATGTGTGAGGTGAAATGATGTCATCAGCCCAGGAATTGCAGGATCAAGGCGTAAAGTTGTTCCAGCAGAAGGATTATGAAGCGGCTGCACGAGTCTTCCAGCAAGCGCTGACGGCCTACGAGAGCGAAGGCAAGCGTGAACTGGCGGGCGAAATGCAGGTCAATATTGGCCTGGTCCATCGTGTACTGGGTGAGCATCAACAGGCGCTGGAGATCATGCAGCAGGCGCTGAACACCTTCCAGGAGATGAACGATCAGATGCGCATCGCCAAGGCCCTGGGCAATCTCGGTGGCGTCTACGCCGGATTGGGTGATCGTGAACAGGCTTATAACTGTTATCGTCAGGCGGCTGACCTGTTTGACGCGCTCGGCGAGAAGAAACTGCACGGCGAGACTCTGATCGCGATGGCCGATCTTCAGGTGCGCGGAGGCAAACTGATGCAGGGTGCCGCCACCTATGAAGCGGGCCTGGAAGAGCTGGATAATCTCAATGCCGGGCAGAAGGTCATCAAGGGGTTGCTGGGCATCCGTAACAAGCTCACGGGCACGGGCAAAGACTAACCAGAAGATAACATGTTGAACTGAAACAGTGGACACATTCATCCACTGTTTTTGTTTCTCCACCATCTGTGCTTCGCGTGGTTCAGACTTCCTGTTACAATCTCCCGAAATTGCGTATCGAGGTTGTCCCTATGCCTTCCCTTTCTGTGGTGATTCCGGTCTACAATGGCGCTCTGAGTTTGCCTGATCTGGTCGAGCAGTTGGGCGCGGTCTTGCCGACGTTGAGCGACCAGTATGAACTGATCTTTGTCGAGGATGATGGCAAGGACAATAGCTGGGAAGTCATTCGCCAGTTGGCTGCGCGGCATCCCTGGATTCGGGGTTTCAAGCACATGCGCAACTTCGGTCAGCACAATGCAATTCTGTGTGGGGTGCGACAGGCGCGTTACGACATCATCGTGACGATGGATGATGATCTGCAACACCCACCGGATCAGATCAAATTGCTGCTGGATAAACTGGCGCAGGGTTATGATGTGGTTTATGGGACGCCGCAGCAGGAGCAGCACGGTTTTTTGCGTGACATGGCTTCACAGGTGACCAAACTGGCGATGCAGAGCGCGATGGGGGTGGATGTCGCCCGCAATGTGAGCGCTTTCCGCGTGTTTTATACCCATCTGCGTCAGGCCTTTGCCCATTACGAAAGCCCTTATGTCTCGATAGATGTGTTGCTGACCTGGGCAACCACACGCTTTGCAGCGATCCCGGTGCGGCATGAGGCGCGGCGGCTCGGAGTGTCCAACTACACCCTGCGGAAGCTGATTATCCACGCCCTCAATATGATGACCGGCTTCAGCACCCTGCCGCTGCAAATCGCCAGCATCCTCGGCTTCATCCTGACGATCTTCGGCATCCTGATTTTCATTTATGTGATTGGGCGTCTCTTCTTCGAGCCGAGCGTTCCCGGCTTCCCGTTCCTCGCATCCGTGATCGCGATCTTTTCTGGCGTGCAGTTGTTCGCGCTCGGCATCATCGGCGAGTATCTGGCGCGGATGCACGTCCGCATCATGGGGCGTCCGGCCAGCGTGGTGCGCGAAAGGATTGCCGCTGTGACGGATGAGACCTCATCAGCCCAAGACCTTCAGGCCGAGACTTCCGAACCGCTGCTACGGTAGCCGAACCGCGTTGGGCAGTGGTCTGGCGTAGACTCCGGCGATCAGATTGTCAGCAGCCATCGTCGCCATGAGGTTGCGGGTGCGCTGACTGGCGCTGCCGATGTGCGGCAAGATCAGGACATTGGGCAGCGTGAGCAGTGGGTCATCCAGGCTGATCGGCTCTGGGTCAGTCACATCCAGCGCCGCGCCGCCAATGATGCCATCCCTCACCGCTTCGTAGAGGTCACGCGCTTTGACGATGGGGCCACGCGCGGTGTTGATGAGGATGGCGCTCGGTTTCATGAGCCGCAGTTGTTCGTGTCCAATCATCCCCCGTGTTTCGGCATTCAGCGGGACGTGGAGCGAAACGTAATCTGACTCGCGCAGCAGCGTTTCCAGTGTCGTCAACTGTATCTTCAGCGCGTTGGCTTCTTCCGCCGGGGTGCGTGGGCTGAAAGCCAGCAGGCGCATGTCGAATCCAGCGGCGCGTCCGGCGACCGCTTTCCCAATCCGACCCAGCCCAATGATGCCGAGCGTTGCCCCAACCAGGTCGCCACCCAACAGGGCGCGTGGGTCCCAGGTCTGCCACTGCCCCTCGCGGATGTACTGCACGCCTTCCATCAACCGCCGCGCCGCCGCCAGCAGCAGCGCAAACGCCAGATCGGCTGTCGCATCGGTCAGCACGCCGGGTGTGTTGCCGATGGCGATGCCACGATTCTGCGCGGCCCGCACATCAATGTTGTCAAAGCCCACCGCCATCTGGCTGATGACCTTGAGCTGTGGGCCAGCCGCGGCAATCAGATGGGCATCAATCCGGTCATTCAGGGTCGAGAGCAAACCATCGACACGCTGTACTTTTTCACACAGCAGTTCATAAGGCGGTGGCATCAGTTCCGGCCAGACTTCGGCATCACATTCAGCCAGAACCCGTTCCAGACCGGCTTCAGGAATGCGGCGGCTGACAAAGACAGTTGGGCGCATGATTTCTCCATAGGCAAGGTGGGCCTGCATCCTTAGAATCTATCCTCGATTGGAACTTTCAACAACATGGGGAACAAGGGCATGGCAGTACGTCGCGGCTGGCTGATCGCTCTGGCACTGATCGCCTGTATCACTGCATTTCGCGTCAACAGCATCCAGACAACGTATATGCGCGATGACGAGGAAATTGCTTTTCGCACCACCAGTCGCGACCTGAGCTATACGGTCTGGTACCAGGCGACACAGGATGTCCATGCGCCGCTGTGGTTCATGTCATTCTGGCTGTGGCAGCAATTCATCGGCGATAGCGAGTTCATGGGGCGGGTGTATGGCATCCTGTTGAGTATGTTGACCCTGGCGCTCATCTACCGCATCGCACGCCGCAGTTTTGGCTCGGCTGTCATGGGCTGGTTTGGGCTGGCCTTTCTAGGGGTGAATGCCTACTTTCATATCTATTCGCTGGAGATCCGTCCCTATCCGTTGATCCTGCTGGCAGCGGCCCTGTCCATGCTGGCCTTCCAGAACTGGCTGAAGCTCCGAACGGTTGGTGCGGCCTTGATCTATGGCCTGACGGTTGCTCTGATGTTCTATATCCATTACTTTCTGGCGTTTCTGGTGGCGGCACAGGGTTTGTATGCGCTGAGCTGGTCGCGCCAGACGCTTCGGCAATTGCTGCTGGCTTACGGACTGGCCTTCGTGATCTGGTCGCCCTGGTTTGTCGTCTTTGTCGGGCAGGTGCAGCATGTGGCGGCTGATGAATCCCAGTTCGGCAATGCGCGGGGTCTGGCTGGCATCGGCAGCACCACCGAACCCACGACGCTGGATGCGGTGCTGCGGCTGTGGTCGCTGATGACGAATGGACAGCCCGTCCTGTATGCGGTCATCCTGGCGCTGGGGTTGCTCTATGGCTGGCGCAAGCGGTCGTTCTACCTGATGCTGCTGTGGGCGCTGGGTGTTCCGGCACTGGCGCTGATCGCCAATCTCATCGTAGCCGTCTACACCCCACGTTATGTTGCTTATCTCAGCCTGGGGTTCGCCATCGTGTGCGGGGCAGCGCTGGCCTGGCTGCCGCGTTATCTGAATGGGGTAGCGCTCGTCATCGTGGTCGGCATCAGCCTGTGGTCACTGTCCTCCCAGTTCCCGTTGGATCGTGTGCCGCATCGTGCCCTGTTTCAACAGGCGGCTGCTGCTGCCCAACCGGGCGATGTGCTGTACTTCGATCAGGGTGACTTGACCAACAACGTCGTGCTGTGGCAGATGAGCCATTACCTCCCCGCTTATTTGCAACAGAGTCAGGCTGAAAGCGTTGACGCCGCCCTTCAGTCCCGTCGTATCTGGTATGTCACCGCCGCGTGGTTCGACCCGGCCGTGCAGGCCAACTTTCGTCAGATCGAGACCAGTCATCCGTTGCAGCAGGTGATCGGCGATTGCAATCGCTACTGGTGTTATCTGATTCAACGGATGGATGCGCCGCCGCTGACTGAGCCGCTGCGTTTCGGCGAAAACTTGTTATTTGGTGGGTTTGATCTGGATGCGGTCAGCCGCGAGCGTATCGAGGGCCGGCTGTGGTGGCAGGTAGAAGCGCCCCTGACGGCTAGCTATTCGTTCAGCCTGCGCCTGCTGGATGAGACGGGTCAGCTTGTGACACAGCTTGATGGGCCGGTGCAGCAGGCCGATGGCCTTCAGATCGATACAACTACGATGACTCCTGGCGCGATCTATGTGGATCATCGTTCGCTGATCCTGCCACCGGATTTGACCCCTGGCAGCTATCAACTGGCGCTGGTGGTTTACGACTGGCGGACGGGTGAGCCGCTGTCCTTACCCGATGCCAGCAGTCAGACGGTCTTAACGAATGTCCAGATACCTTAATGGCGCACCGGTCAATGGTCGTATATGGCATCGAGATGGCTGTGATACCATGAGAAACAATCGTTAAGCCATCGGGGAAAATCAATGTCATCGGAGTTCGTTGCCCAGGTTGGCTTTAAGACCAACCATGCCAGTGCGTTGCGCTTCATCCTGTCGCACATTCGTCGCCATCCATTGGTCGGTATTCTGATGGTCATTGGTGCGTTCAGCAATGCAGCGCTGGCAGCGGCGGTTCCTTACTTCATCGGGATTGCGGTCAATACCGTCATCAATGGCGGTGGCATGGCCGAGGTGATGCCAGAAGTGATCGCCATCATCCTGTCGCAATTGCTGCGCGGCGCGTTGCAACTGATGCGCAACTTTTCCTCGGAAATCTTCGCCCAGCGCATCGAACGCGATGTGCGTAAGGAACTGTATGGCAGTCTGTTGGGCAAGAGCATGGCCTTTCATGATTTGCAGCCCGTCGGCGAAATCATGGCGCGGGTGACCAATGATGTGCGCGAGATGAACCTGATGATGAACCCCGGCATGAACCTCATCATCGGTTCGGGCTTCTTCCTGCTCATGCCTGTGGTGGCATCCCCCGGCCTGCATCCCGCGCTGGTTCTGACGCCGATCATTTTTCTGACGGTGTACTTCATCGCGCAGGTTCGCTTCGTCCGCACCCTCAACCCGATTACGCAGGGGGTGCGCGCCAGCTTCGGACGGATGAATGCCCGCCTGGCTGAAACGCTGGAAGGGTTGCAGGTGGTCAAAGGGGCAGCGCGGGAGCAGCAGGAGATCGACCATTTCAGCCACCTGACTGAAGAGGTACGCAATTACTCGGTGCAGCAGGGTTATGTCGAAGCGCGCTATATTCCTTTCCTGCTTCTGGGGCTGGCGACCTTCGCTGGACTGGTTCACGCCATTTATCTGTATCAGATCGGCCTGATCGACGCCGGACGCATCGTAGCCTATACCGGTTTGCTATTCCTGTTCCAGTTCCCGGTGTTCACCTCACTGCGCTCGCTGTCGCAGGTGGCGCTGGGTTATGCTGGGGCGAAACGCATTCTGGCGATCATCAACACCGAGACCGATCTCGATCAGAACAAGGGCGGCTATACCGAACCGGTGCGCGGCGCGATCACCTTCGAGCAGGTCACGTTCGGCTATACCGATGGTAACCCAGTGCTGCACGATGTCTCGTTTGAAGTCTACGCTGGCAAGACCGTCGCCATCGTCGGGCAGACCGGTTCAGGCAAAAGCACCATCACCAAGCTCATCAACCGCACCTATGATGTCGATGTGGGGCGGGTCATGATCGATGATGTTGATGTGCGCGACTGGGATCTGGCGGCGCTGCGCTCCCAGATCAGCATCATCGAACAGGATATCTTCCTGTTCAGCCGCTCGATTGCCGACAATATCCGCTTTGGCAATCAGGACGCGACGCTCGAGCAGGTCATCGAGGCCGCCAAAAAAGCCCAGGCGCACGACTTCATCACCAGCTTCCCCGACGGCTACAACACCATTGTCGGGCAGCGCGGGGTGACCCTCAGCGGTGGGCAGCGCCAGCGGCTCGCCATCGCCCGCGCCTTCCTGGCCGATCCACCAATTCTGATCCTGGATGACAGCACCAGCGCGATTGACAGCGCTACCGAAGATCGCATCCAGCAGGCGATCTGGGCCGCTTCCAAAGGCCGTACTACCATCCTGATTACCCACCGTCTGTCACAGATTCGCTGGGCCGATCATATCATTGTGCTGCGGCGTGGGCGGGTGGTGGCACAGGGTAAACATGATGTGCTGCTGGCCTCATCCGAAGCCTATCGTCGTATCTTCGCCCGCTATGAAGCGCCGGAAAAATCAGCGGCTTTGCCAGTCCCACAGGGTTAACATGGGTTTCTTCAATCAGCTTTCACAGGATCAATACGACCGGCAGTACAGCGATGGCTATCTGCTGAACCGGCTGGGGCGCTACTTCGCTCACGAGCGTCGCAGCCTGCTCACCTATGTCGGCTTGCTCATCGTCGCGGCTTTTTTCGGGGCTGGCATACCCGTCCTGATCGCCTCGCTGGTCGATCAGATCAAGCTGGAGGATGGCGGTCAGATGCTCCCCGTCCTCCTGGTCATGCTTCTGGTCACCTTCATCTTCGATTACGGGCTGATCTGGACGCGGGATCGTATTCGGGCGCGGATCATTGGCGATGGCATCAGCCGGATGCGGAAGGATGCCTTTGCCGCGGCAATCAATCGTGACCTGGCCTTTTATGATGACAACAAATCGGGCAAGCTGGTCAGCCGCATAACCAGCGACACTCAGGAATTCAGCACTGTCCTCCAGATTGTCGGCGATATTGTCGTCCAGTTCATCCAGCTCATCATCCTGGGTGCGGTGCTGCTCACTCGTTCGTGGCCGTTGACGCTGGTGCTGATCCTGTGGATGCCGGTGTTCCTGGCGTTGGCGCTGTTCTTTCGCAATATGGCGCGCATTGTCGGGCGGCAGGGTGCGCGGGCGATGGCGACCGTCAATGACAACATTCAGGAGAGCGTCTCCGGCATCAGCGTGGCGAAGAACTTCCGTCGTGAAGCGCTGGTCTATGACGAATTTCTGGCGGTCAATAACCAGTCCTACACCGTCAACCTGCGCCGAGGATTTGTGATGGCGCTGATTTTTCCGGCGCTGAATGTGCTGTCGGGTTTTGGCACAGCCTCGGTCGTCTACTTCGGGGCGCAGGCGGTCATCGGCGCGGCCATCAACCTCGGCTCGTGGTATCTCTTCATTCAGAGCGTGGATCGGTTCTGGTTCCCCATCATCAACCTGACCGGTTTCTGGAGCCAGGTGCAGCAGGGCTTGAGCGCAGCAGAACGCATCTTTGCCCTCATCGACTCGGATAACACGGTCAATCAGATTGATAACCAGCCGGTCGAGAAACTTCATGGCGAAATTCAGTTCAAAGATGTCACCTTTGAGTATAAGCAGGGCATCCGTGTGCTGGATCACTTCGACCTGACCATTCGCCCCGGCGAGAGCATTGCGATCGTCGGTCATACCGGTGCTGGCAAAAGCACGCTGGCAAAGCTCATCAGCCGCTTCTACGAATTTCAGGGTGGGCAAATCCTCATCGACGGGCGCGATATCCGTACCTTCGATGTGCAATCCTATCGCAGCAAGCTGGGTATTGTGTCGCAGTCACCCTTTCTCTTCAGTGGAACGATTGCCGATAACATCCGCTATGCCCGACCGGAGGCGACCGACGAGGAAATTGAAGCCATCGCCAACAGCATCGGACATGGCGAGTGGCTGGAGACGATGCCTGATGGTCTGAACACCGATGTAGGCGAACGCGGCGCGTATCTCAGCATGGGGCAGCGCCAACTGGTCAGCCTGCTGCGGGTGCTGGCGCAGCGCCCGGCCATCTTCATCCTCGACGAAGCCACCGCCAGCATCGATCCTTTCACCGAGATGCAGATCAAGGAGGCGCTGGACAAAATCCTGTCGCAATCCACCTCGATCCTGATCGCCCACCGCCTCAGCACGGTGCAGAGCGCCGATCGCATCATCGTGTTGCAGCAGGGTCATATCATCGAGCAGGGCAATCATGAGGCGCTGATGGCGCAGCGCGGGCATTATGCCGAGCTGTACAATACCTATTTTCGTCACCAATCGCTGGACTACATCGAGAATGCTCGCCATACCCTCAGCGCGGCAGCGATAGGATGATGCCGGCAGCCGAGACGACTCGGCGCTGGACGGTGCTGCTCATCGGTGGCGCGTCCGGTTGTGGCAAGACCAGCGTCAGTTACCGACTGGCACAGCACTTCGGGGTGGGCATCACCGAGGTCGATGATTTCCAGGTCATTCTGGAGAAGATGACCACCCCTGAACAGCAACCAGCGCTCCATTTCTGGAATACGCATCCTGATCCAACGTCGCTATCGCCGGAACGTATCGTCGAACAGGGGATCGCGATTGGCGCGGCCATGACCCCGGCGCTGGAAGCGGTCATCGCTAACCATTTGGATGAACGCCAACCGGTGGTTCTGGAAGGAGATTTCATCCTGCCTACACTGGCGGCTCAGGCAACTTTCGGCGACCACCCAAACCAGGGGCGGGTTCGCAGCCTGTTCATATACGAGCCGGATGAAGCCCAGATACGCGCCAATTATGCCCGGCGTGAACCGGAGCAGGGGGAGCAGGCGTTTCGGGCGCGGGTGAGCGGGTTGTATGGGGAATGGCTGAAGCGCGAGTGTGAACGCCTGGGGCTGCCGGTCATCCCGTCCCGTCCCTGGGAAACCTTGCTTGAGCGCCTGGTCGCCCAACTGACCCCTTGACTGTATAGACTATTTGTTCTATAGTGATATAGGGGGCGGTGACACGGTACGTGATGCAATGCAGTGGTGTCCCGCCACGGAAATCTCGCGCCCAATTCATGGTATGTCGTGTGAAAAAGGAAAGTGGCTATGGCTAAACTCGTGTTCAGTATGAACCAGTCCCTGGACGGCTACGTTGACCATACGGCGTTTGCGCCAGACCCCACGCTCTTCCGCCACTTCATCGAAGAGGCTCAGGGGCAGACGGGCAGCGTCTACGGTCGCCAAATGTACGAGATCATGCGTTACTGGGACGACGATCATGCTGAATGGGGTGCAGACGAACGCGCCTTCGCGGCGGCGTGGCGGAAGCAGCCGAAATGGGTCGTCTCGCGCTCGTTGCAGTCAGTCGGCCCCAACGCCACCCTTGTTGAGGGTGATCTTGAGGGCGCGATCCGCAAGCTGAAAGCCGGGCACGACGGGGAGATCGAAGTTGCTGGCCCGAACCTGGCGCACAGCCTGACTGAACTTGGCCTGATCGATGAGTATCGAATCTATCTGCATCCCGTCGTACTGGGTCACGGCAGTCCCTATTTCGCCGGACCCCGGTCGCCGCTCCGCCTGCTGTCCCATGATCGGATTGGCGAGGATGTGATTCGGTTGACCTATGTTCCGGCTTAATCGCGCGACTTGCCGGATGGCAGTTTCCACTGAATCATTTCAGTGTCAAATCCTCCCGTGAAACAGCAAATTCAGCAGCAAAGGGGGGTATATTTCAATCGGCAATTTTTCCATTCCCCTCATTTATGGATAGCTGATTTCACATAGTCATTGACTCAATTGATCTGAGCGTTTACACGGCGTCCGTTTTGGGTCAGAATGAGGACTTCGTAGGCCCATACCCAACGTGATGATCTCATGTCCTTGCTCCGACAGCCCCTTCTCGTCATCCTACCCCTTTTTTTCATCGGGGGACTCCTCTACATCTGGGCCACGCCGCCCTTTGAGGCTTCGGATGAGCTGTGGCATTGGGGTATGGTCAACATCATCGCCGAGACCGGTCAACTGCCGGTGCAGAACCCGGATGTCGAAACTCCCTGGATGCAGGAGGGCAGTCAGCCGCCGCTGTATTACCTGATCTCAGCCGCTCTGGTGAGTGGGATTGATCGCTCGGATGTTTCAGGGGTGACCCAACCCAATCCGCATGTGCTGGCGGGCATCCCCGGTGCGGTGGGTAACAAGAACATGGTGCTGCGCGACGCGCCACACCTTCCGCTGGAACGCACCCTGCTGGCGGTTTACATCATCCGTCTCTTCAGCCTGCTGCTCGGTTGTGTGACGCTGGTGGCGGTCTACTACGCCGCGTTGGAGCTGTCCCAGAATCGGATGCTGGCTGGGCTGGCGCTTGGGGTGACCGCCTTCAACCCGATGTTTCTGTTCATCGCTGGTGCCATCAATAATGATAATCTGGTGACGGCGCTCAACAGTCTGATCATCTGGCAGATGCTGGTCATGGTTAACCGGCGTGAGTTGCGCCTGTGGCGTGGGCTGTTGTTGGCGCTGCTCCTGGCGCTGGGTTCGCTCAGTAAGCTCAGTGGCCTGGTGTTGATGCCCATCGTGGCCGGCGCGGCCGTGTATGCCGCCTATCAGCCGGGGCAATCGTTCTGGCGTGCATTCAACTGGCGCGGGCTGATCAGCCAGGGATTGATGATCGGGCTGGTCTGGGCCGCGCTGGCCGGCTGGTGGTATCTGCGTAACATTCAACTGTACGGCGAGTTATTTGGGACGCGCATGATGGTCGCGGTGGCCGGGCCGCGTCTGGAACCGTTCACCCTGCAAACCCTGCTCGACGAGTTTCAGGGGTTTCGCTTCGCCTATTGGTCGCTCTTCGGCGCGGTCAACATCATGACCTTACGGTGGTTCTATGATCTGATGGATGCGCTGACGCTGGTGGCGTTGCTGGGGTTGGTTGTGGTGGGGTGGAGGCGACGGGGTGAGGGCAGGGCATTTGCCATCAAGTTCATCCTGCTCGGTTCGCTCATCACCATTGGGTTCGTCAGCATTGCCTCCTGGACGGCGCAGACTTATGCCTCGCAGGGACGGTTGTTGTTCCCCTTCGTCGCCGCCATCAGTCCGCTGCTGGCGCTGGGGTGGCTGGCTCTGATCGATTGGCTTCCGCCTCAACGACTTCGGACGGCGCTGCCGGTCATGCTAGTCGTAGGGCTGGCCGTCTTCGCGCTGGTCGTTCCCGTCGCCAGCATCGCGCCACAGTATGCGCTGCCGGAGAGTCTGGCTGAACTGCCTCAGTCGGCCCGTCAGGTGTATGCCCGCTATGGCGAGGTTGAGCTGGTCGGTTATGCGACGCCCGATCAACGCTATGCTCCCGGCGACGCCGTGCCGGTCACGGTGTACTGGCGCGTCCTCCAGCCATCCGCCCGCGACTACAGCCTGTATCTTCATGCCACCCTGAGCGATGGTCGGGTCATCGGTAAGGTCGATAGCTACCCCGGCGCGGGGCGGCTGCGAACCTCGCGCTGGCCGACTGGTGCGCTGTATGCTGACAGTTATCTCATTCCCCTGGACGACCTAGGTGCTGTTTCTACGCTGCGAATTCAGGTCGGCTGGTGGGACTATGCCGATGGGGCGCTGGTCAATGCGGTCGATACGGCTGGGCAACCCTTAGCGAGTGTGATGCTGAATGCCGGGGGGTATGCACCGCCACAGGTGCAGCAGACCCTCGCAGAGGCACAGCCCGTTTCATCAGTCACGTTTGGTTCGGCGCTGCGTCTGACCGGGTATACGCTCGTTGATGATCGTCTGTCGCTGCACTGGCAGGTCGAAGCCGGACTGCCCGATGATTACACCGTCTTCGCTCAGGTGTTTGACGCTGCTGAGGTGATGGTCGGACAGGGTGATGCCCCGCCGGCCCTGCCAACCCGCTACTGGCGACCCGGCGAATCCTACGTGACGGAACACACGTTGGTGTATCCGAAGGCTCTGACTGAAGGCGACTACCGCCTGATGATCGGCTGGTATCGGCTGCCGGATTTTGCCCGGCTGCCGGTGGCCGCGCCCAACGATGCCTATCCACTGCTCCATTGGCGGCTTGAGGCAAATGCGTTACAACCATGAACGGCTACATTCAAACTGAATTGGGATTACCATGAAAATACTACGCTGGATATTGTTAGGCCTGCTCGTCGTCATCGCCATTGCGGTGCTGGGCGGCTCGATCATCGTCAACCGCTGGACGCGCGCCCCACTCCCTCAACTTTCTGGGACGATTGCCATCACCGGCTTACAGGATACCGTTGAGGTGTTCCGCGATAACTGGGCCGTACCGCACATTTACGCCAGCAACTCACATGATCTCTTTTTCGCT
>JALHNT010000006.1:0-34094 GCA_022843385.1 Anaerolineae bacterium | reverse complement strand
CGCAGGATCGCTGGTGGCAGATGGAATTCAATCGGCATATCGGCAGTGGACGCATTCAGGAATTGACCGGGCAGAGTGACGACGTGATGGGGCAGGATGTCTTCATCCGCACCGTTGGCTGGCGCAAGGCTGCCGAGCGCGATTATGAGGCGACGACCGATGAAGTCCGGGTCATCCTACAGGCCTTCACCGACGGCGTGAATGCCTATATCACCAGCCGTCCGGCGGGCGAACTGGCCTTTGAGTACAACATTCTGGCGCTGAACGGCGTGACCATTCCGATTGAACGCTGGACGCCGGTGGATACGCTGGTGTGGGCCAAAGTGATGGCATGGAACCTGAGTGGCAACCGCGATTCCGAACTGCTGCGTTCCGCCCTTTACGAGAAGCTTGGGCGGGAAATGACCGATCAATTTCTGCCACCTTATCCCTATGGCGAAAAGCCCACCATCCTTCAGGATGAGGATTTGCCGATCACCAATGCCAGCCTGTCGGTCGCTAATCCCGACACAGCCGGGATTGTCGGCCTCGATACCACTCTGGCTGGCGGCATCGACGTCAATCATGACCTCTTCCGCGCCGAAGCCGGGCTGGGCAGCAACAACTGGACGATCAGCGGTCAACTCACCGAGTCGGGCAAACCCCTGCTGGCGAACGACCCGCACCTGGGCATTCAGATGCCCTCGATCTGGTATGAGATTGGTCTGCACTGCCAGCCGATCAGCGAGGCCTGCCCGTTCGAAGTGACCGGTTTTGCCCTGCCAGCCGCGCCCGGCGTCATCATTGGTCATAATGGGAAGATTGCCTGGGGCGTCACCAATGTTGGCCCGGATACGCAGGATTTGTACCTGCTGAAGATCAACCCGGAGAATCCGCTGCAATATGAGTGGAACGGGGACTGGCGCGATATGACAGTGCGTGACGAAGTCATCAGTTTTGGCGACAGCACCGAGACGGTGACGATCCAGGTGCGCGAAACGCATCTCGGCCCGATTCTGAATGATAACCGACTGGATGATGCTGGTCAGCCGACCGGTTTCAACAACGATGATCCGATGGCCTTCAAGTGGACGGCAACTGCCGAGATCAGCACGCTGTTCCAGGCGGTGCTGGGGCTGAATCGCGCCCAGAATTGGGAAGACTTCCGGGCAGCGGCGAGCCTGTGGGATGCGCCGTCACAGAACCTCGTCTATGCCGACCTTGAAGGCAATATCGGCTATCAGACCCCCGGCCGGATCCCGATTCGCGCCGAGGGGCATTCCGGCCTGCTGCCAGTGGATGGTACGACCGATCAGTTTGAGTGGCAGGGCTACATTCCCTTCGATAACCTGCCTCGGGCGCTGAACCCCGACCGTGGCTACATCGCCACCGCCAATCAGGCCATTGTCCCGCTGGCCTATTACGATCAACTGCGCGATCAATTGGGCGAGCAGTTTGGGGAAAACTCGAACTATTTCATCAGTCAGGAATGGGCGTATGGCTATCGGGGACAGCGTATCAATGACATGATTCAGGCGCTCGCCCCGCACAATCAGGAGACCATCCAGACGATTCAGGGCGACGACAAGATCATCAGCGCTGAGGAACTGGCCCCCTTCATTCAGGCCGTCGATATGGGCGACAGCGCCTACAACGCCGCGCGTGACTGGATGCTGGAGTGGAACTACCAGATGCGGATGGACAGCCAACCCGCCGGTCTTTATGCGTACTTCTGGTGGCGCTTGAGCGAGAATCTCTTCTCCGACCAACTGG
This sequence comes from Anaerolineae bacterium, assembly GCA_022843385.1. GTDB lineage: Bacteria > Chloroflexota > Anaerolineae > Aggregatilineales > Phototrophicaceae > CFX2. Next base: position 32,342 of record JALHNT010000006.1, on the reverse strand, counting down.
GCGATGTGACCGACCCCGACGAAGGCGATCAGGGCATGTGGGCGGTGTTGCAGCTCATGGATCAGCCAGACAATGTCTGGTGGGATGATGTCAACACCGGCGATCAGGTCGAAACCCGTGACGCCATCATCATCCGTTCTTTCCGTGAAGCCTATGACCAGATCACCAAAGATCGGGGCGACAACCGCGAGAACTGGGCCTGGGGCAAACTTCACACAGCCACCTTCGTCAGCAATCCGCTGGGGTTGAGTGGGATTGACCTGATCGAAAACCTGGTCAATCGTGGGCCAGTCGAAACGGCTGGTGGCTCTGATCTGGTGAACGCCACTGGCTGGAATTATCAGGCCAGCGGCTTCAATGTTCGCAATGTGCCTTCAATGCGTATGATTATTGACCTGAGTGATCTGAGCAAAAGTGTTACCATGCACACGACCGGGCAGAGCGGTCATCCTTTCAGCGAACATTATGACGACATGATTGACCCCTGGCGCAACATCGAGTATCACCCCATGCTCTGGACACGCGATCAGGTTCAGTTGGCCGCGTTGTTTGAATTGACGCTGATCCCCCGATCCTGACCAGGGAAGCGAGGCGGATGGAGTGACCATCCGCCTCACCGTTTGTTCATCACAACATACGCACGCGGGAAGGTGTGTAAAACTTAACTTTTGCCTGTTCTTGCCTGTTTATCAGGCCGCGTCAGAAACTCATGGATCAGTGATTGAAAGTGATGGACACCGTTCTCGCGCTTGGCCGAGAAGCGACCTTTGTTATAAGCGTTGGACTGCAACCCCTTCTGTACATTCTCAACGATCTCGATGTCTTCCTGCTGAATCTGGTCGCTGAACTGGATGATGGACTGCATGCTTTCCCAGCCTTCGCCCGTCCCCGGTTGTTCGAAGTACCACTCGAAGATGGTGAGCGTCTTGTTGTGGTCAAGTGGCAGGATGATATTGATCGAGGTGTTATCCAGGTAGATGTTCAGCATGACATTCGGGAAAATCCAGTAGTACAGCGCTTCGGCTTCTTCCTCGGTTCGCACATACCGCCGGTCGCGCACTTCACCGCTGACGGGTCGGATGGGCGCGTACTGCGATGAATAGTAGCGGAAGGTATCCACACGGTATTGATCGTAGTCCAGTTCGCGGAACAACCCCGGATGGGCAATGGGCAGGTGATAGCCTTCCAGATAATTATCGACGTAAACTTTCCAGTTGCAGTCGATCACATAGTCACGGCGTTCGACCAGGCTCATTTTCCCCAAATCCCAGCCTTTGCGGATGATCTCGTCGTGAATGGGGCCATAGATGTTCTGCATCGGCTCGCCCTGCGGATCGAGGTTGACGAACACCCAGGGGCCCCATTCCTCGACCTGAATGGATGTCAGGCAGACATCTTCTTTCTTCCAGTTCTTCACCCCTTCAAACTCCGGCGCATTCATCAGCTTCCCCTGAAGGTCGTAGGTCCAGCCGTGATATTTACATTGCAAGCTCTTGCGGTTGCCCTGACCGGTGGCGACGGGGCCGGCGCGATGCGGACACACGTTGTAGAAGGCACGCAGCTTGTGATCGAGGCCGCGCGTGATGACCAACGGCTGCCCCACCACATCACAGGCGAAGAAGTCTCCGGGGCGACGTACCTGATCGGCTCGTCCGACGGGTTGCCAGGTCTTGTAAAAGATGCGCTCCTTCTCCAGTTCGAGGAAACGCGGATCGGTATACCAGCGGGCGGGGAGCGTTTCCGCTGATGCGAGGTCGTCGGTATGGGCATAATCGTCAAAGGTCAACGGCTCATGGGCTGGTGGAAAATCAAGCGATACCATTCCTCATCCTTTCGTGAAGTTGATGGGCAAACGAAAACAAGGGAATGAACCAGACGGTTATTCCCCGCGACAGATCAGTTGACGGTCATTTATCGGCCAGCGCCAGCAGGCAGAGCGTGTAATGCGAACGCGGGGGAATCAGAAGAGATGCAGAGGGCATCGTACCAGTCTCGCGAGTTAGAAGACGATCCGGCGGGTTGCCAGCAGGAAGGCCAATCCCAGGATGACGACGTTCATGAACAGGAAGATCGAGATGAACATGCGCTCGACTGCGGTCATGCCCAGGAAGAGTCGATCCGATTTTTCACGATCATCCGACGCATCAATGACATTATCGTCATCGTCAAAGTCAAATTCGTCTTCTGGTCGATTACGCAGTTCATCCAGCATGGTTGACCCCATTCCAATCGTGCGACTTCATCAATAGCATAGCCAAGAACAATTCCCGTGTCAATTTGCCCGCTTCCAGGTGCCATCCACCCAGACGAAGCGAACCTCGGTCAGTGCTTCCCCCCCATCCTGCGCCATCGCTTGCAGGGCAATTCGTCCGTCCGCCAGCGTCTCGCGCTGAACGGATGCGACCAGTGGTTGCGATGAACTAACCGGTTGGGTGAAGCGGCTGTAGGCCAGCGTGCGGGTGGCCTCGTCGCGGGTGTCGTAGAGCAGCAGGTAATTGGCTTCATCCTGATTCTGGATGAACGTTTTCTCCAGCCCCAGCTTCCAGGTCAGATAATCGCGCCAGTCCAGCGCCAGTTGTTCAGTAGGGGTGGCCGTGATTTGTCCCAACAGGGTGAGGTCTGACATGGGTTGCAGGCCGGACAAAAGCCGCCCGATGATCGCGTCTCCAGCCAGTGTACTCAGGCTGTTGAGCAGATATGCCTGGGTATCAACCTGGGCGAAGCGACCTGCCAGCCAGTTGATGATGGATTGACGCAGATACACCGAGTCGGCGGATGCTGGCTGCTGGGCATCGCGGGGCGAGAGGGTAGTGACCAGTCGATTCGCTAACAGATTGGCGACAGTGCGCTGCATCTCGCCATCGAAGGGTAAATCGGCGCGGGCGCGGTAAACATAGGGCGAGGGCAGGATGAGCCGCCAGGGATCGGTGTTCGACCAACCGATTTGCAGGGCAGGATCAGCAATGATGTCCACCTGTACTGTTGGGATGCCGGAACAGGTCAAGGCGTTACAGGCCAGAGTTAACCAGCTCGCTACGGTATCGGCCAGCGCGACGGCCAATGCCTGATCGACCTCGCGATACTGGATGCTCAGGCCTTGCCTGTCGAGGGTAGTGCTTGCGCCCCAGAAGGTGTAGTCAGGCGGCACATGATGCCAGCCATCATCGTAGCGCCAGTAGAACCAGACCTGTTGGTAGGGGACACCATTGATGATCTCTTCGACCTTGACGCGCGCACGCGGACTCTCGACCTCAACCGAGGTGATCTGACCAGTCAACTGGACAGCGGATTGGAGTTTGAGGTCCTGATACTGGTTGAAGAGCTGTTGTTGTGCCTGTAACCATTCGCTGGAGGCACTGCGCTGGAATTCCGAGAATGCGGTGAAATCGCCTAACCGCAGCGTGGCGACTTCAGCTTCTACCGTGCTGCGAAGTTCCTGCTCGATCTCGCCTTCCAACGCCTGCAAACGAGTCCAGACGAAGATCACCCCCGCCGCGAACAGCGCCAGCAGAAGCAGAATGGAAAGGACCAGTCGCAGCCGGGCAGTACGCCGCTGGCGGGCGGATTGCGGGTCTTCACCAGCCCGTTGGCGGTGAGATTGTTCGGCCTCTACTTCCCAGTCCAGTCGAATGCCCACGCCTATGCCTCGTCTATGAATAACACATCACCGGCCAGGACTCGTTGTATAGCACCGTCGGCATCGCGGACGAGGAGTGCGCCCAGGCTGTCCACCGCCTCAGCTACCCCAGCGATGAGCTGCCCGTTCTGTTCAATACGAACGCTTTCGCCCAGCGTCTTCAGCCGGACTTTCCAGGCATCAAAGAGTGTCTCTTCTTCAAGATGCTTTGACCAGTAATCGATGCGCTTCAGCAGGATCGTCAGCAGCTCAACCCGATCCAATGACTGGTTCATGATCGGCTCAATGCTGACCGCTTTCCTTACCAGGTCTGTCTCGCTGAAGTCGATGCGGACGTTGATGCCCATGCCCAGCACCACACCCTGAAGCCGGTCGCCATTCCATACCGCTTCCGGCAGGACGCCGCAGACTTTACCGCCGGCCAGGAGGACATCATTGGGCCACTTGATGCGAACATCTGTCGCGCCGATCTGTTCCAGCATCTCGCTGATGGCGACGGCTCCCAGCATGGTGATGCGGGGCAGGGCGGCGATGGATGGGCGCAGGATGATCGAGAGGATGAGGGCGGTATCGGGCGGTGTATACCAGCTTCGCCCCAACCGTCCCCGGCCTTTGAGCTGTTCGTTGGTGATGACCACCGCCCCCTCCGACGCACCCTGCGCCAGCCACTCGGCGGCCAGGTCATTGGTGCTGTCGGCCTGGGGATAGAAACGCATGGTGCGGGGGGCAAGTGCCTGTTGGATGTGATCCGATGTGTAATGTTCCATGATTGCGCTACCTCATTATGGGACGATTGTATCATGATCGCGTCGCTTGTTATACTCGTGACATCATGATGGGAGCAACGCGTGATGGATCATCTCTACACCCCCTGGCGCATGGCCTACATTCGCGGCGAGAAGAAGCCCGTCACCGGCTGTATCTTCTGTCAGATGGCGGCTGCGGCGGATGACCAGGGGCAGATCGTGGCTTTCTCTCAACACGTCTTTGTGACGCTCAATATCTACCCTTACAACAACGGCCATGTCATGGTGATACCCTTTGAACACGTGCAAAGTCAGGAGCAGCTTTCCGCCGAGGCCCTGACCGATCTGATGCTGACGACCAACCGGATGCTGGCTGTCCTGCGTAAAGTCTATAACCCTTCGGCCTTCAACCTGGGGGCGAACATCGGCGCAGCCGCCGGGGCGGGCATCGCCGAGCATTATCATTTTCATATCGTGCCGCGTTGGGCCGGTGACGCCAACTTCATGACAGTGGTGGGGAACACACGGGTGCTGCCCGACACGCTGGAGAACACCTTTCGTGAACTGAAACAGACGTATGTTGATCTGTATCCGGCAGAAAGGGAAGGCTGATGGCACAGGACAAACAAGGACGCGATACCGTCATCCTGAGCGGGGTTCGCCTCCCACAAGGGAAGTTTCTGGGCGGGATGGCGGCGCTGAATGCGGCGCAATTGGGGCAGATTGCGCTCAAGGCGGCGCTGGAACGCAGCCGGATCGACACGGCTCGGATTGATGAGGTCATCATCGGTAACGTTGTCAGCGCCGGGGTGGGGCAGGCGCTTCCGCGCCAGATCAGCATCGGCGTGGGCATCCCGGAAGGCGTGGGTGGGACGCTGGTGAACAAAGTATGCGGGAGCAGCCTGAAGGCCGTCATGCTGGCGGCCAGCGCCATCAAAGCAGGTGATGGGGATTTGTTCATCGCTGGCGGCGTCGAAAGCATGAGTCATGCTCCGTACCTGAGTGACAATATGCGACACGGGCATAAGTATGGGGCGGTCAAGCTGCGCGATGCCCTGCAAACCGATGGCCTGTGGTGCTCGTTTATGGACTGGGCGATGGGGAACGCAGCCGAGTTTATCGCGCATCAGTTTGAAATCACCCGCGAGGAGATGGATGCCTTTGCCTTGCGTAGCCATCAACTGGCTGCACAGGCGACGGATTCTGGTCAGTTTCAGGCGGAGATGATTCCGGTGACGCTGCCCGCGCGCAAGACGCCAACGATTATCGAACACGACGAGTCGATTCGACGTGACACCTCGCTCGAATCCCTGGCTAAACTGCCGGCCGCGTTTGAGACGGACGGGGCAGTGACTGCCGGGAATGTCCCCGGATTGAACGATGGCGCGGCGATGATGGTGGTCAGCAGTCGGGAATACGCCGAGCAGCATGGACATCCACCGCTGGCGCGAGTGGTGGGATATGCCCAGGCGGCGGTTGACCCCAAATGGATCTTCTACGCGCCGGTGAAAGCGATTCCGTTGGCGCTGGAACGCGCGGGTTGGTCGGTCAGCGATGTTGACTTGTTCGAGATCAACGAAGCCTTCGCCGCCCAGGTGTTGGCCGACCTGGAGGGGCTGCGGCGCGAGGGACAAACGATTCCTCCTGAGAAATTGAATGTGAAGGGCGGGGCGATTGCGCTGGGGCATCCATTGGGGGCCAGCGGGGCGCGCGTCCTGGTCACCTTGATCCATGCGCTGCGCGAACGAAACCTCAGTCGCGGTGTAGCCGCATTGTGTCTGGGGGGTGGTGAGGCGGTGGCCCTGGCGGTTGAGGTGGAAGGTTAGACACGCCTGGGCAGGCTGAAGCTGAAGGTTGTCCCCTGGTCCGGGTGGCTGTGTACGCGGATGGTACCGCCGTGCGCTTCGACGAAACCGCGCACAATCGCCAGACCTAATCCGGTGCCACGCTTGCCATGCTCCTGCGCCCGCGATTGTTCGCCCCGGTAGAAGCTCTGGAACACCAGCGGCAGTTCGGCAGACGGGATATACGAACCGGTGTTATGGACACCGATTTCCACTTCCCGCGCCTGCCCTTGAATGGTCAGGGTGATGTAACCGCCATCCGGCGTATGCTCCAGGGCATTGTCCAGCAGATTTGTCAGGATGCGCTGAAGTTTATCCGGGGCGACCACCAGCGTGTTGATGCTCGGATCAAGGTGCGCCGTCAGTTGAATCTGATGGGAAGCGGCGCGGGCGTTCAGGCTGCTCAAGGTATCCGACACCAGATCACGCAGCGGCGTCTCCTGGAGTTTAAGCGGCACCTGCCCGGTATCCAGGCGTGTCAGTTCAAACAGATCATCAATCAGGTGGCTGAGATGATGGATCTCCGATTGGATGTTGTGCTGGTAACGGCTGATCGTTTCCGGGTCGGTGACCACGCCATCCATCATGGCCTCGTTCATGGCGCGCATGGCGGCCAGCGGCGTCCGCAGATCATGAGACACCCAGGCGATCAGGTCACGCCGCGCCTGCTCTAACCGCTGTTTTTCACTGTCCAGGTTTTCCAGTGCCGTCGCCAGATGATTGACCATCGAGCCGAGATGTGCCAGTTCGTCGTTGCCGACCAGGTTCAGACGGGTTTTCCAGTTACCTTTCGCCAACTGCATGATACCTTCCACCAGTTCCTGAATGCGTTCGCGCAGGGCCGTTGCGACAAACAGGACGGAGACGGTGGCGATGACGCCGGCGAAGAGCAGAAAGGCCGTCGCCAGAATCAGATAATGCTCGTCGAAGAACATCAGCCGCGCCGCCACCCAGACGTTGATGAAGATCGAGACGACGGTGAGCAGGATGATGACGGTCAGCGACCAGCGCAGGCTGAGATAGCGCTGCAACACATGACGCTGATAGAGAACATACGCGACGCCAACGGTCGCCACACCGGTGCTGAACATGATGGCCGCGAATTGTTGGATCTCGGCCAGCGGCGGATTGGTGGTCGGGATGATAATCATCATCGCCAGCACAAAGGCCAGCACGACCCCGCCCAATGCCTGCAGCAGCAGGGTGAATTTCTTATCCATCAGGCTTCCGCTTCGAACTTATAGCCGACGCCCCAGACCGTCTGGATGAAGGTCGGGTTAGCGGGATCGGTTTCGATCTTCTCGCGCAGGCGGCGGATATGGACGGTCACCGTGCTTTCATCGCCATAGAATTCGTAACCCCAGACCTGGTTGAGCAATTGTTCGCGGGTGAAGACCTGTCGGGGATGGCGCGCCAGCAGCCAGATCAGATCAAACTCGCGGGCGGTGAGGGTAATGCTCTGCCCGTTCAGCATCAGGGAGCGCTGTAACGGGTCGATTTGTAGATGACGATAGACGATGGGTTTCTCAGCCGCTTCTTCTTTCGCCCCAGCCCGGCGCAGCACTGCCCGCACTCGCGCCACCAGCTCACGTGGACTGAAAGGCTTGACCACATAATCATCCACGCCGATCTCAAACCCGGCCAGGCGGTCGGTTTCGTCGCCGCGCGAGGTGAGCATGATGATGGGGGTATCGGCGTACTGTCCGCTGTATTCCGGCGCATGGCGCAGCTTGCGGGCGATAGCGAACCCGTCAATGCCCGGCAGCATAATGTCCAGGATGACGAGGTCGGCGCGGGTTTGGCGGAGCAGCGCCAGCGCTTGCTGGCCGGTTTCGGCTTCGGCGACGGTGAAGCCATCCAGCTCCAGATAACGCCGCACCACCTCGCGGATGGTCACTTCGTCGTCAATGATGGTGATCGTCTGTTTGGTCATAGGTATCAGTATAGTCTGGATTCTTACGCCGGCATTACAGGAGATCGAGGATTGGGACATTGGCAGAAATGGCACAGGGTGTTTGCTGCTGCTTTTGCTATTTCACGCCAGTGAAAGGGCTTTTTTACGCACTACCGCGCGACAATCTATCAGAATCACTGGCTGTAATCCGAGGTATTTTTCTGCAAATGCGTCACATTCTGCACTACTTTTTCTTGCAGTTTGTGAATCAGTCGATAGTCGATAGTCAACAGTTATTAGAAAGATGCGCTTGTTAAGTTGCACGGGGAAATGATGCCATGACCCACACGGATATGATAGAACAAAAAGTCTATTCCTGTCAAGTCCCCAATCGCGGGGGGTGTGATTTCTATTCTGGACATGATGTTCAATTGATTCGACGATCAATACAGCCTCAATTGCCGAGCGCGTCCTGCTGCGCCTGAATGATGCGGATGAACTCACGGGACTGTTCGGCGTAGACGCCGCTGGGTTCCAGCGAAAGATAGCGCTCGAAGTCGGCTAGGGCCAGCGCCGGTTCGTTGCGGGTGGCATAGAGGATGGCGCGGTAGTAGTAAGCCTCGCTCATCAGGGGGTCGAGCGTGATGGCCTGTTGATATTCCGCCAGCGCTCGATCCCACTGGTACAGATAAACGTGCATCTGACCACGCTGAATGTAAAGGGCAGGGCTGTTCGGCATCAGCTCAATAGCGGAGTCCAGATCCGCAATGGCCTGATCGTATTGTCCCCGCTGGGCATGAGCCTGAGCGCTGACCGCGAGGATCGTGACCTGCCACGACGCCGGTGGGGTGCAAGCGCTCAAGATCATCAGGAACAGAACAAGACTGAGGCGCAGGTGAAGCATCATCTCCCTTTGGTCGGTTTCCCACATTTTACAACATCTGATAGGGAGCATGTTGGATTTCCCAATCTTTTTGGGATATGACTCTTACCATTTGGGATACATACGATGCTGTCATTCGCTTTTCATGGTTTTTTGATGTATAATTCATGATTATTGTGAGACACCAGTGCGGTTGATGTTGGGTGGACAGTTGGGATAAATCAATCGAAGTTGCGATAACCGATGGGCGAGTCTGCGATATGACTTCGCCCATCGCGATTCATGGTGCGGAACACAGCCGTTCCAAGCGAGACCGTTAGACTCAGGGAGAATGCAATGGACGTTGGTCAAATTCGACCGGTCAATATAAACGAAGAAATGCGCGGCAGTTACCTGGATTACGCCATGAGCGTGATCGTAGCGCGGGCGCTGCCGGATGCGCGGGATGGGCTGAAGCCGGTTCATCGCCGTATTCTGTATGCCATGTTCGACATGGGCATCCGCGCCAACACCGCCTACAAGAAGAGCGCCCGTATCGTCGGCGATGTGCTGGGTAAGTATCACCCGCATGGTGACAGCGCGGTGTATGATGCGATGGCGCGTATGGCGCAGGACTTCTCGCTGCGCTACCCGCTGGTCGATGGACAGGGTAACTTCGGCAGCGTCGATGGCGATAGTCCGGCGGCCATGCGTTACACCGAGGCGCGGCTCGATCATCTGGCGGAAGAACTGCTGGTCGATCTGAATATGAACACTGTCGATTTCGTCGACAACTACGATGGTACGACGCAGGAACCGGCAGTGCTGCCGGCCCGGCTGCCCAATCTGCTGCTGAACGGCACCAGTGGCATCGCTGTCGGTATGGCGACCAGCATTCCGCCGCATAATCTGCGTGAGCTGACGCAGGCCATCACCTACCTGATCGATAATTATCATCGTGTCGAAGACATCACGGTTGATGAACTGATGCAGTTTGTGCATGGACCGGACTTCCCGACCTATGGGCAGATTGTGGTGGGCGACGAACTGAAGGAAGCCTACGCCACCGGCAAGGGGCGGGTGGTGATGCGGGCCAAGGCTGAGATCGAAGAAGCCAAGAATGATCGCTTCCGTATTGTCTTCACCTCCATTCCCTATCAAGTCAGCAAGACGCTGATCATCGAGCGTATTGTGGAACTGGTGCGCGATGGCCGCTTGCAGCACATCGCTGACCTGCGCGATGAGTCGGATCGACATGGGATGCGCCTGGTGGTCGAGTTGAAGTATGGTGCCCAGCCCAAGACGGTGCTGAATCAGCTTTTCAAATATACCCAGTTGCAGACGACCTTCAGCATTCAGATGCTGGCGCTGGTCAATAATGAGCCGCGCAACCTCAGCCTGCGCCGGGCGCTGCAAATCTACGTCGAACATCGCTATGAGGTGATTGTCCGGCGGTCTGAGTTCGAGCTGCAAAAGATGCGGGCGCGCGCCCACATCCTCGAAGGGCTGCTGAAGGCGCTCTCCAGCCTGGACGCCATCATCCAGACCATTCGCGCGGCTCAGGACGCCGATGATGCCCGCAGCCAGTTGGTGTCGCGGTTTGATCTGAGCGAAGCCCAGGCCTCGGCCATTCTGGAGATGCAATTGCGCCGGTTGGCCGCGCTGGAACGGCAGAAGATTCAGGATGAATACAACGAGGTGATGACACGCATCGCCTTTCTGGAAGATCTGCTGGCGTCGCCGGAGAAAATCCTGGCGCTGATCCGCGAGGACGTCAACGAACTGGCGAAGGATTATGGCGATGACCGGCGCACCGAAATCCTCTTCGGCGTCATCACCGACTTTGAAGAGTCCGATCTGGTGCGCGAAGAAGAGGTCGTCATCTCGCTGACCAGTCGTGGCTATATCAAGCGCGTCCCGGCCAGCGCTTACCGGGCGCAGCGGCGCGGTGGCAAGGGCGTGACTGGGATGCAGACAAAAGAGGAGGATGTCCTGCTGGATATCTTCGCCTGCAACAGCCTGGATTACATCCTGTTCTTCAGCGATAAGGGTAAGGTCTATTCCGAGCGGGCGTATCGGGTGCCGGAAGCCGGGCGCGCCAACAAGGGTTCGATGATCCATACCGTGCTGAATCTGGAACCGGATGAACACGTCACGGCGCTGCTGCCCGTACCCAACTTTGAGATCGATGGTCACTTCGTCATGGCGACGCGCAAGGGGCGCATCAAGCGAGTGACGCTCGATGAATTCGCCGCGGTTCGTCCCAGCGGATTGATCGCAATGAGCCTGGAAGATGGCGATTATCTGGGCTGGGTGAAGTATTCCGATGGCGACCAGGATGTGATCGTCGTGACCGAGCAGGGGCAAAGCATTCGCTTCCACGAGTCGCATGTTCGCGTGATGGGGCGTCCGGCTGCCGGTGTCCATGCTATCAAGCTGGATGATGATTTCATCGCGGGCATGGATGTGATCGATCAGGAAGCCCACTCGCATATGCTGGTGGTGACGCGCAACGGTTATGGCAAGCGCACCGAACTAAGCGAGTATAAGCAGCAGGGGCGTTATGGCATGGGCATCCGCACCCTGGCGCGTAACGACAAGACCGGTGCCATTGTGGCGATGCGCTGTATCAATGCCAGCGATGACATCATGCTCATCACGCGCAACGGTGTGGTGCTGCGGACGCGCCTGTATGAAATCCGTGAAACCGGGCGCAGCACACAGGGCGTTCGCCTGATGAATCTGGAAAATACCGATGAGATCGTCGGCATCGCCATTATGAGCAGCGATGGCACTGAGAACAGCAATGGCGAGGGCAACGGCAGCGCCGATGGTGAGGGCGCGAATACGGATGCGACTGGCGGGGAAACGCCGGCTAGCTGAACCCTGCCTCAATCACGGATGAAACAAAAAGAGCGTACTCGATCAGTACGCTCTTTTGATTGGAGATAGAGACGCCGAAGTTAGGCTTCTTCTTCCTCGTCAGCCTTGCCCTTCTTGATGATCTCGACTTCTGCCGGGCTGGCATCGCCTGCTTCCAGATCTTCAGCTTCAGCGCTGCGGGCCGCTGATGTCTGGCTGATACGGCCAATCATTTCATCGGGGTCATTGAGCAGGGTGATTTCCGAACCGAGCTTCAGATCGCGCACATGAACCGAATCGCCCACGTTCTTGAGCAGTGCGAGATCGACTTCGATCACGCTGATGAGCTGGCTGGGGAGGGTCTCGATGGTCAGAACGGTTGGGCCGGTGATGAGGACGCCGAGCTTGGCGGCGACGGCCGGGCTTTCATTGATGAAGTGGATCGGCACGTCGATGGTGACTTTTTCGCTCATGTTGAGGGCGAAGAAATCGACATGCATGATGTCCTGACGCATGAAATCGCGCTGGACTTCACGAGCCAGTACCGGAGTCTTCTTGCCCTCCATGTCCAGTTCGATCAGATTGGTGCCGCCTGCCTTGAGGAGCATCAATTGCAGCGGGCGATAGGGGATCTGGATGCTGATCGGCTCGACCTTCGGTCCATAGACCGTGGCTGGTACCAGCCCCTGACGACGCAACTGGCTGACTTTCTTCCCTACAACCGAACGCGGTTGCACTTCTAACACAAAATTCTCGGCCACAATCGGACTCCTTGTTGTCAGTTACCCGTTGTCAGTGACCCGAAGGCGGGATACAGACAACTTCACATGAAAGCAGTTTACCTGTTGACGGAATGGTAGCATTCTAGCCGCGTGAGGGATGTTCGTCAATGCTTAGTGCCAGCGCCCAACGGCTTCTGCAAAGTCAACCACTCCGCTTCTCAACGAGAGGCTCTCCAATGGCGAGATGACATGATGAGTGATCTGGTCAATCGCCAATGATGGGCAGTTGGATACTGGATGCGTGAGTCAGGTTGCGTCCGATTGTCCAGATGGGCGTTCCCTGCGCTGGAATGCGGTCGAAAGTGTCGTGATCGGCTCCGGCAATGGCGACACGAATGCGATGACCACGACGGAAAAGAACCGATGTGGGTTGCAACCCGAATGTCACAGCGATTGTTTCCTGAATAGGCAGTGGTGCTGCATCGGCGCGTTTACAGGAGTGATACGGCATCCCGGTCCAGTAGGGTGGGGGTTCACTGGCGATTCTCCGATGAATACTCCGCAGTTGCCCTTCCGTAATGTAATGGACTTTGCCTTGCTCATCCACATCTTCGAGATAGACGAAGAAGGCACAATCGGCTTCGCTGGACGCGACATATAGGGTCACGATGGGATAGCCAGTGATCTCGGTATCGTGGTCGAGGGGTGCAGAAGTGTAGGTCAGTAAGCGGCGATCTTCTGTGGCTCGATCCCGATAGATGACCGGTTTTGCCATCTGGGTGTTCCAGCGATTGGTCTTGCCGGTAGTCGCCTTGAAATCGACAGTATACGTATCAGTGGCATTTTCAATCAGGGGTTGCTGGGGAGCAAGTCCACCATTCTCCTGAAAATACCAGGTCTGGCTACGAGTGTTCGGCAAGGGGAAAATGGCCGTATGTTTCCATGTTTCTTCGCCTAGCGTGTAATAGTAGAGGTGTTTGCCTACAGGCGGTTGGTCATGGTTAAGCGTCTGGTCAAAAAACTGTGCCAGCGCTGACCACTGTTGTTCGAGGAGTGGGTCAGGTTTGGCCTTTGGCTGCTGATAAGGGCTGCCATGCGCGCTCATCTCATGTTTCCATGCGCCGATCACCGTAATCTGTGGATTGCTATAGCTGTTGAAGTTGTGCAGCGCGGCCTCAGCGCTGGCACCATCCAGCCAGCTACCCCAGGTGAAGAGGGCGGCCTGGCTATCTTCAATCGCTGCTTGATGCGGGAAGATGCTGAAATCATCCAGCGTCACGCCGGTCGTGCCGAATGGGTCATCGCGGTAGGTAATCTGCGAAAGCGCGCTGAAGACATCTGTATTGGCCGCATGATCGCGCAGGGCTTGTTTCAACACGGCGCGGGTCTTGCGATCTGAGTCAACGGGCCGCACACCCTTGACGAATAGGCGGGCTGTCCAGGGGAAAAGACTGGAGGCTTTGCCCTGGTCGAGCTGCCGGTTGCTTTCATTCCATGCCTCGATGAAGGCTCGATTGAAGATGCCGCCAGGCAGGGCAATATCGGCATAAACATCATATTCGATTTCCTGCGGCGCAACCGCCTTTATTCCCTTGACGCCTGAGGCGGCCAGGCGCTGTGCTGTTGCGCCTTCGTATGAAATGCCATAGGCTCCCACATTGCCATTGCTCCAGGGTTGCGCAATCACCCAATTGGCGACTTCACCATAATCGTCTAGTTCCGCCGGACTCCAGGGGTGGAGACTGCTGCCCGTCGATGCACCAGAGCCGCGTCCGTCCACCACGACGAATGCGAATCCGCGCGCGATCATGAAGGGGGCGCTGGGTTCACGCGGGCCGATCAGCGCCTGATTCGGCGGATCGGGAACTCTCAGCTCCATGCTGCGCCAGTAACGCGCCATTATCATCAGGGTAGGCAGACGTTTATCCGGCTTACGATCTGCGGGCAGCATGACATCGACCGCGATCTGGGTGCCGTCGCGCATGGTGTGGTATTGAGAGTTGGATTGGACTCCGGTATAACGCTTCTCTGGTACTGAGGCGAAGAGCGCAGCAATGGATGTCTGATTTGGCATCGTTTTCCCTTACTCTAGAATTCATCTTCAATACGGCGAATGGTTTCATCCAACCATTCGATATAAGCTATTTCTCCCAATTCGCCTGATCGACGCGCTGCATCCCAGAGCAGCGCATCGCGCTTCAGTTCAGGCCGTGTTTCGACGCTGGTTCGAATCTGTTCGACTACATCGGTGCGGTAGAAGTTCAACTGCTGCTGATGTAAGGCGCGTTGCAACCGGAGCTGCGTCAGCAAGGTTTCTTTATCGAGCTGGGCGGAGAAAAACAGCCTAACGAGCAGTTCATCTTTGATCTGTACCACCTCGGTCATCGGACGCGCCAGCCATTCCCGCAGATCGACCTCACCGGCTGACGTGATGTGATAGATGTGACGATCCGGGCGCGACTCCTGTTCCTGTATCGTGGAAGTCACCAATCCTTCTTGTTTTAACGAGTCGAGCGTGCGGTAGATCTGGCTGGTCTGGGCATACCAGAAATGTTGCGCCGTGCGATCGACAAACTGTTTGAGTTGATAACCGGTCAATGGCTGATAACCCAATGCGCCCAACAGCACATATTTCAACATGCTGATACTGCCTCAAAACAGGATGATGTTCCACTCATTATATTCCACTTGTGGAATAGTACAAGTGGAAATATTCAGGCTGTCGAATAGAGAAGTCCCCACTCGAGGCAGGCAGAACAGACAGCCACGCGAGTCTGGATTAAAGGGGAGTGATGGTCGTCAATGGGAACGATGCAAGGATGAATCAGCCCCGATAGATTGGATGAGCCGTGCCAGCAGCGCTGTGCGCGGCACAATGCTGTCTTTGAGGATGTACTCATCCGGGCCATGATCCAACCCCCCGATTGGTCCCAGGCCATCTAAGACCGGGATGCCTTCAGCGGCGACATAGTTGGCGTCGGCTACGCCACCGGTTTTTGCACCTTTCAGCGGGAAACCGAGTTCGTCGGCGATGTGGATTGCCATCGCTTCCAGTTGGGCAATGGCGGGGGTGCGCGGCATCGGTGGCATACCGGGTTCGTAGGTCACCTGAAAGGTCACACCGGGGACGGGCTGCTGCTCGAACAGCGCCATAATCTGCCGTGTCACCCGATCCAGATCCTCCTGGGTGAAGGCGCGCATTTCGAAGCGGATGCGCGCGTAGTCCGGCACGATATTCCGCAGCCGCCCGCCTTCGATGACCCCGACATTGAGCGAGATGCCGTTTTCCAGGTCATTCAGTTGGTTGATCTGGATAATCATGTGCGCCAGCGCCACAATTGCATTGCGACCTTTTTCCGGTTCGACGCCGGAATGGGCAGCTTTGCCGAAGGCTTCGGCCTGGAACGCATAGACGCCTTTGCGCGTGGTCACGATATCACCGTTGGCGCGGGCGGCTTCAAGGGTTAGCACGGCGTCATAGTCACGGCAGACGCGGCGGATGAGTGGCACGGCATGGCGTTCGTCGATCTCCTCATCGGAGACGATGAGCAATCCCAGTTGGTCATAGGAGTCCATCCCCAGGGCGGTGAGCGCCTGAGCGGCGTAGATGCCAGCCAGATAGCCGGACTTCATATCGGCTGTGCCTGGCCCCAGAATGGCGTCGCCTTCGATTCGCATCGGACGCGCTGCCGTGGTCCCACGCGGAAAGACGGTATCGGAATGTCCCAGCAGCAGCACCCGACCCTGACCAGTGCCGCGTCGGGTTGCCAGGAGATCATCACCTGCGTCGGCATTGGGGAAGCGCTGCACCAGAAAACCAATCGACTGTACGCGCTTTTCCACCCAGTCCACCACCTGGTTGACATCTTCCCGGTCATAGGAATACGAGTCCAGGCTGACAAGCTGTTGAAGGTCGGCCAGAAAGTGGGGAAGTTGTTCTTGCAGGTAAGTGATGATGGCGTTCGACATATTGGTTATCCTTTAGTCCCAGACCACGATTGAAGAGGCATCGGTCATTTGTTATGCTCTTGGCTCATTTTAAGCCATTGTTAATGTCATGATGAGGGGGACTGATATGGCGACTGACCGCTTGCGCGGCATGTTGACGCTCGATGAACTCAAGCACAAGGTTGAGTCGGGCGAAATTGAGACGGTGGTGACACAGTTCACTGATCTTTATGGACGTCCTTTTGGCAAACGTGTGACCGGGGAGTTCTTCCTGGATCATACCGCCAGGGCGGGGATGCATGCCTGTGATTATCTGCTGACGGTTGATCTGCCGATGGAACCCGTACCCGGTTACACCTATGCCAACTGGGAACGGGGCTATGGCGATTTTCATTGTGTGCCGGATCTCAGCACGCTGCGAGTGGCGAGCTGGCTGGACAAATCGGCGATTGTCATCTGCGACATCTATAACGAAAAGACTCACACTCCGGTGCCAGTGGCACCGCGCAGCATCCTCAGCCGTCAGGTGAAGGCCGCTACCGAGATGGGCTATCTGCCGCAAGCCTCATCGGAACTGGAATATTTCATTTTTGAAGAGACCTACAAAACTGCACGGGAAAAACAGTATCTCAAACTGGAGACCTTTGGCGCGTACATTGAGGATTATCACATCCTTCAAGGCACGCGCGAGGAAATTCTGAATGCCGCTGCGCGCAAGCACCTGACAAACAGCGGCATCCCGGTTGAATTCAGTAAGGGTGAGTGGGGGCCGGGGCAGCATGAACTGAACATTCGCTATGCCGAAGTGGGCGTGATGGCAGACCGGCATACGCTGTATAAACAGTGCTTCAAGGACCTGGCACATCAACTCGGTCTCGCCGTGACGTTCATGGCGAAATACGATCACAACACGGCCGGGTCGAGCAGCCATATGCATCTGAGTCTGTGGGACCCGGCGGGCAAGAAGAGCCTCTTTGCTGGCAAGAAAAAGCTGGGGCCGGTGCAGGGTTCGAATGAGTTTCGGTGGTTCCTCGGCGGATGGATTGCCCATGCCCGCGAGATGATGGCGTTTTATGCGCCGACCATCAACTCCTACAAACGCTACCAGTCCGGTTCGTGGGCACCGACCAGCCTGGCCTGGAGTTATGATAACCGCACTGCCGGTTTCCGGGTGGTGGGGCATGATGCCTCGCTGCGAATCGAGTCGCGGATTCCGGGCGCGGACATCAATCCCTATCTGGCCTATGCGGCGGCGCTGGCCTCCGGGCTGGATGGCATTCGCAACAAAATCGAGCCACCACCCATCTTTGAGGGCGATGTCTACTCGGCGGCTCATCTGCCGAAAGTACCGATGACGCTGCGCGACTCGATTGCCGAACTGGAGAAAAGTGCGTTCGTCCGGCAGGCATTCGGCGAAGATGTCGTCAACCACTACCTGCACTTCTACAAGACCGAGCAGGCCGCGTATGATAAAGCCGTGACCAACTGGGAACGGGCGCGCTATTTCGAGCAGATCTAGGGTTATTCACACTACTACCATCAGGAGTTTCGTATGCGTCTCAAGGATAAAGTCGCGCTGATTACCGGCGCGGGGAACGGGATTGGACGGGCGACGGCGCTGCTGTTCGCCAAAGAAGGCGCGGCGGTGGTCGTGTCTGATGTGGCGGACGCAGCCGGCGAACAAACGGTGGCTGACATTCAGGCGGCAGGGGGACAGGCGGTTTATGTTCATGCCGATGTCTCCAAAGCAACCGACAGTGAGCGTATGGTGCAGGTGGCGGAGCAGACCTTCGGCAAGCTGAATGTGTTGTTCAACAATGCTGGCATCATGCATGGCGACGATGACAATGCCATGACGACGGAAGAGGCCATCTGGGATCTGACGATGGCGATCAATCTGAAGGGGGTATTCTTCGGCTGTAAGTATGGCATCCCAGCTTTGCGACGGGCAGGCGGTGGCTCGATTATCAACACGGCGTCATTTGTGGCGATCCTGGGGGCGGCCACACCACAGATTGCCTATACTGCCAGCAAGGGCGGCGTGCTGGCGATGACGCGCGAACTGGCGATCATCCATGCCCGCGAGAATATCCGGGTGAACGCGCTGTGTCCCGGCCCGCTGCGTACTGAACTGCTGATGAACTTTCTCAACACCGATGCCAAGAAGCAGCGCCGTCTGGTGCATATTCCGATGGGGCGCTTCGGCGAGGCGGCCGAGATCGCCAATGCGGCCCTGTTCCTGGCCTCGGATGAATCGTCCTTTGTGACCGGCACCGACTTCCTGGTCGATGGCGGCATCACCGCAGCCTATGTGACGCCGGAGTAATCAGTATGACACAACCCTTTGAAGGACTCGCGATTGGGGGCAAGCGACTCCCCAGCGCCGATGGCAGGACGACAGCGGTCTATGAGCCGGCGACGGGCGACGTGCTGGCGCAGGTGGCGCAGGCGACGGCAGCCGATGTCGATCAGGCGGTGAGAATGGCCCATGAGCGTTTCAGCACCGGGGCATGGAAGCAGATGCGGAGCCGTGAGCGTGGGCAGTTATTGCAGCGCATCGCCAACAAAATCCGTGAGAAGGCCGAGCTGCTGGCCCAGATCGAGTCGCGCAATGGCGGCAAACCGATCAGCGCGGCGCGCGGCGAGATCGGCGCGGTGGCGAATACCTTCGAGTATTACGCCGGAGCCGTGAACAAATTTCATGGGCAAACCATCCCCGGCAACGCCAACGGCACCGTGATGACTTTCCGCGAGCCGCTGGGGGTGTGCGCGCTGATTGTCCCCTGGAACTTTCCGTTAGTGATCGCCGGTTGGAAGATTGCCCCGGCGTTAGCGATGGGCAACACAGTGGTCATCAAACCGGCCAGCGTCACCCCATTGAGCGCGCTGGCATTGGCCGATCTGGTGCTGGAAGCCGGACTGCCGGAGGGGGTGTTGAACGTCGTCACCGGGTCAGGCAGCGTGGCCGGCAGCGCACTGGTGACCCATCCGCTGGTGCGGAAGATTTCCTTCACTGGCTCCACCGAGATCGGGGTGGGGGTGATGAAGCAGGCGGCGGAAGGCATCAAGCGCGTATCGTTGGAACTCGGCGGCAAGTCGGCTAACATCGTCTTCGCCGATGCCAACCTGGACGTGTGCATCGAGTCATCGCTGTTCTCGGTCTACGACAATGCTGGTCAGGACTGCTGTTCACGCAGTCGAATACTGGTCGAGCGTTCGATCATGGATGAATTTGTTGAGCGCTTCGTCAACCGCACCCGGACGATGAAGGTGGGCAATCCGGCGGATGAACAGACCGAGATGGGGCCGCTGATTACGCCGCAGCAGCGCGAGTCGGTGTTGAACTACATCCACATTGGCGACAGCGAAGGGGCGAAGCGACTGTGCGGCGGCGAAGTCCCCACCAGCGGCGATCTGGCACGAGGGAATTATCTGACTCCAGCGGTGTACGTCAATGTCACCAGTGGGATGCGGATCATGCAGGAAGAAATCTTCGGGCCAATGGTCTGCATCATGCCGTTCGACAGCGAAGCCGAGGCGGTGCAGTTCGCCAACGACACGCCCTATGGCCTCTCCGGTTCACTGTGGACGCGGGACATCGGGCGGGCGCTGCGGGTGGCGCGGGCGGTGGAAACCGGGATGCTCTCGATCAACAGCAGCAGCAGTGTGCATATCGAAGCGCCGTTTGGTGGCGTCAAACACAGCGGGCTGGGGCGGGAGCAGGGCATGACCGCGCTGGAACATTACAGCGAATACAAGTCGGTCTTCATCGCCAACGACTGATTGAATTTCCTCTACGAATCCTCTGTGCGGGACACTTGCCCTGAGGGTAAAGTGTCCCGTTACACCTCCTTATGTTCGATGTGGATCATATCGTTCCAGTGAATTGACGCGCTGTCGCAATTGATGCTAGACTGCAACTGGGGATTTGGGGAGGGAAATACGATGAAGTCCTACCATTTGCTGGTTATACTCTGTGTGTTGTTGTCATTCGGAACGGTCTTGTCGCAGGATGATACTTGTAGTGCGCTCGTTGAGCAGACCATCACGGTTGTCAACGACGTGTGTGCCTCTATCGGACGGAATCAAGCGTGTTATGGCAACATCGCAGTGAATGCGACACCGCGTGAGGGGATTCAGGATTTCGTCTTCGAGCAGCAGGGAGATCTGGCGAATATCGCCGACATCGAAACGCTGCGCCTCAGTTCGCTTGATCCGGTGGACAACCAGTGGGGGGTGGCGCTGATGAAACTTCAGGCCAACCTGCCCGACTCGCTGCCGGGGCAGAATGTAACCCTGCTCTTGTTTGGTAATGTCGAAATCCAGAACGCCGTCGCCTCGGCTCCCGACCTTAGAACTTTTGAGGTTAGTGCCAACGGGGGCATCAATGTTCGCAGTGGGCCTTCGACCGATAACCGTGTCATCGGTTCCCTGGCACAGGGCGAAACGGCGCTGGCGAATGGTCGTAATGAGGACGCATCCTGGCTCCGCATTCAACTGCCGGACAGTGACTCGCTGGGCTGGGTGCGGGTTGATCTGGTCACATTTTCAGATGACGCATCCGAACTGACGACGGTCGATCCCGGCGATAACGAAATCCCGTTCAAACCGATGCAGGCGTTTTACTTCAAAGCCGGAGTCGGCGGGGTGGAGTGTGACGAAGCCCCTGGCGATGGCATCCTGATCCAGACGCCAGCGGGCGCGGGAACGATTCAACTGCGCGCTAACGATGTGGATATTCAGCTTGGCTCGACGGCCTATCTTCAGGCGCAGCCGGGCGCGAGCATGAGCGTCAGCGTGGTGGAAGGCGAGGCGGTGGTCAGTGCACAAGGAGCCAGCGTGACGGTGCCCGCTGGGGCGAAGGTGGAGATTCCGATTGACGATGACCTCCAGGCTGCCGGTGAACCGGGCGAACCGGAACCCTATGACCAGACCCCGTTGGAAACTCTGCCGATCACGCTTCTGCCGGAAAGCATCACCATTGCAGACCCGATATCCGAGGAGGACCTGGCGCAGGCGAGTGAGCCGACAGGTGGCACCGCTGGAGGCATAACTGACCTGAGCAATTTCGGCGCGTTGGCGGGTATGGACCCGGCTTTCTTCTGCCCGGCCATCGATCAGGCATTGGCCGAATCGGGTATGAGTCGCCAGGACTACCTTGCCATGCTGCAAAGTATCTCGGGATCCGTTCCTCCTGAGTCACAGGGCGCTCTTGACCAGCTCATCCAGATCATCAGCCAGTGTCCGTGATGTGACTGATCGCAGTACAGCAAAAGTATCTAATCGAGGTGGCCTACGGGTCACCTTGTCCCGTTTCGGTCTCAAGACCAGTCATTTCTAGACCTTATGCATAGCCCGATAGATATTGAAGCCATTGGCTGATTTCTGGCACCCTTGGTGCCGTCAGGAAACCAGATTTCTATGCCGAATTCGCCCATTCAAGCAAATGTGGCAGCATTTATAGAACCGGGGAAGTTAAATTGGAGATGATGTATGGTGAGTCACGAGTCGCAGATGATGTCTGCACCCGCAACACAATTACCTTCCGTCGTTGCACCCCCGGATCTTCATAGCGACAACATCAACCGCCTGCGTGAACAGCTATGGATCGGATTTTTCGTGACGACTATCCTTGTTCTGGCAATCACGAGCATTGCCCGTCGCATCATGAATGATCCAACACCACCGCTATCGTTCGTGATTCTGGGTACATTATTCACGATCTGTTTTGTAAATCTCTACTTCCTGAGAACACGTCATGCTCGCCTCGCCCAGGGCATCTATGTTGTATGCATCCATTGCGCAGTCCCTCCCGTCCTTGTTCTCTATGGGGGTACACGCGGTTTTGGTGATATTGCCCTGTTGGTTGCCGTCTTTCTGGCGCTGCTCTATGGATGGCGGCGGTGGATGTACATCTCTTTCGGCATCATGACTGTCACACTCGGGTGGGTCCTATACCATGACATCATTGGCGATCCGGTGGCACCACTCCTCACCTATTCCACACAGTTCACCACATTAAAGTTCTTCATCCTTATGCTGATCATGATCTTTATGCTGCGCTATTCCAATGCCTTCTATAACGGCTTGCTCAATCGATACCGCCTCTATGGCGAGGAGCAGGCTCGTTTGAACCACGAACTGCAACTCTCACGGCAGAGACTTGTGACCGCGCGAGAAGAAGAGCGCCGTCGTTTGCGACGCGACTTGCATGATGGGCTGGGGCCCACACTGGCTGCCCAGATGTTTCGCGTAGGGGCTGCACAAAATCTGTTGGAGAAAAATCCGGCAAAAACTGCCAAGATCCTTGATGAACTCCAGAGCGGGATCGAAGGAACGCTCACGAATATTCGTCAGCTTGTCTATGAATTAAGACCGCCCATGCTCGATCAATTAGGGCTGAGTGGGGCGATCAGTGATTTCGTCAGCCAATTTGATAGTGCTGTGGAGATTAAGCTTAGTTTGCCGCCACAACTGCCGACGTTGAATGCGGCTGTCGAAGTCGCTGCGTTTCGAATCATGCAAACGGCGCTCGATAATGTGTTCAAACACGCACAGGCGACCCGTTGTGATGCACGATTGATTGCGACAAACGACCACCTGCAAATCGAAATCGTCGATAATGGAATTGGTATTCCCGAAAAGCATCGAGCAGGGGTGGGCTTAACCGCCATGCGTGAACGAGCAGAGGAACTGGGTGGGGTATTTGCCATTGCCCCCATTCAGCCGCATGGAACCCGTCTGTCGGTTTCGCTGCCGCTGCTGCAAGTAAGCTGATCCAAAGGATAACAAAGACTATGATTAAAATTTTTGTTGTTGATGATCACGAGATATTCAGGGATGGACTGCGTTTGTTGATCGAGTCGACGGACGATATGACCTTGATTGGTGAAGCTGAGTCAGGCGAGGGCGTGCTATATAAACTGGCGGACAATCCGCCCGACCTGATTCTGATGGACATCCACATGCCTGGTGAAAACGGCATTGATGTTACCCGCCATATCAAACAGCATTATCCGAATGTGATCGTCTTGATCCTGACTATGTTTGAAGACGACAAATCGGTGTTTGCTGCGATGCGGGCAGGTGCGTCTGGTTATGTGTTGAAGGGGATCAAGCACAATGAAATGTTGCAAACGCTGCGGGTTGCTGCCAGCGGGGGTGCGGTCTTCAGCCCGCGCATCGCTGGTCATATCATGCAGTGGTTTGCACAAATGGAAACGAAGCCAGCGGACAGCAGCCTCGAACTGCCTAAACTGAGTCGACGCGAATTGGACATCCTGGCTCTGATCGCTGCTGGCGATGACAATCCAACGATTGCTGAAAAGCTGGTCTTGTCTCCCAAAACAGTCCGCAATTATGTATCACAAGTGTTGACAAAACTGGAAGCGAGCGACCGCCTGGATGCGGCTGCAAAAGCGCGGCGGGCAGGGCTGGAATAAAGCTGAACGATTATAGAACGGGAGCAAGCGTTGAAACCAGGGTGCTGGCGATGCCCAGCATGACAACCCCTCTGACCATATCCAGCGCACGCCACGCGAGATGCGACTGAAATACAGGAGTTAGCTTGCCCGCTCCATACGAGAGTGTGAAAAACCATGCTGTGGAGGCCAGCATTGCGCCAATCGCAAACAAGAGCCGATCAGATGCAGAAAAGTTAAGGCTACTTGAGCCAATAATCAGCAGCGTGTCAATATAGAGGCCGGGATTTAACAAGGAAAAACACAGAGCTGCGATGATGGTTGTCCAAACCCCGGAAGTGGCAGCTTCCTGAGCGGTCAGCTTGGGTGATAGCGAGCCTTTGCGGAAGGCGCGGAGCAGGGCGCTGCCGCCAACATAGACCAGAAAGAGCATTCCCAAGATGGTGATGGCGATGCGGAAGTGGTCGCTTGAGGCAATGACCGCGCTCAAACCACCAACGGCCACCGTAATCAGGACAATATCGGCCAAGGTGCTGAAGAAAGCGGTCGCAAACACATGCCGCCTCTGCAACCCCTGGCGGATGATGAACAAATTCTGTGGACCCAATGCCATGATAATGCTGGCACAAAGCAGGAACCCGTGAATGAGGGCGCTAATTGAAGTGCTTATGGTCAGTGCGGGCATGATGGGCTTTCCATAAAAATTGGCGCATCCCGAGCGCAAGCGAACTGCCGTGCTCGGAGTTGCTGGTGACGACTCTGACTGTTTTTTGCTGGGTGTTTCGGCGTGTCCGCCGTCCTGAGCTTGATTTCAGAGTAGCACACAATGAGGGGAAGCGGTGTCCCAATTGTGTCCCTACTACGTCCTTATTTTGTTTGAGACGTATGTGGGGCAGCCCTTCTCACAAGAGGTGCTTTTTGATTTGTCGTATCTTACAACTTAACGCTTTAGGATGTTACGTGTCGTTCATTGACAGTCGCTCATCGCGTGATCGAACGATCTGTCGGGCTTTCGTTCGCATCCGTTCCAGTTTTTCACCGTCAATCAAGTCGATGTTCAGCCGTTCCGCTTCGTTGATCGTATCCGGGGTGAAGCGAGTAGTGGTGACGAGGTATGCTTTAATCACACCGAATTGTGCTTTTGCCGCGTACAGTTCTCGTACATGACCTGGGGCTAAGGCATGACGCGGATCATACTGTTTGCATTGGGCGATTCCAACTAACCGATCATCGTCATAGACCTTAATATCTACTCCACCATCACCCGCTCCACCGATGACAATAGCCTTGTGTTCAGTCAGAACATTAATCAACCATGCGACTTCATGTTCAAATGTGCGCGGTGTCGAGGTTCTAACGTCAGTTAATGCTTCTGAATCTGGTGCCATGTCCGGCGGCAGTGTATCCGTTTTTTTATTGTTAGAAGCTGCGCTTTTGTCGCCTATAGTCGTTTGCGACTGGCGCGCAATAGAGCTCGCCGTTTTGCGTCGGATGAATAGTCCCAATGCAAGCCAGAATATTCCCGCGCCGACCAGAACGGGATAGAAGACTTCAGGAGCTTGCAGTCACTGCCTTATCCCGGGAATCAAATATAAGCCGAAGAAGAATGAAAAGGTGACGAGTGTTGTCAATCCTGTGATGCTCAGACTGGAGTTCTTGGGAGCAAATCTGCTCTTGTTCCAGCCTTTGCGCCGATAATCTGGATCTAAGATGCTACTCTTGCGTGTTGAAGGCATAGCAAATCATTACCGTTTATCTATTCTGAACATAATTCCATTATCTGACGGTTTTGGGAAAAATTACATTGAGTATGATCAGGACAAATGAAAACTGACGTGATTGATGTTGATTGTTAAATCAAGATGAATTCATCTCGCAAAATGGTGCAAATCACCTTTATATTTCTCCGTAAGCTTTGAATAATCTTACTGTATCATTTCCGTTAATAATGCAGAATACAGCTTCGTGTCCATTGGCTCGCTTAAGCAGGATTTTGCCTTCAATATCCTTTACAACCGTCTCGCTTATGGTCCCAACGAACTGAACAACATAAAGATCGGCAGGAGACTCCATGAGTCGGACAATTTGATCTCCATTTTTACCACAATCCTTCAATTGCATTACGTGGCTCTTTAATCCATGACCTTTGAGCATAAAGGCTGCTTGCAGTCTATGTCCATTCACTTGGAGATTTGATGTGAAAAGATCACTTGTTTCGCCTCCCCAATCCTTCTTGTGGAAATTCTCACCCAATATTCTTTCAATGGCTGTTTGGACAAGGTCTTCAGAAACATCAAAATAACCGTTGTTTAAATGTTGGGCAACTAAACTTGGATTAACATCTCTCACTTTACAAAAACTATCTATGTCTTCAACATATAAGCGGGTTTTTAGAGGAATATCTGTGTAGCGATCAATGCCTACATGAATTATGTTGAGCAGTAGTTCGATCTGTCCCTCAATCTTGGAGACTAGATTGGACCAATACATGTTTCCTTCACGTATAGAGGCCTTTTGCTTTGGAATACGGAACTGATTAACTTCAAGTTGTGTAGGGAAAATCGAATCAAGGAGTTTCTCTACTTCTTGGTTCCATTTATTGTGTTTGGCTACATAAGCGTCAATGTCTATTGAGGGGATGAAGGTGCCTGAAACGCGTTTATGTGAATAATCACCAACGATAAAATTCAGAAGTGTGTATCCAGAGTTGATCGAGTTCAGCAATGCTTCCTGAGAGGCGTTCCTTGACTGCTTCAATCTCATAATACTTCCACGAAGAGGATATTCAGGGTGGTGTATTTCGCTATCAATAATTCAAGATAACAGACAGGGTAAGTAAATTATGGAAAATAATTGGATGGGGTTCGGATGCGACAAGATTTCAATACTAAGCGGGTAACGAGACTCGAACTCGTGACATTTTGCTTGGGAATTTTAGTGTCAGCGAGCGGGCGGCAAGTGTTACAGATACAGCTTGCCGCCCGCTCGCTTTTCTCGCCAGAGCCTAGACGCCCGCATAGATGAGATACGTGAGTGCCAGCGAGGGCGGCAGGTTGGGGTGAGGCTGGGTATCGCCATCGAACGCTGTAAATTGCGTACTGCCTATGTTTGGGGTGTTAGCTATCGAAGTGTAGAGTTGAGCACCAACACCGGGCGTTGATGGGGTGGCTGTCCAGGCGAAAAAGCCTGAACTGACGTATTGATTGAAATGCCGGTGTGAGGGCATTTGTACACGTGTCAGCACAACGCTGGCTTCACCATATTTCACTCCTGGTGCATAGTTCGGGCTTGCGCCAGTTGCAGCCCGGTCCCGAAGATCAGGCAGGTTGAAGGTTGTGCTGCCATCTCCGGCGCCATAGGTTGTGCCGCACACGGCGAACAGTTCGGCGTAGGCGACACGGCTCACAACTTGTCCCTCGCATTTCAGCCACTTGGCCGGGGCATTCAGCCCGGCGTAGGCTTGGATCGTGCCAATAAGCATGGTTGACTCCTGTACCTGAAAAATCCAATCGAGCAGCTTCTCGACATAATCGCGCCCGGCTTCACGGTCATCCTCTGCGAAGGGTTGACGCTGCCATAAGGCATAGACGGCAGCCGAGAATAGGAACCATCGTGCTTCGGCTGGGTTGGCAGCCGGTGATGCGACGCTGGGCAGGGGATAGTATTGGCTCATGGGTTAGGCTTCCTCAACACGTTGCAGGGTGGGCGGGCGCGGGGGCAGCGGCATGGTTCCCGTGCGCAGACCGGCTACTTCACGCAGCGCATCAATATACTCACGGGTTATGCGCTCATAGGCCTCAAAATCAACCTTGCGCTGCTGCCTACTGTCCATCCAGATCACATAAAGCTGGATGAGGACAATGGCAGGCCAGCCCATTTCCAGAATGTTTCTGACAATCGTTATCAGCTCTTCCACGATACACACCTCCAGACGCTCGTTGAAACACTGTAAGCGAATAGAACGGGATTGCTGGTAATATACGGGTTAAGGCACGGTTGGTTAGTCAGAAAGGGATTTAACATGAGGCATCCAATCAATAAGTGCAAACAGTGCGGCAAGCCATTGGTGAAAATGCGCAAGATCGCGGTGAAGGGCGGCTACTACCTCTTCTGGAACACCCAGTCCAAGTATTGTTCCCATGCGTGCTACCAGCGGGCATGGTACTGGGAGCGCAAGCGCAAGCGGATTATGAATGAGCTAGGCATCTGAACCCAGGCTCTAATGTCCCAACCGCAGCGCAATAGAACATCTACACCGTTTTTGACTTGACTAAGTTATAGTTTAAATGTCCTTAAGGACATGTTGTTTACCCACAAGGAGGTTCTATGGCTCGTATCGACGAAAATGCGGCAGCGGAATTCGTCACCGGCGTCATCCAGGCGGCTGGCGGTGAGATTTCCCACAATGACCTGGTCCAGCAGTTGGACACGGCAGGGAAGAGCGAGTATGGCACTCTGCTGCCCTATCTGCGCGATCGGCGCGTCATCAAGCCCTTTGTTCGTGCCACCGGCGCGGACAGCCCAGCCGTGCTGATTTACAAGCTGCCCAGCAGCAGCTAGATCAGCGTCGCTCACCTCACCCACTCACGGATAACATCGAGGGAGAAACTTTATGGCTTTGTCGATTCTGTATACGGTCCGCGATCGCAAGAACGCGACTGCCACTATGGAGATCAACGTTCCGCAGGCGGTCACACCGGCCAATGCGATCCTGTTCGCCAGCGAGATGAGCAAGATCCTGGATCCGCTCGTCACCGGCGCAATCACCCGCATTGGCATCGTGCTGTCGGTACCGCTGCCTGTCACCCTGCAAAGCGTTCCGAGCGTCGGCAGCGACGTTGAGGAAGGCGCCTTTGCCCAGTTCCGCACGTCGCTGAACAACCTCACGTCGTTCCGCATCCCCACCTTCAACGAGTCGTTCGTCTCGCAGAGCAGCCGGGATGTTGACCAGACGGCGACGCCGGTTGCAGGGCTGATTGCGGCGATGACGGGCGGCATCGATGTTGCCCCGCTCGGCGGCACCGGCACGGTCGTTCCTTCGGACAAGCGCAACGAGGACATTGTTGCGATCAATGCCTTCAAGGAACAGTTCCAGTCCAGCCGCGCCTAACGCGCTTGAAAGGCCACCCGCCACCTGGTGGCCTTTAATTCATCCCCTGAATTCTTCGGAGACAACCTATGGCAATAGCATTGGTGACGTTCACGGTCGCAGACCGGAAGAACAAGAAGTCATCCGTTACCTTTTGGAGTTCACTGAACGGCGGCGGACTGAATGATAAGCTGACTGATGTGATCGAATACTGGCAGGAAGTGGCGCGGCGGATGGATGCACTCGTCACCGGCGCGATTGTCAGTATCAGCATTTCTATTCAGCCGACGCTGCCAACGGGCATCAAAATCGCGCCGCAACTGAACAGCGATGTTGAAGAGCGGGCGCTGCTGATCTATCCCGCCGACAATCGGGCCGGCTACACGCCGGTGGGCTTTCGTCATGAGATTCCCACTTTCAACCATGCGCTGTTCGACACGGGAACCACCCTCAGTGAAGCCGACAATGCGGCGCTGGCCGCTTTCGTCGGGCTGCTGGTCAACCCAACCGATTTAGCTGACTGGCCGGGCGAATACGGCGAATTTGTCGATAGCCGGGGCAAGATGATCGGTCTGTTCAGCCGGGCTGAGAAACGGTTCAGGCGGTCATAAATGGGCAAAAAAGCACCCCGGCGGCCATCGCGGTCTGATAAGCTCAATAAACGCGAATTTATCCGCTGGCGCGATGATGAGCTTAAGTATCCCTTCGCCGTGCGCCAAAACCCGCTCCCAGCCCCAGCCAGCGACATTTTCGACAGTCCGATGGCCTGCCTATCGGTCAACGCGCTGTGGATCCCGCACATTCTGGGGGCGCTGGAAGTCCTGAAGCAGCCCGATAGCTGGTCTACTGACCAGGAACGCGCCATTCAGCAAATTGAGCGGCTGCAAGGCATGTTCGCCACGCTGTTTGCTAACTGTGGAGAGACAATGAGCATCAAAAACATTCGTGTGAACGGCTGCAACCTTGAAGTCAGCTATGACGGCGAAACCTGGATTGTGGTTGGCAGCCTGACCGATTGCGCTGTTCCAGGGCCACAGGGGCCAGCCGGGCCACCCGGCCAACCCGGAGCACCCGGCCAACCCGGAGCACCCGGAGCGCCCGGAGCGCCGGGGCAAAACGGCACGGATGGCGAGGACGGCGAAGACGGCACAGACGGCAAAACGCCGCAGATGCGAGCGACAAACGCCCAGCTCGCTGACTGTGCAGCCGGTGGCAAGGTCATCCAGTGGAAGTACACGGTTGAGCCAGAAGACGACTGGCGTCCGCTCGTCACGGTGTGCAACGGCGCAAAGGGTGACACTGGCGAGCAGGGTCCGCCTGGTGAACAAGGACCGCCTGGTGAGCAGGGCGAGCAGGGTCCGCCTGGTGAAGGGGCGGGATCAGACCTGCCAGTATTTTTAGCTCCCAGCGCCTATGACACTCAACAATTGTGTGGCATGGCAAAGCGCCTACAGGATGAATTGAATGGTTTTGGCCGGGCGCTGGGGCTAACCTACGTCATGATGTTCGGGAACGAGTGTTGGTGGGCTGAACACCTAAGCAAAAAGCAAAACTCGCAACTGAAGTTCATCGACCTTCCAGTAGGGGACCTAGGCGATTTCACCATTAGTTTGGTTGGTGATCTATACGGCTATTTCTCCGGCTTCTATGCGTTTGGAGCAACGATTGTCGATTTGGCGGCTCAGCGAAAATTTCAGCACTTTGAAGCCTTGTTTGACAAGGTTGACATTGAAAAAATCGGCAGCCTGTGGACATCAGCACCAATAGCGTTTCCGTTCGATGGTTTTAGACACACTGGTATCAATGAATTCCGTGACTTTCTTTTGGGAGATGCACTTCGCAAAGCGATCTTTTGCGGACTGTCACTATCCGCAGAAGTCAGCATCGAAAACATTGCCAGCCAGATAAGGGCAATTGGCGGGGGAATCGCATCGTTTGTAGCAGACATACTGCTCGCCCTGAGCAAGGAATACATGCTCACAGCACTTTATGCTGGGAAATTCTGTCCAACGGGAGACTGTGACACTTTCGACTGTGATTGCCTGTTCGATTTCGATACTAATGCTGCTGAGCAATGGACAATGGTTGCCGGTTTGGAAGGTTCACCATACTTCAGAGGCAACGAAACGCAGCAAACCATTGAAATCAGCCGAACGTTCCCATCACCTATTCAACTAAGCGAAATCCATGTTTCGTTTGGTCGGTCAAATGTTGCGCCACCGGTCTTGCAAGGGCGTATCATCCTGGACAATGACGAATTATCAGCCTACGTGGTTAATTTGCCAGCACAAACGGCGATTACATCATTCGGGCGCAGCTATGGCATGGGACAGAGTGTATCAACCATCACCATCCGGCTAGAAATGCTGCTGGATAGCTCGCTGGGCTTCAACAATTTCAGGATTGAAGCTGTTCGTCTGAACGGGTTGGGCGTGAATTGCCCTTAGGTTTAGGCCAAGCCCAAAGACGATAGAGAGCGAAGACAATGAGGCTGTGCCAAAAAAACGCAATCACAAACAGCCCAGGTATTCGAGTGTAGATGACAGTGAATTGCGTGAATTCAAGGAAAAGCAGAACGAAGGTGAGGCTCACTTTCCAGTAGAAGCGCCAGAAGCGGCGGAAGTCAAAGTTCATGAGGTTCTCCTATGCTTTGACCTGATTCTACTGCGGAATAGATTGTCTGAACCTTAAGACACCAGCTCACCAGGAGCGGCCTTGCACAACACTATATCAAGCAAAAAGCCCCCAACACGGGGGCTTTACATTTTCTCCGGCTCACTCAGGATGTGGATGGCCGTCAGTTTGTCACCACGCCGAATGGCCGCGAGAATCTGGCGCTCGCGGTCGGATAGGTTATCAATCCGAAAATGGGGCGTCGGATCATCCACTAAGCCCAACAGGTAATCGACACTGCAACTCAAGGCTTGAGACAACCGCAACAAACTATCATCACTCAGGCCGCCCTTGCCACTGAGTATGTGATAAACATGGCGCTCAGAAATGCCAGAAATCTCGGCAAGGGCTGCAACGTTCAATCCGCGCACTTGCATCATATGCTGCAATCTATCTTTACTCATTTCACAACTCCTCACGGCAACCCCCCTTCATTCTAAACTGAAATGCAATTGCATTTCACTGTTATATGTAGCACAATACTGATACACGTCTCAGTAACTTTATCGAAAAACTGAGACATATCTCAGTGAAAGGTGAGATATATGGCACCAGTGAAACGGTTAAAGGAAGCGCCGACGCCAGCCCAGATCGAGCGGATCAACGCGGTTGGGCTTGAGGCAGCAGCCGCGGAAATGGGGGTC